>JBBQSZ010000224.1:0-1517 GCA_038234745.1 Flavobacteriales bacterium | reverse complement strand
GGCATAGCAGAAAAACTAATTTTAATGCAAAATGGAGAAAAAATACCATTGAGCAAACTAAAGCATAGTGTTATAGAAACTATGCTTGATAATGGTATTTTGGAACAGCAAATTAGGGGAAGAAGCAAGAAGCTAATTTTTCTTCGTTCGCATGAAAGACTCAACGATTATTTGTTTAATCATTTTGGCATCAATAGTTTGCAAAACTATATTTTCCTTTATAAACAAAAAGATGCTTTAAGAAGTGATTTTGTGGAAATTTCGTCCGATTCAAAACTAAGGAAAGTCCGCACGTTCAAAGGTTTTTTAGTTAATTGTTATTCGCCAATACTGGCTACATTAAATGATGAACCAATATTGATAAACCCGATAGCCGGAAGTTTTCAGTTTATCTATGATTTTGAAAGTTTTACTATTCAGCCAGATATTACAGTCGTTGGCATAGAAAACCCTGAAAATTTTCGGTATATAAACAAACAGAAGTTTCTATTTGAAGATATAAAACCATTATTCGTAAGTCGTTATCCACAAAATCAGAATAAGGATTTGATAAAGTGGTTGCAGTCAGTACCAAACCATTATCTGCATTTCGGAGATTTTGATTTTGCCGGAATTGGTATCTACCTGAATGAATACAAAAAATATCTTGGGAATAAAGCCACGTTTTATGTTCCCGAAAACGCCAAATATTTACTTGAAAAATATGGTAATAAAGAATTATACGATAATCAAAGAGACAATTTTGATCAAGAAAGAATAGACGAATCTAAATTAAATCATTTGATTGCATTAATTCATGAATTTAAAAAAGGATTAGAACAGGAAGTTTTTATCAACTTGTAGAAATTATGCCCAAAACCCAAAATGTAGACTCAAATCTGCTTGGAAGGATGAGTGTCTAAAGTGTAAGCCTATGCAAATTCAGGTTTCGTACCCTACAGAATAATTGGGATAATGAGAATATTGTTGCTAAAAAGTAATGTAAATGTTAGTGGTTCTCCAACCCACGCCCACCTTTGGTCTCATTTTTTGTCACACTTTTTGCAAGCCAGCGCACCGATAGCACAACTTGTCCCGATCCATCGGGATTTTCTTTTCGTTCCTCAATTCCAAAGAGCTATGCCAACTTTTTGCCTATAGTTTAAAGTTTCATATCGAATTATTATTTGAATAGCGCCTGAGGTAAATGTAAAAAAAATTAAAATAGATCGTTTTCAGTTTCGAGATGCGAAATCACTTTGACATCTTTGACTGATATATTTTTAAAACCACATTAACCACCCCAAATTTATATTTTATGAACCGAATTGAACACTTGAAAAATTTAGTATTTGAATTAAGTAAACTAGATGTTACTCCTGAATACAAATATATTGGTACAGGCAATCCCAATGCAGATATCCTCGTTATTGGTGGATAATCCGGACTAAGCTGACCCCCTTACCTCCGGAGATTCATTAGTTTTTTCTGGGTTTTTCGCACGTGTTTTGTGTGACAGTCCGGCAGATGCTGACCCC
>JBBQSZ010000223.1:0-1565 GCA_038234745.1 Flavobacteriales bacterium | reverse complement strand
TCGAAGCAAAGGGAACGACGAGGAATTAAACAAAACTATCCAGAACGAGATTGAAGCCATCATGAATCAAATAAATCCCGAGATTTTGGGAAAGATAGAAAAGGAGGAAGTTGTTTCCGTTGTGGCTAATGAAACTGATTTCATTACGCTAAAGCGATTAAATGATCAGTGCAATTATTTGCGAATAGAAATTATCCCAAACACGATTATTGGGTATCATGCTGGCTATAATATGGGGATTTATACTGTGGTAGATACTGGTGGTTCAAAAATAAATTTTTTTGTGTCGAAAATATTTTGAAATCCAAAAGCAAATCGTGGAAAAACTGGACAAGCAAATGCAGGCGCTGGAAGGCGTGCGACTGCTCAAATCCGAAGCCCAAAAGCGGACAGAAGAAATTTTGGCTGGAGTGCGGGGAGAATAAATAATATTTAAATTTATGACAAAAAATAAGAAAAGGAATAAAAAATATCAGGGCCCGAAGTTACCCAAAAGACCAGAAAACTTTCATACATTTTCTGAGTGTGTAAAATGGCTGAAAAAATCCGTTTATATTATCGTTCGTGGCAGACAAACTAAAGTCGGCGAGGTGGAGAGTATAAATTGGGTTACATTAGGTTCAGGATTTATTGCTGCTCCAAACAGATACATAACAGTTGCACATGCCATCAACGATCCGGGAAAAGGAGGATCGGCTCAACATCAAGACGGGGATAAATATTATCTCTTAAGGCACGACGATGATAATAGTTGGCATGGTAGAATTTTTGAACCAAAATTAGATAAAGAAATTTTTACTTATCCCGATATTGATCTTGCTGTTATTTATCTAGACGATGAATTTTATCAAGTTGGTGACCGAATATTCGCTGATAGAAATGATTTTATACGAATATCAAAAGAATTTTTGCCAATTGGATCAGAAGTTGGGGTTCTTGGCTATCCGCTTTGTCAACTTACATTTAAAGAAAGGGATATTAACCAACCGAATATCGGAGATATTTTACTTCGAACAGATCGAGGTGTGGTTAATTGTAGATATCAAACCTCCGAAACAAGTTATTTATATGAATTTACACTCGCGTTTAATCCGGGAAATAGCGGAGGACCTATATTTGACCCAAATACTGGTAGGGTGGTTTCTTTAGTGCATGGATTCAAGTCAATAAGAATAGTAGAGCGTGAAAATCAAATTTCTGATGAAAGTGCTAAATTATTAAAAACATACAAAGAAAAAGCATACATTGAGACATTGAATGCAAATTATTCACTTGGATTTGCAACGCCTACTTTTCTAGAAATATTTAAAAAGCACAACATCATCAGTTAAAATATTATGAACACATTTAAACAATCAGCGATTGAAATATTGAAAAAGGCGAAAACGCCTTTGCATTATACTGAAATCACTCGGCTGGCCTTGGAATCCGGAATTTTGGAAACAGAAGGCGCGACGCCGGAAGCATCAATGAACGCGCAAATTACTGTAGATATTAAAACTAAAGTTGAGGGCTCGGATTTTATCAAAACCGCGCCCGGAACTTTCGCGCTCAATCCAAACAAA
>JBBQSZ010000222.1:0-1600 GCA_038234745.1 Flavobacteriales bacterium | reverse complement strand
CGATTGGTGGAAATTTATTCGTGATGCACCTAAGCATTTACCTTTTAATGGTAAAATTATTAGCGTTGGTTCAGATGAGTATAAGCGTTATAAAAACACTACTATTCCAAAATTTGTAGAGCTACTGAAGAAGTTCCTATTAGACATTACACAAGGAGCAAACGAATATTTAGTAAATGAATTTAAAGAAGATTTCATTCTTAGTTTTGATACCGAGAGTATTACTTGCGATTACAATAAAAAAGTGAGTCAGCGAGCTAAAGATGGAAAGCTTCATTTTCCAAAAATCCCTCTAAAAATATTTTTAACGAACCCGAATTTATTAGAAGCTGCAAAAGAAGTTAAGAAACCACATACTTTTCTAAATGAAGCCCGATTAACGGCTATTGCTTTGGCAATTCGCCTTTCTATCTTAGAAAGAAGACCTGAGTTTCCAAATTCTGCAAGAATTTTGGTTTTAGATGATCTGTTGCTGAGTTTGGATATGAGTCATCGTGATAAAGTTTTGGATATTTTGTTGAGTGATAGTTTCATAAACACTTATCAAATACTAATCCTAACTCACGACCGAGCTTTTTACAATATGTGTAAAAACAGAATCCAAGACAGCTTTGAAAATGGATGGATTTTCAAAGAAATGTATCAGCATCAAACAGATGCAGGTATCCCCTGTCCATTTGTACCTGAACAAAGTAATTACTTAGACTTGGCAAAAAAGTATCTCAAGGAATTTGATTATCCAGCAAGTGCCAATTATTTGAGAAAGGAAACGGAAAGGGTTTTTAAATATCTGTTGCCAAAAAACCTTTGCATATTCTTCAAAGAAGACAAAGGAATGGTAACTCTACAGCTTGATAATCTCATTTCCAATTTTCTTAAGTATCTCAAAGAATTAGGTGGCAACATTGAACCCTTCAAAAAACTTAAAGAACACAAGGATTTGCTTTTAAATCCATTATCGCACGACAACACTGAATCACCCATTTACAGAAGAGAACTTGACAACATCATTGAACTTTTAGAAAAATTGAACCAATTAAAAGTACATATAATTGGAATGGTTGATGATTTAAACCAACACATTTTTGAACTTCACGAAACTGACCCTGCTGGTGAAAATTGGGTAATTGAATTTACCTTGAAAGAAATTTATAGAGGAATAAAAGACTTAAACGGTAGCTGGTATTTATCAAATCCAAACTGCCATTTCTTGACTAAGCAGAATATAACCCACAATACTGCAAAAGTTGCTCTTGGGAACACTATAAAGCTCGGACAAGGTTATGGAAACATAAGGTTTTCTTTAGGTCTAAAAACCAATGAAGCAGACAATATCAAAGACCTAAAAGAAATCATTTTTAAAGATAGGCTAAAACTAATAGACAAACTGAATGCATAAGCCACCGCTCAACAGCCGCACACATTGCCAAGCCGCACAAGCCAACGCTAAAACCCAAGCTTGGCAAAGAGTGTGTCTGTCCAACCTCACGACCAAAACGACCGACAAACCAGCGGACGAAAAAGAACACCGAAGCGATAATCGAGTAGGCTGCCCCGCCAGCATCGCCGACGGGGAGAGCCTCTCACACCACTGTACGTA
>JBBQSZ010000221.1:0-1631 GCA_038234745.1 Flavobacteriales bacterium | reverse complement strand
AAACGGCTTGCTTGGCAAGGCGGTTCAACTTTAGCAAGACTCATTCTTAAATTTTTGATATCTATTATTTACAATGTTCTTGTTTAATCATGTTTTATGGCTATTCAAGAAAATAAATTTCGATGCCATGCTTCTTTTTTTTAGATAAAAATTATAAAATGGTTTTTAATCTGAAAAGATTGTAATTTTCCTGTAATTGTAACGAATCCTTAAGGTCTAATTTAATCGGGGTAACTGTCTTTGGAGTTTTTTTTGAAAAATGCACGACAATTTAAGGAAATATTTATTTTTTTTGAGTTTTATATCATTAGGTATAAGTTCATTGGGGAAGATGTATTCTATGGATAAATTAAGCGGAAGCAATATAACACCTCCTAGTTATTTATCATCACAGTCCAAAATAGCGGGAAAAAAACAAAAAAACTTAAATTTTACATCCGAAACTCAAATTAATATTAATCAATCTGCTCAATCAAAGGTTGATCATCAAGCTTTAACCTCATATTTTAAGGCCTTTCAGACTATACAAGAAAACAAAGGCTTTCAGAATATAAAATCTAGCGGTTGGGATAAACTAAGCGACACGCAAAAAGATGCTAAAACTAAAGAGCTTTTGACAAAATCTGATGAAAAACATGTAAAAGAGTTTCATGAGACTTGTGCAAAATTAAAAGAAATAAATCCAGATGTTTTAACTTCTGAAAACAAGCTTACTTTGGCAGAAGTCACTTCCAACTTAAAAACAGAGGCTTTTTCACTTAATCATGCTATGAAAATTGGCGGTGGAAAATGGTTGGCATCAGTTCTTGCAAATTCTTGTCTTGCTATTGAAGATAAAGCTTATGAAATAAAAACATATTGTAAAGAACCAAGTGAGAGATATCCAATAAAACACGAAAATTTAACTTACAACCCTTCATCTAAAGGCGATATTCTAGGTGAATTAAACGAAAATGCACTTGTAGAACCGCCGGCTGTAGGCTTACAATCTGATGATACTCAATGGTTGAATAATTATAAGTTTACAGTTGTAGGGCAGGATGGAAAACCTGCTGATTTAGAACTAACGGGTTCGCAAAATACAGGCACAAGCTCAACTCACAAGTTGGAAAATTCTGCTGAGCAGTTAAGTGTTACACGTAAACAAGCTGTAAATAAGGGCTTCTTTGATCAATTAGAGGTTGCAAACAATTCTTCAAGCGATAAATCTGTAAAAATTGATCTTACAAGTCATATAATGGATATTTTCGAAGTTAGAAACGGTCATCCAAAAGTAAAACGTCCATTTGAACAAGATACTTCACAGCCTGGAAGTATAATTTTAAACACTGTAATGGATGATAAGAAAAAATTAGGAATTAAAGTTGTCGTTAAAGTAGATGGCAAACCGATAGAAATTAACAGTCAGGAATATAAACTTCAGGTTGGCAAGGATAACACCTTAACAGCGGAAATTAAGGTTCCAGGCAAATCAGCAAAACAGGTCGAAGTGTCTATTCAGCCTATTATATCTGATTCTTCTAAAAATATAGTAAATCAGGCTTTTGTAAATGGTAAAGCGTTGCCTTTAACAGCTGTACCAGCAGATATTAAAACGGCTGAAACACAGGGTATATCAAATGATTATAATA
>JBBQSZ010000220.1:0-1713 GCA_038234745.1 Flavobacteriales bacterium | reverse complement strand
AAAAGCAATGCATCTGTAGCTGCCTGTCTTACAATTTTATCTTACATGGCTACAGCGGTAATCTCTGCTAGTGAAGCTATGCACTATTTACACGTAACTGTAAGTTCTTTGCCAATTAATTATGCCACATTTGGTTTGTTGTTTTTATTTTTGTGCTTAACAATTCTAGGTATTTCCGAGAGTGCTGTAGTTGCATTGGTTATATTTATTTTTCACCTTGCTGCAATGGCTACTTTAATAATAAGTGCTTTCTTTTTTATCATGCACAATGGTACTTCTATTTTTTCTGCTAATTTTTCTTTACCTGTTAAAGGAGGTAGTTTAAGTGTGGCTTTATTTTTTGGATTTAGTGCAGCAATGTTAGGTATTTCTGGCTTTGAAAGTTCTGCAAACTTTGTTGAAGAACAAAAACGTGGGGTTTTCCCAAAAACGCTCCGTAATATGTGGATAGCTGTTTCAATTCTTAATCCTTTGATTGCATTATTGGCAATTGCTGTAATGCCAGTTAGTGAAGTAGAAACCCACCAACAATCATTACTCAGTCATATGGCATCACTTACTGGTGGCAGTTGGTTGGCTAACGTTATTTCTATTAATGCAGTAACGGTTTTAAGCGGTGCAGTACTCACTTCTTTTGTTGGTGTTAATGGTTTAATGAAACGTATGGCACTAGACAGGATATTACCACAGTTTTTTTTAAAAGAAAATTCAAGTGGTAGCAGTTACAGAATAATGATAACCTTTTTTATTTTATGTGTTTCTGTTTTATTAGTTACAAAAGGGGAGTTGGCTCCTTTGGCTGGTGTTTACACTATTTCGTTTTTGTTAGTGATGGCATTTTTTGCATTAGGTAATTTAATGCTAAAAATTCGGAGAAAAAAATTAAAAAGACCAGAGTATGCAACACCATTTGTTGTAGTAATAGCTCTATTCGCAGTTTGTATTGCACTTTATGGAAATGTAAAAATGAAACCAGAATACTTAGTAGTATTCTTACAGTATTTTATACCTACCATGTTACTGATATACGCTATGCTTAACAGGAATCATATTATGGAGTTTTTGTTAAGTGTAATAGGAAATATTACAGACTCCTTAAGAAAAGTTTCTGTAGTAAGTCGTAAAAAAATAAATCAATTTGTTTATAAATTACACGAGCAAGAATTTATATTTTTTTCGAAAGGAGATGATATTGCAACTTTAAATAAAGTAATGATTTATGTACAGGAAAATGAGATAACTAAAAAAATAAAAATTGTAACGGTATTGCGCGAACACCAACCTTCACCAGAACTATTTTTAAATGATTTTGATGTGCTCGATAGGGCTTATCCATACATAAAAATGCAGTATATAACCATCGTAGGTTCATTTGGGCCTGAATTAATTGAGCATTTGAGTAAGGAATGGAATATTCCTAAAAACTTTATGTTTATCAGCTCTCCAGGCGAAAAATTCAGTTACCGTGTTGAAGAATTGGGAGGTGTAAGACTAATTTTATAATTGTTTTCTATTAATCGTAATCAATTTACTTAGTAACAAATAATAAAAAAATTTGAAATATATTTCTCGGACTGTTTGGATTTTATCATTGATTAGTTTGTTTACAGACACTGCAAGTGAAATGCTCTATCCAATTATGCCGATTTATTTAAAAACAATTGGCTTTTCAGTTGTACTAATCGGAATACTAGAAGGTATTGCCGAAGCTAC
>JBBQSZ010000219.1:0-1726 GCA_038234745.1 Flavobacteriales bacterium | reverse complement strand
GGAGCCCGTTCGGATAAGGCTGTCTAAATAAAGCCAGATGCGGTTCGGCGGAGGCTTCAAGCCTCTGTCTTTATATTCCCGCAGGCTCCTGACTTGTCCCTTTTAGTGCGGTAATTTTAATTTTGTAATAAGTTCTATCATTTTCTGAGTTGGTTTGGCTTTGACAGTTAGTATTTTTTGAGTGATGTGATTTAATATTTCGCCATCAACGATTTTTTTTGATTCATCTATAAATTTTCTAATCGAACTGCCTGTTTGTAGTTCAATATGTTTTGATATTGCAAGAGCCATAAAGCAAATCAGTATATGTAGTTTTATTGGTTCTTCCTTAAAATGAAAGATTGGTCTTGTTTGTAGGTCGTTTTTTGATATTCTAAATGCGTGCTCTATTTTATAAAGTTCATGGTATCGCTCTATAATTGTTTTATTGTTGGCAATCGATGCTTCTAAATTGGTATAGTACCCTTTTATTCCAAGTAATTTCTTAGTTTTGGCAATAAGAGCTTCATTGAGTTCTATTTCCTGGCCTTTTGTTTGAGTAAATTTTATTTTTTTAATCTTCGATGGTTTTGCAATTAACTGTTTTGCTTTTTCGACTTGCTTCTCCATTTCGTATTTATCCTTGCGATACCTGACTGACGAATAGCTGCAAATCAGATAACCATTATCCGTTTTTAGCCTAATACTTTTGCCGTCTTCTCTGCTAATGTTTTTGTCAATTGTTTCAAGCAATGCGGTTGGAATATTCCCAAGCCTTGCCCCCACAATGTAGTTGATGTTGTTTTGAGTTAATTGTTGTACATTTTCTGTGCTAATCATTGCAGCATCTGCTACCACTGTAAAATCTTTCACGCCATTTCTTTCAATAAAACTTTTAATAACAGGGATGATGGTGTGACCTTCAAAAGTATTGCCCGAGAACACCTCATATGCAACAGGAAAGCCTTCTTTACTTACCATCAAGGCTATAAGAATCTGAGGTTGCTGGGATTTATTGTCTTTTGAAAAACCGTTCTTGCGCAACCCATCTTCTTCAAAGGTTTCAAAATATAGGGTTGTTACATCGTAAAACAGAATGTCAAAATTGAACGAATATTGAACTGCAGCAAAGTTGACGACCTTTTGCTCAACTGCTTTCTTTAGGTTGATACAGTCAGGAGCAGTTTTGTAGTATGTCTTGCGATTATGACTCACGCCAAAAAACTGTTCTATCAGTTCAAGAGAACGAAGTTTGGATGCAGGTTCAAATATCCTTATCGTTACCAAATCATTTATCAAAGCTGGTAAATCATCCAGTTTAATCATAGACTGAATTACTCGAATTTGCTCGTGAAAGAAATGATATTTAATGCCAATAAAAGTACTGTAATTGAGATGCAACAACTTGTCGGGATTTTCATCGGGAAAAATAGAGTATTGCCTAGCATTGTCTTTTATCCATTCTTCTGCCAATATCATTAAATCACTTAGCGCTTCCGCTGTATGAGCAGAACCGATATGTTGCAAAACTATCCTCTTATTATTCTGATAATGCACAACCTGCACTGCCTTTGCATTTGATGCGGTTTTGACAACCCTAATTTTCATGCTAAATTTACTTTAGTGCGGTAAATTTAGTGTTTTTTTAAACATTAATATTGATTATGTGGTAATTACGACCGCACTAATTTTTAAGGGTACAAGTCAGGAGAAAAGGCAAACCACTTTTTTCCCAAATCTTTCAGAG
>JBBQSZ010000218.1:0-1810 GCA_038234745.1 Flavobacteriales bacterium | reverse complement strand
AGAACTGAAGTACGCCACTTTTTATCAAATAGGTTTAATGATAAAAAGAAAAATGCAAATGCAGCCATCATAGCCATACATCCTACAAAAAAGGTGAAACCCACATAATCGTTTGGCAACATTCTTGAAATGGATGCCGAGATAACCATAAAATTTGTCATAATAATTTTTTTTTGTGTTAAACAATTAATTTTAAACAGCTCTTTCGATTTGTTTAAACAAATATATAAAAGTTTAAACAAAAATAAATGTTTTTTGTTTAATATTTTTTAACTATTTTTAAACAAAATTTAGTCGCAATGTCGAAAAACTCCAATTTGTCAATACTAGCAAGCTTTTTAGGTCTTTGGGCAACCTCCTTTTTTGAACAAAAAATCCAGATTATTATCGGTTTTTTGCTCATTTTCTCCTTTGGAATACTACACGGCGCAAATGATTTAGTAGTTTTAAAAAAATTAAATGCTTTCAATAGACCAACTTCCTTTATAAAGTTAATTTTATCCTACTTAATTGTAGTTCTATTTTCTACACTATTATTCATAATAATTCCCTGGTTAGCACTTCTTTTATTTGTCTTAGTCAGTGGTTATCATTTTGGCGAACAACATTGGCAAGAGTTGGAGGTTTCTCATTCTAAATGGATTAAACCTCTCTTTCATTTCAACTATGGTATTTTAATTCTCCTACTATTGTTTGTATTTCATATTAAAGAGGTTGAAGAAATTATTTATTCAATAACCAATGTTAATACAGCCTTCATAAATCTCCCCTACTTCCTGCTGTTTTTTGGAGTTACGTTACTTGGTTTTTTTGCCTATTTCTATTTCAGATCAATCGAATTTCAAAAAAAAATAATTGAGGAGTTATTATATTTAGCAGTTTTTGGCATTCTTTTTAAAGTAGGTAGTTTGATTTGGGGATTTGCTTTGTACTTCATTTTTTGGCATAGCATTCCTTCCCTACACGATCAAATTAGGTTTTTGTACGGCAGTTATAGTTTCGCTAACTTTAAATTGTATTTTAAAGACGCTTCTCTGTATTGGATTATTTCTCTTTTAGGAATTGGTTTACTTTATATATTATTTAGAAATGAAACCATTTTTGATGCATTATTTTTTTCGTTTTTAGCTGCGATTACTTTTCCTCATGCTTACGTAATTTTAAAAATGTTTAGGAAATAGTCACAAAAAAACCGAGCCATTTCTGACTCGGTTTCCCTTATTTATAATCCCGATAAAAATCGGGATAAGCGATTAACATCCCGAAATATCGGGAGTTCTCTGCTTATTTCACTTCTTCGAATTCAACGTCTTCAACATTGTCACCTTGAGATTGTTCTCCTTGTGGTTGTTGTGCTTCCGCTTGACCTTGTTCTCCTTGAGCGTACATTGCTTCAGTAGCTGTTTTCCATGCTGCGTTGATGTTATCAAGTGCAGTTTGGATTGCAGTAAGATCTTGAGATTGGTGCGCCATTCTTAATTCAGTTAAAGCATATTCAATTGCTGTTTTGTGCTCGTCAGTTATTTTATCAGCCAATTCTTTCAACTGAGTTTCAGTTTGGAAAATTAAACTGTCAGCTTCATTGATTTTTTCAACTCTTTCTCTAGCAATTTTATCAGCTCCAGCATTAGCTTCAGCATCTTTTTTCATTCTTTCGATTTCTTCAGCTGTTAATCCAGAAGAAGCTTCGATACGAATATCGTGAGATTTACCAGTTCCTTTATCAGTAGCCGAAACTTTGATGATACCATTAGCATCAATATCAAAAGTAACTTCAATTTGTGGAACACCTCTTGGTGCTGGTGGAATA
>JBBQSZ010000217.1:0-1835 GCA_038234745.1 Flavobacteriales bacterium | reverse complement strand
AAGCAATGGAAGTATTGAGTAAATATGTGTTTGCGCCAAATGCATTTGATGCTGATACTCAAGTATATCCTTACCTCCAAATACAACGTCGTGGTTTTAACCAGCCAGGTAATGGAGAAGATTTTAAAGTAACGAATAATATTATAGCATTACAAGCTGGTGGAGCATTGGCACATATCTTAAACCCTGCAACTTTGCAGCGTATTACAAATACTCGTTTTTATGGTAACCAATACAGCGCTGCTGATGTAATGGGTGATTTAGTAAAAGGAATTTTTGATGCTGATATTACTGGTAATGTAAACGTTTACCGCCAGTATTTGCAAACTACATTTGTAAAAGGATCAGTGGGATTTTTAGCACCACAATCATCGGTTGATGATGTTTCTAAAGCGGCGGCTTTGTATACACTTCGTAAGTTGCGCACAAAAGTTTTAGCAGCAACTTCTACCAATGAAGAAACCAAAGCACATAGAGCTAACTTGCTTTTCCTTATAGATAAAGCCTTGAAAACAGATTAATAAGGTATCTGATAATAATAAAAAAATCCCTTTGTTTTTGGCAAAGGGATTTTTTTTGGGTATAAATTGTAAAATATAGTTGTTATCCTTTTTTCTTTGGTGCAACTAGTTTAGCAGCCTTAGTTTTGTTTTCTGCATAACGCATATCTGGAGTTCCATCTGCCTTTTTGGGACCTGTTGTTGCTGCAGCTTTTCCTTTATTCTCTGCATAACGCATATCAGGTGTTCCATCTGCTTTTTTTGGTCCAATAGTTGCTTTTGCTGCAGGAGCTGTTTTAGATACAGGAGCAGGTTTTACTTTTTCAGTAGTTTTGATTTGAGCTTGAGAAAAAGTAGTGAGACCTATAAGAATTAAAACACTTAAAAATAATTTTTTCATAAGGGATTTATTTAGATTAGAAAGTTAAGGAACAAATTGCATTTTTGGCTGCAATTTGATTAAACATATTGTGTAGCTGATAATTTTATAAGAATAATCCTTTAGGAGAAATAAAAGTAGGAGATACATGCTGCAATATTTGGAAAAAGAGTTATATTAGGTTATCAAAAAACAATTTTATGAGAAAAGTAAGTGATATCCTAACCCGTAAGGGCAATCAGGTAGCTAGTATATCTCCGAGTACAACTGTTATTCAGGCATTACAAATGATGGCTGAAAAAAATATTGGCTCATTAGTTGTTGTGGAAAACGATCAATTTTTAGGTATTTTAACGGAGCGCGATTATTCGCGTAAAGTTATTTTAATGGGGAGGCATTCTAGTGAAACACCTGTAAGTGAAATCATGACTTCTGATTTTCCTCCAGTTCAATTAGTAGACTCAGTTGAGCATTGCATGCTGTTAATGTCGGCAAAACATATACGTTATTTACCTGTATTTGAAGCAGGACAATTGGTTGGAATAATTTCAATAAATGATGTTGTTACAGAAACTATTTTGAATCAACAAGAGACTATTTCTCAATTACAGAGTTATATACAGTCTTAATAAATACATTATATAAAACAATTGGTTTTTTAATACATTTAAAAAATCAATAAATTCCTTCATTAATATTACTAGCCAATTATTTGAATGAAAGGGATTTAAAGCTTTATTAGTAGAATTATAGCTAATATGTAATTGCTTGGTTTTCTATAAGTAATTACCTTTTTTAGGCATATCAATTGTTTTTTATACAAACACTCCTTTTTTTACTTTAAAAAGTTGAGTATTATTTCTAAGTTTTAGTACCTTTGCCGCCCGATTAAAACCATCGGATTATTGTATGAATCAAATTAACAAACAACTAAACGCAGATGCTCAGGAGAATGC
>JBBQSZ010000216.1:0-1991 GCA_038234745.1 Flavobacteriales bacterium | reverse complement strand
TCCTGATTTTTACGCTACCTATTTTGCGTATCTTTTCACACAGTCACAGTTTGATTATCAACCCATTGGACTAACATCCGAAGAGTACTCAATGATTAATTATGGAGTATCCGTATACTATACTCCAGTAATGATGTTTCGTTATTTGAAAGCATATTTAGGCACTCCCAAATTTGATGAGATTATGTTTGAGTTTGCAAACAAATGGTCGTTTAAACACCCAATGCCTTCTGATTTGCAACACTTTTTTGAAGAGAAAACAGGATTGGATTTAAACTGGTTTTTCGGAAAACTCATTCAAACTGATACTCCAATTGACCAGCATATATCGTCGATTAAACCAATAAAAGGCCGCTTAAATACTTACGTTTTAAAATCGAAAGATGTTTCTAAATTAGGCGCTCCCTATTGCATCACGGCTCATAACGAAAAAGGAGATGTGCTCACTGCCACTTGGATTACACCTCAGCACAGGATTAATTTCGACACAATCACCGTTCCGATATCCACGTATAAAATTGGGATCAATCAAAATTTAAATATTCCAGAATTAGACAAGCGAGACAATGAAATTAGAGTAAATGGAATTTTCAAAAAAACTCAACTTCCTCACCTCTCTTTTTTTTGGAAAATATCGAATCCATCCGAAACTTCTGTGTTTTACACACCGATAATAGGTTGGAATAGTGTGGATAAATTTATGGCTGGAATAGCGTTGTATTCTGATCCAATTTTTCCTCAAAAGATCGATTTTTTGTTGAGTCCGATGTATTCATTTTCGAACAACACCCTCACTGGATTTGGAGATATTGGATACACTTCAAAATCATCAATTCCTTTTATCAAAATATACCGAATTGGGGTATTTGCAAAACAATTTGGCAATCTATTTTTGGGAGATTTAAACAATTATTCTAAAATAGAACCCTCTTTAGAAATTCAATTTGTCACCCCCTCTCGGTTAAATATCGTTCATCAATTAAAAATCAGAGACGTATTTGTGAGTCAAACCACTAGTACACCAACACTAACAGCTCATAATCAAACCTCTCCTATCAATGGAAATGTATTTAATTATTCAGTATTAAATATTCAATATCAGTATCAGAATAAGCGAAAAATCAACCCTTGGTCCGTGAATATTGACGCTCAAGTATTAGATAAAACAGTTAAATTTTCGTTCGATTACAAGACACAATACTCGTATGCAAAAAAGAAGGGAGTAGATTTTAGGTTTTTCTTCGGAAAACTCCTCAATCCGCCTACAGGTTTTTTACCAAATATGAATTTTTATGCTACGGGCCTAACTTCTGATTACAACAACGATTATCTTTTTGACCAAACCCTATTGGGTCGTTCAGAGCATGAAGGCATATTATCTCAACAAATGTTTGGCAACGACGGGGGACTTGTAACACCCACACCCATAGGTCGCTCAAACGATTGGTTGGTGGCGGCCAACTTTAAGGTAAATATACCAGGGAAACTGCCGTTAGCACTATTTTTCAACATTGCTTCATTTGGCAAATATTCCGAAATTTTACAAAATAAAGAATTTGCTATTTATGAGGCCGGAGTGGCTATAATACTGATTAAAAACATTGCTGAAGTATATTTTCCACTCTATATTTCAAAAGATATTCAACGAGTTTCTGACTTAAATAACCAAAATTTTTCGGAACGAATTCGATTCATTTTAAACTTAAACGCTTTAAATCCGTTTAAAGCAGTGAAGAACTATAAACAAATTATAAACTAATCCATGCACAACTTATCTGGAAAAATATATTTTGCCTCCGATTGTCACTTTGGAGTCCCTACGAAAGCAGCGAGTGCTAAACGTGAAAAATTATTCATAAGCTGGCTCGATGAAGTTAAAAGTGATGCCAATTACATCATTTTACTGGGAGATATATTTGATTTTTGGTTTGAATACAAACATGTAGTCCCCCGAGGTCACACTCGTTTGTTGGGAAAATTTGCCGAATTAT
>JBBQSZ010000215.1:0-2006 GCA_038234745.1 Flavobacteriales bacterium | reverse complement strand
TGGAGAAGTTCCGCACTTACCTGAGGTTCAAATTCATACACGTCCAAAGCTGCCGAACTAATCCAGCCATTTTGCAAAGCTTCAATCAAAGCAACTTCATCAACAACCGGTCCACGAGCCGTATTGACCAAAATTGCTGTTTCTTTCATTTTCTGCAATCCATTAAAACCAATCAAATGAAATGTCTCCCTGATTAAAGGTGTATGAATAGTGACGACATCGCTGATTGCCAGCAAATCGTCTAGCTCTTTTCGTTCAGCCCCATACAGAAGTTCCAATTCTGGCGCAATGCGGTTACGATTGTTATAAATAATTTTCATTCCACAAGCCAATGCTCTGCGGGCAACAGCCTGACCGATACGCCCCATTCCAATAATTCCAAGTGTTTTTCCATAAAGCGTTTGACCCAGATTTTCCATAACTCCCCATTTCAATCCATTGGGAATTCGCATCTTCCGGTCACATTCGGCAACTCTTCTTGCAGCAGCCAGCATCAATGCAAAAGCATGTTCCGCCGTTGGCTCGATAACCGGATCAGGAGTATTTGTAACAACAATTCCACATTCAGTGGCATATTCCACATCGATATTGTTATAACCAACACCATAGTTGGCTATAATTTTCAGATTCCCTCCTGCAGCATCAATAACATCTTTATCCACTTTAAATTGAAAAGTTGGAATCAATGCATCAAAATCCGAAATAATAGTAACAACTTCCTGCTTTGTGAAAATTTCATTTTCAGGAAATACAACTTCATAATTTTCAGAAAGTTCTGAAAAACCCTCAGGGAATAAACGTGTGGTAATAAGTATACGCATATTTACATTTTTTGATAGATGACAAAAGTACATGTTTTACTATAAAACAGATTCGTATTGTAACAATAAAAAACACTTCACGACTGAAACATTAATATTTATTTATTAAAACTAATTAAAGAAAAAATTCCATAATAGCAAAACATCATTCAATCAGCGTTTTAAAAAATAAATATATGAAAAATGAAATTTTAAGCAAACAACTTTTACTTTAAAAGCGTTAAGTATAATGAAATTAAAAAATAGATTTGGTACAATACCAAAATAAATCAATTAATTTACAGCAAGTAATAAAATAAAAGTGTAAAAATATAACCCAAATTTAGATGAAGATTCACGAATTTCAATCAAAAGAGATTTTTTCACGTTACTCAATTCCGGTAACTGCTGAAAAGGTTTGCTTCACTCAAGATGAAGTAGTGGCAGCAGCCAAAGAATTAGGAATGCCGGTAGTTGTAAAAGCGCAAGTGCATGCTGGAGGGCGTGGAAAGGCAGGAGGTGTAAAACTCGCACGAACAATTGATGAGGCCAGCGATGCTGCAAATAAAATTTTAGGTATGGATATTAAAGGCTATACTGTAGAAAAAGTTCTTGTTGCTCAAGGAGTTAAATTCAATTCCGAATTTTACGTAGGTCTTACAATTGACCGAAATTCAAAATCAGTTGTCTTTATGGCTAGTTCTGAAGGTGGTGTTGAAATTGAAGAAGTTGCCAAAGATAATCCTGATGCAATTCATAAATTTATTATCGATTCTGATTTGGGAATGACTCCATTTCTTGCCCGCAAAATTGCTTTTAAACTTTTCGACGATTTTTCATTGGTTAAACAGGCTGTAAGCTTGTTCCAGAAACTTTATCAGATTTTTATTGACACTGATGCTTCGCTGGTTGAGATTAATCCATTGGTGGTGACTGACGAAGGCAAACTTTTGGCTTTGGACGGAAAAATGAATTTTGATGATAATGCGCTTTACCGTCAACCCGAAATTGAAGTCTTAAATGAACCAACCGAAGATGAAAAGAAAGAAATTGCTGCTAAAGATAGCGGATTAACATACATTCGTTTGGATGGATCCATTGGTTGTATGGTGAACGGCGCAGGCCTTGCAATGGCCACCATGGATATTATAAAACACTTTGGTGGGGAACCTGCTAATTTTCTGGATATTGGTGGGAGCTCAAATC
>JBBQSZ010000214.1:0-2087 GCA_038234745.1 Flavobacteriales bacterium | reverse complement strand
CACCATGTGGCCCAAAAATCAATCAATAAAGCCTTATCTTGAAATGATTTCTTAATACTTGAAAGTAAAGTTTCTGCAGATAGCGTGTTGACTTTGTAAAGTTTTGCACCAGAAGGTGTTTCTAAAATCGGGTGTCCAAGTGCAGTAATTTTTGATTCGTCAATGGTTTTATTAACGGACACTAACTTTTCAAGACGTTTAATATGCTCTTCTTCAAATACTTTTTTGCACCATTCTGTTTTTATTTGAGAAGAGACAGTTTCAAAAACTGCTTTTTCTTCATTCGGTTCCTTGCGTCTAAATTTAATTTTTAAGAAATCAGATTTTGACATGACGAATAAACTATCAAATAAGTCAATAGTTCTTTGTATATCACTGACAGAATTATCAGGATTAGCAAGAAGGTTTAAGTAATGAAAAAAGTAATTATAAAACGACATGCCATAGAATGATGTCAAATAAACTTTATGATTTTTGATTTTTTCAAAAAGGGCAACAGGCATTTGTTTGCCCCAATAGTCAGCACATATTGAACTGTAATAATTGGATAGTCGTTCATTTGCAAAAATCCACGCGTACTCTGATGGATTTTGTTTTATATATTCGTTATCAATCTTATTTAAAGCTGAAAATAAACTGTCATACTTTTTTAGGAAAACTGAATAGTCTAAATCACTTGTTCCCGAAGCTATTCTAAGGGAGGAAGCGGCTCTAAGAATCTCAAGTTGTTTATCTCTTTTAAACAAAATGTGGTTAGTGATATAATTATTTAGCATACCATCTTTCCCGGAAAACTTCACGCCCTCCCCATTGTATAATACTTGTCCTTTTGATTTAATAATTTGTGCGTCTAATTCAATAAACAAATCAGTATTCGCATAAACAACCCCGTAAAGTAGTTTACCAATACTTATTCCTATTTGTCTATAGGGGAATGGATAATCAAGTTCAAGTTCAAATGAACCGTCTGTGTTCAGGCTACAACTTTTGTTGACCTGAAATTGCTCAAAAGGAGTTTCAATGGAATAGTCAATTTTGATTTGTTTGACTTCTTCTTCTGTGAAATTGTAGATTTTCCCTCTTACAATAGGTTTATTTTCTTTATTCAGAAAGTATTTATTGAATTCTTTGTCTTCTATTGATACTAGATTCTTTGATGATTGCGCGAAAATCAAATTTGAAATAAACATCAGCGATAGAATAAGATGCTTAGTTTTCATGGATTTAATTAGATGGATTTAGTTATCTGCTTCTACTTTCTTGTTGCCACTCAAAAAGGCCCTCTCAATTAGCAATATACTCAAAATGAAAACATTTCTCCTTTCTCAATTTAAATACGCTTGGGTGAATTATATTTAGCATGAGCAAGTTATCCAAAACTATACCTGACACTAAAAAAATGTGTATTATTGAAATAGTCTTTATAGAGCTCGATTAGTCGAAGGAAATTAAGGACTGTCAATTAAAATGTAATTTATCTCTCGTTTTCAATGACCTTTGGTAGAATAATAATAACATTTCTTTTTTTGTCTTGCCTTGCCGTTGGGGCTAAAGGTCAGGAGATTCAGAAAGTTCACGTAATAAAACTATCGTGGGAAAGAGGTTACGGGCCTTTTTTACCGGGGCTACGAGTACATCCCAAAACATTAAAGAAAGGACCAGCTGAATTGGAGGGCTTAAAAATTCCCTTGAAGGGCGTTCCCTCAAGCTGGATATCCGCCATAGATAGACAATTATGGTTTGATGCTGAGCAATTTCTTTATCAAAGTTATTTGAATGGGAATATTAGAAAAGACGTAATTGATAGTTATAATACTGATTCGACAGAAAACACCAAGGTATTTCTGGATTCAGTTTTGAAATGCTATACCCACATGATCTATACCTATAATTCTGATAATAAAATAGTATGCAAGGTTGATACTGATAATGATCTGGATTTTGACGATGAGCTTGCATTCGAACCGCCATTGATGAATTGGCAAAAAATTGATTCACTCGGAATGTCTGCTCCGACTATTCGATTTCAACTAAACTACCAAAAACGAGCTATTAACCTTGAAGCTAATCTACTCGTGGTTAATATT
>JBBQSZ010000213.1:0-2099 GCA_038234745.1 Flavobacteriales bacterium | reverse complement strand
ACCATTACCGGATTTTCCGCATCCGCTCAGGATAGTGAGTAAAATTAAACTTAGGGCAAGTACTTTCTTCATAGTTTTAGGATATTCTTAAACTGTACAAATTATTTTTACTGGTAATATGTAAATTTCAAAGTGTGTTTTAATGTCTTTCAACGTGTGTTATTTTTTTTTGTTTCATCTCAATTAATTAAAATTTGCAAAAGCTATCAAAATAAATGTTGTAAAAATAAAACAATGCTATTCTCAAATTATTTACAAAATTATTTTGTTGCCTTTAAAATTTGAAAAAACAAAAAAATTGTTCAAATATTCATCTAAATATGCAATTCTCAAAACTAATCTATTTTTTTCAACTTGAACCACAAAATTCAAATTTGATGTAAAATTCAATTTTAGATAACCATGCAATTATAAAAATCGAACACTTTTATATCTCTTAGCTCTTTTCTCTAAACTCAGGTCGAATGTATAACCAACCATTATTTCGTGTGACCCGTTGCTCACTTTTGCCAATCTGGATGTTGTAATATCGTAACTATAGCCTACTTTTAAACCACTTGACAATTCCATGCCGCCCATTACAACTATGGCATCCTGATAACGATATGATAATCCGCCCCACATTTTATCCAAATAAACAACGCTCATATTAAAATCGTACTGCCAGATTGGTCCAACTGCTTTTATAAGAACAGATGGTTTAAGAACCATTGGATATTCCCACATCGCATAATTATACCCAAAGGTTAAAAAAAACGATCTAGGAATATATACGCTGAACTCTTCATTAAAGTTTGGTTTTGGCTCAAATAAATGCATAACAGAAAATCCGCTAAAATACTTTTCGTCCTTATAATAAAACCCAACACCGGCATCTATTGTTGTCCCGTTAACCTCAGTCTTTGGCACTAAATTATCTGCTTCCTGATGATAATAGCTCCCTCCACCTATATCCGGGTTAGAGATAAACTTTGTGCCATCAACAACCTGATTAATCATTCCGAAGGACAAACCAACGCCTAACAATCCTTCACCAAGTTCATATTTTTGCGATACAGAGCCTTGTATATTAAGATCGCGAAAGAAACCGATTCTGTCGTTAGAAATTACAAGTCCAACTCCGCCAGGGTTTCCAAAAATATTAAGAGCCATATCAGCACCCACAACCGTTGTATTAGGTGCTCCTTCTAATCCCATCCATTGATGACGATCCAATGCAACCACATTAATACGTCCACTAATACCTGAAAATCCAGGGTTTATGGCCAATGGATTAAACATATACTGGCTATAATTCGGGTCGTATTGTGCATTGATCCCAGAAGTGATGCAAAATAAAACAAAAAACACAAAACTCCCAGTCTTATTTCGCTTATTTAGAAAAAAAAATATCAGATACTTTAATACTCTTGCGAAACGGCTCCCAAAAATTGGCAACTCGGATAACAAAATTAAGTTGTATTTTTTATATCCAAAAAAATCTGCCTGCATATATTGTATTTCTTTTCCCAAGGTTCCAATTAAATAATGGAAGCCATTTAAATAGATTGTTAGACTTTTAGATAATAAGATATTATATGAGCGCAAAATACTGATATGCAGAAGGTTATATTTTCAATCAATTAAAACACAACTATCTATTAATCAGCATACTAAAAAAATTTAACGACCATAGCATATTAATTATTTGTTTAAATAGCATCGCCCTTGCATTTCAAGAAATAACGCCACCATTTTTCAGGGATTTCGTTTTTTAAAGCTTTTCGGTAGTCGTCGTAACTACAGGAAACAACTACATTTTCTTGATTAGAAGGCACTTTCATCCACCATCTTCCATTTATAGAATTTTGAAAAAACTTTAAGCCTTCACCAAATTCCTCCAAATGTACTACATAATACTTGTATTCATCCAGACTGCGGTTTGGAAAATCTTTATATCGGCTAAAAAATCCATCTATAAAATGCCAAATCATTTGGCCAGCAAGTGCTACATTCATCATTGGGAATGAGTTGCCAGAGGCCACTTCAAACAAACCAAAAATGCGCAAATTATCGCTCAAACCTGCATAACGACTAATCTGACAAGCTTCATGGTGTTC
>JBBQSZ010000212.1:0-2256 GCA_038234745.1 Flavobacteriales bacterium | reverse complement strand
GGGAATGAATGTCTTGGAAGATAAAGAAATGGAAGTAGACGGAATTAAAGGGGTCTATAAAAAAGTAGAAGCAGCAAATGGTGACCAAAAACTGTATTCAAGAGTTATTCAGTTTACCTACAAAATGCATATAATATCTGTTGCATTGATTGGAAATAAGGCTTTTGCTGACGATGCTGTCTTTAATCGTTTTGTTGATAGTTTTCATTTCACCAAGTAAAAATATCAGTTAATTGTAATTTTAAAGCGAATTATAATTGGATACTAGCGAATAATCATTTGCCTTCCTATGGTGTTAAATGTGGTCATATATTTGATTCAAATTAATCAAACTAAAAAATAAAATTATGAAAAAGACCTTTGTAACTCTCGTAGCATTTTTGATGCTTTTTACAGGTAGTATTTTTGCTCAAACCAAAGATATTCCTGAGACCGAACTTCCTGCTGATGTAAAACAAGTTTTAAGCGAATACATTCAGATTCTTCAAACTGCAACCGACCTGGATGACGCAGCATCAAAAGTAAAAAAACTCTTTGGTGGTCATTTACTAAATTCCAGTGGTAATGTAGATAGCGATGTTTATAACTACAGTCTGAAAAAAGATTTTACTAACGCAAAGTTTTATCAGTATCCTGTTAAAATAACACGTGTTTCACGTTCTTTAAATGATTATGATGGTTTTCAGTCGACCTTATTCGAAGGAACCCGTTATAAAATTTGGATTGCTAAAAAAGAAGGTGTAGCTGGTATGCCTGCTCCAACTCCAATTATTAAACCTGCACAAGGCGATCCTAAAGTAGTTTCAGTAATCGGAAGCTTATAGTATAAATTGTAGATTTAGGTGGTATATAAGGACTGTCTCGAAAGGGCAGTCCTTATTTGTTTTTAATAACTGAAGTAATGATATCGTTTTATCATGAATAATATGGGTGTTTTAATAATCCCGAAAAAGCATTAGGTTTGTCTAGGTAATTAGGTACTAAAGTTTAGCTAAAAATTATTATAGATGAAAACCAGTTTTGGCATTATTTTATTTGTCTTTTTAGGGACAATGGGAATGTCTCAAAATGCTTATTTGAAATTCCCAAGCTATGAGACTACAGTAAATCAATTCTTTGATGTGTATTCCGCTAGGGATTATACTGGAGCTTTGCTGCTACAGTTCGAAAAACGACCGCTGGGATGGTACGTCACTGTGACGGATTTTTATAACCCCGTACCTAAAATTAAAGAAGAACTTTTTTGGAGTTTAGCCAAAGGGAAATTTTTAAAACTGGATTTTGCCAAAAAAGAAAAAGGAGAGGATGTGGAAACACGTCGGGAAGAATTTCTTAGCAATTGGAATCGGATGAACTATAATCTTTCTCCGTATTTTGGATATCCAGGTTGGGAAAATGATATGATTGAGACCTACGAAAAAGTTGAAAACTTACCCGATTCTATAATTTATGCTTTAGGCAGAGCGTATTCTTCTTTTGCTAGCAATCTTTTAAACGACAATTCCGGTTTGGCCGATAAAACTTTGCAATTTTCTTTGCCTCAGGGAAAAAACTGTTTGAATTCCGAACAGTTGGAAAAATATCGTATTTATCGCCACAAAGCAATCGAAAAATTTGAAAAAGTAAAGCAGATGAATCCTTTGTTTGCAACTATTGTGGGTTCTATTGGGGTAAAGGCTGCCAATGAGTATATGACATCGTTTGTTGATATGAGAGTATATCAAAACGAAGAAGAAGCTTCGAAAGAAACGAAAGCCGGTATTTATAACGATTTTTATCTCTCTATTGCTAAAAATTATTTGAACTCCTGTGCCAAAAATGCCATACTCTTTACCAATGGTGATAATGATACATTTCCTTTGCTATTTGTTCAGTCGGAACTTGGATTCAGACCCGATGTTATGATAGTCAATTTGAGTTTACTGATGACCGAACGTTACATCAATTCACTTAGGGATTCTGTTTTGCAAGCGCCTCCATATCCTATGACATTGACACCCGACGAGATTGGTGGAAGAAATCGTGAGATTGTTGTTTTTATAGATGAAATTGACACTCCAATTGAACTATCGGATTTTATTAAATTTATAAAAGATGATAGTAAATTTATGGAAACAGGGAATGAAAAATATCCATATTCCCCTTCCCACAGCTTTCAGTTATCTCACCCCGATGGCGGAATTGAGTGGACTGTAGATTACCAGTATTTCTACAGAAATCATTTAATGTTATTGGATATGTTAGCCGCAAATCAAT
>JBBQSZ010000211.1:0-2287 GCA_038234745.1 Flavobacteriales bacterium | reverse complement strand
TTTGCAGGCTTAACAAAGAAAAATCTACCACGTGGCAGATGGAGATTTCTAACTCCTCAGGAACTTGCCCAGTTAAAAATGAAATCGTTTAAGTAACCTGTTTGCAATGCGAATAGTTGGTTTCTGGTTAATTCTGTTATTCTTGCCATATTTAGCAGATTCCCAAGAGTTTATTCTATCAGGTAAAATTAACGACCAGAAAACCAAAGAAAATTTACCTTTTGTACATATTTGTTATGGCGAGATGGGGCTTGGTACCACAACAAATATTGACGGACATTTTGAGATCAGATCAGTAAACCCTATTTCGCAACTTATTGTTAGTTATCTAGGATATTATTCCGACACGATATTAATAGATCATGCAATTTCACAAAAAGAAATTCATATTGAGCTGATTCCAAAATCATTCAGTATTAATGAAGCAATCATTCTTCCCGGAGAAAACCCTGCACATCGAATCATTAAAAAAGTAATTGAAAATAGGGATAAAAATAACCCTGAAAAAATGCAATCGTTTTCATACAAATCGTACAACAAAATGTATTTTACTGCAAAAAAAGATACATCGGAAATGTCCGATACTATTGTTTCTAGCAAATACAAACTGGATCGAAAACTCGAACAACAGCACTTGCTTGTAATGGAAACTGTAAACCAAAAAGAGTTTATTTATCCTGATAAGAAAAATGAACGCATTGTCGCAAGTAAAGTTTCGGGATTCAGCGATCCTATATTCTCGTTAATTGCTTCTCAAATTCAGTCGTTCTCATTTTACAACGATTATTTTACCATTTTTGATAAAATGTATATAAACCCAATTAGCAAGGGCAGTACAAACCGCTATTTTTTCTTACTCGAAGATACATTATATAATACATCAGGCGATACCATTTTTATAATCTCATATAGACCAAAAAAAGATAAAACATTCGATGGATTAAAAGGCTTTCTTCATATCAACACCAACGGATATGCTATTCAGTCGGTAGTTGCAGAGCCACTCGAAAAAGATTTTGGAATGATGGTTCGTATTAAGCAGAACTATGAGTTTGTGAATAATAAGCAATGGTTTCCAAAAGAGTTACATACCGAAATTATTTTTGATAATGTTCTGAAAGCATCGCAGGATATTACGTACCAGATGTTAGCTGTAGGCAGGTCATATATTACAGATATCAATTTAAATCCATCGTTAAACACAAAAGATTTTTCGCAGGTTGAAGTAAAAATACTGCCTGATGCAAACCAAAAAACGGATGTTTACTGGAGCGAGAATAGATCTGAACCTTTGTACAAAAAAGATTCACTCACTTATGTTCTTATTGACAGCATTTCGAAAGCAGAAAATCTTGAATCAAAACTTGCAGGTTACGAAGCAATTATTAATGGTTCAATACCTTATGGGATTTTCAATTTCCCTATAAACAGAATCGTTGATTACAATAGTTACGAAGGCTGGCGATTGGGGTTGGGTTTAATGACAAATAAAAAGCTATCCCGTTTTTTTGAAATTGGCGGTTACTTTGGATTTGGGTTTAACGATAAAAATTTTAAATATGGAGGCGATCTTATTCTAACTATTGATGAAAAGTCGGAAAGCAAACTACATTTCTCATACTCCAATGACGTGACAGAGAAAGCAGGTTATTCTTTTTTTGAGAGATTTGATTTAACAACTACAGAGTTGTATAGAAAATTTATTATTTCTAACATGGATAAGGTAGAGATTCAGAAACTATCCTATTCGTTCAGAGCCTTTAATTACCTGAGTACAAAAATATATTTTAGCAAAGAAATTTTTGAAAGCACCGATGGATACAGCTATGGAACCAGTGTTGACGATGCAGAAAATCGGTTTACTTTTTCCGAAATTGGTATTCAGTTCAAGTATGCATACCATGAAAAATTTATACAGACACAAAAGTATAGTTATTCTTTGGGAACCGATTATCCTGTTATTTATGGGAATATAACTAAAGGATTAAACCTATATAATGGTGAATTTGAATACACAAAATATGAGTTAAAGCTATCTCAATCGTTCAGAATTAAGACATTGGGAAAAACCAAGCTTACATTAGTTGGAGGACTAGTAGATGGTGAAGTACCTTTATCGAAATTATATACCGGGCATGCAAATAATCGCTCCTTCGATCTCGACGCAGAAAACAGTTTTGCAACCATGCAAATGAATGAGTTTTATAACGATCGTTTCTTTTCAATTTTTTTCAGACAGGAACTTGGAAGTTTCTTCAGGATAAAAAACTATGCTCCTAAATTTGTT
>JBBQSZ010000210.1:0-2314 GCA_038234745.1 Flavobacteriales bacterium | reverse complement strand
GAAGCTCGAAGCCATTAATAGGAGTATGATTGAGATGCAATTAAAATCTATTATTTCATACCCAGATCAAAAGACAATTCCTCAAAATATAGCGTTAGAATATAACGATTTGAAAAATAGTACGATTGATTTGCAATTGCCTTCTACTATTGAATATACGCAGCCGTATTGGTTAAAGGAAAAAGGAACTGAGGGAATGTATCGGGTTGATGACCAAAAAAATATTGGAATTCCAGATGTTTTTCGCGAGGTAAAAGTGATCTTTAATCTTATAATTTCTGGTATCGAAATCCCTTTTGAGAGAACTGTTGTTTATAAATACAATGATGGAGTGAAAGGCGAAATGTATAATTATTTAGATATTGTTCCAGAAGTTACCACCACAATTTTAGACAAAGTTTCGCTTTTTAAAGATACTAAAATAAAGTCTATCGCCGTAAAAATTAAGGCAGGAAAAGACGATTTAAAGGGAGCTTTGCAACTTGAATTACCAAAAAATTGGCTTGTTTCACCTAAATCTATTTCGTTTTCTTTGGATAAAAAAGGGAGCGAACAAACCGTATATTTTAACGTTACGCCACCAAATATTCCAGAAGATGCGATTGCCAAAAGTGTTGCGCTAGTTGATGGAAAAAGATATGACAAAGAACAAATCATCATCGATTTTGATCACATTACCAAACAACAGGTTTTAAAACCTTCGGAATCTAAGTTTTTGAGACTTGATTTGAAGACAAAAGAACAAAAAATAGCTTATATTATGGGAGCTGGAGACGAAGTTCCCAATTGTTTGCAGCAAATGGGCTATATAGTAACTTTACTGAATCCAGAAGAAATTACAGCCAATAAATTAGCTAATTTTGATGTGGTAATCACTGGTATTCGAGCTTTTAACACGATAAAAGAATTGGAAAACAAGCAAAAAATTCTTTTTGATTTTGTAAAATCCGGAAAAACAATGATTGTGCAATACAATACACCAAACACGATAGGTAATATTGCTCCATATCCCTTGACGCTTTCACAAGATAGAGTTACCGATGAGAATGCGGAAGTTCGCTTTTTGGAACCCAAACATCCCGTTTTAAATGTGCCCAATACAATTACTGCCAAAGATTTTCAAGGTTGGAAGCAAGAACAAGGATTGTATTATCCAAATTCATTTGATAAAGCTTTCATACCAATTTTATCTTCGAATGATAAAGGTGAAACTCCTAAAAATGGTGCATTAATAATTGCTCCATATGGAAAAGGATATTATATTTACACTGGTTTAAGTTTTTTCAGAGAACTTCCCGAGGGAGTTTCTGGTGCATACAAATTAATGTCCAATATGATTTCTTTGCAAAATCCAGTGATAATTCCTGTTGAAAAATTGAAACCTTAAATAAGTAACTATGGAAAATAAAAAAATAAAAACCTGGAAGAAAAGCTATACTTGGGTTTTGGTAGCGAATGCTGTTTATATTTTACTTTTTTATTTTTTGATGAAATTTTATTCTTAGCCTATGCAACTATTTGACTGGATTGTACTTGTTGTAACTTTGCTTTTTATTGTAATTTATGGAGTTTGGAAAACAAAAGGAAGTAAGAATGTAGAGGATTATATTCTTGGCAATAACGAAACACCTTGGTACACCGTCGGACTTTCAGTTATGGCGACACAAGCGAGTGCTATAACATTTCTATCAACTCCGGGTCAGGCGTATCACGACGGAATGGGGTTTTTGCAATTTTATTTTGGGCTACCTATTGCTATGGTAGTTATTTGTGTCACTTTTATTCCACTATACCATAAATACAAGGTTTTTACTGCTTATGAATACCTTGAAAAGCGTTTCGATTTAAGAACTCGTTCGCTTGCTGCCATTCTATTCTTGGTGCAACGAGGCTTAGGAACTGGATTGACCATTTACGCGCCTGCAATAATTTTGTCGGCTTTGTTAGGTTGGAATCTAACGGCAATGAACATTATGATTGGTTTTTTAGTAATTATTTATACTTTTTCCGGAGGAACTAAAGCCGTAAACGTTACTCAAAAACAGCAAATGTTTGTAATCATGTCAGGAATGTTAATCACGTTTTTTCTGATTTTGCATTTTTTACCTAATGATATGACTTTTACTAGTGCCTTGCATATTGCTGGGGCGAATGACAAAATGGATATTGTTGATTTTTCTTTTGATCCCGAAAAAAAATATACCTTTTGGAGCGGAATTACTGGTGGTTTTTTCTTGGCTTTGGCGTATTTTGGAACCGATCAATCGCAGGTAGGACGTTATTTATCTGGAAAATCAGTTCGAGAAAGTCAAAT
>JBBQSZ010000209.1:0-2489 GCA_038234745.1 Flavobacteriales bacterium | reverse complement strand
TAGCTGATTCAGTTGTAACCCCTAACTGAATTAATTCTATAGATATAATTGAAAATTTTGGTGTTCCACCACTACCACTACCACCTGTTAATTGGATAATAGTATATCCAGGAATATAACCACTGCCTATACTTTCTTCATAACTACCATCATAGCTATTAACATCATTATTATCTATACCACTACCAGTACTTGTACCTGTAGTAGTAGTGATTTCTTCACAAGGGGGTGTGCTTTCAGTTGTTTTGTTTTGAAAATCCATTTTATTAGCAAACTCAGCATAGGAATAGATACTCATTTTAGCCTCAAATTTTAGATCTTCGGTAGGAGTTGCATAATTGTATTTATTTGCATTTATAAACTCATACTTTACTATAAAATTAGGTGTGTTTTTTCCATCAATTCTTTCAGTAGCAATAAGGTTGTATAGTACATTATCAGCATCATCTTTAGTAAGTATTTCAAAGGCGTAGGTTATATTCCCTATTGAATCAGTAATTTTAATAATTCTTTCGGAATCTATTAAAAATTTGGTATCCTCTTCATTTTTATTTTTAAATCCAATAGATTTATTAGAGAATCTTTTGATTGAATTTACAATAGTTGGTATATCTGTAATAGCTACTTGTTCAGCTATAATAGGATTTTGAGAACTGTTTAAATTATCATTTTCTAAAATTGTATCAGTATTATTTTCACAATTTGTAAATATGAAGAACAATCCAAATAATAGGGTTCCTATTTTCCATAAGTGATTTTTAGTTTTTCTTTTTCTCATAATTTTTGAATTTTTCATTTTAATTTGTATTTAAAGTTAATAAATATTTTTGATACAATTAAGTTATAATTTTTCTTGTGTGCTTTTTCTGTCGTAATATAAACCACAACGAGTTTTTATAAGATTTGTGCGACATAAGAACCTGAGATTTTTCCGCCGTAGCAATATTTTTATTGAATGTTTGTCGGTTTGTACTAGTGCTATGTTAAACATAGAATGACGGATAAAGTCTTTTTAGTTTTACCCTAGCATCTGCATTTGTAAATTGCCAATTTATTTTACTGTTCTTATTATTCCTGTATTCTTGCCAAGCTTCAATCTCATCTTTTATTATTTCTATACTTTCAATATGTCTATTTAAACATTGTCCATTCAACACATGTAATTCTATCTCTGCCATATTTAACCAGCTACCATGCTTGGGCGTAAATTTAAAATCAAATCTATCTATCAATCTTTTTGCTTCTATTGGCTCAAAGGCTTCGTAAAAAGCTGATATTGAATGAGTTTTAAAATTATCCATTACCAATGTTATTTTTTTAGCTTCTGGATACATCTCATCAGCTATTCTTTTTACAAATTTCGCCCAATCTACTTTTGTTTTAAATTTAGTCACTTCTACTAACCGCTTGCCTTTCAGGGGTTCATTTGCCATGAAGATATTTATTACGCCATGCCTAATGTATTCATAATCAACTTTTTCTAACTGCCCCGGTTTCATTGGTAGATTTGGTCTTGCTTCCTCAATTAATTGCTTTGGTGACTCATCCATACATACAACTGGATATTGTTCATCGTATAGTTGCTTATAAACATCAAGTACTACCTCCATATTTGCCACAAAATCACTACTTTGTTTTGGTGGAATTACCCAACTTTTTACTTTCCAAGGCTTAAGTTCATTTTTTTTAAAACACTTCCAACTGTTACGTGAGTGATGCTTTCCGCATATTTTAACTCTACCATCTTGTCGGCAAGCAAACGTAATGACCATTTGGCAAAACCTTTTGGTGGTTCGCTACAACAAAGTGATACTAATTTTGCTTCCATATCACCATCAACCTTAATGTCATAAACACGTGTTGTAGGTTTTCTTTCTATTGAAATATCAAATCCTTCTTCTATGAATTTCTTTTTAACTCTATCAATTGTCCGCATCCCAATTTTAAGCACTTTGCTAATTTGCTCATTAGTGATTTTTTCTGAAAATTCCCCTTCGTCGCAGTTCAAAAGAATATAGGCAGCACGAAATGTTTGCGAAGTATGCGACCCTTTATTAATAATACCATGAAGTTCTTCAACTTCTGACTTCGTTAGTTTGATTGTATATTTTATCATCGTATTTGTTTTTAACAAATATACAAAATATTACGTCATATTACACTTAACTTAACACTAGTTCCAATTTGAGCATAAATTTTATGAGTTGTGTGTGCCCAGCATGGGCATCTTTACCTTACGAAAGTAAGGAATTAATCTAGAGGGTGCAAGTCCCTTATGGGCAGGTGTAACGCCTTGAACCATTAGTAAGCCGCAAGGTTGCTAACCGCGAGGTTAGGACTAAAGGAAGCGGGACTACAAAGCTCGGTACTGACGAACAGAAACCGTATACGAGGCATTTATGCACGGGTAAGCAAGCACATCATTGCAAAGCCCAAAGAACACCAACAGTGCATAAATGTAGATACGGCAGGAATCGAGTGAAAGAAGA
>JBBQSZ010000208.1:0-2515 GCA_038234745.1 Flavobacteriales bacterium | reverse complement strand
TGCCTTACCGAAGGAGGTAATACCAATTTCACCATAAAAGAACTGTGGTATCTGAATCATTTGTTTCAATCGGCAACAACAGGTGCAATTTCGGAATATATTGAAATAGAAGAAACAGTTTCACCTATTGCGTTGGATGTAATGGTGGGTTGGCTTAAAGAGGTTACATTGAAATAATAGTTAAGCAATAATAAATATGAAAACATTCAGAAAAGAACTTTGGTTTCAGGCTTCAACCCGACGGGCATATATAAATATTACTTCAGATGTGGAACAATGTCTGAAAGAGAGTGGAATTAAAGAAGGTTTGCTTCTATGTAATGCAATGCATATAACTGCGAGTGTTTTTATAAATGATAATGAATCGGGTTTACATCGTGATTTTGAGAAATGGCTTGAAGGACTTGCACCCGAAAAACCATATACACAATACCATCATAATGGTTTTGAAGATAACGCAGATGCACATCTGAAAAGGCAAATCATGGGTCGTGAGGTGGTTGTTGCTATATCTGCCGGAAAACTAGATTTTGGTCCCTGGGAGCAAATTTTTTACGGCGAATATGATGGAATGCGCAAAAAGAGGGTATTGGTGAAGATTATTGGAGAATGATTCAATTGTACAATTTTTTCAAATTTCAAATTTGAGACTTGAATCTTGTTATTTTTCGTTAAAATATCTTTCTGTAGATATGGCAATATGGTGTTCCACCTTTTTTATTATAGTAATCTTGATGATAACCTTCGCCTAACCAAAAAACAGAGGCTTGTTGTAATTGAGTTGCTACTTTAAATCCCTTTTCCGTAAGAATATTTATTAGTTTTTCCGCTATTAGTTTTTGATTATTATCAATATAAAAGATAGCTGACCGGTATTGTTCTCCAATATCAGGACCCTGACGGTTTATCTGTGTAAAATCGTGTGTTTCGAAAAAGACCTTTGTCAAATTTTCATAATTTGTTAATGCAGGATCATAAAATACCTCAACTGCTTCTGCATGTCCAGTAGTTCCATTACATACATCTTTATAGCTAGGGTTTTGTAATTTCCCCCCAGTGTAGCCGACTTTCGTATATAAAACACCTTTTGCCTTTTGTAGATAATACTGCGATCCCCAAAAACAACCAGATGCAAAAATCGCCCTTTCGACTTTTGGATTTTGACCGGCAGGAATAAACTTCAATGATGTAGTGTTTACACAGTGCCGTGTATCTTTTGGTGTCATATGTTCACCGGTAAAAACATGACCAAGATGACCGCCACAATTGGCACATATAATCTCTGTACGCATACCATCGGCATCAGCAATACGAGTTATAGCCCCGGGAATCTCGTCATCAAAACTTGGCCAGCCGCAATGCGAATCGAATTTATCTTGTGAATAATAAAGAGGAACATCACAACGCTTGCAAACATATATTCCGTTTTCAGTGCTTTTATAAAACTCTCCGGTGTAGGGCATGTCAGTGCCTTTATGAAAGATTACCTTTTCTTCTTGAGGACTGAGTTTATTATAAAAATTTTCCATACCTGTAACGTTTTGACGATTTTGCGAACATGCAGAGAGCCCTGCCAATAAAAAAACCAGAAGAAATCTCATCAGATTAAATTTTCAGTAGAAGAAGATCAAAAACCGTGCTAATAAGTCAGTTTATCTTAGAATATCGAATGCAGAATTGTCTGTTTCAGATTTAAGGAGAGTTTGATTAATTTGGCTACAGAATATAAATTCAAGGTTAATTTATTAATCAAAGTTTTACAAGATAGTTCCTCATTAGATCAAAAATTTATATATTCGCATCAAAAAAACACTAACATTATGAACTTCCCAAATGGTTTAAAGTACACAAAAGATCACGAATGGATTCGAATAGAAGGCGAGTTTGCTTTTATTGGCGTAACTGATTTTGCACAGCATGAATTAGGCGATATCGTTTATGTTGAAATTGATACCGTAGGTGAAACATTAGCTCAGGAAGAAGCTTTTGGTACCATCGAAGCTGTTAAAACTGTTTCTGATATGTTTATGCCTGTAGGTGGCGAGGTTGTCGAAATAAATCCTGGTCTGGAAAGCAAACCCGAAATGGTAAATCAGGATCCTTATGGTGAAGGTTGGATGATTAAAATCAAAATGACTAATCCTGCAGAGGCAAAAGACCTAATGTCGGCAGATGAATACAAAAAAACCATCGAAGACTAGATTTCAGTTCCTTCCATTTTTATATAACTGGGTTCCTACATTTTTCTGGATTTCAGTTATTTTTTATTTGTCATTGTCTGATTCCGGTTTACCCGAAATTAAGTTTAAGTTTATTTTGGAATCAGATAAAATTGCACATTTAGGCATCTATTTTGTGTTTAATTTTTTAATGATTAGGAGCTGGGTTAACACTTATTTAAAAACTCCGTTTGGTTTTATCTTGATATTTGCATCAATACTATCAATAGGATTTGGTATAATAATGGAGATACTGCAGAAAAATATTACTCAAACCAGATTTTTCGATATAAATG
>JBBQSZ010000207.1:0-2664 GCA_038234745.1 Flavobacteriales bacterium | reverse complement strand
TGTGGTACATTTTTTTTCATAAGTTTAGGTTTAGTTAGGTTAGTTAGTTTGGTTAGTTTTAGTAAAAGGATGGAACCGCCCGGTTCTGTCCTTTTCATTGTGCGCCGTGCATGGCGAATAACTTGACGGTGTAAGTCCGTTATGGGGGATTGTAGTTTCCAACCATTAGCCAAGAGCAAGGGTGTCCACCGTGAGATGGAATCTGAAGGAAGCTGGCGGCAAAGTTCCGACGCGAGGAACACGGACATTATCAGGCATATCCGATCGGATGAGTTTGCATAACAAAACGAAGTCCAAAGACTACACGGAGATCGGAGTGTAAATGATGCGGGTACATGGAATGAAGGTTATTCGTCTTACCGCAGACGTTAATTACTTTTGGGTTGTCTTTTGATTCCGGATAATTACCAATATCTTTGAGGAATCAGGAGCTATTTGGATTAGCGATTTTTGTTTTTAGAATACCTACAAAACATATCCTATGTTTAAAAATCTGATTTCGACAGTAAAAAAAAGTAAAGTAGTGGAGATCGATAAAACTTCCAAAGCTGAATTCATTAACATTCCGATCCAGTTACTTTCCGGATTTTTAGATGATTCCCGAAGGACTACCCTGGATATCTGTCATTATTCTATTTATTCACATTTTATTAAAATTGACAAGGGGAACCTGAAAGAAAAATACCGAAATTCATGTGAATGGTTAGATTTTCCGGAATTGGATCGCGATGAAAGCCTTAGGCGCGGAAGGGTTTTGCATGAGAGGTATAAAAATTCTCCAATGACAGGCATTGAAAGGTATGTTTTCTCAGAATACTGCAAGATTGGCAAATCCGATTTTGACAAGGCCTGTTTTTTGGCTTTTCATGCCTTAAAATCTATTGTAGGAGAAAAGACCTTCCAAAAAATTGATAATAAGCTGCTATGGGCAAGGATGGATGGGAAAACAAAAACGATAAAGGACGTTTCTGAACTTTCCGAAAAAATGCGCTTTTTCGCCCAAGAATATCAAACCTTAAAAATGAAAAGAGAATTGCAGGAGAGTTGGAGGTTGATATATTATGCACAACAGACAAGGGGTTTTTATGTCTCCTTTAAAATGGATTTGAAATCCCTAATTATGGAAGTTGTTAAACGAAAACGAAAAACGATTGACCAGGATCGACTGAATCAAATGAGATTTTTGGAAAAAAAGGTTTTAAGTGAATTTAGCAGGTTGGAAGAAAAGAAAAAGACCCAACCAAAAAATCTCTACCCTTTGTAACATGGCGTGGATGAAAAGGAAAACTGAACGAAATTGTCACAGCTATATCTCAGCCAAATAACTGTCATAACACAGCCATATCACAGCCTAAATAAAAAGACACTATGAATTATCTGCTTTGCTTTGTATTCAAATAATCAAATCTCACAATTTGATTACAAACCTTTCTATTTTGCAGTTTTAATAAATTGAATACCTGCCAACCGCTATAAACATCGTATTCAATTCTATTCCCCCTTCAAAATCACTTATTGTTTTTGTTTGAAGATTATTCTTTGAACAAAGTTGCTGTTTCTTTTGACTTCTGAGAAGAATTGACCCACTTGCTAATTTAATTATATTGTTTTAAATCAATAAGATATGCATTTTCAAATTTCCAGTTTGAATACTTTGAACTTAACGAATAAACTAAAATTCAGTTTAATTTTTTTCAGTGTCTTGAATTATGCGATTCAGGGAAAGAATGGAAGCAACCATTTACGATCAAGAATCATATCATATCAATTAGCTCAAAGATACAAATAATGTAAATAGCAAAGACAAATTAGTATGAATATTTAATTAAACTAAATATTTAAGATATGTGCCGTTAGACTTTCTTAAAAATATTAAAATTCAAATATAATATTATTATACAACTTTCAATAAATTAATAATATATGATGTATTTATTATATTAATACTTTACATTAAGAAAATATATTATATAGTATAAATATTTAGTGCCTTTTACGCAGTTTCAGATTATTTTCAGGAGATATATATTTGAAAGAAGCACTCAGAAGGTTAATTGGCCGGTATCTCTTAGGCTAGATGCTCAATCAGAATCTTTAATCCAATGCCAAAAAGGATGATGCCGCCGAGGAATTCTACTTTTGAGCCAAACCTATCTCCAACATCTTTTCCAATCCTGATACCAAGCATGGAGAAGAAAAATGTAACCGTACCAATAATTAGAATCCCTCCAAATATCTTGTCTGTTTCAGCCATAGCGTAACTAAATCCTACTACAAGGGCATCAATGCTGGTAGCAACAGACAGGGTTAAAATGTGTCGATAGGAATAGATATTGGAGACCTTTTCATCTCGATTTTTCTTCAGGCTTTCGTAAATCATTTTTGCTCCCAGATAAGTAAGCAACGTAAATGCAATATAATGGTCTACGCTTTCAACAAAGACTTTGAGTTCAGTTCCCATGAGCCAACCAATCAGTGGAAATATCCCTTGGAAGAAGGCAAATGCAATGGAGATCTTAACGGCATGACCGAATGTGACCTTTTGCTCAGCCAGTCCGCAACTAATTGCAACGGCTAACGAGTCCATAGATAGTCCGATAGCTAAAATGAAGACAGTTAGTAGATCCATAAGTGCATAAAAATAACAAAAGCCGTCGAATTACC
>JBBQSZ010000206.1:0-2686 GCA_038234745.1 Flavobacteriales bacterium | reverse complement strand
AAAGAAATCAACTGTCCGAAAACAGATTTAGTCGAAAAATACTTATTTTTACCCATCGTTATTTGAATTTTGCAACTCTAAATTACGATTATTTTTAAGAAGCCATTAATTTGGCTTCTTTTTTATCGGACAACAATGATTCCGGAGTATTAAAATGTACTTTGCTAGAATTAAGTATAAAACAATCGTCTAAAAACTGGTCTTTAATTTGAAAATCCCCTTCCGCTTCATTGTTACAAATCCCTTTGGTAATATTCCGATCATCTAAAACAATTTTTTTGTCTGATTCAAAGTTAACTGAGCTCGTAAACAAATCATTACTTAAAAAATAAGGATGCCATCCTAGTGTAAAGGGAAAAGATTTAGAATCTGTATTGGTCACTTCTACTGTTAGATCTAATGAATATACAGTTATTATATATTTTAATTGAATGCAATATGTATAAGGAAATCCTACAGATTTATTAATCTCATTAAACATTAAAGTAATAGACACAAAATCTTTTGTCACTTGTTGCTTTATCAATTCAAAAGTCTTGTTGTAAACCAATCCATGTAGTGCATTATTTAATGCTTTTTCATTTATTTCAAACTCATACGATTCCCCATTGTAATTGTATTTACCATCTTGTATCCTATTTGCAAAAGGAAATAGTATTGCCGAAGCATAGGTATCTGCATAGTATAATGGATGCATGTCTTTTATCAATTTCTGATTATTTAATATCAATTCTTGTAAATTTCCACCTTGATTTAAACCTATTTTTGCGTAGCTACCGTTTTCTGAGTTTGAAATTTCAATTAAATTTTGCTCTTTGTTATGCTTAATTTGATACAATTTTATTTAATTTTTTATTGTTTAATAAATAACATTTAGTCCTAAATAATCATAGCCTATTTAATAATTTATGCTTTTTACAATAAAATATAAAAATCTTAAAATTAGCATTCAAGACATGTTCCTGATTATCTTTCAAAAGTAATCCGAATTTAACCCAACACACTTATAAATATTACCCTTGTCTTAATTGTTATTACCTATATTGAAAAAAAAAGAGGGTCAGAATTAAAAAATCCTATCCCTCTTTTACCAATCAACTATTTAAAAATACAAATCCTTAATTTTCAATTTCAAACGTATCATTAAAAGTAGCCATATTTTTATCAGCCCATACTTTTTTTAAACTCTCAGGGTCAAACCATAAAGGTTCTGTATGCCCTTTACTCCATTTTTGAGCTCCTTCAACCATAGTTTTTAACTGTTTTGGAAATTGCTTGCTTAGATCTTGAGTTTCTCCAATATCATTATTGATGTTATATAATTTCCAGCCTCCACTATAAGCTTTAGTCGCTTTCCACTCGTCTTCTCTTACCCCAACATCCGAAATTCCAGAACGATGGCGCATAGCAAATATCATTTCTCCCTTTCGAGGATTATTCCCTTTTACCACATCATTCCAAATATTTTTACCATCCAATTTTTTGTCTTTTGGCAAAGTTGCATTTGCTAATCCAGCAAACGTTGGATAGAAATCTAAAGAAGAAACTGGGAATTCAAAACGTTTCCCCGCTGGGATGTGATTAGGCCAGTGAAAAAACATTGGTACACGAAAACCTCCTTCATAGGTATCACCTTTTACGCCTTTTAGCGGAAAATTATTAGCTCCATGATCTGATCTTCCTCCATTATCACTTAAAAACACAATTAAAGTATTGTCATACTGATGGTTTGCTTTTAAAGCTGCAACTAATTCTCCTACACCTCTATCTACTGCATAAACCATAGCAGCATAAGTACGTCTGTCTTTGTCTTTAATAGCATTAAACTTCTGCATATCTTCTTCTTTTGCTTGCAGAGGTGTATGTGGTGCATTGTAGGCTAAATACAAGAAAAAAGGCTCCTTGCTTTTTGAAGCGTCGGTTACAAAACGAACTGCATCATGAGAAAGTGCATCGGTCAAATATTCAGATTCTTGAGTCTCTTTATGATTACGTAGCAAAGGAAATAAATATTCAAAAATATTTTTGTTTCCCGCCTTTACTAACTGTTGATATTTTGGACTGTATTCATTTGGAAAATAATCATGACCACCACCTAGGAAACCATAAAATTCATCAAATCCTCTATCATTTGGTTCAAAACCTGGAACTGCACCTAAATGCCATTTCCCGATAATACCCGTATGATAACCCGCATCCTTTAAGGTGCTACTCAAAAATTTCTCGGATAATGGAATCCCTGCTCCAACCGTTCTTTCGCTGTTTGCCGGAAGATTAAATTGAGAACCAAATTCATGTGGATATCTACCCGTTAACAATCCCGCTCTACTGGGACCACAAAAAGGATGGGCAACATAAGCCGATGAAAATATGGTTCCTGACTTCGCTAATTTATCCAATTCTGGGGTTGTAATGTCTTTCGAGCCATTAAAACCGACATCATTATAACCTAAATCATCGGCCAATACTATAATAATATTTGGTCTTGAAGTTGTACTAGCAACTGATTTTGCAGTTTGACTCTTTGCGCCCGAACAAGATCCTAGAATTAGTACTATTGACAAAAGCAGCATTCTAATTTTAATGTGGTCGGTGGCACCAGCAATTTGAAAGCCGCAACTTCCTCTTACATTAACTCTTTTATAGCTTCTTACAGCGCAGATTCCAAAAATGACATGAGTAAAAT
>JBBQSZ010000205.1:0-2738 GCA_038234745.1 Flavobacteriales bacterium | reverse complement strand
CCTTTGGGTCAAGTTGCGGCTTTCAGAAAGATATTTAATGTTGGCCCTTTTGAAGTTCCGGGTTCTACAGAAGTCATCAATAACTTGTTTTTTAATTATTCTGATTCTGGTGAATATCAAGTGAAAGGCGGTCCATCAACCCGACGAGTAATTGATTTTTCGGACGTAGAAAACAGCATGAGTATTTTGCCAACAGGACAATCTGGAAATCCATTCAGCAAGCATTACAATGATCAAGCCGAAATGTACCGTTCTGGAAAGTTTAGAAAAATGAAAATGAACAAAGAAGAAATCATCAAGACTTCATCAAAATTGATTTTTAGTCCAAAATAATTTAACCCTGTCAGGATTTTAAATCCTGACAGGGTTAAATTAATTTATCCTTCTTCCCGATGCACTTTAGTGAAATCAAAAGCAGGAATGCAAATTGCCATATATTCGCAAGATTCTTCAAAAGGATTTGAATATTGAACCCTTGTGTTTTTCTCAATTTTAATAGATTGTCCTGCTTCAAGAATAACGGTTTCTCCTTCGATTATAAACTGTTTTTTTCCGGATATAATATAAGTGTATTCTTCAAATTCAGGAGTTTGAAAAGGCTCTTTCCAATGAGGTGGCGCAATCATATGTGCGATAGAAATCGCAGGATTGTTGGTAGTTGGAATCCCGTGATGCTCTTCGATCAGTTTCCCATCGGTTGTGGGAACTAAAAATGGCGATTTTTGAATAAAGTATTTTTTCATTATTTGTTTTTTGGGAATCTTTTACAATTGATTTTTACTATTAAAATTATTTCCGCAATAATTTGCTTAAAACACTAAAAGCACCTCGAATAAAAGAGGCACTTGTCAATACCTTTATAACAGATTTTGTCACCGTTCCAGTAGTTTCACTGGTTTGGGTCTCTTTTTTTTCTGCTACTTTTTCTTCTTGTTGTTTGGTAGCTTCCTGTTCGGCGACCTCAATTTTTTTGGTGAGTATTTCGTAAGCGCTTTCTCGGTCAATAAGTTCGCTATATTTTTTTACCAATTTCGATTTGTTATTAATTTCTTGGATTTCGCTTTCTGTCAAAACATCCATTCTACTCATTGGTGCACGAAGCATTGTTGCAGCAAGTGGAGTAGGAGTTCCTTTTTCGCTCAAGGCAGTTACAAGAGCTTCGCCAATTCCGAGACTTGTTAATAATTCGTCTGTTTTATAATAATCAGATGATGGATAATTGTCGGCTGTTTGTTTGATAGCCTGACGGTCATTTGCCGTAAAAGCTCTCAAAGCGTGCTGGATTTTCAGTCCTAATTGTGCCAAAACGCCACTTGGAACGTCCATCGGATTTTGAGTTATAAAATAGATCCCAACACCTTTAGAACGGATCAGTTTTACAATGGTTTCTATTTGTTCCAATAAAGCTTTGCTGGCTTCTTTAAAAATCAAATGCGCTTCGTCAATAAAAATAACTAATTCAGGTTGGTCAGCATCGCCTTTTTCAGGCATTTGATTGTAGATTTCAGCTAATAAACTCAACATAAAAGTCGAAAAAAGTTTTGGTTTGTCTTGAATATCTGTCAAGCGGATGATGTTTACATATCCTTTTCCGTTTTCGTCAATTCGCATTAAATCATCAATTTCAAACGACATTTCGCCAAAAAATAAATCAGCGCCTTGTTGTTCCAATTCAATTATTTTTCTAAGAATGGTGCCCGTTGTTGAGGTTGAAATCTTACCGTAATTTTCTTCGATTTCCTCTTTTCCTTCCTCAGTGATATAATTGATAACTTTCTTGATGTCTTTCAGATCTAAAAGAGGCATTTTGTTGTCATCACAATATTTGAAAATTACGGAAACAACTCCAGCTTGTGTATCATTCAAATCGAGAATCCTCGAAAACAATACGGGGCCAAATTCAGAGACAGTGGAACGAAGTCGAACGCCGCTTTGTTCAGATAAAGACATCAATTCAACTGGAAAACTTGCTATCTTGTATGGAATGTTGATTTTGGCGTGACGTTCAGTAATAAAAGACTTCTCTTCTCCTTCTTTAGCAATGCCGCTAAAATCTCCTTTAATATCCATCATCAAAACGGGAATTCCAAAAGATGACAATTGTTCGGACAGCACTTGAATGGTTTTTGTTTTTCCAGTTCCAGTGGCGCCAGCTATTAAACCGTGACGATTTAGCGTTTTTAAAGGAATTTTAATTGATGCGTTTGGTAAGGCTTCGCCATCAAGCATAGCACCTCCTAAAATTATGCTTTCTCCTTTGGAGAGATATCCTTGATTAATATGTTGAATGAAATCTTCTGTTTTGCTCATAATAGGTTTTGATTAAAATCTATTGCAAGATATTATTTTTTTTGGATAAATTATAATGGAATGTTTTGGAAAAAATAGTATTATTTATTGTTGTGGAACAAAAAAACCAATTACGATATTTTTTATAAAGTGTTAAAACCGCATTTATATTTATCTGTTAAAACCTTATTTAAGCTGCAAAATTGGCGTTTTGCATAAACTTCTTGATATTAATGTAAAAGATGATAAAAGTCACTTTTTTTGAGCGAAGTTAAATAAATGAAATAATAGTAAAAAAAGTTTTTTTATTTGAACTAAAAATATAAATTTGCTTTTCAACAAAGTTTATTGCAACAATAAATAAATTATTAAAACTATTAAAATTAAAAAAATGGCAAACGTTAAGAAAGAAAAAGGTTCAGGTTTAGGAGGTATGATTTCAGGAATCA
>JBBQSZ010000204.1:0-2767 GCA_038234745.1 Flavobacteriales bacterium | reverse complement strand
GAAAATGAATTCCCTGAAGACGAAAATCTTTTGGAAAAAATTGAGCAATTGAGAGAGCTACTAAAGGAGGAAATAAAAGAAGATTTAGAATTTATTGCTGAGCTACTATACTATATTGTGCCTGCATGTCGGAAGGAATATAAAATACACTATAACACTGAATTTGAATTTAATATAGCATTGAAAACTGCTGTCCACGAAAGTCTTGGGAAAAATTACGAACTCCTTTTTAAATCAACTGAATCTATTTTAAATAAACTCTGGAGAAAAAACAAAACAGAACCAATAGTAAAATTAAAAAATTTAAAAAAAGAAATCACAGATTTAGTAAGAACAGAAATTACTTGTTCTACATTAGCAGCATGTAGTTTTATTTCTAAAAGACTTTGTTTAGAAAGTATAAATTTACCTGATGATTATAGATTAAAAAAAGAACTAGATAAGAGAGTAGATAGCATAGAGTTTGAACCAGAAATGAAAATGGCTTCAGGATATTTCGCATATCACGGATTAGTAAAACTTAAAACAGGTATTGCAATCGAAATTCAAATATATTCCTCACTAATGTCAAATTGGAGAAAGCTCTCGCATAAACTTTATGAAAAGCTTAGGCTTGAACCAATTGGGAAACACGATTATGGGACCAGTGAATCTAGACTAATATCGCTTGGACACCTTTTACACTTAGCTGAATGTGAAGTTGAGAGACTCGAAAAGGAAATTAAATAACTATTGCTAACATAGGTTAGCCGAGCCACCTGCCCGACAGCGTTCCGCTTGTCAGACAGTGTGGCTCGTGGGCAGCGGGCGGCTAGCGCTATCCGTTAGCCATTATTTAAAAAGAAAAACGAGACGAAGAGAATAAAACAACTTGAATTCCGATTGAATATTTCCATTTTATGAGACACAAAAACAAAAATTAAAATGTACTCGAATTAAACTATGAACAATTTAACCTCACTAATTGCATCATTTATTGAAGAAGCAAAATCAGCACCAAAACTATTTGAAGACCTTTCAAAAGTTGAAGAATATATTGCAGAAACTTACCTAAATCGGTCATTTATTGAACTAATCCAAAATGCAGATGATGCAGAGGCGACTAAGTTCGGAATACATAAAACAAGTTTTGGATTTATAGTTTGTAATAACGGCAGACCTTTTACCGCAGAGGATATTGAAGCTTTATGTCGAAGTGGAGCTTCAAATAAACTAAGAGGGGATGATACAATTGGTTACAGAGGAATAGGCTTCAAATCTGTTGTTAAGCTGGCTGAACAAATTGCTTTGTGGAGTGGTGATTATCACATAATTTTTGACAAGGAAAAAACTAAAGATTTACTTCATGTTTCAAATGCACCAGTAATTAGAATCCCCCATGAAACTGACAAAGATAATTTACATAGTAACGAAATAATTCAACTTTCCAGAGTTCATGGCTACACTACTATTTTCTCATTTATAAATCCCGACAGGACTATATTAGACCGAGAGTTAAAGAATTTTGATAGTAGTTGCTTACTTTTTCTTAATCACATAAATGAAGTGAAGCTGGAAACAGTTGGAATTAATCGGCATATCGAACTCACTCGAAAAAACGTTTCACAATCTTCAAATATCATTGATATCCATGAGAATACAAATTTGACGTCATGTTGGAATCTTCACTATTCGTCAAAAAATATTGTTGCTTTCAAAATGAGAAACAACGAAATAATTGCAGCCAACGGAGTTGAGTCAGTGATACATTCCTTTATGCCTTCGATTGAATATACGGGAGCATTTATCAAAATAAACGGCGATTTCAGTACAGACCCTTCAAGAAAGAGTATTAACATAGACGATGAATCACAAAACGCAATTGAAAAATGTGCAGAAATACTATGTAACTTGTTTATTGAAGTAATTTCGGAAAAACAAATCTATGAAGGTTTTTTTAAACCATTTGTCAACACAAACACTGAAACCCAAACTTCAACAGGTAGATTATTCTTGAATAAAACATTTGAAAAACTAAAAGCTAAAACGGTTACAATTAATGAGAAGACTAGTAAGCTAGACAATTTTAGACTTTGTCCAGAATGGTTAAACTACAATGATTATCAAGCTATATGTACAAATGATTTAGTTTCTGTTAGTAAAGAATTTGTATCCATTTATCCTGAATGTTTACGTTTTTTTGAAAGTATTGGAATCCGATTTATTTCAATTAAGGATGTTGAAAACAAAATAAACATATCGGAAATATCAGAAAATGGTGCAACTGAAATTTGCACTAAATTAATCAATCAGTATTGTTACGACATGAACACAACGAATATTGAAAAAATCAAGAATTTAAAGATCTTTCCGATAAAAAATAAAAAGGGGTTGTCGAAAATCACTGAAATAAAAAGTACTGAAGAATTACAAGATAACTTTTTTCAAACATTATCTACTTCAATAGACTCAAAGCAATTAGCAACAGTTTTCAAGAAATTAAATATTGAATATCATCAAAGTTCGACGAAATTCACAATGCCTGTGCATAAAGAACTAAAATCAACTAAAAAATCAACAACTATACAATCGATTTTCAATGGTGTACCAAAAATAGAAAAATGGCGAAGTGCGGAGCAAAACTTAGTGACTTATTTGCAATCATGTATTGGAGTTGAAAAAGTTTATGATGTCAGCACAGCAAATATAGGCTATGATATTGAAGTCAATTTCACAAACGGTAAAAAAGCATTTATTGAAGTTAAGAGTGTTGCTTTTTTCGGTGATA
>JBBQSZ010000203.1:0-2952 GCA_038234745.1 Flavobacteriales bacterium | reverse complement strand
ATGGATATGCTCGTTTAGAAGAACATATTTGGTGTTATTTTTTGAATAATCGAAAGAACGAATTTTGGAAAAATGGTGGATACATAATTACTTCAACTTCATTTATTGAAGATAAACATAATCCATGGTATAAAAAACTGGATTTAATTGAAGAAACAATTAAATATCTGATATATAAATACCAATATCATCCATTTACTAATCAATTCATAGAAAGCCTAAATTCAGAATTTGAAAGACTGAAATTTGGCTACAGAATAATTGAAAATCAAATTATTGAAATTACGTCTGAACAAGAAATAAAGGCATTAGAACGTGCAATCGAAGATAATAAGGATAACGTTAGATTACATTTAAACAATGCTTTAAAATTATATGCAAAACGTCCCGAAGCCGATTACCGTAACTCCATCAAAGAATCCATCTCGGCAGTAGAAGCCTTAAGCAGAGAAATAACAGGTGATAAAGGTTTGAATTTGGGTAAAATGGAGAGTTCGGGTATTCAGATACCGCCTGTACTTCGTAAAAGCTTTGAAATAATGTATGGCTACTCTAACGACCCAACCACAGGTATTCGTCATGCTTTAATGGACGAAACTGGTGAATATGTTCCTAAAGCAGAGGAAGCCTTGTTTATTTTGGTTTCGTGCAGTGCATTTATTAGTTATTTAAATAGTAAAATGGGGTAAAAATGGCAAAAAAGAAAAACGAATCAACAGTTGAAGATAAATACGATGATCGTACAAAATTACTATTAGAAATGCGATCAGAATCGGAAAGACAATTTGACCGTCAAATTATATATTTGTCAGGAGGTGCACTTGTTTTTTCTATAGGCTTTGTAAAAGATATCATTGGTAAAAATGAAGCAGATTATAAATGGATTCTAATATTTAGCTGGATATGTTTTTCCATCGCTTTAATTGTAAATTTGTTTTCATATCTCTCAACGAGGAGTGCTATAGATAAAGACATTATTGGAAAACAAACTTCAAGTACGTTTTTCAATAAATTGACGATATTTTTAAATTGGATTTCAATTTTGGGGTTATTAATAGGTTTAGTTTTTATGATAATATTTGCAATTAAAAATTTCTAATATGAACACAAAATATTCAACAAAAGTATCAAGGCAACAAAATGGCAATACCATACCTCCCAAGCAGAATCCTCAACCACCTAAAAAATAACGTATTAATCTTACAGTCATGAGTAACCAAAAACAAATTTTATTAGAAGATGATAAAGGTTTAACTATCCCACCTAAAAGAGATGGAGGAGATAATATGGCCGGTTCAACAATTCCACCAACTCGAACTTAACAACAAAAAAATCAAATGGCAAATTCAGATAAACCAACTAATCCTCAGCCTCAAAAACCATCTAATTTCCCAGATAGAACGGGACATAGAGGTGCTACGTTACCACCAAAAAGATAAACTATTTATAATAATTCTATATGGCCTTATACAAAAACACCTCATCCAAACTGGAATCCATAAAAGAAAATCCATTCAAACTCGAAAAAGAAATTCAACGCTTGTTTGAAAACAATCTCGCACTAATTATGGGTTTGGAATTGGTTAAGTCTGAGTTCTCCATTAAAAACAAACGGATTGACACGTTGGGATTTGATCCACAGTCGAAAGCTTTTGTGATAATTGAATACAAGCGGGATAAAAATAGTAGTGTAGTAGATCAGGGATTTACTTATCTAAATCTAATGTTGCAAAACAAGGCTGATTTTATAGTGGAATACAATGAAGGTTTAAAGAGAACGATGAAACGTGATGATGTGGATTGGTCGCAAACACGAGTAGCGTTTGTATCGCCCGGTTTTACTGAAAATCAACGTGAAGCTACCAACTTCAAGGATATTGCAATTGAACTTTGGGAAGTAAAACAATTTGAAAACGGCATTGTATCGATTAATCAGATAAAGAAAAGTAATGCAGCTGAAAGTATCAAGGCGATAACCGACAAAAACAAAGATTTGCAGGAAATTACGAAAGAGCTCAGAGTTTATACAGAAGATGACCATCTCCAAGGTAAGCCCGATGAAACCATTGAACTTTATGAAAAATTCAAAGGAGCTATTCAGGATTTATCTCCGGACATTGAAATTAAGCCTCAGAAATTTTATATTGCTTTCAAAAAGGGTAATAACATAAGTGATATTGATATTCAGAAAAATGCAATCAAAATAAGTGTAAACATGAAAAGTGGAAAACTTGATGACCCAAAAAATTTAATGAGAGATGTCTCTGTATTAAAAGGTCATTCTTTAAATGGAGATTACGAATTACGTGTTGAGAATGATAAAGATATGGAATATATTATGAGTTTGGTAAAACAAGCCATTCAAAATTAAATACAAGTCTATTATTCAGCACATTAAGGCTATTTTGAGTTTGGTTTATTTAATTCCATTTATAAAAGTTTTGAGAAAATTAAAATAAGAAGTTGTGCAAATGTTGTGCAAAATCTAAAATATAAAAGCTTAACATGCTATTATAATGCATATTAAGCTTTTTTATTGTAGTCCCGCCGGGAATCGAACCCGGATCTAGTGTTTAGGAAACACTTGTTCTATCCATTGAACTACAGGACCGCATTAGTGGTGCAAAATTACATTAATTTACCGATATAAAAAATAGTCTGAGTTCATGAGTAAAAATAAATTCTTTGTCGTTTGGGAAGGGAAAGAGCCCGGAATTTATCGTTCGTGGGAAGATTGCAAACGACAGATTCATGGTTTTGAAGGTGCTATTTACAAAGGTTTTGCTACCGAAGCCGAAGCCCGCGAGGCGATGGTTTCGCCATGCTGGGATTATATTGGCAAAAATGCTAAAACAAAAAAACCATCGAAGGAAGAAATTGCAAAAGTTGGTTTGCCCGACTTCGAAAGTCTTTCTGTTGATGCGGCTCGCAGCGGTAATCCCGGATTAATGG
>JBBQSZ010000202.1:0-2963 GCA_038234745.1 Flavobacteriales bacterium | reverse complement strand
TGTTGTTTTCTAAAGCGTAGGTAATACTTTCTTCTAATGACCATATTTTTGGTGCTGAAGTATTAGTTACTTCTTGTGCAAATGAAAATTGCACGATTAAAAAACTTGTTATGATGAGATATAATTTCATTTTTGTGTGTTTTTAATTAACACTTCAAAGATGAAACTATATACTTCCTTATAAAACTGAAATAGATGTTTAAGGCAATTGTCTATGCAGAACGGCTTTTTTTATCGACGGTATTTTTTATGATTTTATGAACTGGAAGATGTGATGAAGTCTTTTCTTCATTTATCAGATTATTGAATTTGATTTTTTTTTGAAATGAAATAAACCTTTTTAAATTTTGATAGTCTTTATATCATATTAAAAACGTAAACCACTATTCTAAAAATCTAATATTTACTACAAATGAAACATTTAATAATCGTACTCTTAACACTTTCAAGCCTCTCTTCTTACGAATCAAATAAAAGCAGTGTTCCTGCAGATACTACGCAAATAACTAATAAAAACGTTTTATATAAAGTTTCGCAAGATGAAACTTATGTTTATCTCAATATAAGACCTACAGATAAAGAGACTACAATGGCAATCCTTAGAAATGGCCTTACTATTTATTATGACATTAAGGGAAAGAAAAAAAAGGATGTGTATGTAAAATATCCCTCTAGTACCGAACCAAGACAATCTCGCCAAGATTCCCGAGGAAATAATGACTCAAACACTATTGACTTAAATAGTATGATTAAAAAATTACCTGCAGAAGCTGAGTATAGTTCATTTGAAGAAAAGCAAGCGTTTAATAAATACTTAAATACTTTAGATATTTCGATTGAAAACCATTATACAGCTTCGAGTCAATTATTTGAGTTTTCAATTAAAATTCCAAAAGGAAGAATTGATTCTAAGAAAAATACTGATTTTTCTAAATTATATATAGGCGTTGTTGCCAATAAAATGGAAGGTACTGTTAATAAAGAAAGAGGGCAAGGTCAAAGCCAAGGAATGAGAAGTGGTGGTGGTGGCAGAGGAAATGGTGGCGGAGGTGGACGTGGCGGAGCGAGAGGCCAAAATGAACAACAATCAAGTCCAACAACAGAAAGGGAAACTGTTGATTTTTGGTTTGATGCCAAATAAAAACATACCGTTAAAAGGTGTAAATATTTAATTACTTTTATTAATTATTATTGTGATTCGGTTGTTAACATTTTTATTTCAAATGTTGATGTTTTGTGCGATTTTCGCATTATGCACAACATCTTGGCGCTTGCCGAGGTTGGGTAATTCCTCTGCCATATCGCCGTGATAACAGCAAGATTGCGAGTTTAATAATTGTAAAATAGCAATTCTCACGGGATGTCCCAAGGCTTTGGCAAAGCGAGCCGTTTGTTCTTGTTCGTTGGTAAAATAGTCTGATTTTGGATTATTGATCAGATCATTATATTATATCGTTCGTCAAATAACGAACGATATAATAAATGACAATTCAAATTGTATGTTTTTATGCTAATTTGGAGTTATTCTAATTTGTTAGGTTAAAGTTTCAATTACATTTTCTTGTAATCTCCTCGTTTTTGGGGAGAGTTCAATTCGGTTGACATCATCTTCCGAAGCATAACCTACTGCCATTGCAAACAGAGGTTTGTATGTCTTCATATTAAGAATAGCACTGTATTTATCCAATTCAATGCCTTCCATTGGAGTGGAATCTAATCCTAAGGCAACGCAAGCCGTCAGTCCAACTCCTAAAGCGATATACACTTGTTTGGAAAGCCAAATTTTCAAATCGGCTTCTGGTCTACTTGATTTAATCTGATTGTACCAATCCTTTCTAGCTTGTGGAAATTCATTTTCGACCACTTTTTGAAAAGCATCCAAATCATCGGCTACACTAAAAACAACTAAAAGCTTAGCTTGATTTATTTTTTCTTCATTGTGCATGGAAACAGCAGCTAATTGAGCTTTAATTTCTGGATTTTGTATGAATGTAAATTTCCAAGGTTGAATATTTATAGAAGAAGGAGTGAGGCGTAAAATTTCTTTCAAATCCTCAATTTTTTCTTGTGGTATTTCCTTATCTGCCTTGTATTTCTTTGCGGTATATCTTTTTTCTATTAATTCTAAAATATTCATTTCTTGTATTTTTTAAAGTTTTTTATAGGATTAATTATAAAGGTAAAGTTACACTAATTCGAGGTTTATACAATTCGATGAATGTTTTTTGAGCAGCTGATTTTTTGTACTGTGAAATTAGTAATTAAATAAGTGAATTATGTAACAGTTAACCACGGTTTTAGTTGTTTATTTACAGTATTATTAATTTACAATTTTTAAAATCATGAAATCACTATATTTAATTTTACTTTCTTTAGCTATTGTTTCTTGTCAAAATCAAGGAAAAATAGATGCTCACAAGGCTAAACTGGCGACTATTGACTCAATGAAAGTCGAAGCCAGCAAGCAAAAAGTGATCGATTCAATGCATGTTGAAATGGCTAAAATCGAGGAACAAAATGGCAGCAAAACCGTTAATACAACTACTAATAGTGTAGCATCAAGTCCTAGAAATGCAACAACATCCACTACAACATCGACAACTCCTACAAGAAAAAAATGGAGCGGAGCTGCAAAAGGAGCTGTAATTGGAGCAGGAGTTGGTGCAGTAACAGGTGCGATTGTAAGCAAGAAAAAAGGAGCAGGAGCTATAATTGGTGGTTTAGCAGGTGCAGGTATTGGTGCCGGAACTGGAGCTATAATTGACGACAGTAAAAAAAATAAAAAGTAATTTTGACACTATTTTGAAATCTGTCTATTTTTTATCATTGTTGTCCGATAAAAAATCACGGAACGTTTATTTTTCTTTAGATTTCAGGACTTAGCAAGGTTTTACCTTGCTTTAGCTTGTTTTTGGCTACCTTCCTGAGAGTTCGATAAATGAAAAAATATTTTTTTTAATTTC
>JBBQSZ010000201.1:0-2987 GCA_038234745.1 Flavobacteriales bacterium | reverse complement strand
GCCTCGAGGAATTCTTTCGATTAAATTTTTCTATTCTTGATGTTTGGATTCATCAATCTATAAGTCATTTAGGTTATTTCTTGAACTTCCTCTTTTTTTATGGGACTACTTTTGCTACCTTTCTTTTGAGGATAAGTGCCTGGTAATATGACATTAATAAGTTTTTTTCCCAACAACCCAAGTTGTACTCCTGCACCAAGACATAAAAGACTCAATATCACGGTTACCAGTCCATAATTGTCTATTGGTGCATAAAAGAAAATGAGAAATGATAATATTAGAATTATTATACTAAATATAATTTTCACTTTCAAAATAGGCGTTTTTAATGTTTTAAATCTGGTGAGACTATCTATTATTCCAGTTATCATTGCTAAAATAAGAGTAAATGGAAATACATACACTGAAAAGATTAACACGTTTTGCAAAATTACGGGTTGAAAGTGACTAAACAAATTAGTTACTATAGCAAGCAAGGGAATTAGAAAGACAAGTGCTTGCGAAAGATGTATAGCAATAGGATGAAGATCAAGGTTCAGCAGAAGTAATCTATTCCATGAAACTCTTTCTCTGTAAGGCTCAAATACTTTTCGTGGGAGACCACAAGCGGGGCAAACATCTCCCAATTTATGAGCTTCTATCACAAAGCCACACGGACGACAACGTACAAGTTCTTTCATAAGTGTTATTTGTTAATTTAAATATGTTGTTTTATAAATAAAATTTAATTTTTGTCTTAAAGTATTACCGATATATCCACTATAGTTTTACTGTGATGGTAATCCGTTTTTTGTTTTTAAACTTGTTCTTTTCTTAGTAAATTATCTTTTAATACTTTTATTAATTCTGTTGTTTTGCTGAGTTTTGGCTCACACAATACAGCGTAAAATTATACATTATAATTATTATTTTCTTATAAATACTAATTATCACCTCAAAATATTTTAAGAATATTTTTGCTACGGCAATTACGAAACCATTTCCAATCAGTTTACCCCAGTCTTTCTTTACGAGCCACAAACCTTCGAAAACTCCTGACCCCTCATGCACTCTACCATGTGTTGTGCGTGCGTTCATTTTTTTTACAAAATGAAATCAGTAGATAAAAATTTGGAACTTTGATTTTTCAATATTTCAGACAATATTTTCTTATTAAAATCATTTTCTTTAAATGCCACCAACGATCTAATGGAGAACACTTTTAAGGCATCACTAATAGACAGTGTGCCTTCAGCCGAATCTTTTCGCCCAGTAAATGGAAAAACATCGGGTCCTCTTTGACATTGAGAATTAATATTTACGCGACAGACTTGATTAACCAAGGTATCAACCAAAACAGATATTTGCGTATAGTCTTCACCAAAAACACTCGCTTGTTGCCCATATTTTGACTGTACAACATAATCTAGAGGTTCCTGAATATCTTTATAAGATACGATGGGAACAACAGGGCCAAACTGCTCTTCCTGATATATTCTCATATCCTGATTCACGTTTGAAAGGACAGTTGGGAAAAAAAGAGATTTTTCTGAACTGCCTCCAGAAGGATTACATATTTTAGCCCCATGATTTAAAGCATCGTCAATTAATCCGGTCAAATATTCGGATTTATTTGTTTCCGGCAATGGCGTAATATTTACGTTAGCATCCCAAGGCATGCCCGGTATTAGTTTTTCGACTTCATTGACAAAAACCTCAATAAATTTTTCATGAATACTTTCGTGTACAAAAAGTATTTTTAGTGCGGTACATCTTTGTCCATTGTACGACAAGGCGCCGGCTATACATTCTTTTGCAGTATCTTCAATGTTGGCATCCGGAAGAATGATGGCTGGGTTTTTGGCTTCCAAACCCAAAACAGATTTAAGCATGTGTGGTTGGGGATGCTGTTTTTTTAAAATATCAGCAACTTTACATGAACCAATAAAAGCTAATACATTTATTTTTCCTGATTCCATCAGTGGCGCAATCACTGTTTGACCTGCACCATAAACAATATTAATAACCCCCTTGGGAAATGATTCCTCAAAAGCTTTTAATAATGGCGAATGTAGTAATACACCGAGTTTTGCGGGCTTAAAAATAATTGTATTGCCCATAATAAGTGCTGGAATTAATGTGGTAAAAGTTTCATTTAAGGGGTAATTAAATGGCCCCATACACAATACCACGCCAAGTGGCGCTCTTTTTATTTGAGCAATTATTCCCTGCTCAATGGTAAATCTTGATGAATTTCTATCTAACTCTTTTAGCGCATCTATTGTATCAACAATATAATCAATTGTTCTATCAAATTCTTTTTCCGAATCTTTTAAACTCTTTCCGATTTCCCACATTAAAAATTTAACAACAATTTCTCGTTGTTCCTTCATATTTAATGCAAATTTCCGCATACAACTAATTCGTTGCGCTACTGTCATCTTTGGCCATTCTCCTTGTCCGTTTTGGTAGGCATTAACTGCGGCATTTAATGCCCTGAGAGCTGTTTCCTTATCCATTAGGGGATAATCTCCAATATAATTGCTATACGAATCCTGTTCTTTTGTGAAAATAGGAGAATATACTTTTTCAAAATCTCCTTGCCATTTATGTATCTCTCCATCTATTAGATATTCTGATTGATGGAAAGGAAAATCCAACATATTTTTCTTATCTATTTCTGATTTTACAGGAAAAATATTTTCAAGTTTAGTTTTCATATTTTATTAATTTTATTTTTTTGCTTGAGTTTGGGCTTACACAATGTAGAGTAAAATTATACATTAAAATTATTGTCTCAAAATATTTTTTGATACTGTCGGGGTGCCTAACAAACGCGCTGCCATGAGCGCAGTCGCCCCGAAAGTTTATGGACACCGCGCGTCTGCCTTTGTATTTATATTTTGTTGTGTTTTTATCTCCTAACTTTTCAATTAATCCATTTTCTACTGCAAGCTTTACAAATGTGCTTTCAAAGAATGTTGGTTTATTGTTCTATAATTTTCCAA
>JBBQSZ010000200.1:0-3079 GCA_038234745.1 Flavobacteriales bacterium | reverse complement strand
TGGCGCAAAGACCTTATCAGGCGGTGCACAGATCAGGGTGTCCCTGTCACGGCAGCGTTGGAGCAGCAGGCACCAGCATTCGTGCCGGCGATGATTGCGCCCGAGGTATTGCCCGAGCCTGCCTCTTCCGTCCATACTGATTTCAATCTCTTGTTTTTTAAGATAATTTAATTAACGGTTGTCAAAATTTGCTAAACTAACGTCCCACGAATTGATCAAAAAGAAATCTATATCAAAAGAATCATCAAATGATAAACCTATAAATGGTTGTTTACGGGGTTCTTTCTTCAAAGGAACTTTAAAAAAGAAAAATGGAGGATTATCGATTTTGCCAACAAATAGTATCACATCTATTTTGCCTTTTGTTTCTTTAATTATTTGTTTCAGAGCTAGTGCAATATTTGCCGGAGATAAAGGAAAGCAGTCTATTAAATAAGCTGTAAGGATATTGTCTTCTTTATATAATTTGTAAACGAAGCTAAATTTATTCAAGACTTTACGAATACAATATTCTAAAGAATAACGTTGCTTTTCATATTCCTGATCTCGTTTCAAAAAGATTGATTTCGGAGTTTGCTTCTTTGATAAAACAGGAACGACAGTGCAAAAATTTATTAAACTTTTAAATGTAAAAGAAGATAGAAAATCAAGAAATTGGTATTTGCCAATTAACTTTGAAATTTTCAGAGGTAAAATATAATAACTTAGATTTCCAATATCTTTCCATCCTCCATAATATTTCCAATAAGGATATGCTGTTTTATTGGGAATAGAAATAAAATGAAACACGCCATTTTCTTTCATTATTTCGGTTACGACATCAGCCATTCTTTTTAGAAAAAACTCATCTTTCCTATGTGCTTTCAAAATAAAGGCATCGCAACCAAGAGCAATGTTAACTTCTTTTTTATTTAAAATATAATTTCGTGGAATAGCAGAAAACATGCCGACAATGCTATTTTCAAAGATTAGCAATCCATGAACAGAATAACCTAATGATGAACCGAAATATTTTTCTTTGAAATGGACGGGGTTGAAATCCTTTTTAAAAACGGCATTAAATGCAACTGTAAATTCAACCCATTCTTGTTCACTAAGTTCATTTGTTTTTTTTGCAACAATTTGGTATTCCGACATCGCTAAAATTTCAATAATGTACCTCCCCAGGAATATCCTACTCCAAATCCTGCAAGAAGGACATTGGAACCTTCCGGAATTTTATTCTCTTTCATTGCTTCATATAAGGCAATCGGAATTGTTGACGATACGGTATTTCCGACTTTCTCAAGGAAATAATAAAATTTTACTTCTTCAATACCCAATATTTTCCGAAGGTAATTTAACATGTATTTATTCGCCTGATGAAATACAAATAAGTCTATGTCTTCTTTGCTTAAGTCATTTTTTGATAATACATTAGCTATTAATGTTGGTACTGCAATTGATGTGAAATTAAAGATTTCGCCTCCGTTCATAAATAAATGATCTGGAGAGCAGAAATTTCCGAATTCATCATTTAATGATTGTGACCCTGTTTTTTCATTTCTCATACATCCGTTTTTTACAATTAGATTTTCTGCTCCTTTTCCATCCGTACCCAGATCAAACTCTTCAATCGTTGCAAAGCCATCGGTGGAAATTAGGGTTGCTGCAGCTGCATCGCCAAAAATAGTTCGGTTGCCTTTATCTCCAGAATGAAGAAATTTGGTGTAGGTTTCTGATGTCAATAATAGAATGTTTTTGGCAATTCCGGCAGCTAAAAATCCTTTTGCTATCGCCAAACCATAAGCAAAGCCAGAACAACCCAGGTTAAAATCAAAAGCACCAACATTCGTTGATAAACCTAACTTATCCTGAATGATACAAGCTGACGTAGGGAGATAATAATCGGGACTTTGTGTACATAGAATGATAAAATCGATAGATGATCGATCTATCTGGTGCTCTGAAAATAATTTTTCAGCTGCTTTAATGGCCATGTCTGACGATAGCTCATTATCAGCTGACAGATGACGTTCCGAAATACCTATTTTATTGGCTACTTTTTCGACCGACCATTCCGGAAATGCTTCAACTAATTCTGCATTTGTCAGTATTCTTTCCGGAAGATAATATGATATAGCTTTAATTTTTGCTTTCATCGTTTTGTTTTTATTGAAGTGAAAATCCTCCATCTATAATCAATGAACTTCCAGTTACCCATTTGCTTGCATCGGAGAGTAGATAGATTGCAGCATATGCAACATCTTCAGGGGTTCCATAGCCAAGTGGATATTTTTTCTCATCTTCTTCTAATTGTTCTGGAGTAAAATTTTCCAATAGACTTTCTAACATCTTGGTTCTTACTACACCTGGCTGGATAGAGTTTACTCTAATTTTTTTTTGTGCTAATTCCAAAGCCATTGTTTTCACAGTCGCAGTTAATGCACTTTTACTGGCACTATAAGCTGAATTTCCTTTTGAAAAGATGACATTTCCTTCTATTGATGAAATAAATACGACGGAACTATTTTTATTAAATAATTTCTTCTTTATAATTTGTTGTGTCAAAAGAACGGGAGAAAAAAAATTTATCTCGAATATCATTTTTAATTCTTCATTCGAAAGGAAAAGGAAAGGCTGGATATTAATAATTCCGGCAGCATTAACAATTCCATCCAGTTTGGGCAGACAATTGAAAATTTCATCCTGTTGCAGAGTTAAATCTGCTGCAATCTTTATATGATCTTGCCCCGCTAATGCAGTAAACGTTTCATTTAATCTATCCTCATTTCTCCCGGTAATTATCAGTTTTGCTCCTAATCTAGAACATTGGATAGCAACTTCTCTTCCGATTCCGGATGAAGCCCCTGTTACAAATAATGATTTCCCTTCAAGTGAAAATGGATTCTGAAACATTTTGTTCTATTTTTGTAACTATTCAGTCGCGACCTCGCATTGAGCGATAAGTCCGATTATTTCGAAAGGATTCTGTTTATTCTTGATAGCAGTATCGATCACAGATCTGATGGTAGCATAGATATCAGCTCCTCCATCCGATTTAAAAAATCCACTAATTTTTTGTTTGACTTTAAAATTT
>JBBQSZ010000199.1:0-3213 GCA_038234745.1 Flavobacteriales bacterium | reverse complement strand
AGAATATTGGTGATAGCCATTAAAATAGCCGATGTGGTTAGAATGCGGGTTTGAGTGATTCCCACATAAAAACTCCTGAAAATAGCATTGACAAAAGCAAAGAAATAACCATAAATACGCCAGTCGAGGTAAGCAAGGGTGGCATCGTAAACCTGCGGAGAGCTTACGGCATATTTCATAATAAGTGGTATGCCTTTGAGCGAAAGCACAAAAATGATCACGCTCAACAAAAGGTTAAATATTAATGCATTGTTGAAAATCGGACCAATCTGCGAGAAATTTTGTTCGCCATTTCGTCGTCCTATCAAAATCTGAGCTCCCTGACTAAAACCAAACCCTATCATGAAGATGGCAAAGTAAAATACTCCACCAATGGCCGATGCACCCAGTTCCACTTCGCCAACCCGACCCAAAAAGGCAGTATTGGTTACGTTTATAATGTTCTGCGCAACAAGTGTCAGCAAAATCGGGTAGGTAACCTTGAATATGTTTTTATTGGAAGTCAAAAGGTTTTTGGTTTTAAATATCGGCTTGAGGCGTTATGTATCGCGCTTATAACAAAGCTATATTAAAAGTAAAGCCCTACCGAATCGGGAGAGCTTTACTCACTGTTAAGAATGTGACAGATTTATTTCTTTGAATTATCAATTGAAACTTTTCTGAATTCTTTCAATAATTTCTCCAAATCAAGAGAAGCTTTACGTGCACGTGTACCGGCTGCTTTGTTCCCTTTTTCAACTTGCAAATTTGCGTCTGTAGCAAATGCATCAAATTCTGCTTTAATTTTCGTTACTAGTTTTTCCATTTCTTGAAGATGTTTAGTTAATAAATTTATTGGGCTGTAATGGATACAGACTTAATATTTTGCAAATATAATCATTTTTTGAATATATTTTTATTTCTAGTCAAAACGTTTATTTTTTTTGATATTTTAGCTATTAAAAATTGATGATTTTTTTCGCTTCGCTTTGATTTTATTTATCAGCGAAACAATTCATTTTTTAAAAAGTAAACAATAGTTTGAGAAAATTTTCGTTAAATGTATTATATTTGTGGAATCTAAATAACCACACTAAAGTCAGTATTATGAAAAAATTAATCGGAGTAATATCGTTTGGGTTTATCCTTATTTTGGGAATAACAATGGCTCAAAAACAGAAAATACCGTACGCAGATCGTTGGAGAAATGTGGAGAAACTGACTGAAAAGCAACTGCCCGAATCGGCCTTAAAAGAAGTGGAAAGCATTCTGGTTCAGGCTCAAAAGGAAAAAAACTCCATGGAAGTAATTAAAGCCATGGTTTATAAAATGCGATTTACGCTCGAAAAAAATCCCGATGAAGCTCCGGCACTCATAAAAGATTTTGAATCATTTACCGAAAAAAGTACAGATCCTGCAGAACGTGCTTTGCTTCATTCTATGACTGCAGAACTGTATTCCAATTATTATCAGAAAAACCAGTGGACCATCAATAACAGAACTCAGGTAACAGGCACGCTGCCCGATGATATGAAAGAATGGACGAAGAATATGTTTTTTGATAAAATAACAAAACATTTAACATTATCACTCGAAAATTTAAGTGTGTTGCAGAAAACTGATGCTCTGAAATTTGCTGAATTAATTGAAAAAGGAGACGATAGCAGGGAATTGCAACCCACACTGTTTGATTTGTTAGGGAAGCGGCGTATTGATATTATAAAAAGGATTGATCAAACTACGGCTATAAAAAATCCGCTTTCACAAGCTATTTATTATGCTGATGCAAGAGAATTTGTTAAACAAGATTTAGATACAGCATATGAAAAATCAATTGAGAACCAAATTGTAGATACATATTTGCAACTGTTGAAATTTAGATTAAAAGCAAAAAATATAGCTTCTTTGATTAACATTGATTTGGAACGTTTAGAATATGTTCGGAGTGGCACTCAAAGTGTAGTTTCAGATAGCCTCTATTTGGCCGCATTAAACCGGATAGAGAATGAATATAGCGATAACGAAATTGTAGTTGAAGTTCTTGCTGAAAAGGCTAGTTTTTACTACGATAAGGTGAATGCCGAAATCAGCGATGATAATCAACGACTTGCGGTTGATAAGGAGCAAAAGGTTTTTAAACAGGTAGCATACGATATTTGTGCAGATGGTATTAGACGGTTTCCGACATACAAAAGAATTGGTTTATTGCATAATATTCAGAAAAAAATTACAGCTAAAATAATTACAATTGATTATAAAAAGTCGACAACACTTACTACAAAACTGAAAATTGAAATTCAAAGCAGTAATGTTTCCAATATCAGATTGAATGTGTATAAGGTAAACGCAACTGCATTAGAATACCAATCGTATGTTCATAGTGGCCGGTTTGGAAAAGATTTGTATTCCGACAAGACATTGATTGAAACCCGCTCTATTATTGTTAAGCCCGATACGAATTTTGGAAATGTAAAAACCGATGTAAATATTAAGGCTCCCGATTATGGTATTTATGAGTTTACTTTAGAAGAAAATGGGAATAAGTTGGGACATAATAGAACTAAAGGAGAATTTACAGTTACTGATCTTGCTTTTATGTCTCGCTCAAATTCGAATAAATTGCAAAATGTATATGTGCTAGACCGACAAAGTGGACAGCCTCAACCAAATGTTTTTGTTAAGGTTTGTATGCCTAAATGGAACGGTAGCGGATATAATAATGACCTGATTTGTCAACTGAAAACAGATAATACAGGCTTGTGTCAATATCCGTTTGATACAAATTATTATCAAAATATTCTTTATTTCGAAAGGGGAAAGGACAAATACTTTACTTCAAATACTGAACCTCGTTTTTACGACAGAAATAACACTGAAAATGAAACAGTAAAACTGAATTTGTTTACCGATCGTTCAATTTATCGTCCGGGTCAGACAGTTTATTTCAAAGGAATAGCTTATTTTTCAAATAAAAATAAACAAAAAGTGGATGTAAATTCGTCTTTTGAGATTACATTATTTGATGTAAACAATCAAAGAGTTTCCTCAAAAAGTCTGAGAACAAATGATTTCGGTTCATTTGCCGGTGAATTCGTTTTGCCTCAAAGTGGATTAAATGGTGCTTACAGATTGCAGGTCAACGATTGTTTTCAATATATCTGGGTGGAGGAATATAAACGTCCAACTTTTGAAGTGCTGATTACCATGCCAACAAAGGAAATTCAATTTGGTGAT
>JBBQSZ010000198.1:0-3267 GCA_038234745.1 Flavobacteriales bacterium | reverse complement strand
GGATGCTATACAAAGCTAATGAAATTAATGCCGGATATTTTCAGCTTCTTTATACAAAAAGTAAAATCAATAACTGGGCAATTAGAATCCTAGAGAACATCACCAATGGATAAACTGTTGCATAAGCGATTGTAGGTGCCTCTGACTGTGCGATGCTGTTTGCATAAGCCAATGCAGGAGGATCGGTCATGCTACCTGACAGCAAACCGCAGATTTCGAAATAATTCCTTTTTAGTATATAACGCGTAAAGAAACCTACAATTAGAATAGGTATTAAAGTTATAATTGCACCGTAACCCATCCATATAAATCCATCGCCGGAAAGTAGGGTAGGAATAAAATTCGAACCTGCTTTAATACCCACGCTGGCCAGAAACAATACGATTCCAATTTCCCTGAGCATTAGATTTGCACCGGGTGTGGTATAGGAGGTCAAAGAAAATTTATATCCGTATTTACTTAATAATATTGCAATAATTAATGGACCACCTGCAAGTCCAAGCTTAAGTGGATTGGGAATGCCCGGAATCAAAATAGGCACACTACCTAAAACCACACCTACCAAAATACCAATAAAAATTGGAATGATGTTTGGTTCGTTCAACCGTTTTAATGAGTTCCCTAATTTATCAGCTACCTTATCAATCGAAACTTCATCCCCAACAATGGTTAACCTGTCACCCATTAGTAATTCAAGATTTGGTGAAGCCACAAATTCAATACCAGATCTGTAAACTCTGGTAATGTTGATATTGTATTTCGATCTTAACTTTAGCTCGCCTAATTTTTTGCCAAAAACTTTTTTATTTGTTACTATTATATGTTTCGACATTAATTTACCGGGCTTTGCAGTCAGATCCATTTCGCTAAGGCTACCTATATGCTTCACAATTTTTGCCAGAAACCCTTTTTGAGCAACCACTAAAATGGTATCATTTTCAAATACAACTGTTTCTGAAGAAGGAGTGTATAAATCACCATTATGTAAAATGCGTGAAACCACCATTGTTGAATTAAGATGATTGCAAATTTCCTGAATCGTTTTATTGAAAACTTGAGGATTTTCGACCTTTATACTTATTCTTTCAGGTAAACTTTCAGTTGGATGCTGATACTGATTAAACTCTTCCAGTTCATTTTGGATATTTATCCGGCTCACTTTTCGTATTACCAGCATGGTAAGTATAATACCAACCACACCAAAGGGATAAGCAACAGCATATCCCAATCCAATATATGGAACATTAGTATCTGGATAAGTTGCTGAAACCTGTTTTAGAACTTGTTGGGCTGCACCAAGACCTGGAGTATTTGTAACTGCTCCCGACATAATTCCAACCAATGTGGGTACTGACATTCCTGATATAAAATGAATTGCTAAAGTTGTGATTGCCCCTAATAATATGATAGCCAATGCTAATAAATTCAGTGTAAGTCCACCTTTCTTAAATGAAGAGAAAAAGCCCGGACCTACCTGTAAACCAATCGAAAACACAAATAATATCAACCCGAAATCCTTGATAAAATCTAATTGTTCTATGTTTACATTAAACCCAAAATGAGAGATGGCAATACCGGCAAATAATACAAATGTAATACCCAACGAAACACCAAAAATTTTGATTTTACCTAATGTAACCCCAAGGGCGATAACCACCGAATAAATTAAAATAGTATGTGCTACCGTTTCCTCCCAAAGTAAATCGTTTAACCAGTCCATAATTTGTAAGTATAAAGAAGCAAAATTATCAGAAAAATAAGTATTTGAATCACAATCATCCGAAACTTTTCATAAAATTCAAAAATCATTTGATTATAGATAAAGAAGGCTTGAATTTGCAGATTAGCCAGAAAACAAGTCAGGTTGGAGACCAAAAAATGATTGATTGTTTACAATTATTCATTTCGTACCTTCGGAGATACCATTACAAACTCTGTCAAGAGTCAAGTAATAAGTGAGGCAGATACGAATTTTTTGAACGAAGTTGCTGAAAGCCTGATTTATTTTGCAGGTATTTGTTTATTCCAGTTTTAATAGCTTCATTACGTGTTTTGAATAGTTTTTTGTACGTTTGAACAGCCCCATGATTTTTTTATTTTTTATCCCAAAGGTATTATGGGGTTTGCCTTTGAGATTATTTATTTTTCAACTTTCGGATAGGTGTGTAGTTTTTATTAATTTCTTGCTATTCTGAAATCTCAAAAAGCTTTAAAATTTGTAATTTTGTAAACCTTGAGTATGAACTTCTCAATTCATCAAAAGTGGTAATTGAAATTTACAATCTATTGGGTGAAAATGTTTTGTTGGTTATTGACGAAACACAAAACAAAGGCAAAAAACATTTGAGTATTGATGTGAGCAATCTGAAACAAGGAACTTATATTTGTCGGATTTTAACAAGTAAGAATAATGTTAAAACAACGAAAATATTGATAAATAGATAGCTTCTATAATAAATCAGGGTATTAAAAGTTGTAAAGTAATGGTGTTTTGAAATTATGTAAATATATTTTGATAGAATAAGACTATTTTACCAACATCATTTTTTTATTTACTGTTGAATTTCCAATGCTCAAGACGAAATAATAAATACCGGAAGCTAACTTCCCTTTTAAAAACTCAATCTCATAGTTACCTTCGACTTGTGTTTGGTTGACTAATGTGCTGATTTTATTTCCTAAGGCATTGTAAATTTCAAGTGTTACAAACTCCGGATACAACAAACTGTATTTGATTATGGTTTTATCATTAAATGGGTTGGGGAAATTTTCAACCATCAAATTTTTACTTATATCGGGTTTTATTACTGAAACATATTCTCCACAATTATTTGTGAATAATATTGTTCCACTATTGCCCACTACCCATCCGTGCTTTGGATCAGTAAAAAATACTGAGTTCAATGTATTTGAGACATTGCTGTATTGTATTTTCCACTTTTTCCCATCGAAAAACATAATAAGACCATTATTCCCAACAGCCCAGCCATGATTTGCATCTATAAAAAACAGCGATCTTAACCGAGCAGGTATGCTAATATTGTTTTGTAAAATCCATTCAGTACCATCATATTTTAAGATCGATCCCGAGTTGTAAATATTTTTGTTGTAACCTACTGCCCATCCTGTATTTGTATCGGTAAAAAACACCGAATATAACATGTATAATGAACCGAATTTTTGCATCTCCCAGGAATTCCCATTGTATTTTAAGATTGTTCCTGTATCACCCACAGCCCAGCCATGTGTTTTGTCAATCATATAAAC
>JBBQSZ010000197.1:0-3279 GCA_038234745.1 Flavobacteriales bacterium | reverse complement strand
GTCCTACCATTTTGTTTTTTAGTTGAATAAAACATAGGTGCTGTGCTTATACCATTCATCGGATGAATCCCCCAGCCGCATAAAAAATTAGGCCCAATCGAACAGTATTTTCCGATAGTCGTATTTGTTACTATAGAATTTTGTGAAATATACGTACCATCACCCATAGTTACATCAACAATAGTATGAACAGAACCAATATTTACATCCCTACCTAACTTTACATTTCCCTGATATGAACTTACAGCTTCAAAATTGTAAGCAGGATTTTTGAGTTTTGATAATTCGGGAAATATCCAAATTAATATTTTTCGTAAAAATGATTTTAACTTTATGGTCATTTAACAATATCTTTAATTTGCTTTTTAATATAACGCTTTAATTGTTTTATAAGTGATACTGGTTTAGGCATACTAGGTTGATAATATAAATTATGGTAAAACAAATCAGCTTTTCTACAAATTTCAATTGTCTCTGCATGAATTAGTGGTAAAATAGAATATGTTTTTCTATTGGCAGTAATATCATCTTCTTTAATTGTATGTGTTGCATCAGGTCCAAATCCTATATTAGAAGAAAGATTTACATTTGGGACAATACTTATTCCATTATATTTCCATATAGCAAAAATTAACTGATAATCCCATGAAGAGTTATTAAAACGATTATTTTTTAAACCTATTAAAATATCATTCCACCATAAAAATTCATTCTTCGTCGCTTTGTATTTATTCATGTACTTTTTTAAATTCTTACTTTCAAAATTATCCATTTTAAATTCGAAAAGTTCCCACGTTCTCTTCCAAGTAGCCCAAGCACAAAATGGACCATTTTGCATAGAGAAATAATAAGAAGAATCACCCCATTTAGTATCTTGAAAATTAGAACTATTTATTGCTAATACTTTAGAATCAAATCTATATTTTTGCAATAAAATCGATGCAAAACCGAAAAAATCGGAATGGGGTACAGTATCGTCTTCTAATATAATACCCTCAGTCACATTATCAAAAAACCAACTAATAGCAGATTTTGGGCCATATCCGCAACCTAAATTAACTGCACTAAAGTTAGTCTTAACTTCACATTCCCAATCTATATTATTTAACACATAATTACGAACATCTGTACATTTTTCTATTTCACCTACTTTGTCTGTACGAGGGCCATCACCAGAAATGTACAAATATCTAGGTTTAGCATCTTTTATGGTTTGAAAAACTACTTTAGTAGTTTCAATACGATTAAAAATAACAAATAAAATAGGAGTTTCAAAATCGGTCATACATCAAATTAATTTCTTTATTCTTGTAATAATTCTATCTATCTTTGAGAATCTGTTTTTGAATCTATTCAATGCAATATTGAGTTCAATGCATTTTTTTTGCGACTCCACAAATCTATCATAATCTACTATTATTTTATTTGGCAATAAAAATCTCAAAGCTTCATTACGTTCAATATCAGCATCTAACGAGCCTCCAATCCCATGAGCTTCAAAATGTGAGATCATAAGATCTACATGTTTATATGTAGCACTTCCAAATATAATAACTTCGACAAAAAATAACCAATCTGATACAATGTTATATTCCTCTTTATAATTACCATATCTTTTGAACAAATCAGTTTTAACGAATGCCGCTTGATGGCGAATTGTATCTGTATAAAAGTCGTAAAGGCTTAGATCTGAATTAGTACAACCCTTATTAATTGTTGAAAGTCCATTGTTAAATTCAACATATACATTTCCATATACAATATCCACATCAAACTCTACTTCCTTAAGAATGTCTAGAATGTTTTCTACAAACCAATCTCCACTATTCAAAAACAGACAGTATTCACCCCTAGCTCTTAATATGCCTTTGTTCATGGCGTTATATATTCCGCCATCTGGCTCACTAATCCAGTAATTTATTTTATCTGAATATTTGTTAATTACATTTACACTTTCATCAGTTGAAGCTCCATCAATTACTAAATACTCAAAGTTTTCATCTATTTGAGTAACTACACTTTCGATAGTTCTCTGTAACCCAGCTGCATTATTGCGGTTAATAGTTATAATTGAAAATTTCATTAATCCTTTTTTTTTATTTCCACGATATCGGAGCATTCAACACTCCTAAATCAGCTTTACTATAACTCGTATAATCAGTACCTGTATCTTCTATATTTAAAAATAACATTTTATCACATACATCTAACAATAACACATTAGGTATATGTAACACTGGTTTTATATGATATTGTCCAGGCAGTAAAAACTCATTTGGAATATATGCAACAATATCTAATTTTTCTTTAAGTAAATGATGGGCTGTAAATATTGGTCTTAAACGAGAATCTAAAACTGTAAAACTAAGAGTAGCATTTTTTGGCAATTCATTACAATGTATATTAAACTCTATACCAATTTTATCTTTGAATAAAAACTGTGACGTATTTACATTATCTTCATTAATAATTGCAACTCTTTTAAAAGATATTTTTGAATTTATAATATCTCCTCTATATATTGACAAATCACTCACTCCTTCTTCATCAGATATATACGTTGTTATACAATCTTCTACATTCCCAGCATAAGAAATAGAACCATTTTTTAAGATCACGCCTGTTTTACATAAACTAGAAACACTTACCAAATTATGACTCACAAACAGCACCGTTCTCCCTTCGCCTTTGCTTACATCCTGCATTTTGCCAATGGCTTTCTTTTGGAATTCGGCATCGCCTACAGCCAGCACTTCGTCCACTACCAGGATTTCGGGTTCCAGGTGGGCAGCAATGGCAAAACCAAGGCGCACCGTCATACCGCTACTGTAGCGTTTGGCTGGAGTGTCTAGGTAACGTTCCACACCAGAGAAATCTATAATCTCGTCGAGTTTAGAGGCTATCTCACGCTTGGTCATGCCCATAATGGCACCGTTCATAAAGATATTCTCACGTCCGGTCATTTCGGGATGAAAGCCTGTGCCTACTTCCAGTAATGAAGCAATGCGTCCGGCAGCTTTAATGGTTCCTGTGGTGGGTGCTGTAACTTTGGAGAGAATTTTCAGTAAGGTTGATTTACCTGCTCCGTTTTTACCGATAATGCCCAGCACATCACCCTGTTCTACTTTAAAGTCAATGTCTTTCAGTGCCCACACGTAGTCACTTACTCCTTTGGTGGCGCGGTCGTTCACCTCCCCTATCTTTAGGTAAGGATCTTCTTTTCCACGTACGCTTGTTGTCCACCATCGTTTCAGGTCATGGCTCAGAGTTTGAGTACTG
>JBBQSZ010000196.1:0-3415 GCA_038234745.1 Flavobacteriales bacterium | reverse complement strand
CGGCAACTTCGGTTAAATTGAGTCTTTGTTTGGATAATGATTTGGCAATTACTTTTTCGACGGCTGCTTTTGAAGTGTCAGTATTTTTCAGAATTGACCATATTTCGTTAGCATCAATAAAAGGGTGCATCGCAAGGTCTGATAACGAATATTTTTGAGGTGAAAATTTCATTAATTTGTTTTTTAATGATTTTTTTCTAATTGAAGTATTTTTAAAAATAAGTATTTAAAATAGCTATATTTTACGAATATTTTACAAAACACCTTAATTATTGACTAAATTTAAAAATTTTAATATAAATTTATGTTAATTAAAAGTTAATTTTTTTCTCAAAATATATCATTTTTTTTGAAAATTAGTAATTGAATTATTATAAGAAATGTATGTTAAAAACTATAGTTTTAGACTATTTTAGATTAAAAAATGACAGTTTAGTATCTATATGTTCAGTCTAAGTTTAATAATTTTACTTTTTCAATATAAATTCTAAAAAAGATGGTCTTAAAAAAAATCACAACCTTGATTCCACCCCTTTTTTTGCTGTTTATTTAGCCGAAAAAGCTTTAGTTTATTAAACCAATTGCCTTTTTCATCCTCTATGTATATAATTTCAAGAAAACTAAAATAAAACGTAATCATTATGACTAAAAACAATTTAATAGCAACCACATTTTTTTGTCTCCTTACATTAGGAACCTTAAATGCCCAAAATAAATCCTATTTAAACAAATCAAAACCCACAGAAGAACGCATTGATTTGTTGATGAAACAAATGACACTCGAAGAAAAAGTAGGACAAATGAACCAATACAACGGTTTTTGGGAAGTAACAGGTCCCGCTCCAAAAGGAGGAAATGCCGAAATGAAGTACGAACATTTGCGTAAAGGTTGGGTTGGTTCTATGCTAAATGTTCGTGGTGTAAAAGAAGTTCGTGCGGTTCAAAAAATTGCTTTGGAAGAAACCCGATTGGGGATTCCTTTAATCATTGGTTTTGACGTCATACACGGTTACAAAACTTTGAGTCCAATTCCTTTAGCAGAAGCGGCGAGTTGGGATATGCAAGCGATAAAAAAATCGGCTCAAATTGCTGCCTTAGAAGCATCTGCAGTTGGAATTAACTGGACTTTTGCTCCAATGATTGATATTTATAGAGATGCTCGTTGGGGAAGAGTGATGGAAGGTGCTGGCGAAGATCCTTATCTTGGAAGTAAAATCGCTATTGCAAGGGTGCAAGGTTTTCAAGGAGAAACGAAATCCGATTTATTAAAAGTAAATACCATTGCGGCTTGCGCCAAACATTTTGCAGCTTATGGTTTTGCTGAAGCTGGAAGAGATTACAACACCGTTGATGTCAGTAATTCTACGCTTTATAATACAGTTTTACCACCTTTCAAAGCGGCTACCGATGCTGGAATTAGAACATTTATGAATTCTTTTAATATTCTCAATGGTATTCCTGCAACAGGAAGTAGTTTTTTGCAGAGAGACATTCTAAAAGGAAAATGGAAATTTGATGGTTTTGTGGTTACGGATTGGGGTTCTATGAAAGAAATGATTGTTCATGGCTATGCCAAAGATGATTTAGAAGCTACTGAAAAGGCAATTATTGCTGGTTCGGATATGGATATGGAGTCTTCATTGTATGTTTCTGAATTGGTCAAATTAGTTCAAGCTGGAAAAGTAAAAGAAACTTTGATTGATGATGCCGTTCGTAGAATTCTTCGCGTAAAATTTGAATTAGGTCTATTCGATGATCCTTATAAATATTGTGATGAAGCCAGAGAAAAAGCAACTATTGGAAGTAAAGCTAATAATGATGGTGTTTTGGATATGGCAAAAAAATCAATCGTATTGTTGAAAAATGATAAAAATTTACTTCCGTTAAAGAAATCAGGACAAAAAATTGCATTAATTGGAGCTTTGGCAAATGATAAAAATAGTCCATTAGGAAGTTGGAGAATTGCTGCCGATGATAATACTGCTGTGTCAGTTTTAGAAGGAATGCAAAATTACAAAGGAAATCAATTAACTTATGAAAAAGGTGCTGATTTAGCGGTTGGAAAAACATCTTTTACAAGCGAAGTGGTTTTAAATACCACAGACAAAAGTGGTTTTGAAGCTGCCAAAAAAGCTGCTGCCAATGCTGATGTTGTCGTAATGGTTTTAGGTGAAATTGGCTTTCAAACAGGAGAAGGTAGAAGTAGAACCAATCTAGATTTACCGGGATTGCAACAAGAATTATTAGAAGAAATCTACAAAGTAAATCCAAATATTGTTTTGGTTCTAAACAATGGAAGACCGCTAGCTTTGCCTTGGGCTGCAAAAAATATTCCTGCTATTGTTGAAGCTTGGCAGTTAGGAACGCAAACCGGTAATGCCGTCGCACAAGTTTTATATGGTGATTATAATCCAAGTGGAAAATTGCCAATGTCTTTCCCTAGAAATGTAGGGCAATGTCCAATTTATTACAACCAATTTAGTACAGGAAGACCTGGTAATACGGATGGAAATGTTTTTTGGTCGCATTATACAGATGTGGAAAAAACGCCACAATTTCCTTTCGGATTTGGGTTGAGTTATACTACTTTTGATTATAAAAATTTGAAACTCAATAAAGCTATTTTCGCAAAAGGAGAGGCTGTCGAAGTTTCTGTTGAGGTGACCAATTCAGGAAATTATGATGGAAGAGAAGTGGTTCAATTATACATTCACGATGAGTTTGGCAGTTTAGCAAGACCTGTCAAAGAGCTTAAAGGTTTTGAATTGGTCGAGTTGAAAAAAGGGGAAACTAAAACGGTGACGATGAATTTGACCGAAAAAGAACTTGGTTTCTTTGACAACGAAGGCAATTATTTGGTTGAACCTGGTACTTTCAAAATTATGGTTGGAGGAAGCTCTGACAAAGGTTTGGAAAGTGGTTTTGAGTTAAAATAAAAAAATGGAAATATGAATTTTACTGATTTAAGCCATTTTATTCGTGAAAATTAGTGAAATTCGTGTTTTATAATTCTTATCCTCTTAAATTTAAAAAATGAAATACAATAGATGTGGAAAGAGTGGCTTACTATTGCCACAAATTTCCTTAGGATTATGGCATAACTTCGGTTCGGTAGACTCTTTCGAAAACGCCGAATGTATTGCCAAAGCAGCATTCGACCAAGGGATAACTCATTTTGATTTGGCCAATAATTACGGGCCAGTTCCGGGTTCGGCAGAAACTAATTTTGGAAAAATTCTCAAAAACAATTTTCAAGGAAACCTTCGAGATGAAATCGTGATTTCGACAAAAGCAGGTTACACGATGTGGAATGGACCTTATGGCGATTGGGGTTCTCGAAAATATTTACTGTCGAGTTTGGATCAAAGTTTGAAACGAATGGATTTAGAATACGTAGATATTTTTTATTCGCACC
>JBBQSZ010000195.1:0-3423 GCA_038234745.1 Flavobacteriales bacterium | reverse complement strand
TAAGTTGCTTTTTCTCTCTCATCTCCACCCCCACGTTTGGCAATAATCAAGCAAGCATTAATGGTATCATTCAAGACTTGTTCAACGGTAACCTCGGGATGTTCTGCTTTGCGGTAAGCAATTTCCTGTCCGGCAAAACGGGTAAAACTTTTAGCAACAACTTCAATATTCCCGATGTTGTCAAATAATTTGTTTAGGTCGAATAATTGTTTGCAAATCTCCATGGCAAAGGATTGTTTTCCTTTCATGTATGGAATTCCAACCGTATTTGGCGCAAATGCAGTCAATTTATCTCCGGTAATCGAATCGACAGTGGGCAAGGTTACCATGGTTTTCGATTCCGTTTCAACCCATTTTGTTTTTATCGGTTTTTCTACCGTTTCAGGATAAATGGAATCTTCGATAAGAATGTCCAATAATATTCTCCCGGAATATTTGGTTTTTGAGATAGATTCATAATCAAAAATATAATGTGCTTTGGGAACCCCGGCTTTGTAGCTTCTGTATTTATCCAACTCAAAGGATTTGAATTTTGAGGTCTCAACAACTTTAGCTAAAATCCTTTCAAGCTCTCCCCTACTTGTATTGCAAATAATATCGATATCTATTGAAAATCGGCTATCCCCCTCTAAAAGTAAAACCAAACTGGTGCCGCCTTTAAACGTAAAATCCAATCCATTTACCTTTAAATACTCAAGCAAGTGCAGGGCATAAATCATTTTTTCGAGTATGATTTTGTCAATTCGTTTGTGGGCAGATTGCGTTTTGAACGAATCAAGCCATTCTTCGGTAAAACATTTTTCTTTAATCATGAGTTATATCTTTTACCAGGTGAGGAATGTTACTAGTTAAAAACTCTCTTATTTCCTGCTCTTTCATTCTTCTTTTTGCGTAACTAAACAGTTTTGTGAAGTCTACAGCATACGTTTTAATAGAGTTCTCTAAAATGGTGACCAATTCATTGCCCTGATATAAATAAAAAAGTTTTTCTTCGGCAAAAAGGTCAACCAATATTTTTTCAAGTAAAGGGGTGTAAATTTCTACTTTCCCTTCAGTCTGTTTGCCAATTGGAGACCTGGTTATTAAGTTTTTGATTACCAAAGGCTGGTTACTTTCCGAAATGTAAAAGTTAATCGCCTTCTGGTCAGGATTCAAATAAATGTCATTTTTGAAATTGTCTTTCAGTGCGTAATAAGCTGATTCAATAAATTCTTTTTCCACTTCTACCAAAATCATCTTTTTGCCCGATTGATGCTGGGAGAATTCATTTAACCAGTCGATTTCCCATATACAATGCTTAATATCAGCAAATTTTGAACTTATTTCAACTGCGATTTTATGAAGCTCTTGCGATATTTCAGGATTGTACATGGGTTTTTGCGATATGGAATAAAGTCCACGCATGAGAGGTTTTAATATATTCCTTTTTTTTAGGTCATAGATTCTCCAGGCAAACGTGCTATCTTTTAGGTTCGGCTCAAATTGTCTAAAAAAACCGAAAAGTTCCCTTCGGGTAAACGAACCTCTATCCTTGAATTCTACTATTAACCTGTCTTCAATAATTTTTGGCATTGCAATTCAAATTTTTGCCAAATATACAAAATATTGGTAAATATTAGAAATCCAATAAATGCCAATAAAATCATATTTTGGCATATTTTAGATTTGCATCAATCTCAATTTCACCTCACATACTCCCCAATGTCAAATCCCATTAACTCATCATCCAACTCCTTATTTGAGATTGGTTGCACCAACCTGCCCAAATGCAAATCAATTAATGAGGTAATTCGCTTTGCATTGTCCTTAGAAGACGATGAAAGCTGCTCCACCCAATCAGCATTTTCGTTTTCATATAGTATTTCTCCGGATTTTGTGGTAGCTGAACTTTGTGTATTTTCAACTTCGTTTACCACAGCCATCATTTCATCAAAGGTGATATCGGATGAATAATTGTTTTGCAATCCAAGTGTTTTCAGTTCCTCCTGCTCTTCCAACAAATCGGTGTCTTCCATTTCATAATCCAGATGAACTTCAATATTCAATTTGCCGGAAGAATCAGAATCTGGTTTTATAATTTCAGTTTGTTTTGTTCTCTCTGAATCCATAACAAATCGACTTGCACCAACAATGCTTGGTAGTTGCTGTTTCCGGGAATTGTTTTTCTTTTCATCAGCAGAAGAACCTTTTTTCTTTTCAAGTGAATTTATCAAAAGCCAAAATAATAAAAACAAAGTTAAGCTCGCTAAAATCTCAATCATGACAATAAATTTTCGATTAAAAAATATCCTTGTTGTTTTCTTTATAGTTTTTGATAATTTCCTCCTGGAATTCCTCAAAATGATGGGTCAGGACATTATCTATATAACTGAAAATGGTAATTTCGCCGGAACCAATTACATGAATAATCTTTGAAATCCTTTCGTGGTATTCCGGTCTGATGTAGATTAAATTTCCACTGCGTGCTTTTACATCGGAATTTAATAGAAACAAGGAAATGTAATCGGTTCCTACGTGCTTCCGATCCCTTTTTACCGGCTTTTTTGATTTTGCTTCTGCAATATTCGTTTCGGTTTCTTGTTTATCAATTTTTATGGATGCAACAATAAAATCTTCGTCAATTTCATCCGGGTTTATTTTTTTTCTTGCCATGGCCGTTATTTTTTAATGATTTGAAGGATTTCTTTTGCCAGCTTATCCAGGTTGCTCCCCTGCAATAAACTTTTATGTGCCGGAAACAGGGTAGAGCGAAACACGGGCTTGTGCTGTGTTGTAAGTTCACGCCGAAAACGTTTTGTGTCGGGTACAAATGTTTTTAGGATATTTAGTCCCAGTTCTCCGATTACATTTTCGTAAACCTCGTAAAGCTCGTTTTTTTCACGACCGTCCACCATGTTCCAAATCAAATACAAGCCTTTAATATTGCTCTTTCCAACACTAATTAGCTTTTCATTAAGAATTGAGGCAAACCTCAAAGTGCTTTCCAGTACCACACGGTCGCCGCTCACGGGTGAAAAGATGTAATCCATATTTGCAAGGGTTTTTACTACTCCCTTGCTGTTAAGTGTCCCGGGAAGATCGAAAAAGATAATGTCCGGTTTTTTTTCTGCTTGTTCAATTAATTTTTCCGCTGTTAAAATAGCGGCTTCAGGACTGGTTTCTTCCACAGGATAAGCTTTTCTTTTGAGCGTAGTAAATTGTTTGTACGCCATTTGCTTGTAATGGCCATCTTTCATAACCTGGTCCATATCGCGTTGCCGCATTTCAACAATGCTGTGTTGCGGATAATCGCAATCCACAACAGCAATCTCCATCCCTTTTACATAGTGCAAATAGCTCGAAATTAATACTGTAAATGCTGTTTTGCCAACGCCTCCTTTTTGGGTGCTGAAAGCAATAAATAATGTTTCTTTTTCCATTTTT
>JBBQSZ010000194.1:0-3438 GCA_038234745.1 Flavobacteriales bacterium | reverse complement strand
TTTTTATCGGACAACAATGATTAATAATAATAATTTTTATTTTTTCGCCAATAATGGCACAGGTAATAAATTGTATTCTTTAAATAAAGACGTTGTATTTAATGGTAATGTAAACACTAACTGGAATGTAACAGGAAATTGGAATACGAATACAATACCTATAATTACAGATAATGTTATTATACCAACTAATAAAAACATTATAATTGATTCGAATGCATTTGCAAAAAACCTAATAGTGAATTCGCCTATAAATTTAGTATCTGGGAATTTAGACATTGATGGTTTGGCAACACTGAGTGCTAAAATCATTTTAAATGCCAACCAGCTAAATCTAAAAGGAAATAATTCGTCAGTAACAGGAAACTCAATTTCCTATATTGAAACAAACTCAACCGGAAAAGTAGTTGTCGAAAATATAGATTCAGCAAGAGGTTTAGTTAGCTTACCCATTGGTACTACAACAAATTACAACCCAATAGCAATAAGTAATTCCGGCACTGCGGATACTTTTTCTTTAAATGTTCAAGATGGCATTTCTAACACAATAAGTGGTGCAGTAAATGCAACGTGGAATATTGAAGAAGCTACACCAGGAAATAGCAATGCAGCTCTTACACTGACTTGGAATGAATCGCAGGAAAACAACTCATTTGCTAGGAATCAGTGCAAAGTTGGACATTACTATAACGGGAACTGGAACGCAGAGAGTTCTTCAATGATTTCCGGAATAAATCCGTATAGTATAACGGCTGTAGGTATTACAAGTTTTTCTCCTTTTGGAGTATTAAATCAATCATCATTAGGAGTAAGTGATTTTTCTAAAAAATATAATTCGCTTTTAGTTTTTCCTAATTCAACTTCATCAAATTTGAACTTACTATTGTCTCAAAACGTAGAAAACGGAACTCTAAAAATTAGTTCACTTACAGGTCAAAATGTTTTAGAAAAAAATAATTTATCCGGAAAAGATTTCAGTTTTGATGTCAGTAATTTGAGTTCTGGGACCTATATTATAAATCTTACCAGTGAAAATTCAAAATTCAATAGCAAGTTTGTAAAACAATAGGTTGTTAAAGAAACTTTTTAGTGTATTTTTTTGTGCTTATGTAAACCCTATTTTGTCAAATAAACTTTAAACTTTCTGTTATGAAAAATTTAGTAAAACCATGTCTATCAATATTGTTTTTTTCGGTTCAATTTGGTTTCTCTCAATCTTACTATGATTCGCAAAAGCAAAACAACGAATATAAAAGACTGGAAAGTGCGACACAAAGAGCTTATGCAGTTCCAGCCACTTCAGCATCAACTAGTGCTTATAAACCCTCAACAAGTTCGGCATCGTCTGGCTCAACTCCAAACAGCAAATCAACTAATTATAGTTCGAATAAACCATTCGAATGGCAAGGTCCTGTTCCTGAATTTTTAAAGTCGAAAAAAGAAAAAGCAGCAGAAAAAGCAGTCCAAGATAAAGCCGATGCCGCCATCAAAGCAAGAGCCGACGCCGCAGAAAAAATTAGAGCAGATATTGCAGCAGAAGAAAGTAAGAAGAATGCTCCAATGTATGAGAAAATGCGCAACGAAAAGCTCGAAAGAGAGACTCTATTTAAGGCTCCATTTATTGCGAAACTAACTGAGGCGGGTTTTCCCAAAGGAAATAGTGACACAGAAAATATACTGTCTTTATCAACGTACGCTGAAACGGAAAAAGAAGCGGTTTTACTAATTCAAAAATTAGTAACTGCTAAAAAAGCATTTGAGTCGCAGAAAAACAAAGCATCAATTGACGATTTATTACATTCAATATCAGAGTATTCCTCCAGTTGGCAAACAGCATTAAAAGATTTAGATTTTGTCGAGGCGAGATTTCCACAAAACAAAACCAAAATTGACAGCTCCAGGCTACACTGTTATGCCTATTATTTTGGTGCTGAATATCCACAAAGTAGTACTTACAAAGGGGAATATTTTAATTATGGAAAAGGAACTTATGATTCTAACATTACAAAAGATTTTTTCACGTTAGCTGATAAATATCCTGAAATTGCGGCAAAATTCATGACACTAACCACTAAAGAGAAAAACCCTTTTTACATCAAGTTATATGAATTTACTCATGGTGGAACTAGGGACGAAATCTTCAAGAAATGCAGGACCGCTGAGGCACAAAAATATGGTATGTTGGCGTTAATGTCTTTACCCCCTTTTGTAGCATACAAACAAGAAGAATATTGGACAAACGTATTCGCGTTTGAAAACGATGCGAGTCTAATACGAAAATTAACAGCTGAGGATTGGCTAAAAATTTCAGTAGCACAAAAAGCTTCGCCAATGAATGTTATTAAAAAAGTGTATTTTGGCAATAGAGAACTAAATGTTATACCTCCAAAAGCAGACAATCGAGAAGACGGCGATCGAGTTGACTCCAAGGCTTTTGATAACTCATATAATATGTTTGTTGCAATGCAAATAGTTGACAAAATCGCTTCCACCGGCGATGCCGAGGCATTAAATACATTAGGTGTTGCAACAGCAATGGGAATGACGTACAATAAAAAAGGAGTACAAGCAATAGATTGCATCGGTTTGTTCGAAGAGGCCGCAAAAAAAGGGTCTGTATGGGCACAATTTAATTTGGTATTTGCCAGTGGATTTAAACTAAAGAAGTATAAAGATAGTGACAAAGAAAAAGCACTAAATGGATTTGCAAGTTTTATTAAAACAGCTGATAAAGCTAAACTTAAAGAAGCAATTGATATCCTTTATAGAATGGGCGGGAGAACCTATATTAAAGAAAAGTTTTGGAGAAATTGGGATTGGTATCAATCGATGCCTCCCGAGTTAATTGGTGAGTTAGTGAAAACTGCTGCGACACAAGGAATTGTTGAAGCACAATATTATTTAGATCAAAAATATGCTTGGTAGATTTATTTTTAATAAATTGCTGACATTGTAACATATCTGCCAAAATCATCTTGTTCGAAAAGGAATATATAAAAAGCAACAATCACGCTGCCTCAAACTAATGTTATCTTACTTAATTTATCCGATAAATCTACTGATGTAAGCCAATTGCATTTTGCTTTGGCAAATGATTTATTGCCTTATTATGAAGCGGTGAAGGATTAATTTCTGTTATTAGAGGCGAGATTTCCGTTAAGCGATTTCTTTAGTTTTGGTATAATTGCCTTTACGGGAAGTGGGATATTACTGAATTATTTTGCATTTAAAAATTAGTTATAGAACTATCGAGAGATCGAAGTACTTGAATATAAAAATAGAAAATCATAACTATATTCATTATTGTCCGATAAAAAATAAAACCGTTTGATTTTATTTCATATCTATTTGTTTATTAGTGTTTTAATTTTTTAATTTGGTCATTTTTCAAAAACAGGCTACCATTGAAATGATAATTGTTCTTGTTCTGCTTTGTCA
>JBBQSZ010000193.1:0-3494 GCA_038234745.1 Flavobacteriales bacterium | reverse complement strand
ATTCATATGCTGTCAGTTTAGATGAACAACAAATTAAAGTTAATTTTGGTTTGTCTCATCAATCGGCTGCTTATGATTTTCAATTTCAAAAAAATGAACCTGTTTATTTGATACTTAATTCAAAACAAGGCGAAATGGGTTGGGATGGAAAAGCTATTACTGGATTTCAATTATTAGAAAATGACACAAAAGTATATTTGTATTTAGTCCCTGAAAAGCTTCCCGAACAAATTTCAAGCATAAACAAGGATTTATTGCAAAAAGCAAATGCGGCTGAAGGTCAAAATGCAAGTTTAGTTTTAAAATATCCAGAAGGAACAAAAAAATTAACGGTTAGGTATGGTATTTCTTTTATTGACATCAATCAAGCAAAAAGAAATTTGGAACGCGAAATAAATTCGAAAACTGTAATCGATTTACAACAAGAAGGACGTAAAATTTGGAATGCATCGCTTGGTAAAATTAAAATTGAAGGCGGTGATACTAATGATAAAACTGTTTTTTATACTTCATTGTATCGTTGTTTTGAAAGATCTGTTTGTATTTCTGAAGATGGGCGTTATTATAGTGCTTTTGACAAATCGATTCATCAAGATAAAGGTCGTCCTTTTTATACTGACGACTGGATTTGGGATTCTTACAGAGCGCTTCATCCTTTGAATGCATTAATTGAACCTAAAAAAGAAGAAGATATTCTAAATTCGTTTGTATTGATGGCGGAACAAATGGATCATTTATGGATGCCTACATTTCCTGAAATTACGGGTGATAGTCGCCGTATGAATTCTAATCACGGAGTAGCATCAATATTAGACGCTTATCGAAAAGGACTTAGAAATTTCGATTTTTCTAAAGCTTACTTAGCTTGCAAAGGTGCTATTGAAGATAAAACATTGGCACCTTGGTCAGGAAAACCTGCCGGAGAATTAGATTTATTTTACAAAAAACAAGGTTATTTTCCAGCATTAAAAGAAGGAGAAGTTGAAAAAGTTCCAGAAGTACATCCATTTGAAAGTCGCCAACCTGTTGCTGTTACATTAGGAACTTCTTATGACGAATGGTGTTTGTCACAAATAGCTGAAGAATTAGGTAAAAAAGAGGAAGCTGCCTATTTCGAAAAAGCTTCCTTCAATTATCGCAACTTATTCAATTCTAAAACAAAGTTCTTTCATCCAAAAGACAAGAACGGAAATTTCATAGAACCGTTTGATTATATTTCGTCTGGCGGAATGGGAGCCAGAAAATATTATGGAGAAAACAATGGTTGGATTTATCGTTGGGATGTACAACATAATATTCCAGACTTGATACAATTGATGGGAGGAAATGATGCATTCGTTAAAAATCTTGACAGTATGTTTGTAAAACCATTGGGGAAAAGCAAATTTGAATTTTATGCTCAATTACCGGATCATACGGGTAATGTTGGACAATTTTCAATGGCTAACGAACCATCACTTCACATTCCTTATTTGTACAATTTTGCAGGTCAACCTTGGAAAACACAAAAAAGCATTCGCAAACTCTTGAGCGAATGGTTTCGAAATGATCTAATGGGAGTACCCGGAGATGAAGACGGCGGAGGCTTATCTGCATTTGTAGTTTTCTCACAATTAGGGTTTTATCCGGTTACACCTGGAGTTCCAGTTTATTCTATTGGAAGTCCGGTATTTGAAACTTCATCAGTACAATTTGAGAATGGTAAAAATTTTAAAGTTGTTGCCAAGAATTATGCACCAGAAAACAAATACATTCAATCTGCCACTTTAAATGGTGAAGTGTGGAATAATCCTTGGTTTTCGCACGATGCTATAAAAAATGGAGGAATTCTAGAACTAAAAATGGGTGATGAACCCAATAAATTATGGGGAAATACGCCGGTATTTTATAGTGAGTATAGTCGCAAAACCGCTTTTTCTAATGATTAATTATTATTAGTTTGTTAGCATTAAATTAAAAAGGAAAATCAAAATAATTTTTGGTATTTCCTTTTTTTGAATAGATTCCTTTTTATGATTACAACTTTTAGACGTTTAATTCTCTTTTAATTTAAATATGATAAACTGCAATCCCCCAAAATACAAATTTGCAATTCTTTTTTTGCTATTGATATTAATATTTATTTCTTGTAAATCCGAATATAGAAAAAGTGATAATTTAAGATATATTGACCCCCAAATTGGGGGAGTAGCCCCACTTTTGAAGCCTACAAAGACTCGAATGAATATCCCTAATGCAATGGTAAGGGTGAATCCCGAAAGAAAGGATTATCGTGACGATCGGATTCGTTCTTTTCCTTTGACAGCTTTTAATCATCGGGGAGATGGAATTTTTAATTTTTTACCAGTTTCTGGCGTATTTCCTGAAAACAAAGAGCCTATTTCTGCTTGGGATCAAGAATTAGAAAAAGCTTCACCTTACTATTATTCCACTTGGCTCGAAGATTTTGATATTACTTTAGAATATACACCGGGAGAAAAAACAGGATTTTATCGTTTTAATTATAAGAACTCTGTCGCTAAAAAATTATTCCTTCGCGATTTGAATGCTAGTGATTGGCAGTTTAATTCCGATGGAGTCTTAGTGGGTGAAGTCGTTTTTAAAGGAATGAAAGCTTTTGCTTATGTAAAAATTGATGTTCCAGGAGTATTAAGTCAAGTAAAAGTTAGCCCTGAGGTTACAAACACTTGGCTCACTTGGCCAGATGCCGCCGCTAATCAAATTAATTTAAAATATGGTATTTCGTACATAAGTCTAGAACAAGCCAAAAGGAATCTTACTAATGAAATCCCAGATTGGGATTTTGAAAAAGTGAAGAATAATGCGCGCCAAAAATGGTTGGATGTAACCAATCTAATTGAAGTTGAAGGTGGCACAGAAGCAAATAGACGCGCCTTTTATACTGCATTGTATCGCAGCTACGAACGAATGGTCAATATTACCGAGGAACAAAAATATTATAGCAGTTACGATAAAAAAATACATCAGGATGCGACCAATTTTTATGTAGATGACGCTATTTGGGATACTTTTTTGGCCGTTCATCCGCTACGCGCTATTTTCAACCCAAAAATGGAATCTGATATGGTTTCTTCTTACGTAAGAATGTATGAGCAATGGGGATGGTTACCGCAATTTCCTCAAGTACACGGAGAAACGGTTCCAATGAACGGTTTTCATTCCTCCATAATGGTTTTGGATGCGTACAGAAAAGGAATAAAAAACATTGACTATTCTATGGCTTATGAAGGAATGAAGAAGAATGCCTTAGAGCAAACTATGGTACCTTGGCGCTCTGATGTTGCCTGTGAATTAGATGTTTTTTATGCCGAAAATGGGTATTTCCCAGCTTTGCGTCCCGGAGAAACTGAAACTGTAAAACAAGTAGATCCTTTTGAGAAGAGACAATCTGTGGCTGTGACTTTAGCCCACAGTTATGATGATTGGGCATTGGCGCAAATGGCTTTAGAATTGGGCAAAACAGAAGATTATGC
>JBBQSZ010000192.1:0-3535 GCA_038234745.1 Flavobacteriales bacterium | reverse complement strand
ATTTAAAGATATATCGAAATGGCAAAATGTTTCCAGACATATTATTTGTTCCCATATTCTTGACTTAGAAAAAAACGATTCATGCATTGCAGCAACTGATTTTTATAATGTTTCTATTACAAAAGATAAAGGTTTAAGTTGGAAAAATTCCACCGATTCAATTTCAAAGGGAATTTTGTGGAATGTAGTTAATTTGAAAAATACTTTACTTTTTACTGCCAATGGCTCCGGAATGGTGCCGCAAAAAAATCTCACTTACATTTCTGAAAATAATGGCGATACCTGGCAAAGTAAAACCGATTTAATTTTTGACCATACAACATTTAAGTTAAAAGCAAGTGGAGACAATGTTATTGCAGTGGGAAATGATTATGTTTTTTTATCGAAAGATAAAGGGACAACATGGTTTGATATTAGTCCTCCAACTGGATTAACTTGCAATTGGTATTACGATGCAGTATTTGTTGGAAATGACATTTATTTAGCGGCTTGTGGAAATCGTGAAATAATAAAATCTTCTGATTTTGGTTTAAATTGGAATTTTGTCAATGAAGGATTACCGAATGAAAATGTATATAAACTTGGAGAGTGTCAGGGGATTTTGTTTGCAGCATCACAATATTCCTATTTATTCAGACTGGAAACTAATAAAAAATTGTGGGAATATAGTGGAAAAGGATTACCCAAAAATAGCCCCGGATTATCCACTAGCATAAATGACTTTGTTTCTAACGGACAATATTTATTTTTATGTACACCCGACTGCGTTTATGCATCAAAAAATCAAGGTAAAACTTGGTCAAATATTAATCAGGGATTACCCAAATTTCCTGATAACTACTGGAGTGGTGCATTATTAATTGATGAAAACATACTTTATTTTGGAACAAATAATTATGGTGTTTGGAAGTTAAATATTTCGGATTTAAAATTACCTGATGATACGTTGGAAGAAGTTGAAAATTTGTTAATCTATCCAAATCCAACAAATGATATGATTTACTTCAAATTGCCACAAAATGATGTTGTAGAAAAAATTGAATTTATCGATATTTATGGTAGAGTAATGTTCTCTCCAGTAATAAATGAAAACAAATTGAACATTAAAGATTTTCCTGCAGGATTATACATAGTTAGAATTAAATCTCTTATAAATGTAATGTATCATTCAAAAGTTTTAAAGCTATAATAACTGGCTATAATAGTAATCTATGCTTAAGCCGGGTTTCGGTGCTTCATTGACAGGTCCCGACTGGTTGGGATGAATAGCAATTCTTCATGGGAAGTTTATCGGGAAACTCCCACCTTGCGTTTAGTGTCCTACTTTGCATACAATTATTAAAACAAATGACAGCAATGAAAGCATCCAATCTCATCTTCTTATTATTCATAGGTTTTGGACTAACTCTATGTACACCTGAGAATATCAAGCCAGTTCCAAACAGTTCAATCAATTGGTTTCCTGAAAAACCTAAAAACATTGTCGAATTAAATACTGTTTACGACGATTACAATAGCAATATAAATGTTATCGGGAAACGGATCGATCTTTATTACTCGACCAATAAAGAAACGCAAGGCGAAAATTTTGATATTTCAAGCCGGTGCATTGATGCATTTTTTAATTTGGATAATAATGTTTTTGATTTTAGAGTTTCCAATTCAGAACCAAATTATGCTTTTGAGTTACTGCCGAAAATAAATACGCAATTTGATGAATATGGTCCTTTCTCCTTTTATAGCGATTCTTTAGATAATTTCTCTACCTGGTGGTATTTTATGTATGCCAATAATAAAAGCGGAAACTTTGACATCCATTTCACCTATACCAGTTTAGGCGATTGGGGTCATTGGGATTCAAAAAGACAATTCTTCGGACCTTTTGACGCAAATATTTTAAACTCCGCAAGCGATGATTTTTATCCGACCATCAATGCTGACTACTCTAAATTGTTTTTTTCTTCAAATCGCGAACAAAACTATGATATATACGAAATTAACATGGACTCTAAGGATATTGTAAATTGGTTGAAAAGCAGTACGAATAAACCAGAAAAAAACGCTGTACTTTCCACTCTGTATGATGATAAATGTCCTTATATCAAAGGAAATCTAATAGTGTTTACATCGAATAATACATCAGGTTATGGAGGGTATGATCTATGGTATTCAGTTTTTGAGAATGGGATATGGAATACACCTCAAAATTTTGGACCTGAAATCAATACAAAATACGATGAATACCGTCCGGCAATTGAATTCTTTCCAGGTTCGAAAAACGATTTGATGATTTTCTCATCGAACAGACCCGAAGGAAAAGGTGGTTATGATTTATATTACACCGGGATTTCAAAAATGATCAAAGAATAACAGCACCTGAATGAGACTCAGTTCTGCATTTTGCAGCATCACGTTACAAAAATTATAAGGAATGAAGACTAAAATTGTAATATTGCTTTGTTTTATTTCATTTTTTTCAAATGCACAGGAAATCCCAAAACTAAATGCAGGAATAGATCTTTTAATATTTAAAGGGAGCTATGAAAATGAATATGGAACAACTACTTATTCTTCCAGAGGTGGCGTTTTTTTAGAAAAGGCTTTTCAATTCAATTTCTTAAAACAAATTGTTTTAACCCCGGGGCTCTCCTATAAATCAATTCATGAAAAAACTCAGGGGGGCGGTATGGGAGCTGGTTCGTCAAGTGATTTAAATCATTATACAATAAGTGGTTATCTTAAATTTATTCGTAAAGCAGAAATAATAAAAATAAAACCAGCGGTATTATATTATGGAGGTTTTGGAGGGGCACATTTTTATACCTGGGCAAAAGGAAGTGCAAGTAATCACAGTGTGTTTTATGAAGAGGCGAACTGGGAAAATCTAAATTACAAAGAAGATCCATCCCCCTTGTTTAAAAAAATGTACTTTGGATTTCTAACAGGGATAGAATTTACAAATAATGGATTTATTAGACCTTCATTTGAGGTGAGATTCATGCCACTATATGCAGAATCTAAAGGAAATGTGTTAAATCCATTTGAATTAGCTATAAACCTGGCATTTGGATCAAAAAAGTTAGAACAAAAAGAATAACCTAACCGAAATGATGCATTTATAACAAACAAAAGCCAGTTACTTTCCCTTTTTCCTCGGACTTTTTGTAATGCTGGTTTTAATTCCTGACAGGATCGATTTGAAGCAGTAACCAAAAATGAATCTTTCGGGATCCCTTTCATAGTCTATCGTACCTTCTCTCACGGCTTCGCCTGGTATTGGGTTTGCATCCAGTACTTTTATATTGGCAATTATTGAACTTAACTTCTCTTTGATAGCTGTGGTTTCATCAGTCCGTTTATTTTTAACTGCGATATCCAATCCATGATAAAGCAGTATCATTTTGCCTGTTGCTTTGGTGTTATTGGCCGTAAAGCTGAAATTCATTGCGTCAATTTTTCCTGACGTAGCATAAATAAAAGCATTTTTCTCCAGCATGGGGTTCAATTCATTTGCATCCATTCCTGAAAGGGTGCC
>JBBQSZ010000191.1:0-3558 GCA_038234745.1 Flavobacteriales bacterium | reverse complement strand
TTGCTAGTGAAACCGCTACATTAGATTCTCCTCCTCCATATACAACATCAAAATTGTCTGCTTGTGAAAATCTTAAAAATCCTTGTGGTGCTAATCTCAACATTATCTCACCAAATGTTACTACTCTTTTTCCCATTTTTTTAATTGTTAATTGTGTTATTTAAAATTGTTTTTTATCGAATTTCTTAATTCGAAATTTATAATCCCTTTATTCTACAATAAGACGTCCATAACTATCTTGAATTTTTAGAATATAAATTCCTTTACTCAGTGATTTAATTACTAGCTGTCCACTATTGTCGTTAATTTCATTTTTCATTAAAAATCTGCCGTTGAGGTCATATATTTCTACTTTTCCGATAGTTTGTTCAGCATCAATTGTTATATTATCTCCTTTTGATGGATTTGGATATATTTTAATTCCTTTTTTTGCAATAGAATTGTCTTTCACAGCTAAAGAAGCAGTGCCTAAAAAACCTATTTTTACTCCAACATCAGCGACTTTATAGGGTAATCTTGTTCCGCCAGCTCCAAACTCTTCTGCTCCAGCATCATAAAGCACTGGTCTTGCTCCATCTAAAATATCTTTGGCAAGAAAAGAATAAGTGCCTATTCCAGCATCAATTGCAGCACTGCCAGTTTGTATTCTATAAAAATCAGTGCCACTAGTCAAAAGACCCGATGTTACAATTTGATTACTAGACAAATTACCATTTAATTTCCAAGTTCCAGATTGTCTAATATTTCCATTAAAAGTATATGGACTTGAAATATCTGCTACAATAATTTCATCAACTGCTATCTTTGTAGAAGAAGACATTAAAAATAGATTATTGGCAGCAACCATATTTAGTGCGGGCAAAGTATTAGAACCTCCACCAAGTCTGATTCCGAAATCATCATTCACAAAAGTATTGTTCGTAATAATTATATTTTTTACTTGGTAATAGCCGCTTAAATTAGCACCACCTACTGAAGTCGAGATCCCCGCAATTAAATTAATTCCACCCAAATTAGAAGAAGCTCCACCACCTGCTGCGGCTGATTTTGAGGAATTTACTCCCTCAATATAGTTATTATATATTTTATGATTTTCACCCAATACTCTTATTCCACCTGAAAACAATTGGTTATTGGCTATGAAATAATTGCCATACACTTCACAGTTATTTCCGTGTCTTAGCGTTAATGATCCACTATAATCTCTAAAAGTATTATTATAATATTTATTGTTACAGCTTTTATTGGAAATTACTTCTATTTCTCCTTGCCAATTATTAAATAAATTTTCATAAACTTCAGTAAATGAATCGGATAATGAAGTGGCGCTATTTCCAATTCGAATAGCATCTTGATCATTATTTTGATCTACATAAGTTCCTACAAAGGTTCTATCTGTAAATACATTATGGTGAATTTTAGTGTAATTTGCAGTTGTAACATCTCTGTTATCATTGATAACACTACCTATTCCATATTTGCCTGTAAATGTGCAGTAACTTATTTCATTATATTGTCCGTACAACAAAATCCATTTATAAATAAGAGACGTAGTAGCAGATTGTGTAGCTGTACCATTATAGGTATCTATTTTAACATTAGTCACTTTGCAATTACTACAAGTATTAGAGCTAGCATCTCTAAATTTAATAACAGGTTCAATTGTTGAACTACTGGCAACCAAATTAGAAGGATTCCTAAAAACAACTCCCTGAAATGTAATGTAATTGCCACCCATAGCAACTCTTGAATTTCCTTCAAAAAAAACCTGACCGGGTGTTTGTGCTTTAATTGTAACCGGATTGACAGCCGTACCCGTTTTTTTAATATTGATATAAGTATTGGTCCAAATGCCATCAGCAAGAATAATTGTTGATCCTGCCGTTGCGTTACTAATTGCTGTTTGCAATTCTGTATTTGTAGATACAGTTTGACTATAAAGGTTGTTCACTACTATTGACATTGATGTAATGGCAAAAAACCAAAGGAGTTTAATTTTCATAATATATTGTTCATTAAAGTGTTTTTGGACATATTAGAATTTGGTCAGCTTCTGGACAACGTATCTCTCCAATTAAATTAAACTGGTGAAATTGTTGAAAATCAAGAAAAACAGTCGATCATTGACCACACGGCAACAGAACAAATATCATTTATTTTTTTAAGTGAATTTTGTTAAAACACAGCATCTAAAATAAAATCAATTGTAATAAAATTGCTAAAAAATAAAATCGAAAAGTTTTATTTTTTAGAAAGAAGAATATAATAAAAAATTAAAAAAAGTCAAGTCTAAAACATCTTTTTAGACTTGACTTTTTTTTAAAAATTAATTGTAGCCAGGATTTTGAGTTATAGGTTTTGTAGTATTGGTTACAATTTCAAGATTAGGAATAGGCAATAAATCAAATTTAGGATTAGAAACGTTCAACTGTAATTGTTTTAATTGCTCTACACCTACATTTGGTAAAATTGGATCTATTTTTGAATCAGGATATTGAATATAAAACGGCATCATTAAACTGAAGTGGTTATTCATTACTGTTTTTGCATTTATGGTTGTCATCGTTTTATTGAAACGTAACAAGTCAAACCAACGTTCATTTTCTAATGCAAATTCCCATCTTCTTTCATTCGCTACGGCTGATTCGTACTTGGCGGTTGTGTTTAAGTCTGTTAAAGTTAAAGGAGTTAGTCCAGCTCTTGTATGCACTTGATTCAAATATCCTAGTGTTGTTGTAGAAGCCGTGCTAGCTTCGCAATACATTAATAATACATCACTAAATCTCAAAACAGGCCAATCTAATTCAGAATCATTTGTAATTGACGAAGTGCTGTTATGCTTTGCAGCCCAATAAGTCCAAGTGGCAGGTAATGAAGTTATTGTAGGTTTGTAAACTTTTATAGAGTAATCTCTTCTGATATCTGTAGCAGCGTAAGAATTGAATAATTCTTCCGTTGGATTATTATAACTACCTCTTGTTCCAGGAGGGACTAACAATTTAGTTTGTGTTGAAATAGAAGTTGTATTGGTGGCAAATAAATTAGCAATAGAACTTCCATTTCCTGCAACACCAGTACCAGATTTAAAACGAATAGCAAACAACATTTCAGCATTTAATTCATTCGCTGCCGAAAATACATTTGCATACCCAGTGGAGCCTGTTAAGATTGAATATCCACTACTAGAAATAACACTTGACAATAATGGTAAAGCATCAGCTTTTTGTCCTAAAGTAAGATAAACTTTAGCAAGTAATGCTTTTGCAGCCCACGAGGTTGCTTTTCCTTTATCATTTATTGCTGTACCAGCAAAAGTAGTTGAAATACAGTTCGCTGATGCGTTTTTAAGGTCAGCTATGATAAATTTATAAATATCGTCAACACTTGCTCTAGACTGGTTCAGAGCTTCTTCAGTTGAGACAGGTTTATCTACTAAAAATACACCTCCGTAAAGTCGCACTAAATTGAAATAATGATAGGCTCTCATAAACGATGCTTCTCCAGCTGTTCTTTTTCTGATATTATCACTTACAGCAGCTACAGAATAGGAATTATAGT
>JBBQSZ010000190.1:0-3560 GCA_038234745.1 Flavobacteriales bacterium | reverse complement strand
TCTCAATCGCTGTACTGCATCAACCGCAACTCGCTGCAAAGCCCTGGACGGGATGGCGTCACGCGCCTAGTGCATACGGGTGCGTGGTGTCCGCCTTGGCGCGCGTGCAAGTCCTCGCCCTCGCCGGTTTGTGGGGCTGCTTCTTCTAATGTTTTTCGTCCTTTCATCTCTGTGGTTTTTCACCAAAGGTAGGAGGCCGAAAGTTAACCGGCAATATGTGCAAGGCCGAATGCTTACGATAAACGCTCAACTTATTACATACCGAATGATTAAAACAAGTACATACTTCAGTACCTCAATAAATAGATAATGGAGATTATTTTAGCAATACCATTTTTTACGTCACTTTTTTTGCTGTATAAAACACATAAAAAACCTTTTCTTTCTTTAACCTTATTACAAATTGTTTCTTTCCTTTCGCAATTTTTAGTAGCCAGATCATCAGAATATGAAAGTGTAAAAACTCTATTTAATCTCATTTTTATTAATCTAAACTTGTTTTTGATTATAGCTCCTTGGTGTTACGCAAAAATTACAATAATTGAAATAAAAAATGTAATATTCTTCGTTTTTTTTCGGAAAATATTGTTTAAATTATTACAGCTAAATATATTGCTAAATATATTTATTCTTGTTCTTGTATTAATTTATATACCTGATATTGCTTCGTTTAAAAATGAACAATCTTTTCGAAAATTGTATGAACAGATACCCTACTTTGCTAATATTTTTAGATATGCATACATTTCACAATATTTAGGTTATTTCGCAATACCTATCTTTTTTTATTATGTTGGTAAATTAGAGCACAAAAAAAGTATATTGGCATTAATATGTGCTTGCTCATCTTTAATATCGGGTTTTGCTTTCTATTCTAGAGCTCAAATTTTTACTTTTGTTTTAACATTTTTTATTTATTTTTTACTTGTAAAAAATACATTCCCACTAATTTTACAAAAAAAAATTATCGGAATTATAAAAATAATATCACTAATTGTAGTTTTATTATTTTTATTAATTACGGTTGTAAGATTTTCTTCTATGGATTATTATTCAGATCGTATACCTAAGAAATCAATAATAAAAAATCCAATTATATATAGTTTGATAGATTATGCTTCGCAAGGATATCCAAATGGAATAAATCAATTAGAAGTATATACAGAGAATAAAAATTTGAAAGGAGAACAGATGTTTCGGGATGTTTATCAAATTTTAAATTTTTTTAAAATAATTAATTGGAATGCAGAAGAGTCTCAAAATAAAATAGATAAAGCATATAATTATGATGGAGGTGCTTTTAATGGTTACACTTGCCATTTAGTTTTTAATTTCGGTTATCTTTTAACCCTACTAATAAGTATTATTTATTATTTATCAATTAAATTTCAACTCAAAAATAGATTGCAAATTTCTCTAGAGAAAATGATCACTTTAGTACTTTTATTAGTTATTCCTACTGTATCAATTTTTTATAGTGGCTATGCTATCTTATATTTTCCCTTTCTTTTTTTATTATTTGTTAAATTTCTATTCTTTCTAAAAATAAAAAGAAATGAAAAAATACATATTTAAATTTTATGATACATTACGGACGGACTCTAAATAACAAAGTATACTTTATGAATACAAAAGATCGAACCTATCAGATTTGCACCAATTGTGTCATGGATACCTCCGACCCAAATATCATTTTTGATAAAAATGGTATTTGCGACCATTGCCATGATTTCGAAAACAATATTGTACCGAATTGGCATACAGATGCTCACGGAAGAAAAATTTTGAGCACAACGATGGAAAAGATCAAATCTTCGGGTCAAGGTAAAGACGTTGATTGTTTATTGGGTCTTAGTGGAGGTGTTGATAGTTCGTATATGCTGCATTTGGCTGTTAAAGAATTTGGATTGCGGCCTTTGGTTTTTCATGTGGATGGTGGCTGGAATTCCGAGCTGGCTGTTCATAATATCAATGTGATGATTGATAAACTTGGCCTTGATCTTTATACCGAAGTAATTAACTGGGAAGAGATGAAGGATTTTCAATTGGCTTACTTTAAATCGGGAGTTCCTCATTTAGATATTCCTCAAGATCATGCTTTTGTCGCTACACTTTATCATTTTGCAGAGAAGTATAATATTAAATACATTTTAAATGGCGGTAATTTTGCCACCGAATGTGTCCAATACCCGATGGAATGGTTCTATTATGGCACTGATATGGTGCAAAACAAAGATATCATTAACAAGTTTGGAACTGTTAAGATGGAAACATATCCTTTTAGTTCCATCTTCCGTCATAAAGTATATTTGAAATATATCAAAGGGGTTAAAGTGCTGAAGCCACTTAATTTCATGCCATTTATCAAGGATGACGCTTTATCACTTTTGGAAAGAGAGTATGGATGGAAACCCTATCCTCAAAAGCATTTTGAATCCAGATTTACCAAATTTTATGAAGGATACTGGTTGCCTGAAAGGTTTGGTTACGATACGCGGAAAGTGCAGTTTTCCAGCTTAATACTGACCGGACAAATGCTTAGGGAGGAAGCACTAGAGAAACTCAAGAAACCGGCGTACGACCCTGCAACCATTATAGATGAATTTAATTACATAGCTACGAAACTTGGGATCACATCAGAAGAACTCCGTTACTATTTTGCAATGCCTAAAAAATATTATTGGGACTATAAAAACTTGCAAAATGTGTTCCGGATAGGTGCTAAAATATTACACTTGCTTGGCATAGAGAAAGTTAAGAAACGTAAAAAATGATAACCATAATTGATTACGGACTAGGCAATATCAGGGCTTTCGTAAATGTTTACGAACGCCTGAATATAAAAACTAAAATAGCTAAAAACGCAGATGATATCAGAGGAGCAACAAAAATAATTCTACCAGGAGTTGGAGCCTTCGACTACGCGATGTCTCAACTCAACGCCTCAGGAATGCGTGATGAGCTTGAAAATCAGGTTATAGAAAAAAAAGTGCCTCTCGTAGGAATCTGTGTCGGAATGCAAATGTTGGCAAAATCCAGCGATGAGGGTAAACTATCTGGTTTGGGATGGATTGACGCACAAGTAAAAATATTTGACACCTCTCTTGTAGCTCACAAAACGAAGTTACCCCACATGGGTTGGAATAGCATTACGCCGATTAAAGATTGCAATTTACTATCTGATTTCAATAACGAATCCCGTTTCTATTTTCTCCATTCGTATTACTTTGCTTGCAATAAGAATGAAGATATTATTGCAACAACTGAATACGGAATTACTTATGCCTCTGCCATCCAAAACGAGAACATTTATGGCATACAATTTCATCCGGAGAAAAGCCATTCCAACGGGGTTCAATTACTACACAATTTTGCAAAGCTTTAAATATGCTCTATCCACGTATTATCCCTTGCTTAGTAGTGCACAAAAAAGGTCTTGTAAAAACCACAAAGTTCAAAGATGCAAAATACGTTGGTGACCCAATAAATGCAGTAAAAATTTTCAATGAGAAAGAAGTTGATGAACTAATTGTTGTCGATATTGATTCGACCAGAGAAGG
>JBBQSZ010000189.1:0-3568 GCA_038234745.1 Flavobacteriales bacterium | reverse complement strand
GGATTTGATGATGAACTATTTTATTCCGAACTGGCACTGTCCGCCGATCAGCGCAAACTAAAACCAATACAATTACTCCAGAAAGAGGCGGTTAAAGTCTTTGATAAATGGAATGATAAGATGGATAAGGTTCCGTATTAGTTAAAAATCCTGGATAGACAAATTAGTAAGAGACTTATAATCCTGGATATATTTGGTTTTAATGACTATTTGCGCATGTCGCTTAGTTCTATTTTAATATTTTCATTAATATTCGTATATTTGCTGTGTAATCTTGTGTAAGGTTTTTGTGATTATGGAGAAATATATTAAGATTGGTCAGGCAGCAAAGCTTATAAATGTAAGTACTGAAACGTTAAGACGTTGGGACAAGTCAGGGAAATTTGAGGGTGTCCGCCACCCAATAAATAATTACAGAGTTTACACTGAAAGTAATCTATTGACTTTAGCCGAAGAATTGCAGCTTGAATTACAATATAGTAAACCAAAGCCATTGTCTTTAAAAATAGAGCCTTTCTTTCAGACAAAACATGGGAAATTATATCAGTATGATGCAATAGAGTTTCTGAAAACGCTGGAAGATGAATCTGTTGACTTAATTTTTGCAGATCCGCCTTATAATATTAAAAAAGCTGAGTGGGATACTTTCTCTTCACAGAAAGAATATGTTGAGTGGAGCATGAAGTGGATAAAAGAAGCTCATCGTGTTTTGAAAAAGACAGGTTCAATTTATATTTGCGGTTTTTCTGAAATTCTGGCAGATATAAAATGGTTCTCATCCAGTCTGTTTCAGGGTTGTAAGTGGTTGGTTTGGTTTTATCGGAATAAAGGAAACCTGGGGAATGATTGGGGACGCTCTCACGAAAGTATATTGCATTTCAGGAAGAGCAAAGATTTCATTTTTAACATTGATGAAGCGAGAATATCATACAATGATCATACGCTTAAATACCCGGCCAGAAAACAAGCTGAAACCTCTCAGTTCTCCAATGGCAATAAGAAAAGCTATGACTGGATACCTAATCCATTGGGGGCTAAACCCAAGGATGTTTTTGAAATTCCGACAATTTCCAATGGTTCATGGGAAAAGACAAGTCATCAAACTCAAAAGCCGGTTGAATTATTACGCAGGATTATTTTATCATCTTCCAATCAGGATAGTTTAATTCTTGATCCTTTTGGTGGTTCTGGTACTACCTATGCTGTTGCTGAAGCGTATGGGAGAAAGTGGATTGGAACTGAGTTAGAAACAGAATACTGCTCAATAATCAAAGATAGATTATCTGATAAAGATCAAATCCAAAGAATTTTAACCTGTAAAGATGAAAAGGATTCTCAAAAAAGGAGATCGAAGTTAAGAGGATAGTAAGTGCCAAATATCTTTAGTTACTAATTCAGAAAATGGTTTCATATGCCTGGAAAAAGGTTCTTTAAAGGCATTTGGTGGTGGATCAAGATAATATATTCCTTCAAGTTTCGTTAAAAAATCCGTGTAAACCATGAAAAGACCTGAAACTAAAGTGTAACTTATATTATTGTTCTCCTTTCGTTGTACATCATTGAGGAAAATGCCGATCACTTTTTGATCATGCCCGACAAATCTTTCGAGTAAAATTTTATCAATAAACATTTTGCCCATTCTGTCTTTAGATGTTGTTTTAACCGAAACAACAATTTCTTTTTCATCAAGATGCTTGCCGGTTGATTTGACTTTTTCGAAGGGTGAAAGGATCAAGTCATTTTCACATTTATAAGTCTTTTCTCCTTCATCTGTTTTATAAGGTATTTGGAGAACAGTTTTTTTATTGGCAATGCCAATTTCAGTAAAAATGCATTTTATTAATTCTTCAAATCTGTTTCCAACGTGTTTCCTTGCACTATTCGGATTGGCTAATAGATCAAATCCTGCACCAATAGATTGTTGAATTGTATAAATAACGCTATCAATTAATTCCTTTTCCCAATCGGACCAATTGTCATGTTTCGTTTTTAGTTTTTCAATGATTTCTTTGAATTCAATACATTTATTTTTAAAGTCCTCAGGAGAATAAATAAAAAGTCGTTGATTTAGCGGCCTTAAATATTTTGTTGTTCCTGCAATTAGAGAGGAGTGGATTTTATAACCACTTTTTAATTTGAATTCACTAAGAACATTTGGAAGGTAATCTAACAATCTGACAGTTATATTTTCAAATTCCAACAATGATTTTTTTTGTCCTAGCAGATCTTCATGTAATGACGACATTAATTTTAGGATTAAGTTAGTAAAAGCAGTTCAATACCTTGGTTTATTTGTTTTTGATTAATGAGTCGAGAAAATAGTTTCACTGTGCGATTTCGTCTCCGAAACTATTTTTGTCAAATATAAAAAAAGGAATTTGGTTTTACAGGATAAATTATGAAAAATATCGATTCCGGGTTTTGGGTCTGTGGGGATTAAAAGAAAGGTTTTTTATTTTCTCCCGGCCACATCTTCTTAATGGTCGGGAGAAATAAATGCTATTTGCCTTTTGCAGCATCCTTCAGCTGCACAGAGTCATCGACATTGAAGCCCCAATCGGACAAACGTTTTGGGTTCTTCTGGTTAAGTGCTTTCAGCAATACGCTACTGGCCCGCACTGCCTCGTCGATAGCCGGCAAATAAATGTCGCGCTCGCGATAAGCCTTTTCCATCTGAGCTTTCAGCGCTTCTGCCTCGCGGTGTTTGGCTAATGCGGGCTCAATAGTGGGTCCGAGATTTAACCAATTAATCCCATCAAGGTTCCGAAGCGGCGAAGCGTCGCCATCGGCCTGATGTCTGAAATAAACCTTAGATGCCAAAGTCAGCACCTCTTCCGCATTGCGGGGAATCGTAACTCTACCTGAAGTTCTACTCATATTTGTTTAAATTAAGGGGTTATGAAGGTAAAATTAAACGTAATTTAATACAATTGCAAATATTTTTCCAAAATTATTTTATCTTCCAAATTGGTGAATTTTTAAAGCAGCGGACTGATTTGGAAAAGTAAAAAAGGCTTAGAAATAAATCGGATTAGTTTCTGTTGATCGGACTTTTGAATGCCCCGTCGTCAATCAGTGCAATGCCTCCGTCATTCATTACAATGGCATTGTTAATGTCGTTTTCGGCGAAATACACGTGTACGGAGCCATTGTAATCGTGTACGGAGGCAAATCACACGTGTACGGAGCCAATGTAATCGTGTACGGAGGCAAATCACACATGTACGGAGGGGTGTAAATGATTACGGGGGGGTGTAAATGATTACGGGGGGGTGTAAGCGATTACGGAGGGGTGTAAATCAAAATGGGTTCCAGGTGCCAAACGCTTATTAAAACCAACACAACTACTATAGGAAGAGGTGGTTAAAGTATTTACTCAGTTGAATGAATCGACTGATAAAATTCCGTATTAAAAAAGCCTGACAGTTATGGAGAACTGCCAGGCTTCAAAACAATCAGAATTAAAGTATTGCTTTAAATATTTTATCTTTTCAATTTTATCACTTCACTTCCGGCAAGCAGGTAAGCGCCAGAACCATAAACTTCCCAACTCTCGGCGGTGAAGTTT
>JBBQSZ010000188.1:0-3770 GCA_038234745.1 Flavobacteriales bacterium | reverse complement strand
CGCACATACTGTAAATTGCTGGCAGATCAGTATTTACTACATAGCCGGTTAATTTAATCCGTGTAATTAGATCTTTGTTTCCGATTTCATCCAAAAGCTTTTCTAACTCATTTGTGTCATAATCCAGCATTACTAATTGCACATCTTTATTGGTTCGCTTTAAATAAGTTGAAAACGCGAGTAGAGTTCCTTTCGTATTTTTCTTTGGATCTGTATTACCAAGGAAAAAGAAAAAATGATCAGGCAAATCGTATTTTTCTTTAACCCTTTTTAATTCATTTTGATCAGTTATTGGCTTAAAATGTTCACTTACACCATTGTAAACTGCTGTCAATCGCTTGTCATTTGCCATGCCAAAGAACTGCCCAATCCGGTTTTTCTCAAACTTAGAGACAGTAATTATTTTTTCACTCTTTTTAATGATTGATGGCACTATCAGTTTTCGATAAACATTTCCAATCTTTTGGTACCAGGTTCCGGTACCTCGTAAGATTTTCAAATAGCTGCTCTCCATGTAGATAATGTCATGAAGGGTAACAACTAATGGGATAGAAGTATAAATCGGTGCCGTATTACTGGTACAATGAAGTAATTGGCAGCCTGCTTTTTTTGCTGCTTTTGGCAGCGCTATCTGTTCCCAAAATGGATAAAAACCCCCTTGAAGTTTACTGATCTTAAAATTGTCACTTTCTTGAATCGCATGGTCATCTGAATCAGGTTTAATGAAAATGACATAATTATTTTCCTTATCAATCAGCTGTAGGTTACGGATCAATTCCAATGCAACCATATCCATTCCATGTTTCTTTTTTCGAAAAAGCCGTTGACCTTCTATTCCTATTATCATGGTTTTAGTATTTTATTGAAATGATGACTGAATTTATTTATTTTCATTTTCGACGGAAGTATGCTTTGTGTGAATAAATTGTTTATTTGCTCCTTTAATTTTGAGCAATGAAAACAGCATCAACAGCATACCTTTAGGCAAGGAAAGCAAAGCAACTAAAGTTTGTTTGTTGTAGAAGGACTTTGGGACTGAAAATGCAAATGCCATCAGACAAGAGACTATAACAATTAACCAAAGTGAAATATAAATTATTTTATTTGCTAACATAAAATTGGCAAATAAAAAGAGTGATCCAAAAAACAAAACAGCACCAAGCAGTAATATCCTCGGAGGCTGTATAAATTGAAAGGCCTTATCAAAATAATCAATATTACCCTTTAAGATTAAATCTCTTAATGCGCTTAAAAAATCCTTACTGAAATAATGCAATTGTGCTGATAGCCACCGCCGACGCTGATTACTGAAAACCTCAGCTTTTTGAACTTTTTCGTCATATACAAATGCCTGATCGAGGTAGGCAATTTTATGACCCGCTTTAAGCATTTTCAATTCGATTTCTTTATCAAAACCACCAACCGCATTAACTGTCAACATCAATTTTTTAAAATACTCATATTTAAAAGCCATCCCTGAACCAATGATAGCCGAAGAAAGTCCTAAAACGCGGTGACCTTTTCTAAATATATGATTATTAATTTCTTCGCTTGCAGCATCCAGAATTGCCAGCGAAGTATTTTTATTCTTTGCCGTACGATGACCTTGCACAGCAATAAAATTTCGATCAAATATTCTGTTTATCTTCTGGAGAAAATCATTACTCATTATATTGTCTGCGTCAAGAACAACCGCAATATCGTAATCATCGCCAAGCCATTCCATTGCTTTGTTTAATGCTTTGGATTTCGTGCTTTTTTCGAAACTTACCTCAAGTAATTTAATTGGAAGTTTTCGTAATTTCTGCAGTGTACTTTGTAAAAATGAATCGGCAATAATAACAACATCGTATGAATCTGAAGGATAGGTCTGAGAGAGAGCTTGCCTGGCTACTTCAATTATAACATCATCTTCTTTATATCCCGGAATTAGTACTGCTATTTTTTTGAATTTTTTCGCTTCAGGTAAAACAGGATCACGATAGAATAATCCTGCAAAGGAAAAGATTAAAATATACAACGATGCTATTCCCAATAAAAGTAACATCAGGATTTGTATGATATCGAAAACAATCAGAAAATTGGCGTTCATAGTATAAAACTAATCTTAAGCTAGTGTTGGATTTGAATGAATTTCTTTAGAAAACAAGTGCGATAAATGCCAATAAATTGCTTTTATGTAGGCTTTTAGATGTCCTTTGTCATTTTTTAATGCAAAAACAAAGATATTTTTAGGAATCGCGATAAAAACTTGAAAAAGTATTGAAATAAGAAAAGGAATACCGAATAAATTTCGTCTAAGGTAAAGTATCCGTGAACGATTCATAAAATAAGTTTTAAAAGGTGTCAACTTCCCAGTAGAAATTGATTCCTTATGCAGTATTGTAGAATTGTGGACATACCAAAGCTTGTACCCGGCTTTTTTGATCCTTGTGCACCAATCTAACTCTTCGTAATATAAAAAGTAACATTCGGTCATCATTCCTACTTCTTTAATAACGGACAATGGAATGAGCATTGCTGCCCCGTGTAAAAAATTGGTCACAGAATCTGTATCGAATTGACCATTATCCAATGCTCCGTATCCATAGCCGAAGCTTCGCATTGTATAAGGATTCATAGGAGCCTGACCACAATATTGAATAGCGTTGGGTTGAAAGTAAAATTTAATTTTAGGACTTACCCCTCCAATAAATGCGTTATTTTCGCATTTTGATACCAGAGGCTCCAGGAAATCTGAAAGAACTTCAGTATCATTATTAATGAATAATATGTATTTGCCCTTGGCGCTATTCACTCCTATGTTATTACCACCGGCAAAACCAAGATTTTCTTTATTCTGAATGAATATAATATCCGGGAAAGCTAGAGTAATTGAAGCGGGACTATCTTGGGATGCATTGTCAACAACAATGATTTCAATGTTTGGGTAAGTAATTTTTTGCAGAGATTTTAAGAGCTCTACTGTTACTTCCGGATGATTGAAATTTACTGTAATAATAGAAACCAAAGGAAAATCCATAGCTTCATCCCCCTACTGATTCAGTTTTTAGTAAGATTAATAAATTTATTATTCATAAGTTGACCCCATTTGCCTATCATTTTTGTGAGATCTTGGAGCCTAAGCGGCTTTGAAATATAATCTCTCATCCCGGCTTGAAAACATTTTTCTTTATCACCTTGCATTGCATTGGCAGTCATAGCAATTATTACAGGGGCATTAGCTCCCCATCTTTCTATGATTAATGTAGTTGCTTCGTAACCGTCCATCTCGGGCATCTGTATATCCATAAAAATCAAGTGGTAGCTTTTTCTTTTCAATGCATCAATCGCTTCATGACCATTTGCAACGAGATCTGTCTTATACCCCAAAACTTCAAATAGTTTTCGAATTAATTTTTGGTTAATGAAATTATCTTCAACAATGAGAATTTCAAAAGGATAAAGGGTGGATATTGAACTCATAACTATTTCATTATCAATAATTTTTGTTTCAGTATTTTTATTTGTATAGAAGACAGATGCAAGTATTTCAGCGAGACGTGAATGTTTAATTGGTTTATTAACATAAAATGAAAATAGCTGTTGTATTTCGGGAGTTCGGATTGTAAAACCAATTGAAGTAAGCATTATAAGTGGCATATCCAATTTGGATTTCCGTTTTCTGATCTCTATTGCCAGCTTTTCACCGTCCATTTCAGGCATTTGCATATCGAGAATGGCCAAATCGAAATGTTCATTATTATCAAGTAAATCTAAAGCTTCGTAAC
>JBBQSZ010000187.1:0-3822 GCA_038234745.1 Flavobacteriales bacterium | reverse complement strand
ATAGTCTATCGTTCCAGTAGTAGGATTATATGCTGCTTTTAATCCCTGTAATAAGGCATTTACACTACGAATACTTTGGTAAGTTGTAGCCCAATAACTTTCTATAAAGGTGTCATTAGTTGGTGCTTGAAATATATCATTACTGTAAACCTGCAGGTTTGTTTGATTTGTAGTGTTATACACATTCATCATGGTATTGTCACTTCTAATTTCCGTTAGCCACCATTCAGAGGCTATTGGAGCTCTTAGAGTACTGTAGCAACCAGTGAGGGCTAAGTTCAACTCTGTTTCATCTCGATAAAAATTTTCTTGACTAACTACATCTTTATTCGTGATTTCTATGTAGTCGTTACAACTAGATAACGATAGAATCGAAAATAAAATTAACAACTTTTTTTTATTGATTATATTTTTCATATATTTTTTTTTTAAAACGTTTTCAAATTTTATTATAGTCCAACTTCTATTCCAGCAAGAACGGTTCTTTGCATTGGGAAAGCACCTCTCTGATACCCTTCAATTAGAGGATCAGTGGCTTTGTTTGTTCTAGCTTCGATATTAATCCCTCTATAATTTTTGTTAGCAAAGAACAGCACGTTTTGTCCTGATAATGAAAATCTCAAATTAGTTAATCCAATACTTTTCAATGTTTCTTTACCTAAATTAAATCCTAAAGAAATTTCTCTTAAAGAAACATAAGAAGCATCTTCTATAGCATTGTCAGTAAACAACCAGTTGATTCCATTTGTTAAATACGGTGTTTTACCGTCTCCTGGATTGCTCGGACTTACCCATCTGTTTGCGGTGTAATTCAAGTTTCTTTCTTTACCTTCATTGTAATTCACATCTCCGTTAAGTAAATCACCTCCTTGTACTCCTTGTAAAGTGAAGCTTAAATCAATATTTTTGAAGTTGAAAGTATTTGTGAAACCCCATGTAAAATCTGGGTAAGGATTCCCAATCACTGTTTGATCTCTAATATCAATTATTTTGTCATCATTGACATCTACAATCTTCAATCCACCCTCTTTTATATAACCAGCTGTTGATTTTGCAAGGTCTAATCCCGAGGCTGCTATTTCTTGTTGACTAATCCAGATTCCATCGGTTTTGAATCCATAAAAACTCACAAGTGGTTGACCAACTATTGCATATGTATTTAAACCACTTCTACCATCAACTGTTGCTGAAATAATCTGAGATTTACCTCCTAAATTTGTAATCTCATTTTTTGTGTGAGAGAAATTAAAGTCCGTTTTCCATTTGAAATCCTTAGTTTTAATATTTGTAGTAGAGAATTCTACTTCAATTCCCTTGTTATTTAAACTACCAGCATTAGTAATCGTTTTGTAAGATCCAGTAATTAATGGAGCAGCTTGCGTTAACAGTAATTTTTCAGTATTCGAATTGTACACATCAATATTTAAATTAATACGACTCTTCAATAGTGATAAATCAAAACCTAAATTGGTTTGAAATGTTCTTTCCCAGGTAAGGTCTTTATTAAAATTAGTATCACTTGTGTTTGCTAATCCATTTTGAATTGTCGTTCCCGCACCATTTATATAATTAGCATTGTTAAAGTTATTCTCATACGAAAATAGTGGAATATTGTTATTTCCTGTAGCACCATAACTAGCTCTAAAGGCCAACCTACTAATGGCATTGACGTTCATTAAGAAATTCTCTTTTGAAACAACCCATCCTATAGAAGCAGCAGGAAAACCGCCCCATTTATAACCATCACCAAAAATGGAGCTACCATCTTTTCTATAACTGGCCATAAATAAGTATTTATCTTTGTAGGAATAATTTACTCTGGTTAAAGCAGATAATAAACCTACAGTTGTATCATATTGATTGCCGATAGATACTAAACTGGCAAATTTTAAGTTTTGTATTTGATCACTTGGAAAACCAGTTCCAGTAGTATTCATTAATTGTTGTCTGGTAGATTGCAAGGATAAAACACCGATGGCCGTAACCTCATGATTACCTATGGATTTCTTGTAACTAAAAGTATTCTCTGTTAAGAAATCAAAATAATTTTGATTGGTATAAGTAGCATAATTTGAGGTCGGAATTTTTACCGCATTTGTAGCTCCGGTTTCTAATCTTCGAGAGTCTCTGTAATAAATACTTTGAGTTGTTTTAAATCCAAAATCTTTAGATATGGCAAAATCCAAACCTACACTTCCTTGAAAACGAAATTGATTATTATTGTCATGTTGTAATAATAAGGCACGCATCGGATTGTTATTTGAAGTCGTAAAAGGAGTAGCAGATGCAGTAGAATAAGGTACCGAAGGCACTCCTGGAACCCCTGGCGTAAATCCTGAATAAGCTAAATTAGCAAAATCATCATCCTCGCCCCAATCACCCACTTTTATATTTCTACCAGCACCACCGGGATTATTATTGATAAAATCAGCTGACGCTTGTGTATGATATATTGGAATTAAACTTGGAAATCTTGTAAAATCAATATAATTTATACCAGGTCTTTCTGTTTTTGTATTTGATGGATTCAAATTGATACTCAATTTAATTTTATCAGTTATATCCGAATCAAACTTAACTCTAAAGTTTAATTTTTTAAATTCACTTCTCAACATTAAACCTTGATCATTTTGGTATCCGGTCGAAATATAAAATTTATTCTTTTTACTCCCTCCAGACACGTTAAATTGTATATCTTGATAGAAAGCTTTTCTTAAAGCCGCTTTTTGATAATTAGTTCCTTCTCCTCCTAAAACATCTTTTTCAATAATATATTGCGCCATAAATTTTGAAATAGAGGCTGTAGTGGCACCATAATTATAAGGAGCTACAGTCGTCCATAAAGGATCTGCTTTTCTTAAAGCATCTTCAGCATATAATTTCGTAACATAATCTGTCGATGACATAATATCATACGTTTCATAGGCTTGTTTTATACCTGTAGTATTTTTAAAAGTAAATTTTGTTTTACCATCTTTTCCACTTTTGGTAGTTATCAAAACAACACCGTTAGCCCCTCTAGACCCATAAATGGCAGCCGAAGCAGCATCTTTTAATACCTCAACCGATTCTACATCGGCAGTATTAAGAGCACCAAATCCATCAGGCATCGGTTGGCCATCTACAACAATAAGAGGTCCAGTTCCAGCACCTATTGAACTCACACCTCTAATACTCACTTGAGTATCTGCTCCCGCTTCCGAGGAGATGTTTTGAATGGTTACACCTGCAATTTTTCCTTGCAAGGCATTATCTAAACGCGACACTGGCGCATTTTCTATCCTATCACTTTTAACTTTTGCAACAGACCCAGTTACACTGGAACGTTTTTGAGTACCATAACCTACAACCACAACTTCATTAAGTACATTATTGGCTTCCAATAAGATAACATTAATCAAGGTGCTTTTTCCCACTATTACCGTTTTGGTGTCAAATCCCAAATAAGAAAATTTAAGAACTGACTTTGCGCTGTTGGCTACAATGGTGTATTTTCCATCTAAATCAGATATTGTCCCTTTGTCATCAACAGTGACAGTAGCATTGGGTATAGATTGACCAGTATTATCAACTACTTTTCCTGATATCTTAATTTTATCAGTCTGAGCATTCATAATAGATGAAAAAGCTAGCAGTAACATTAAAATTGTTTTTTTCATAATTTAAATTTTTGTTAGTTTTTTTTTTGTGCTTGAAATAGGTTCTCCACTCCTATTAGTAAACAGATTCAGTGCATTTAAAACGTTTCTATTTTAGAATTAAACTAAATAACCAAATTGGTTAACCAATATTGCAGGGCAAATTTAACTTTTTTTTATTATA
>JBBQSZ010000186.1:0-3838 GCA_038234745.1 Flavobacteriales bacterium | reverse complement strand
TATGCCTCATCAGCATCGTTACCACCAGCACTTTCAGCCCAGATCAGGTTGCCTTTAGTATCAAATTTTGCGATAAAAATATCTAGATAACCTTTGCTCAACAATTTTGTATTTCCAAAATAAATGGAATCGGAAAAACTACCTGCGATATACGAGTTCCCGTTTGGATCAGTAACGATTGAATGGATGTAATTTTTACCATTGCCGCCAAATCCAATTGCCCATTCCCAAGGGTTGTTTTGTTGTTGTGCATTTACCACATTTGCCAGAAGGAAAATGATTGCAAAAAACAGACTAAATAAAGATTGTTTTCTCATTATATTGAAATTTTAATATTATTTTTTTTTAATGCTTTAGAATTCTATTGTTCCCCAATTTCAGGGCATAATAACTATTAAGTTAAGGGGGTTTTTAAGATGGGTTTTAAAAATTCATTTCTTTTATTTTAGGCCAAAAAAACCGTAAAATCCGTTAACCGATTTTCTAAAACCTAAACAAATATACATAATAATTTTGCAAAAAGCAATCCTAAAATTACTTTCCTATAAATTTTTATCCGCCTATTTGCCTATTTGTCTGCATATCAGGTAATCAGCTCGTAGGGCATTCAAACAACCAACTAGCTCGTAGCGGAATAATTTGTAGGTTAAGTTCATCAATCAGATAATGCCTGCTGCTATAAATTGAACTATCAACCATACAATAATCCGCTCATACTTCTCTCCCTAAATCAGAATATATGCTTAACTCTTGCTCATGTTTTTTATTTTTTGATGTTTTGCCTGTATGAATAACGCTGATGAAGACTATGATTTCGCCGAAACGGATTATATGTGAATAAGGGAAAAATCGAAAAATAGTATAATTATTTTCGATTCAAATCGAAAATTGTTATGATTATTATATGGTATTAATGAAAATCGAATTGGAAAAAATTAGAGAGCAGTTGCTGAACGTTTTGTAGAAAACAAATTCATGAATGTGTAGGGTAAATTCATGAATTTACCCTACCTATTATGCGTGCAGTTGGTGAATGTTTTGTAGAAAAACATTTGGTGATTGATTGCCATCCCAACGTATTTGTTTTATAGGAGAATTCACACCTGTATTCGATAGGCGACAAACGCAAGCAAGGTCTTTTATAAATGAAGAATAGGCAAAAGCCTATAAAAATAAAATGGACTGAGGTTGGAACCTCAGCCCAACAGGGGTATACACATATGCTATTGCTTTACAACAATCGCACTATACACCTTTCCCCTCTCCGCAGTAACCCTTATAAAATAAATGCCGCTATTGAGGTTTGAAACATCAATGTCGTCGGGGCTGAGCTTTTCACTTTGTAGGCTCTGACCGCAGGTATTATATATGGTGTAATTGCCGGAGGTGTTGGCGGGTAGGTTGAGGCGGATGTGGGTGGTGGAGGGGTTGGGGGAAATGGTAAAGGAAGCAGGGTAACCATTTTGAATCTCTTCAATATTTGTAAAATCTGATAATTGTCGTCTCCATACCCCATTATTGTATATTCCGCAATAAATATATAATCCATCAATTGTCAAAGAAAATGACTGTTTATTTGGCAAACCTCCACTCAAATCCATCCAATAATTACCATTGTCAAATGAAGCAAAGACTCCACTACCTGTTGTTCCTGCAAAAATAGTTGTACCATATTCAACAAACGCATAAATATAATCGTTTACTGGCAAACCACTATTGGCATGAACCCAATTTCCTCCATTATTTGCAGAAACATATACTCCATTATCTAAGGTTCCAGCAAAAAGGGTATTCCCTAAAACACCTAATGACATTACGGAACTTATTGGCAAACCATTATTAAGTAAATCCATAGTAGAGCTAATATCATTATAAACGGATACTCCATTATTTCCACCAGCATATAGTTTTGCATCTTTCTCAACAAATGTTTGGGTTCCGTTCGGATTAATCAATAACCATGATGTACTGTTTAAATATGATTTAAACAAGCCGTAACCACTGGCAGCAAAAATATTGGAGTCAATAATTGCTAATGATTCAATATTGATATTTTTCATTCCTCTATAATCAAGAAACCAACTTGTACCAATGTAATTTAATTTGAATATACCATCATTATTTGTCCCAGCATAAGTGATTCCTCCTTTTGAATACAGGCAGTTAGTCGGACATGCGATTTGTTCTCTATGCACAGCTGCCCAGCTCTGACCTTTATTTTTTGAAACAAAAATTCCTCCATAGTTAAAATCTCCTGCAAAAACATTTGATCCATCGTATGTAAGGGCTGAGATTACGTATCCAGATAAACATACATTCGTGTTTGTCCAGATATATCCATTATCGCTTGTTTGGAAAATCAAATTATTTAATCCAGCTATAAAATTTGCACCACTTATGGCAATTGAATATGTTTCGGCGGTTAAAATATTTATCCAAGTATTACCTGAATCTAACGACTTTTCGATTCCACCCCCTGTACAGACAATTATATTTGAATCACTTATTCCAAATGATGACACAGAGTTATTAGTCAAACCTGTATTAGATTGGTTCCAACTAATAGCACTATCTGAAGAAATGAAAACACCGTCAAAAGCACTGCCTGCAATTATTTTATTTCCAAAAAAAGATATTGCATTTATGTTTAAACTAATGTTGCTATCTGAAGCTGACCAATTTATTACATTTTTCAACGAAAAAAATATTCCACCTCCTTTAGTTCCGGCATAAATCCTGTTTCCATGAATTGAAAGAACATTAATTTGAAGATTTGTTAAGCCATTATTTGCTGTTGACCAACTATTACCATTATTAGAAGAAATAAAAACACCACTATCCTTTGTTCCTGCATAAACATTATTTCCATCAATAGTTAATGAAGTAATCACAGAATCTGTAATTCCCAAACTAACCCCGATCCAACTTCCTCCATTATTGGATGATAAAAAAATACCATTATAAGTACCTGCAAAAATATTTGTTCCGTATACTGCTATTGATAGAATGGGATTGTGAGGTAATCCATTGCTTATCCGTGACCAAGACAAGCCATCATCGGTTGATAACAGAACATATTCATCCGTACCTGCAAAAATATTTGTTCCATTTACAGCCATGCAATTAACTTTTCCATAGGTATAACCCTTTGCTTGTTCCCATTGAGCATTAACAATTGACGAACTAAATAAAAAGAAAAGGATAAAAGATAAAAGGATTTGGTAGAATTTTTTCATGACATTAATTTTAAGTTCACGAATACAAAGACAGGACAATAAAACTTAAATCATAATAAAAGTAGTATAATGCGTATGATATTGCAAATAAATAGAGTTTTCGGTGGAAAAAAATCAGTTAACGGTAAATACTGGGCAGAAAAATCCGGTTTTATTAGAAATTAAATTTAATAATTTTAAATCAAACCGAAAAATTTTCCTAAATCTGCGTAAATCTGCAGAATCTGCGGAAGAAAAATGGTTCAATTAACATCTGATGAATTTAAAAACTTGAAATCGCAATTTGCGATATCAAGTCGGAAAGAAATCAAAACAGGCTGGGGTTGGAACCTCAGCCCAACTGGGGATTTATCAGATGAAATGTCAGGGTAAATTCATGAATTTACCCTACCTATTATGTCCGTAATTTCCGAATGTTTTGTAAAAAAATATTTGGTGATTTATCGCTATCCCAACGTATTTGTTTTATAGGAGAAATCATATCTGTATTCGATAGGCAACAAGCGCAAGCATGGTTTTTTATAAATGAAGAATAGGCAAAAGCCTATAGGAATAAAATGGACTGAGGTTGGAACCTCAGCCCAACTGGGGATTTATCAGAT
>JBBQSZ010000185.1:0-3909 GCA_038234745.1 Flavobacteriales bacterium | reverse complement strand
ATACCTAAATAAGACAATATCTTGCTGGGAAATGACGAATTCAAATAACTGCCATCCATTGTTTGAGTACTTAATCCGATGTGACAAGATTGACAAAACGCTACGAAAGCCGCACCATTTTTAATCCCATCATAGGTAACTTTGCAATTAGAAATTTTATTTATTTCATCTATTCTAAGTTTTAATTTTTCAACTTCGCCAAATCCTATAATATGCATGACATAATTCTCAGGCAAGAAAAGCGCACTTTCTATGGCATTAAATGCTCCAGATTTATGTGAATCAATTATTCCTGCATAAACTAGATGAATTCTACCATCGTCAATAGGAATATTTATAGTTTCATAAGCAGTATAATTTCCGTATATTATAATACCTTTTTTACTTGAATTAATTTTTTTTGCTAGCATTTCAGTTGAAAACAAGAAATAATCTGCTTTATTAAATATTTGCTGCTCTAACTTATCAAAATAGGGATGCAAGGAAGAAACATCGCTGTACACTTCTTCTACTTCAAGTATTAATTCAAATTTTTTAATTTTTTTTGCCCATAAGGCTGGAAGAACAAGCCAAGGCGAGTGATAAACTATAATTTTTTCGTTTTTCTGAACATTTTTAATTATCCAAAAAAACAACCAGAATAAGCTCAAGACTATTTTTAAGTTTCTTACTAATTTATTTGTACTACTGAAACTAAAAACAGTTGTGAGTTTCTTGTTTTTTTTAAGTTTTAAAGTAGTAGTTTTTTCCCAAGATCCTGAACGGTTAGTATCATCAAACCACGAAGGCGAAATTAAATGAACTTTAAAACCAGCACTTATTATAGCATCGCAGATATAGTCCATTTTATTCGTTGCAGATAATGCTGCAACTCTTTTATTTTGACTATTAATGATATCATAAAATCCTATATATTTTATTTCTTTTGTCATAAATTAATCACTAATAAAATAGTTTTCACTCAAACGCATTTCTTCCCAAAAAAAACCATACGGTTCAGAATTTGCGCTAGATTGAGCATATAAAACAATTAAAATTACAATAACAAATACCCTTGCATCTTTTCTTATTTTTATAGAAATTTCACCCAGAGAATGTATTATTTCTGGGATTAGAAGCAGCATGAATATCGAAAAATACTGAACCACACGCATCATCGTGGGGTTTATCCAAGTTAATGGAATGAATAATAAAGCCAGTGCGAAAGCATTAAAATAATACTGTGCTTCGCTATTCTGTTTTAAAATACTTTTACTTCTTATAAAAGCGACTATAGCTATTAATAGAAACATAAAAGTAAACGTATAAGTACCCGAACCTTCGTATTGATCATATTCTTTATAGCCTCCAATAGATTGAAAATACAAAGCAAGACTATTTCTTAAAACCATAAAAACAGGAAACAAAAACAAAGTGCAATAATAAACCAGTTTGGGCTTTTTGATTCGGCAAATAAAATAAAAAGGAATAAAAATCAATACTGATTTATGTAAGGTTGATGCCACTAATAACATTAACACAAAAGGCAGTAATTTTCTTTTTTTGAGGAATTCAAAACTATACAAACTTACAGCTGTAGCTATCGTTTGTCGATGTCCTGTTATGGAGAAAAAACTATAAAACAAGACGGAGTAAATCACAAATGCTACAATAGCATCGCTCAAACGACTGGTATTTTTATAAATAAAATTACCTAAGGCCGTAAAAAAGATTAGCGCTATTAGTAAAAGATAGCCTTGATACTCCCCTATTGTTAAAGAACACAACTTTTCAAAAACAGGAAAACCGGGGTCTTTACCTATTCCGTACTTATAATAATCAAATACAACTTGGTAAACTTGATTCCAAGATGCTTTTTTACTCGCTTCGAAAGACAAATAATAACTATAAGTATCAGATCCTACTGCCACATTGCGTAAACCCGATTGCAGTATTAAAATAAAAGAGATAATTTTAATATATTTTTTTCTATTCTTGTCACTGTTAACGTATGCTTGTTTTCCATTGGAAAACAGTTTCCCAATAATAAGCGTTAAGAATAGCACCAATAGATTTACTACCATAGGGCAATCATTTCTTTATAAATACCAATAGTTTTATTGATATTTGTATTCAAATCAAAATTATTTAGCACTCTATCCCTACAATTTTTCGAAAAGTAGGCTTTTTTGTTCATTTTAATATTTGCAATGGCCGTAAGAATTTCGGGAATATTTCTTTTTTCGACCACATAACCACAATTTTCATCAATTACTTCTGGGCAGGCAGTTGCATTGTAAACAATTGCTGGCGTACCACAGCTCATAGCTTCTGCTATTACTTTTCCAAAAGTATCTTCAGTAGACAAATGAACATAAACATCTGCTAAGGAATAGGCTTTTGCTAATTCTTCTTTTCCATGTAAATAAGGAATGTGTTTTATGTTTGATGGCAGTAACTTTGTATCTGCCACTTTTCCAATCATAAGAATTTGCATATCTTCTTCGATAATTTCGGCTAATTTAAGTGCATCTTTCCATTTTACATCGTCAACACTCCATCCTGCGCTCACTAAAACTATTGTGAATTTTGATTTATCGATCGCATATTTTTTAAGGAATTCCTCATCTATGGTTTCCTTAAAAACGGAATGATCTACCCAATTGTATATAGGTTGTATTGGGAATTTATTTAAAAAAGATTGTTTAGCTTCGCCTGCCAACCAATTAGAAACTGGAATTATTGTTAAATTAGTTAAAGTAGTAAACCATTTCTTTTTATCCAAAAACATTTCCTTAGAAAAATCAAAAAATAGACTTGGTGGATATGTTTTTAGTTGTGGACAAGCATTACATTCGGTTTGCCATTTGAAACACTGCACATCGGTATAATGTGAACATTTCCCTGTAAAAGCCCAACAATCATGTAAAGTTAAAACTACAGGTTTTTGAACGTCGATTAAATAATCTAATAAAATCTCTAAATTCAAATAATTCCCGTGAAGATTATGAAGATGGATAACATCTGGGTTTACCTCTTTGATATACTGGATTAATTTATTGGTACCGTTTTTAGTAAAATAACCTTGCTTCCCAATTATTCTTGAACCTAAATTATGTAAATGATTTTCAATGACTGTGCCTATTTTAAAACTTTTTGGATACGAAGTTGTTAATTGTCCATAAGCGATATAACATTCATGTCCTTGACTTTCTAATACATTAGCAATGTCTTCACAGATAGAACCTGTACTGCCATAACCTGAAACCGTATTTATTTGCAATACTTTCATTGACGATCTTATCTTTTAACTCTATTTTCTTCTTGTTTAAAAAAATGATAAAGAGTTTCAAATTTTTTACGCTATTATTTAGTAACCCAGCTCTCCGAACTGTTCTTGAAACAATCCCTCTATTCCTAACCAGTTTAAACTCCCTTTTCTCCTAAATATGTCTCTTCGCGATCTCCAAATCACTCGCCACCATTTCTTTCACCAATCCAGCAAGGTCGTATTTCGGCTCCCAACCCAATCGTTTCGATTTAGCAGGATCACCAATCAACAAATCCACTTCGGTAGGGCGGTAATATTCTGGATCCACACGAACTATTATTTTACCAATTTCTAGTTGATATTCTGGATGATTACAGGCTACTACTGTGGCTACTTCATTTTCATTTTCACCTTCGAAAGCCAATGCTACTCCTATTTCGGCAAAAGAAAGACGTACAAAATCACGAATATAGGTAGTGACTCCCGTAGCAATCACATAGTCTTCGGCTTTGTCTTGTTGCAAAATTCTCCACATCGCTTCTACATAATCTTTGGCGTGTCCCCAGTCTCTTTGTGAGTTCAGGTTTCCTAGATACAAACAATCTTGTTTTCCCAAAGCGATGGCTGCGGTTGCCATCGTAATTTTTCGGGTTACAAAA
>JBBQSZ010000184.1:0-3934 GCA_038234745.1 Flavobacteriales bacterium | reverse complement strand
CATCACTTTAGGCGAGGTTAAATCGACAAGTTGTCCTTTGCAGTTTATTGTCATCTTAAATCAAATTTCGTTAAACATCATTCTTCAAACAAAATAATTATGCTTATTTTTGTGACAAATATACATCATTAAATGAACATTACTTCTCAACAATACGATAGCGTAATCGCAATATGTCGCACACTTTATATCAATAAAATGAAAGATTACGGCAGTGCTTGGCGCATTTTGAGATTGCCTTCACTAACCGATCAAATCTTTATCAAAGCGCAAAGAATTAGAAGTTTGCAAGAAAACGATGTTCGAAAAGTAGATGAGGACGAAACAGGAGAATTTATCGGAATCATCAATTATTCGATTATGGCGCTGATTCAATTGGAACTTGGAGTGGTCGATCAACCCGATTTGAATGTCGAAGAAGCAACACAATTATATGATGCCAAAGTAAAACTTACCAAAGAGTTGATGGAGGCCAAAAATCACGATTATGGCGAAGCTTGGCGCGAAATGAGAGTCAGTTCTTTAACCGATTTGATTTTGCAAAAACTGCTTCGCGTGAAACAAATCGAAGACAACAAAGGAAAAACATTGGTTTCGGAAGGTATTGACGCCAATTATCAGGATATGATTAATTATGCTGTTTTTGCATTAATCTTGAATCCAATAAAAAAGTAATTTTCTAAAATAAATCATAAATAGAATTAAAATGAAAAATTTTATCACACAATTTTCTAGACTTTTTGTCGGGATTTTATTCATTATTTCGGGATTAATCAAACTCAATGACCCTTTAGGATTCTCTTATAAATTGGACGAATATTTTAGCGAAGCGGTTTTCAATATGCCATTTTTCGTGCCTTTTACATTGGCAATAGCCTTATTTTTAGTGATTTTAGAAGTGGTTTTGGGCGTAATGCTTCTCATTGGTTACAAATCAAAAGTAACGATTTGGAGTTTGTTACTTTTGGTAGTTCTATTCTCGTTTTTGACTTTTTATTCCGCCTATTTTGATGTGGTAAAAGACTGCGGATGTTTTGGTGATGCGTTACATTTAACTCCTTGGCAATCTTTTTCAAAAGATCTTATTTTATTGTTTTTTATTCTGATATTATTTTACAATCAAAAATTCATTAAACCACTTTTTTCTACTAAAATACAGAATGTTTTGGTTGTATTAAGCATTGTTTTATGTTCGTTTATGGGCTATTGGGTGTTAAATCATTTGCCATTAAAAGATTTTAGACCTTATAAAGTGGGAACAAATATCAAAACTTCAATGGAAATTCCTGATAGTGCACCAAAAAGTGTCGTTCAAATGGTTTTTATTTATAAAGTGAATGGTGTTAATAAAGAATTCACGGAAAAAGATTTGATGTCGCTTCCTGCAGGGGCTGAATTTGTGGATAGAAAAGACAAAGTGATCGTGCAAGGCTACCTTCCTCCTATTCACGATTTCAAACTAGAACTTGATGGAGTCGACCAAACCAATTTAATATTATCAAAGGAAAAAGTACTCTTGATTGTCGCTTATGATTTAGAAAAAGCAAACATAGAAGGCTTAAAAAAAGCAAACGAATTGTATAAAAATGCAGCTGCAAAAGGCTATTATGTAGCTTTACTAACAGGCTCTGCGACTGATGTTATTGCTGCTACAAAAACGAAATACAACTTTGGTTTTGATTGCTTATTTTGTGATGCAACAGCGCTAAAAACAATCGAACGAGCGAATCCTAGTTTTGTTTTACTACATTATGGAACTGTAACTCAAAAAGTGCACTACAACGACATCTCTGATTTAAAACTATAACACAGCTTTTGTTAATTATGAGTAGTAGAAAAGAAAAAAAGAGAAAAAAACTGTTCTATATCTTTTTGTGCTTCTTCGTTTTTGGAATAGGATACTATTTTTTAAACGAAGTTTCAACTTGGTATAACGTTCCTTTGGGAGTTACGTTTCACGTTGTTTTTGGATGTACTTTAATGGCGATTTCCGGTATTTATATTGGCTACACCATTAATCAACTGTATTTTACTAAAAGAGTAAAAAGAAGCAAAAAAACCTACTTAGACGATAATGCGAATGAAAAAGCGTTATAATATTCACTTCTTTTATGATGTCGAATAGGAAGCCGAACTACGAAATCGAAATAGTATAATTACCTGAAATAATGCGGTTTAGTCTTCGCTAATTTATTTATAAAATGTAACTTTGGGCAAAATTATAAAAATGAAAAAAATAATTGTATTCCTTATTGCTGCTATTAGTTTTTCTTGTTCTCATGCGCAAAAAAAATCCTTTTCAAAAGAAGCGTTATCCGAAACTTTACTTGCATCCGATGGGAATCAAGTCTCTTTTAAAAACATTCTAAAAAACCACAAAGGAAAAACCCTCGTTATCGAAGTTTGGGCTTCTTGGTGTGGCGATTGCGTGAAAGCAATGCCAAAAATAAAAGAGATTCAAACCAATAATCCTAATGTAGATTATGTTTTTATCTCTGTAGATAAAACGGCTGATAAATGGAAAGAAGGAATTGCTAAACACGAACTAAAAGGAGAACATTTTATGGCAAATGACCAAATGAAAGGCGTGTTTGGAAAAGCAATAGATTTGAATTGGATTCCAAGATACATCATCATTGATAAAACTGGAAAAATCGTAATTTACAGAGCAATTGAAACCGATTTCGAAAAGATAAATGCCACTTTGAAAGAATTGACTCAATAGAAATTAATAACAATTTCAATAGCAATAAAAAAATAAATATCAAAAAATAAATAATAAAACACAATAAAATGAGAAAGAAGATTGTAGCAGGAAACTGGAAAATGCATAAAAATGCAGCGCAAACTGCCGAATTATTAAATGAATTAAAAGCTCAAGTTTCAACTGGAAATAATGCACAAGTAATTGTAGCTCCTACTTTTGTAAATTTAGCTGCAGCAACAAATCTATTAGCGGGAACTTCAATCCAAGTGTCTGCCCAAAATATGCACCAAGCAGAAAGTGGCGCTTATACTGGAGAAATATCTGCCGATATGTTAAAAAGCGTTGGTGTAAACACCGTAATTCTGGGACATTCAGAACGTAGAGCTATTTTTCACGAAACTGACGCCTTGATTGCAAGCAAAGTAGATACGGCTTTACAACACGAGATGACCGTTATTTTTTGCTTTGGCGAAGAGTTGAAAGACCGTCAATCAAAAAATCATTTCAATATTGTTGAAAATCAATTGCATGATGGTTTATTTCATCTTCAAGCTAAAGATTGGGAAAAAATTGTTTTGGCTTACGAACCCGTTTGGGCAATCGGAACAGGGGAAACAGCTAGTCCAGAACAAGCACAAGAAATGCACGAATTCATTAGAGAAACTGTTCGAAAAGCTTTTGGAAGCGATATCGCCGAAGATGTTTCTATCCTTTATGGTGGAAGTGTAAAACCAGACAATGCCAAAGAAATTTTCTCTAAACCAGATGTAGACGGAGGTCTAATTGGTGGAGCAGCGCTAAATACTAAAGATTTTTTAGCCATTATAAACGCTATTTAAACGTTTTTCCTAGATAATTTAAAGCTGGTCGATTTTAAAATCTAGCTTTAAAAAGGTACTTAAACCCTTCCATTACTATTTATAGCAATTGAAGGGTTTTTCATTTAAACTAAAGTCATAAAATAATGTAAAGCAACAACTTAACCATTAAAAAAATACTAAAAAAAATTTATCTTTTTTAATAAATTTCGGCAATAATTTCTTAAATTTAAGGTGTCAATTTTAATTTGTAAAAACACCTACAACCTAGTTGTGGTCGGAAGAAATTCCGGCCACTTATGTTATAAAGACTTTTGAGGGATCACCACCTGAAAATACAATCATTATTCCAGTAATAAGTTCTCTTAGTTCCAGTACAAATCTTCTTTTAGCGGTTTTATAACCAAGA
>JBBQSZ010000183.1:0-3940 GCA_038234745.1 Flavobacteriales bacterium | reverse complement strand
AACGGTAGAGTAACCGATTTTCTGAAATCGGATAAAACAAATTTAGGAATTTATAAGCTAACTTACTTCACAAGTGACTACTTTAAAAGGAGCAATACCGATAGTTTTTATCCTTTCATTGAAGTGGTTTTTCAAATTAAGGACGAAAAACATTATCACGTGCCGATTACGCTTTCAGCATTTGGATACTCGACTTATAGGGGAAATTAAAGTCTAGTATTGGCGTAAAAAAAGCATCAAATTTTGGTTAGCTCAAAGCACAAAATCTAATTTTTTTAAAGATTTATTTTCAGATAGCGGAAGTTTTTTTATACATTGCCAACAGCATATCGTATACGAGAACGGTAGTTGAACGAAATAAAATCCAAAGATGACGCTTTCGATAATTATAACAATATGTTTTTTATTAATTCTTGCGTATGTTTTTGACATTACATCGTCAAAGACAAAAATTCCTTCTGTAATATTATTATTACTTGTTGGTTGGGCCGTTAAACAAGGCACAAACACTTTTCAAATAACAGTTCCCAATTTGACATCAATTTTGCCAATTTTAGGAACTGTTGGTTTAATTTTAATTGTCTTAGAAGGTTCATTGGAATTAGAATTAAACAAATCAAAACTGCCATTTGTTGGCAAAACAGCACTTATCGCTTTTATTCCAATGTTACTTTTTAGCTTTATTCTTGCTTACGCTTTTCATTATTACGGAAATGTGCCTTTCAAAATCGGACTTACAAATGCCATTCCTTTTGCAATAATAAGTAGTGCAATTGCTATTCCTAGTGCTCAAAATCTTATTTCTAAAGACAAAGAATTTGTGACCTACGAAAGCAGTTTGTCCGATATTTTTGGAGTACTATTTTTCAATTATATTACACTTAATGCTAGTATTGACACACCATCTGTAGGATATTTTATTGTCGAATTACTAATTATTCTGATGATTACATTTGTGGCAACCTTAGGTTTAGCCTTTTTATTGAGTAAAATAAAACACCACGTAAAGTTCATTCCCATCATTATAATTATTGTGATAATTTATACTGTTTCAAAAATATATCATTTACCAGCTTTAGTTTTTATTTTGCTATTTGGACTTTTTCTTGGCAATCTTGACGAGTTGAAAGGATATCAATTTATTCAAAAACTACAACCCAATATTATAAACAGGGAGGTTCACAAGTTTAAAGAATTGACGATTGAAATTGCTTTCTTAGTTAGGGCTTTATTTTTTCTTTTATTTGGTTTTCTAATTGAAACTGAAGAATTATTAAATCCCGAAACAATACTTTGGGCTGTGGTAATTTGTGCAGGATTTTTTGTTCTTCGTATTATTTTTCTTAAATTATTTAAACTTAATGCAAAACCTTTACTATACATTGCACCAAGAGGTTTAATAACTATTTTACTTTTCTTGTCAATTCCCATAAGTCAATCGACTGCTTTGGCGAATAAATCACTAATTATTCAGGTTATCATTTTGTCCGCTCTAATTATGATGATTGGACTTGTAACGATAGTCAAACCGCCTAAAGTTACTACCGATAATTAAGGCAATAGTCGTCTAAAAAGTTATTTTTAAAACCTTAATTACCTATATTTGTTTACCAATTTAATGGGGATATTTCACTAATTGTTAATTTAAATAGTAAAAATGAATATAGAAATATCCAAGCTACAAGGAATCTTCAAAAGCCTCACTTTTACAGCGGAAGAAAGTGAGCTGATAGCCAGTAAATTTGAGAAAATCACCCTAAAAAAAGGAACCACTCTTCTGCATGCTAATGAATTAGTTTATGATGAATACTATGTTCACGATGGCTGTTTAAGAACTTTTTTTATTGACAATTCTGGCAAAGAACACACACTACAGTTTGCCATTCACGATTGGTGGATTAGTGATTATACTGCATTTTTTACAACAACAAAAGCCATAATGACGATCGAGTGCATTCAGGATGCTACTGTTTATAAGATCTCCCGAAAGAGCATGGATGATTTATATGTTGACTTCCCTAAGCTTGAAACCTTTTTTAGAAAAAAAATGGAAAAGGGTTTTGCTGCTTTTCAAAAGAGAATTCTGTCCAACTTATCCCAATCTGCTAAAGAAAGATATACTGCTTTTTTTACAACTTATCCAAATATCGAGCAGAGCGTAAAAAACTATCACATTGCCTCCTATTTAGGCATTACAACTGAAAGCCTGAGCAGAATCAGAAAGGAAATAGCACAATAGTTGTTTCTTATCCTACATCAATTTTTATTCACTAGTTTGAAACTACCTTTGTAAAACAATTTTCCAAACGGAACTTTAATTTAAAGTAAAAAAAAGATGAATAATTTTGAATTTAAAAACCCTACCAAAATCATTTTTGGAAAGGATCAGATACAAAAAATCGCAGGCGAGATTCCAAAAGATGCAAAAATATTACTACTATTTGGTGGTGGAAGTATCAAGAAAAACGGCATTTACGAACAAGTAAAATCAGCTCTTGCAGGATTTTCGGTAGAAGAATTTGGTGGTATTCCTGCCAACCCTGAATATGAAGTTTTAATGCAAGCATTGGCAGTAATTAAAGAAAAGAAAATCACTTTCTTATTGGCTGTTGGTGGCGGATCAGTAATTGATGGCACTAAATTCCTTTCGGCTGCAGCCCTTTATGAAGGAGCAGAACCTTGGGATATTTTAGACAAAAGAATTCCAACTCTCAAAGGAATGCCTTTTGGAACCGTACTAACTTTACCTGCAACAGGTTCTGAAATGAATTCTGGTGCTGTAGTGACAAGAGCAGAAACAAAGGAAAAATTAACAATGGGCGGGCCAGGATTGTTTCCTGTGTTTTCGATATTGGATCCAAGTGTCGTGTCATCCATTCCACAACGCCAAATTGCAAATGGTCTTGCCGATGCTTACACTCACGTTTTAGAGCAATATATGACCTATCCAATTGGTGCGTTGCTCCAAGATCGTTTTGCCGAAAGTATTCTGCAAACCTTAGTCGAAGTAGCTCCGGTTATTCTAAAAGATCCATCAGATTATAAAGCAGCAGCCAATTTTATGTGGAGTTGTACGATGGCACTAAACGGATTGATACAAAAAGGAGTTCCTGGAGATTGGGCCATTCATATGATGGGACACGAACTTACAGCACTATACGGAATAGACCACGCCAGAACATTAGCTATTTTAGCTGGGTCGCATTATACTTATAATTTTGAGACGAAGAAAGAGAAATTAGCCCAATATGCCGAACGTGTTTGGGGAGTTACCAATGGAACTTTAGAGGAAAAAGCGAAAGCTGGAATCCAAAAAACAACCGAATTTTTCCATTCTTTAGGCATCAAAACAAAACTTTCGGAATACACGAAGGATTATGAAGGTACAGGTTCCGAAATTGCAAAAAGATTCCAAGAAAGAGGAATGACAGCTTTGGGCGAGCATCAATCACTGAAGCCAAGTGATGCTGAAAAAATTGTCGAAATGTCATACTAAAATTGATACTGAAGATAATCACACTAGCCTTTGCAATTGCAATTGCGGGTTTTTTTAATTATAATACTACAGTAAATAAACCGTCAACAAAACCGTTGACAAACTTAAATAAAGAAAAATGAAAAAAGTACTTTTTGTGTTAACAAGTCACGACCAACTAGGAGATACTGGCGAAAAAACTGGTTTTTGGATTGAAGAATTTGCCGCTCCTTATTACCTTCTAAAAGATAAAGGAATCCAAATTACGATTGCTTCGCCAAATGGAGGACAACCTCCAATTGATCCTAAAAGTGCATCTCCCGATTCTCAAACTCCAGCAACAGTTCGATTCAATGCCGATAAAGAAACACAGCTTCTTTTGTCTCAAACTTTAGTTTTAGCAACTGTTAATCAGGTCGATTATGATGCTGTATTTTATCCAGGAGGTCACGGGCCGTTGTGGGA
>JBBQSZ010000182.1:0-4017 GCA_038234745.1 Flavobacteriales bacterium | reverse complement strand
GGAGAAAAGGATAATAAAAAATATGAGGGAGTAACTGGCGAAGCTGCAAAGTTGCTTGACAAAGAAATATGCACAATAATTTACGACATCATAGCAGAAAAAGAAGCCGTAGCTGACATTGAAAAGACCAAAAAGTTTTTTGCTTGGCTTAGCCTTTTAAATCGTGATTTCTCAAAAGAAGTCTTTACTACTAATTATGACCTAATAATTGAAAAATCATTAGAGGCAAGCCAAATACCATACTTTGACGGCTTTGTTGGCTCTTACGAGCCATTCTTCTGGCAAGAGAGCATTGACCAATTTGTAAATAAAAACGACCTAACTCAAAACTGGATTAGACTTTGGAAAATTCACGGTTCACTAAGTTGGTTTTGGAAATTAGACCCGAAAACAAAGGCACAAAAAATTATTCGAATTGGTAAAATTGAAAACATCAAAAAGGAGGAAAATGAGTTAGTAATTTATCCATCGAAAGAAAAATATGATTCATCAAAAAAGCAACCATTCATTGCTTATTTCGACAGGCTTAAAAATTATCTTTTAAGCGGTGAGTTATTATTTGTATTCACAGGTTACTCTTTTTCAGACCAACACATAAACGAAATTATATTCAACTGTTTAAGACAAAATAACCGACTAACCGCCTTGGTTTTTTTCTTCCAAGATTCAGAAGTAGAAAGTTTGCACAAACAAACTTCGTCTTATATGAACCTTAATGTTTTCGGACCTAAAAAAGCAATAATAAACGGAAACCTTGGAGAATGGGAATATATTTCAACTGACCTAAAGCCAAATGAAAAGGCAGATTCTTATTGGGATGAAACAAACAGTAAATTTAAACTTGGCGACTTTAATGAACTTGTAAATTTCCTTATTTCTAATTCAGGAAAAAAGGAAGCAATAGATACAATCGTAAAATGAGAACCGAAATAACATATTTAGGACATATCATTCGTGTTGATTCGGGAACGGTTGAAGTCGAAGTTTCTAACGATATTCCATCGGCTGCACCTATCATCAACGGAAGACTTTACAAAATAGGACAAATAGGAACTTTCATTAAAATCCCTATCGGCAATATTACTATTTATGGAATAGTCTCTTCCGTAAGCAACACACCAAACAAAACAGACGAAGCGTTTTTAAAGTATAATTTTGGTTCACGATTTTTGACCGTTCAACTGGTTGGAGAGAAAATTGGTGATGATGATTTTGAAAAAGGTATTGGAACTTATCCAACAATAAATGATGAAGTTCACATTGTAATTGAAAAAGACCTTTTCGATATCTACGGCAAAAAAGATGCTGGTTCAATAGAAATTGGCAAGCATTCGTCATCTGAAAATTTAAGTGTCTATGCTGACTTACACAAACTTGTTTTAAGACATTGTGCAATATTAGGTTCTACGGGCAGTGGCAAATCAAATACAACCGTAAGTATTTTAAAAGCTATATTGGACGGTTACCAAGGCTCAAGAGTAATATTGGTTGACCCTCACGGAGAATATTCAAGTGCATTTCCTGATGCAAAGGTTTTCAAAATTAATGAAGTTGCTAATCCCCTTTTTATACCGTTTTGGTTAATGAGTTTTGATGAGTTAGCTTATTTTCTTGTAGGAGCAAAACCAACAGACGACCAAAAGCCCGATTATAGATTATTCCGTGAATTAGTAACCAATTTGAAAAAAGAAAATTGTGCTTTAAAGGCTGGGGTTGTCAATCCTGATTTTGTTACCGCTGATTCGCCAATTCCATTTAGTGCAAGAAAACTTTGGCACGAAATGAACTGGTGGTTAAATGCAAGTTTTACAACTACCAAGAAAGATGAACAAACAAGAGAAAATGCAGTTATAGAAAATGAGGGAGATTGCGAAAACTTAAATGGGGCAAAATTCACTTCTCATTTATCAACTGCGACAATTAGTTCCCCTTTTAAAACACAGCATAATGACTTTTATTCCTACGAGAAAAAAATTCTTTCAAGGTTAAAGGATTCGAGATATGATTTTTTGTTCAACCCTGGGGATTTTAAAGATGCCACTTCACCTAAAGATTTGCACAACCTTCTCAACGAGTGGATTGGTAGCGAAAAGAAACTGGCAATACTTGATTTAAGTGGAGTGCCCTTTGAAGTTTTGGACATCACAGTTGGACTAATTACTCGTTTTATTTATGATAGTATGTTTTGGGGCAGACACGAAACATACACAGGTAAAAATAGACCGTTGCTACTTGCTTACGAGGAAGCTCATAACTATCTAAACAAGAATGACAATAACAGCTATTCAAAATTGGCAGTTGAAAAAGTTTTTAAGGAAGGTAGAAAATTTGGTTTGGGGGCTTTGGTAATTTCTCAAAGACCATCTGAAATTTCAGAAACTATTTTAGCACAAGTAGGCACATTTATCGCTTTGCGTTTGACAAATTCAGGTGACCAATCAATTGTAAAATCTTCAGCACCTGACAACTTAAATAGTTTGATTGACTTACTCCCATCTTTAAGAACTGGCGAAGCCATTATCGTTGGCGAGGCTATAAAAATACCTTCACGAGTTAGACTAAAACTTAATGTTCCAAGACCGACAAGTGATGACCCCAAATTAGTTGAGAAGTGGCAAGAAGCACATCCCGAAAATATAGAAAATTATAAAGTAGTAGTAACACGAATTAGACAACAAAAATTTTAAAAATATGGACAGAGAATATGTAGAATCATCAATGATTACAAGTATTGGCTACGACCCGAATACTTCAACTTTAGAAATTGAATTTAAAAGCACTGGTGCTGTGTGGCAGTATTACGATTTTCCAGAAAACTTATGGTATGAATTCAAATCTGGTTCACTTGGTAAGTTTTGGCACGCAAATATTAAAGACCAGTATAGAGAAAATCAAGTCGGATAAAGCCAACGCATTTGCAGGCACATTTGCTTTTTTGCCATCCACAATCCAATGCAAAAAAATCAAAAGAGCCTTCAAGCCTTCGCACAAAGACACTGCAATATGAAAAGACACTGGACGACAGAAGAAGAACGAACCGCTAACAGCACCTACCCAAAAGGCGGGGTTTCGTGCTTCGCAGACACATTTTTGCAAGCCGAAAGTTCAGTTCTCCGAATGAAGTTTTGTGGTAAAAGTCCCGCCCTTCGGGTAGCTGCAAACCGTTAGCGGTCAGTTTAAAACGACATCCAAAATAATGACAGACATAAAACAACAGTTTATAGAACTTATCCAAAAGAGGAGTAAAGAAAATGCAGAATCGTTGAATGACGACTTCGCCAAAAGAAGAATTGGAAAATGTTTGGAAACATTACGGACAGAATTAGACTCTTTTATACGGGTTATGTATTTAGGAAGAATATCTGACATTAACGAAAGAGAGAGGTTAATACAGCAAACTTTATCAGGCGAAAAATGGACAACTTTGACACATAATAACAAGTGGAAACAAGTTACTGACAAAGATATGGTCAACAAAGCAAATGAATTATTGGGATATGTTCATTACGTTTACAAATTTGGTTGTGGATTTATTCACTTGTCTGACTTTCACAATTACGCAACGACAAATCCATTTGACAAACTAAACGACACAGAAAAGGCTGACGTTAAAAATTACCTCAATCAATACCATCATTTTCCAATTGACAATGAACTGACAGTTGAGAGCATAACAATGTATATCCCCAACGTCTTTGAAAAAATATCATCAAATTTGACTTGTTATTTTGGACAGATATTAAATGACGGAATGATTGAGATGTAAAAAAACCGAACCGCTAATCGAGTAGACGGCTGACGGTCGAATGACCGCCAGTGCGCCTCTCACACCACTGTACGTACGGGTCTCGTATACAGCGGTTCATTAAGATGTGTAGCAACTTTTTCGTAATACGTTAGCAACGCTTCGTAACCTCTCTTTCGCAATCGTTCCAAAGTAATGGTAGTGACCAAAATAGGGCTTTGGGCTGTTGCCCATCCTCCCATCCGGGTTCTGCTCCATTGATAGGCATGATC
>JBBQSZ010000181.1:0-4095 GCA_038234745.1 Flavobacteriales bacterium | reverse complement strand
CATCTTTTGTGACATCAGAAAAACTTTGATTTACCGGATTGTTTCTTTCAGAATCTAAGTTGTCATCTATAAATACCGTACATCTAAAAATGTCTTTTTCCTCAAAAATTGGCTTTTTTGTTGAGTAAAATTTATAGTACTCGTAAATGTTTCTTATTCCTGACCCAAGTTCGTCTGCCCTACCAATTTCCTTAAAAACTCTTGCAATAACAGGATTCTTTGGGAATGGAGTAAAACTATCAGGTTTTAATTGTAATTCCCCTTTCGACTTATTAGCATTCTCTGTATAAATCAAATTCTTGCTAATCAAAAGCTTCGCTGGAAACGGATTGGTAAATTCACGATGCATAAGCGTGTTAGAAATTACTTCACGAAAGATTAAATTACGAACACTTATACGGATATCTCCTTTTAATACAAATTTATCTGGCAAATGCTTTTCCACAAAACGCATTAACCTATCATAGCTTTCTATTAGATTTGTCCGAATATCATCCCTATCGTCGTATCTGTCTATATTTTGAATTCGACAAATTGCATCTGTTTTATGGAAAGATAAAACAGATGTAATAACCTCATCATGGCCAAAAAGCAAAATCCCGGCTAATGTAATTCCTTCTTTTCCAGTTGTATAGTCTTTTTGATAAAGCTGCACACTACGCAACAAATCCATATTGCTCATGGCTTCCCAAATATGCCCCGGCTGTCTGTTAACTGCCATTTGCCTGGCTCTATTGATAATTTCAGGCCTAAGTTCTTTTATTGTAGCAAAAGGAAATATCTTATTCTCGGTAAAAGTACTTTGCTTTCGGATGTATAAATTTGCAACTAAGTTTGTGTTTAACGTTATATTGTAGTCGCCTTCGTTATTTCGGTCATAAATTAATCCGCGTGTACTGTGAACTTGTGAACTCTCAAATACTTGAAGTACCAAAATACTTTTGTCATTTAGCCTTAGCTCTTCAGGTTGGATATATACTGGAGGATTAAAAATTTGAGGATTATTCAATGCATTTGTTAATTCCTTTTTAATTTTTTGCAGATATTTTTGCTCTATCCCTATTATCTCACCAGAATCTGAAACTCCTAATAATATTGTGCCTCCAACTCTATTTAAAAAAGCACAAACCGTTTCGAAAACACTTTTCGGGATTTCGTGCTTCGACAACTTAAACTCCACGCTTAATCCTTCGCCCTGTTTAATAATATTTAAAACTTCTTCTGCTTGCATTAGTGATGTTTATACTCCAAATTTTATTAAGCAAAAATAATTTTTTTTATTGAACTTACTACAAAGTCGTCTAAGTTAGTTAAGCATTCAACTATAGTAAAATATTTATAATCAAATACTAACCCATTACCAGCTCAAAATTTTATCAGATTTTACAGCATCTTCGATGTAAAATGTTTCTTTGCCGGTAAGGTATGGTTTGTTAAATGGTATCATTTATTCTAATTTTTAATTAGGGTTTGCATGGTATCTATTTTTTTTTGCAACAACTAAACAGCTTCCTCCTGTTATTATTTTTCGCCCCTTTTTAATATTTCTCAATTCAATATTAAAAACAATATTTAATAATTTATTAAGTAAGCCTTTTTTATTTTGATGTTCTTTTATATGGCTTTCTTTAGTACTACTTTTTTTTCGAATTTTACTGGGGATGGTTCTAAATAAAAAAACTGGTATCGGGAAAATAGAAAATATATATGTTGAGTATTCTATTTTGAAACCAATACTTTCTAGTTTTTTAGTTAAGTCAACTAAAGTATATCTTCGAAAATGGCCTGCCTCTGAGTCCGCATTTGACCACAAAAAGTTAAATGCAGGAACTGTAATCACAACTGTACCATTTAGCTTAAGATAATCATATATGGTTTCTAAAAATAGAGAATCATTTTCAATATGACAACGACATCGAACAATCCAATTGCAGGTATAGTGTTTACTGTAAAAGTAGAATTCTCTATTGTAGAACAAATAATATTTTGTAAGCCTCGACTTTTTGCATTAATACAACCCTGTGCACCAGGTTCTACAAGGACCGTTTCAATATTATTGTTTTCTAATGCTTTTGTAACAAATCCATTGCCCCCTCCAATATCAAAAAAGATTTCATTTGGGCAATATTTTTTCACACATTGTATAATACAATTATTTCTATGCTTAAACCAAAAACTGTTTTCTTCTAATTCGAAACAATCTTGATTGCCACTTTCGGGATAGGATATTCTGCTTGTCTTTTCTGAATACCAGATTCCGTCCTGTTTTATTAGTTCTTTTGCAAAGTTTTTAATAAGCATTTATTTTTGATATTTACTAATTATTCTTGAAATCTTTTATAAAATCATACATTTAACTTACAAAAGTAACAAAAATTATAACGCCTCCTTGCTCCCCAACTTACAAACTCTATGACACGTATAATACCAAGTCCATTCAGCTTAAACATTTAAGTTTTTTACCACGCACTGATACTCCCATAAGCCACAGCGGACGTGAAGACGCAGCCAAAGTATCCTTTTTGTAAAACACTACAAGATTTTTGAAATATGTTGTTAATATCTGCTTTAGTTTTTACTCAAGCACCGTTATAATCTGTATTAATATTGGGAATATCTGTTTTTCACCATCATTTTTACCTTTTCAGGAAAATGCTTTTTCCTGTTAAATATGCTTGTTAAATTGAATCATATGTTGATTATTGTAATTTGTGTATGTCTATATTAAAATTGTGCATTGTTTTAATTCTATAACCAATTATGCATTGTTACAAATGATTTGTACGGAAAGAATCCAAAATTAATAAAAGATCTATTTACAGGATAGTTTTCTATAAGCACATTGTGCTCTTCCCAATCTAGTCCAATTTCTTGTCCCCAAATTATTCCTTTGAGCGTTAGTGCTTTAAAAACGTTTTTATTCCTGAATTTTGATGCAACCGCACCTATTCCTCCTGCTGCATAAGATTGGTTCTTTATTCGATTTGTTTTAAAGGATAAGAATCCAGCAACCACATTCTCATATTCAGCAACAAAAACTTTATCCGCCACATTCCTGTCAAAACAACTTCTATTTATCCAGTCTATATAAATTTGATTACACTTTGATTTGTCCAAGTTGGGGTCATTTGCATAATGCCCGTAATTTTGAAACGAGTTGGAAGCAATTTCAAGTAGCGCAGACAAATCACTGTCTTTAAAGTCTCTAATTGCTAAACCTTCTGGCATTTTAAAATCTAAAATTCTTGATTTATTTAGTTCAAATTTATAAGTTACTTGTATGTCTTTAATTCTAAACCCAATAGCTTCCAAATTATTTATTAATTCTAATTTTTCAAATTGAATCTTGCATAGAATGAGTTTAACATCATTTTCTTTTAAGAATTCTATAAGCTGTACTATATTGTCATCAAAGAAATCAATTTTTGCAACTTTGAATCCGAACCGATCTGTATCTAGCTCACTTATGTAATTTTCTATTTTCATAGTAATATAAATGTTGGATTTTTAAGTGTTTAATTTTGTCTTTACGATGTATTTTGGTCGTTCTTTAACTTGAAGAGAAATTTTGCCTACATAGGATCCGACAAGCCCAAGAAAAGTTATAATAATTCCTGTTGAAAAAGTTATAAGTATTACTAAACTTGTATAACCCGCAACTAAAATATTGCCAGTTAAATATAGTGAGAGGTAATAAAATGTTAGAAGTAATGAAAATATAGAAATTATGACTCCTAACTTTAATCCTAGGCGTAATGTTTTGTCAGAGAATGAGATTATCATATCAAAAGCAAGAGTTAATAATTTTATTGTAGAATAAGTTGATTTTCCATCAGCACGCGCAGAATGCTCAACATCAATATAAGCTCTTTCAAAACCCACCCATTGAACAAGTATAGGAAAAACTCTAAAATAATCACCCATTAGTTTTATTGCATCTATTACATTTTTTTTGAAAATCCCAAAATTTGCTACAGCACTATCTTGTTTGGTGTCAGTTAAATAGCTGAAAAGTTTATAAAATAATTTAGAGCTTGTTTTTTTTAATGTATTGTCTCTTCTATTTGCTCGGCGAGCAAGAACAATATCAAAACC
>JBBQSZ010000180.1:0-4128 GCA_038234745.1 Flavobacteriales bacterium | reverse complement strand
ATTCGCTGCTCTCCGTGCATCTGTTTCGCTATGGCAAAAACTAGGTTTGTGCATTTATCAGAACTAGCTGCTGATGTAATTGGAACCTTGGCTATTCGCTGAACCCAAAGACTTTCATAAAGGTCGTGAAGTGTGGTTATTGATCGAAGGTTGGTTTGGGAATCGTACACTTTGCAAAACACATTTAGATGGTGTGGCGTTTGCAGAAGGTTGAGCAATTGCCCAGGTACTTCGTACTCTCTTATTCCAAGTTTGTTAAGCACCTTTATAACCTGACCTACATCTAGTAAACCAACTTTGAAGTTTTTTTGATTTTTGTAAAACTTCAGTTCATTGTCATAATCGAGATCGTATGCTCTAACGGAAATAACCACCCTAACCCGATCAATCGTAATTAGCTTTCTAACAAGAAGGTTGTAGGCGTCGAGGTATTCTCGTTTGGCTGATAAAGACTGGGAAAGCGCATCTATCTGGTCAATAAGTACAACCACCCGTTCGCTGACTTCGCTTAGAGTTCGAACTATTTTTTCAAATGAGTCTTCGAGATCAATTTTGTTTTGCAGGTCGGTAATACTTTCAGCATAAAGCCTATCAGCTTTTAAGGCAATTGCAGGTACGTTAGTTTCTTTGAGTTTCAGAAACACATCTTTTAGAATAACCGTTTTCCCACTACCAGCACTGCCAACGAGCAAAACCACAGGTTCCTCATCTTTTCCTAATGGTGATTTGATCCATTGAAGCAGATCATTCGTTTCTTTTCTTGCAATATGCGAATTATCCACCCCTTCAAAAGAGCTGTTGTAATCCGTCAGATAGAGGGAAGCCTGATCAAATTTTTGCAGAATAACCTCGACCGGAATATTGGAAGTGGTTTGGTATTTGCTCTGCTTTTTTAGCTCTTCGGCCAGTTTTTCAACTGGTTCCGATTCAATCACCATTCTAACCTCGAAAAAGGTTTTGATGATAGATTGGAAACCGTCAGTATTTAGCAGCGTGTCTAAATCTTGTGGGATTATTTTCTTTATAGTGATTGATGCGAGTACTTTTTTAAGGTCGGATTCAATGTCGTTGTACTTGAGGTGTTTAAGTTCTTCATTGGCATTTATTACAGTTTCTGTCCAATCTTTTAGTTCTGCCTGTTTTAGTATCTCGTTGTTGAAGTCGTCCAGTAAATCTTTAGCCTTTTCATTGAAGCCGTAAGAGACGGCAAACCAGTAGGTGAAATTATCAGGGTCATGAATCAACCGCTTGTCCAAAAGGTAATGCAGCACAAACTTGATGATCTCCCTTGCACACTCTGGTCTAGAAATTCTGTTACCGCTATCAATACTATGCTTGCATTGAATTAGTCCAAGCGATTTGCCATCCAAGTGCAAACTACAATCTCGCCCACGTTCTCTAACTCCTTGCAGAAGATTGATTTCGTCAAACTGCCCTTTCCAGTCACCTTTTTCAATCCTTAGTTTTCCAATTGAGTAGTGAAGCTCTTCAAAACTTCGGTCGTCAAGATCAAAATATGGATAGCCTTTATTTGGCAAAGCCAGAGGTCTATTTAAGGCTTCTTCAATAGTGGGTTGAGTGTAAGATAAGGCCATTAAGAAAGTTGCAATTTTGAATCAAATACTTTTTTCACAATGTTTTTAATGCCCCACGCGGTGTTTCATACAATTAAGCACAACGTGAGCACTGCTTGCGTGGCCGCGCTTAGTCGGCTATGAAAAGTAGTGCATAGTTAGTGGTGCTCTTTTATAAATTCAAGATAAGACTTTCCAAAATCAGTAATCGCAAGTACTTGGAAAGGCCTAATACCAAGAATTGGCAAACCAATGTCAACTAACAGGGATTTCCCTACCAAATCCTGTGTTAGAATACAAAGCTCGGATTCTTGCAAGTCAAAATATTCACATTTTCTTAATTTAACTACCTCTGCGATACTTTTATTCTGTTTTGCAAGTACTTCTGTCTTTCGCAAAATAGATTCACTGATTCGTGAAAAATCATTTGCATATCCTTTGTTCAGTATTTTCCGCTCATTTTCTAATGCTACCTTAAGTGAATCAATCTCCCTTTCTATTTGCGGGATTTGCTCATAATATCCTTCAATAGATGATGGTATCCTTGAGAAAACAAGCAATATTTCTATTTGCTTATCATTTAATGAATTCGTTAAGTCCAAAAAAGTTTCAATATAGTCTATTTTGAAATCTGAGATTACATCGGCAATTAAAATATTTTTAAATCTGTTTAATTTTGTTTGTGAATTTGTAGTTACAATTCTTCTAAGTACAGATTCGAAAACATCTCCAAATTCTTCTGTAGTAATATAATTTGGGTCAATAAAAAGGTGGCTTTCTTTTTCAAAATAATCTGATAATATATTAATAAATCTATTGATTCTTTCTTGCCTTATTTTACTTCGATGATCTAAAAAAATATTAATGGAACCACCAATAACTGGAATCGCTTCCACCAAGGCTTTAAAAGCAGTTAATGCACCATCTTTAACATCTTCATTTTTCATTTTTCAGAGTATATTTTTATTTAAATTTATAGATAAAGGGCCGATTTTAAAAACTGTATTTCTTGCAATGTCAAGAATTAAATCAGTTGTATCTGTAAATCCAATCCAGTTAATTGAATGCGGAGAACTAATTTTAATATCGCCTGCACTAACATTTGGGTGGTTTGATGTCACTAAAAAATCTAATTTATACTCATCCTTACGGTTAAATGGTTTAAGCTGAATATCCAAAGTACTTATTTGGTTAGAAAGTCGAGGTTCGTTATTTAGTTCTAAATTATGATGCCGATCTTTAGTAGTTGCCTTTGCTTGAATGAAAGTTGAACCTTCAGAAATGATTAAACCGAAAACAAACTCTCCATAGTCTTGGCTTCCTGAGTTTATTATTCTCAATGATCCGGTAAAAATTCTCGTGAATTTGTATTCCCCAGTTGAATCTTTCAAAACAAGTTCAGACTCAATCAATTTATTATCAAAAGAGACTTAAAGGGAATTCAGGTCAATAAGGTGCTTTATGGGTTGTATTCGATTTTTCTTATTATCAAAGTATTGCTTGATAAATGCACCGAAAGCACCCCCACTCAAAAAACCAATTCCTGCTTGGATCCAATTTATTTCAGTCATATTTTATTTTTTTAATATGCTACTAATCTATTAGCAGCGATTCTCGCTTTGCAAAATAAAAAATGTTTAAATAATTGACAATCAATAACTTAATCAAAAAATTAACACATTAGAAAATTGTTTAATTTTAATTTAAAGTATTGATAATGTGAGTTTTACACATTTGATTAAATACAAACCGAGAACCGCTGATCTATTAGCAATGCATCCGCCACCAAGCCCCATCCAAATCTACCCCTTTTCGGATGCCGAGGGGCTTGGTTGCGGATGCATTAAGTTGAACGAGGCCGCAACTCGGGAACGAATGCCAGGAAACCTATGGGGCAGCCGCTTTTGTCCGTCCGATGCTTTGGTCATGTTTAGGTTTCTGTTTGTAACAGACATAAAAAAAGAACTTGTCCATTTAGATAAACGTTATAAACCTTTAGTATTTTTTCATTTTTTATTTGAAAGCTCTAAAACTTCTCTACCTAAATGCGTTTTTTGCATTTCTGTTGACAAAGAATTATACATTTCTAAAAAGTCATTTCTCGTTAGTTTATCTTGAATTGTACATAAGGTTGGTAGAACTGCACCTGATGGTAGGCTACCATACTTTTTTACATAAGATTTTAGCAAATTTACCCTGTCTTTCAACAACTCGTCTGCAATCTCACTAAGGGTGTTACTGTTCAAAGTGTCTTTTTGGGTAATTAACGATTCTGTTACTTCATTTACTCTATATCTAAGATAACCTATTTTTTGGTCTTCTTCAAACCACTGTTTCCATTGCTCATCAATGTTTGAACCTGTGATTTTTACACTGTCGTAATTCGGGGTTTCTCCAAATACTTTAATTCTTCGATTGTCTAAAAGAATGTCCGCAAGTTTGTTGGTTTTTCCTTCGTATAAATAAGTATGAACAGCATCTTTCAATCTACCCTTTAAAATAAATTTCTCATTCGTTACTATTGCTGAATCAATTATTTTTCTCTCGCCACCAT
>JBBQSZ010000179.1:0-4139 GCA_038234745.1 Flavobacteriales bacterium | reverse complement strand
TCTTTGTTTAATTGGCTAATTCAAAAAACTGATATTCAAAGAGCTAATAAAGTGAGGTCAAGCAAAGGATTACTGGTTCATATTTTTGGAAAAATAGCATCAGCTTTTATAATTTTAATTTTTTAACCCTTGATTCGCATTACTAATATAAAATTATAAATTATGATTGTTTGGATTGTATTTTTAGCTGCTATTATGGCCTTTTTGGCTCTTGATTTAGGCGTTTTTAATAAAACTCCTCATATTATTAGTGCTAAGGAAGCTAGCAAATGGACTGCGGCATTTGTTATCATTTCTTTGCTATTTTCTGGAGTGATCTATTGGCTCTATAGCGAGCAGTATATTGACAACCCGGATGGCTTGAAACCACTTACCGCATCCATAAAATATATTACGGGCTATTTAATTGAGTTATCATTAAGTGTGGATAATATTTTTGTTATCGCGATAATTTTTTCTTCATTTAAAATACCTAAAAAATACCAACATAGAGTTCTGTTTTGGGGGATTTTAGGTGCTATTGTTTTTAGAGGTTTGATGATTTATTTTGGAGTTCTAATTATTAATAAATTTAGTTGGACGACCTATTTGTTTGGAGCTTTCTTGATTTTTACGGCAGTAAAAATGTTGTTTACTAAAGAAGATGATAAATTTGAACCTAAAAAATCGTTCATCTATAAAACTTTAAGAAAAGTGATACCCGTTACAAATCATATTGATGGAGACCACTTCTTTGTTAAACGAAGACATATTACAGCGGCAACTCCGCTATTTGTGGCATTAATTGTTATCGAGGTAATGGATGTTGTTTTTGCTTTGGACAGTGTACCGGCAATTTTGGCAATTACATCAGACCCATTTTTAGTATTTAGTTCTAACATATTTGCAATATTAGGTTTGCGGTCGATGTATTTCTTCTTAGCCCATATGCTTGAAAAATTCAGTTATTTAGAGTATAGCCTTATTGCTATTTTGAGTTTTGTCGGAATGAAAATGTTACTAAAAGAACTCATAGAAATTCCAGAGTGGTTTTCATTGACTTTTATTGCACTTTCGCTAATTACTGGAGTTATTGTTTCTTTAAAAATGGATAAAACGGCTGTTTCTGAAGAGCATTAATCACATTAAATTGGTCATAAAAAAAGGAAATCGTGAGATTTCCTTTTTTTATGACCAATTTTTGAACTTAGAAGTTTATCTTTTGAATTTGATTCTCTTTAAAATTTAAAGCGGACATAACTGCACCATAATTACTTTTATCTATCAAAGTTGAAAAATTTCCAGGTACAATTACTATTCTAAAAGTTTGATTGTTCAAATACGTTGGTGTTAAGGCCAAATTATAATTTCCTCCCGCGTAAATGGTAAAATCTTGTTTGCTAAAATCAAAATCATAATCAAGTTCTCCTTGTGGTAGGAAAAGTGTTCTTGGTATAAGTTGCCAAATAGGAGTGGTGGCGTTAATAGTTCCAGACAATCTGTAGATCAAAATAACATCTGATGCTACAATATTTGGAGTTAGATTTCGTGAAATTATATATCCATCAGTTGGATCATTTACAAAATTCACATTTTTAAGTTCGAAAACCTCGCCAAGTAATCCATCTTGACCTGATACTCCTTGAGGTCCTTCTGGCCCAACACATCCCTGCAAACTAAACATTCCGATAACGGCTAAAAGTGTAATTATCTTTTTCATGATTTTAATATTTTAATGGTTCAATTTGACTAGTCCAAAAATCAATCCAAAATACTATTTTTTAATGAATTTTCTAAAAATAAATTAATTTATCTTTGTAAATATGAAAAACAAACTCAAATTATATATGGTAATGCTGGGCTGCACACCTAAAGGCCGGTTTACAGAACAACACGATATTTTTTTTGGAATAGGAAATACTTTGAAAGATCTGTTGCCTCAGATGATAAAATTTTGGCCTGAAGCCAAAGGTAAAATACATATTGATGCTTGGCGGGAAGTAACGATGGTCGATAATTATTCAATAGAAATTGTTCCCAAAAAAGAGTTAGCAAATCCAGTTTCAGAAAATTTATTTTTCATCAATCTGGGTGGATATAAAGAAAATGAGTTTGAAGAGTACCATTATAAAATGCTAACGATAGCCGAAAATTTAGGATTGGCGTCTAAAAATGCCAAATTGACGGCTTTTTATAAACACTGCGGATTCAAAGGCGCTACTTCCCATATTGATGACAAATACGGAATAGATGTTGATGACATTTACAATATCGCCGATATTCTGGACGAGTCTTATAAAGAAAAATATTCATTGAAAATCAGCAAAATTGATACATTTTTCAAAGAAGATGCTTTTCATATAGGTTATTTAAAGGTAGATAAAATTGATATTTAATACTTTTTTTCTACACACAAAAAAGGGATTCTCTGCTTACATATTTCTTCTATATTGACCGCCCACTTCAAACAGGGCATTTGTGATTTGTCCCAAAGAGCAAACTTTAGTAGCTTCCATTAAAAGTTCAAATAGATTTTTATTTTTGATCGCTGCTTCTTGAAGCTTTATCAATTGTTCTGTAACGTTATCTTGATAAGACTGGTGCAAATTAGCCAACATTGTGATCTGATATCTTTTCTCTTCTTCGGTGGCGCGAATCACTTCATTTGGAATAATTGTTGGCGAACCTTTGGAACTCAGGAAAGTATTTACGCCGATAATAGGAAAATTGCCATTGTGTTTCAAAGTTTCGTAATACAAACTTTCTTCCTGAATTTTACTTCTTTGATACATCGTTTCCATAGCGCCTAAAACGCCACCACGTTCTGTAATTCTGTCAAATTCTAATAAAACAGCTTCTTCTACTAAATCAGTTAATTCTTCGATAATAAACGAACCTTGAATTGGATTTTCATTTTTCACTAAACCCAATTCCTTGTTGATAATCAACTGAATGGCCATAGCACGACGAACTGATTCTTCTGTTGGCGTGGTAATTGCCTCGTCATAAGCATTGGTATGCAGGGAATTACAGTTGTCATAAATGGCATACAAGGCTTGCAAAGTGGTTCGAATATCATTGAAATCTATTTCTTGTGCGTGCAAAGACCGTCCGGATGTTTGAATGTGATATTTCAACTTTTGGGCTCTTTCGTTGGCTCCGTATTTATTTTTCATGGCTTTCGCCCAAATTTTTCTAGCTGCACGACCTATAACGGCATATTCTGGATCAACTCCATTCGAAAAAAAGAAGGATAAATTGGGTCCAAAATCATTAATATTCATTCCACGACTCAAATAATATTCTACATAAGTAAATCCGTTGGAAAGTGTGAACGCCAATTGCGAAATTGGATTTGCTCCAGCTTCGGCAATATGATAGCCCGAAATAGAAACCGAATAAAAGTTTTGCACTTTTTTCGAAATAAAATATTCCTGCACATCTCCCATCAAACGCAAGGCAAATTCTGTAGAGAATATACAAGTATTTTGGGCTTGGTCTTCTTTTAGAATATCGGCTTGAACCGTTCCTCTCATTTGAGAAAGCGTTTTGGCTTTTATCGCATTATAGATTTCCAAAGGCAAAACGAGATCGCCAGTTACGCCAAGAAGTAGTAATCCTAAACCATCATTTCCTTCCGGTAAATCACCTTGATAATGCGGCCGTTCCGTTCCTCTTTTTCTATAAATTTGATTTATTTTTTCTTCGATTGAATCTGTAAGATTATTTTCTCGGATGTATTTTTCGCATTGTTGATCAATTGCAGCATTCATAAAAAACCCCAGCATCATTGGCGCCGGACCATTAATTGTCATACTCACCGAAGTCATCGCATCAACTAAATCAAAACCCGAATATAATTTTTTGGCATCGTCAAGACAGCAGATCGAAACTCCAGCATTGCCTATTTTTCCATAAATATCAGGGCGAATGTGAGGATCATTTCCATACAAAGTCACACTATCAAAAGCGGTGGATAATCTTTTTGCGGGTAAACCAGCACTCACATAATGAAATCGCTTGTTGGTTCTTTCTGGACCACCTTCGCCAGCAAACATTCGAGAAGGATCTTCTCCTTCTCGCTTGAAAGGATATAGTCCAGCAGTAAAAGGAAATTCTCCAGGCACATTTTCCTGTAAATTCCAACGCAAAATATCTCC
>JBBQSZ010000178.1:0-4252 GCA_038234745.1 Flavobacteriales bacterium | reverse complement strand
CCTGTTCCACCCAAGCTAGTTGGGGCTGCTATTGTAGTTGCTCCAGGCATATCTCTAATACTGATATATGCTGCGCGCAAGTCATTAGTAACATTTTGCGCAGTTGTTGTATCTGGGAAAGGTGGAGTTTTACTAGCTACTATTCCATAAATTATTGGGGCAGAAGTTGGGGTAGTACTGCCACAAAGACCAATAGTACCATTACCAGGAACTGTAACAGCATTACATGTGGCGAGTGGATTTAACACAACATCCCCATCTATCCGTGTTGTAGTAGGCGTGTTAGTTATCCCTGCAGTAGAAGCAATTCCATAACTTGAAGCTCGCCCGAAATTCACCAGTGGTGCTACAGGCGCAGCTGCTGTTTTAAAAGTCCAATTGTAATCACTTAGCATGTGGAGGCCTGCCAAATCTTGTACCGCAGTTGTAATGGTAGCCGTGTAATTGGTATCTGCCGCTAAATCAGCCGTTGGGTTAAACGAAGCAGTTTTGTTGGTTACAGAGTACGTTGTAGTTCCGGGTACATTTGTAGAGGTATTTGTGTCCTTCACAGTAAAAATTCCTGCTGCAGTGATAGATAAGGACTTTATCGCCTCACTAAAAGTTGCAGTAATTGTTTTTGACACTAATACACCGATAGCACCATTTATTGGGCTGGTTGAGTTAACCTCAGGAGGAGTATTATCTACAATTGATCCTGTTGTAAATGTCCAAACATAATTATTTAAGAGCGCAACTCCATTCGCACTCTTGGCTGCAGTGGTAATGGTAGCGGTATAGGTTGTATTTGCGTCTAGGACTGAGCCTGATGCAAGAGTCAACTCTGCCACTCTATTTGCATAGGCAACGGAACCTCCTGTTTCAAGCACAGCTCCTTTTGAGAGCGTAAAGCTTGCTGTAGTCAGTGTTGTTGACTCCATTGGCACACTAAATTCGGCTGTAATACTTTGAATATTACGAGATACATTTGTCTCATTATTCACAGGTGCTACAGCAATTACTGTAGGAGCAACACCTGTTTCGCTAACAGAATGTCCGAGAACCGGATCTTGTCCTGAGCCGCCGCATCCAGCAACAAACAAACTCACAATTATTGGGATACACCAAGCAATAATTTTCTTAAACATCTTAACTCCTTTAGTTATAAACTAATATTTTAGCTTTGCAACACATAATACTCCTATTTATCTTAAAACATTCATTAACAAAAAAAAGTAAATATTATCATAAAATATAACACGACTAGATGTTAACAAAAGTCTATGTCATTAGATAAGACAAATTCCATTGAAATCGCAATAATTTCAAAAGTAGCGGCATATAGGTGGAAAAAATAAACACTATTGAAATAGAAGGATAAGGGCTGGTAGCGGAGATGTTCGATGAAATATTTTTTAAATAGTACCGGAAAATAGCCGGAAAAAGGGTTTTAATATGCGAACCTGAAATGGTAAAAAAGCGCTTTTTGGTCAATGAAACAAAGGGGTTATAAGGATTTTTGGAGGTTGTTAAAAAATGTTGGTTGCGGAAGCAGGAGCCCAATTATTCACTCCTGAAACTATAACAATTAGTCTATTAAAATAAGAACAATCGCCTAATATAGGGGTTTTGGAGAGATTTTCTACTCTGTCTATTCATGTATAGTACTAGCAGTTCATATCAAAAGTACCGGAAAATAGCCGGAAAAAATGAAATTTTGAGGCTATTTATGGAAGAATTTTATTACTATCTGAACTATCCTCATTTATTAACATACGAGTCTATTACGATTACCCTTCTTTTCCTGTAATTGCCGGAAATAGAGAGAAGTAAAGGCTTGTTTATTCAATATTTTTCTTGTATATTAGGAAATTAAGCGAAATTTAGTGACCGTTTTTGGGGACGTTTAATGTTTGTTTACAGTATATAAAAAGATCAAATTTAACAAACTCCGGAAGAAATTCCTTTCCCTAGCTTTAGCGTATCTAAATCTATTGATTCATCGTCACTAAATCTTGTTGTTATAAATTCACCAATTTTATCTTTCGAAGTATTGCTCATTAAAGTTGAAACTTCCTTATAATAATCTAATGTTTCAATGTCTCTTATATTTGTATTTTGTTTTACAAAACTAAGGAGTGTAATAAGCTCGGAACTTAATCTGTCTATTGGTAATGATTTCATAGGCACTATGTCATGAATAATGAGTGTAAGTACTGAATCAAATATATCTTCAATATCGTTAATATTGGAGAGCTCTAGTCTAGGTTTATCCTTTAAATTACTTTTCCATAGTTCACAGAATGATAATATTGTATTCCCATTATAATGGATTAATTCACTAACATCATTATTTAGTAGAGCAATTACTAGTGTTCTAATTTCAATAAACTCTTGTTCATCAGGAGTAAAGAATAAAATCTTTTCCAATGTATCACTTCCAGAAAAAACAAGAAGCCTATTGATGCAAAAACGATACTTTTGAATTAATAATCGTCGTTCATATCCTTCAATTTTATGTATATCAGGCAACTCTTCAATTATAGATAAAAGTTTTTTCTTTAGTACCTCAGCGTTTTCTAAAAAACTCTCTGATTTTCCTAATAGGTATTTTAAATAACTAGGCTTCTTAAAGAAAAAGCTTTTATAAAATCTTAGTTGTCTTTTGTATTGACTGTTAGCAAAAATTTTATCAAATGGAAGAAAAATATTTTTTTCAATGAAGTTCTTTTTTAATGTAGCAAGCTCTTTCGGATGAAGAGCAAGGTAAATGGTCATTGATGTTAAAAATTCAGAAAAATCATCCTGTACTTGATCAATGTCATCAAATGATACTTTTCTCCATATATTATAATCTACAAGATCTGTTTTATCTTCATTTAATGCTAATCCTATAGGGAGAAATTGATTCATAATAGTTTCAAAATCTTTTTGTAAATCATCCTCTTTAGCAATAATAACAATATCATCAACATACCTGTAATAATTAAATGAACCAAATTTATTTGTCATTTTTAAATCAAATTCTTCTAAATAAAAATCTGCACATATATGCCCAAAATCTGGATTTGCTGCAATTCCCTTTGTTGTGCTAGTCAATAAAGATTCAACAAAGATATCAAGTTGTTTTTTTATTTCTTTAGTACAAGTAGATGAGTTTATCTTTTCTCTAAAAATTTCATGCATCCTTTCTTTATTTATACTAGGATAAAACTTTTTTAAATCAAAGATATATGCATAGTTGCCTTCACTTAACTTTGCTTCTATTTCCTTATTCCTTTTTTTATATCCATGCATAAAAAAAGAAAAATTTTGCCCAGAGTTTTTATATGTCGGTGATCTATAACTGTACACATTTGGGTTATCGTTGTATATTTTATACTCTTGTAAATAATCTATCAAAATTGTTTCAGCAAGTAAGGTTAATGGTGAGCCTATAGTTAATTCACGATATTCAGGTATACGATCCTTTTCTTCTTTAAATATTTTGTAGTTTCTATAATGCCATTTTTTTGTAGTTTGTAACAACCTATATATAGTATTCTGTAGGAATTCATCTTCTTTACCGTCAGGGCAAGAATCAATTAATGACCTTAATGCGATGTATGTTATAGGGGAGCTTCTTCTAGCAGCATTTAATGCTCTAGTTATTGATAATTCAAAGTTTTTCATTGTCTCTCTTGTATAGCTTTACACTAACTTTACCTGATGTGATTAATATACTTTTTACTGGTTCCCACCAAGAAAATACATTTTTAACTTCATTCTTTAAACCTATCCAGTCAATGAATATATCTTTTAAATCACTAAATAATGAGGTAATATTTCTAAAAAGTTTTTTTGATTGATTACTATCTGGTTCTATCCATAAAAAAGTACTATGCTTATCGCTTAATCTTTCAGTTATATGTTCTAATGACCTTTTAATTGTAGAAAAATTCTCGTCATTACCAGCAAAACCGCTAAATGCTGATGTTATTACATAGTTTTCATTGATATCTATATCATGTGTTTGTATAAAAAAATTGTTCATTAATATATTTGTGTCACTTCGAGAGCAAGCATCCCAAATCATAAAGTCAAAATTAACTTTAATTCCAAACTCTAATAAGTAAGGCTTTATCCCAGCTAATAGTTTATTATAGATTTCTAATGCCTTTGGAGATATATCAGCAGCTAAAATGTAAATATTGAGTGGTAAAGTTGGAATAAGTCTATCTTTTCGTAGTTCTACTATTGTTGTCAATAAAGATAAAATATGCCCACCTGTCCC
>JBBQSZ010000177.1:0-4257 GCA_038234745.1 Flavobacteriales bacterium | reverse complement strand
TTACTGATTTACAGTAGTAAATATACAAATAAAAATTTTAAAAAGAAAGTTAAATCTTGTTAAATAGTAAAAATAAAAACACTTTATTTAAAGTGTAAAATAAAAAAAGTCGGAAGAAATTTTCTTCCGACCACAACTACCTACAACCCTCTTCTTTAAACCGCAAATTTGAATTAGCAAATTTAGATTTAACATTCAAAAAAAGGCACTTTAAACTTAAAGTGGAACCCAGAAACCACGGTAAAAAACGGGGTAGAACCGAAAAACCATACGAGTAGGAAAAATTAATTCATTCTATCATGAAAAATTTTATCTTAAGTGTTATTTTGTTAATCATAGGATTAACAACAAATCTATTAAATGCACAAGGAAGTTGGTTTTCGCAAACCAACCCAACCACAGATTCAGGAGAGTCGATGCAATTTGTCAGTGCTACGGAAGGCTGGATAAATCTTACTTCAAATGCACTTCTTCACACCACCAACGGAGGAATGAACTGGCAGGTAGTTACCCCAAATGCTACTGATGTTACCGCTGGAATTGACGCGCCAGGTTCTAGATTAAGTTTTGTAAATGCAACAACGGGTTGGGTTATCAAATCTTTAAGTAGCTCTGAAAATCCACAAGGCGCTGTTTTATACAAAACTACAACAAGTGGTGATTCTTGGCAAAGAACAGTGCTATCAACAACTGCTGGAGATGCAGCTATTCAGGTTCAATTTGTTGATGTGAATAATGGATGGTTAATGATTTTTAATATGAATACTGGCACACCTACGTTCAAAAAAACAACTGATGGTGGTGCAAATTGGACAGATACTAATGGTGGTGGAGTTTTTTATTATATAAGTCCTAGTGTCGGATATTCATTTACTGCTGCTCCAGGCGAATTACCTTCTTATACTATTTACAAAACCACAGATGGTGGAACCAATTGGATGCCACAATACACCGATACTACTCCTGGAGGTATTAATGACATGCGATTTACTGATGCAAACCATGGTTGGGCTGTAGGGAATAATGGTAAATTTTTTCAAACAAGCGATGGTGGGACCAACTGGACAGCTTCCATTTATAATTCAAATTATAATAACAGTAAAGTTTTCTTTGTAAATAATAGTGTCGGATGGATCGCTACGAAACAAAGTGGAATGAATCCAATTATTTTGTACACAACAAATGGAGGAATGTCTTGGACAGGTCAATCCCTTCCTTTTAACTACAATGTATATTCAATGAGTTTTTGGGATGCCAACAATGGTTGGGCTGCATCTGACAATGGAGGACTTGCACGATATATGTATGACCCAATGAATACATACAGTAATGATACCTTAGGTGGTCCTTGGTTTGGTTCCAATTCCAATCCAATAAATCCGTATAATGATAATTTGAATTATATAATTTTTGATGGTCATGGTTCTATAGTTGGTTTCAATGGATTTCCAGCTCCAGCAAGCGGAAACTACAATGTAAATCCTGATGGAACTTTTTATGGCAATCTAATTCTAGGTACAGAAACCACTACTTTTTATGGTCAATTAATTTCACAAACAAAAACTATAAATGATGTGGCACCCTGGGGTTTGAATAAAATAGCTAATCCAGGAGCTTTAAAAGATAAAATTTCAGGCACATTTACTACGCAAAATTGTGGAACTAAAAATGTTGTAATCAACATTGATAACAATGGTAATATTATTTCAGCAACTGGCTTAGCTGCACCAGTAACTGGAAATGTATTTACTGACCAGGATGTTTTTCTAGGTCATCTTAAAACTGGTGAACCAAATGGAAGTGGCTGGAATGAGTTTTCAATATCTGGTTATTATTCAAATGATAATTTAACAGGCGTTGTAAATTTAGATAATAATTCTTGTGGGACAACAACTGCTAACTTATTTAGAACCAATGCACTTTCAGTTACTGAAAACATCTTAAAAAAATCAATCAGTATCTACCCCAATCCTAATAACGGAAAATTTAATATTGATTTAAAAGAAGTCAATTCAAAAATTCAACTGGAAATATTTAATGTTTGGGGTCAAAAAATCGATAAAGATTTCAATCTTAAACACACAACAAACGAAATTGATTTCAGCTCTATCGCCAAAGGAATTTATTTAATAAAAATTAATGACGGAGAAAATAGTTACACCGAAAAAATGGTGATTGAGTAATAAAGTTATAAAATTACTTTAGACAGAAGTCCCCAATTATCTCAAAATAATTGGGGATATTTTAATTTTAGTTGTCACTAATTCTATTACAATTTTCGTATTTTTGAATCGCATCATTCTTATATAAATTGTAATGCTAGCAACTAACCAATCAAATTCTATTCTTCAAAATATTGCACTTGTTCATAGTGGCGAACAGTATTTTGCCCGACTAGAAAAGTTAATTTTAGAATCGAAATCAGAAATTCATATCCAAACCTATATTTTTGAATATGATGCTACTGGCAAAAGAGTTCTCGATGCTTTAAAAATAGCCGCATCCAGAAATGTTAAAATTTATATTCTAATAGATGGTTTTGGTTCATTAAGTTTTCCAACAGAAATCATCAATAGTCTTTCGAAAATTGGAATCGATATCAGAATCTTTTCCCCAATATTTTCGGCAAATTCCTTATATCTCGGACGAAGATTGCATCATAAAATAGTAGTATCTGATGTAAAAACAGCACTAATTGGTGGAATCAACATTGCCAACAAATACCGAGGAACTGCGGACAAAATCCCCTGGCTTGACTACGCAGTCGAAATAACAGACGAAACTATTGCCAAATCGCTTCAACAGTTATGCAGCGATATTTATTTTAAGAATAGATTTATTCGAAGGAAAAAAATAGAATCTTCTCTTGAAAATGCAATAAGCAATCATGTTAGTATTCTTCAAAATGATTGGCTGAAAAGAAAAAATGAAGTTTTTAAAGCCTATTTAAACAAAATAAGCACTGCCAAAAAAGAAATTATAATTGTAAATAGTTATTTTCTCCCTGGAAAAAAATTAATTAAAACTCTAAAAAAAGCGACACAAAATCAAGTGAAAATCAAATTAATTCTATCTGGAATTTCGGATGTTCCTATGGCAAGAAGGGCAAGCTGCCACTTGTACTCTAAACTTTTAAGATACAATATTGAATTATTCGAATGGAAAAAATCGGTTTTGCACGGAAAAACTGCTGTAATTGATGGTAATTGGACTACTATTGGTTCCTTCAACCTCAATAATTTGAGTTCTTTTGCAAGCATCGAAATGAATGTAGCCATCGAATCAGAGGAATTTGCTTCGGATTATCTTTTAGAACTGGATCAAATAATGAATCAATGTAAAAAAATAACACCAGAAACACTAAAAGAAACTTATGCCTTGAGTTCTAAATTCAACAATTGGATTTCGTATTGGCTTGCCAGAATAATCGAAATAATGGTTACTTACTTTCCTCATAAAAGGTTTAGAAAATTTTATTAATTTTGTTGCCAATCTACGTGAAATTTAGCAGTAAGAAAATAAAACAACATTTTAATACGACTCTAAAATCCTACTGTTTTAAATACTTTTCAAAGCTGCAATCAGCAAATCGATGTCTTCTTTAGTATTAAAATGACTAAATGAAATGCGTAAACTTGGTTTCTTTAATTCCTCGTTCGAAAGCATCTCAGCCAAAACGTGAGAGGGTTTTATACTTCCCGATTGACAAGCACTTCCACGAGAAACTGCAATACCTTTCATATCTAAATTAAATAAAATCATTGCCGTTTTAGCTTCTGAAAAAGGCAGCAAAATATTCAAAATAGTGTACATTCCATCGGGATTTCCATTGATTTTAAAATTTGGAAATTCTATTTCTAATTGTGAAATTAAATAGTTTTTCAGTTCTAAAACAGAACCTCTTTCAACTTCTAAATTAGCATAAGAAAGCTCCAAAGCCTTTGCCATTCCCGCAATTTGATGTACAGGTTCGGTTCCGGGTCTCAAACCTTTTTCTTGTTCGCCACCATAAAAAATAGGCTGCAAACCTGAATTTTTCTTAATATAAGCAAACCCAATTCCTTTTGGTCCGTGGAATTTATGTGCACTTGCAACCATAAAATTAATAGCTGAATTTTGCAGATCTAGTTCCATCTTACCTACAGATTGCACCATATCCGAATGAAAAAGTGCCTGGTGTTGTTCGCAAATTCGTCCTACCAAATCCAAATTCAAAAGCGTTCCTATTTCGTTGTTAACGTGCATTAAGCTGACCAA
>JBBQSZ010000176.1:0-4292 GCA_038234745.1 Flavobacteriales bacterium | reverse complement strand
GACCATTATTCCATCTTCAGGATAAGGGATTGAAGTCCAAGAAAGCCATTTAATACTTCCATCTTTGCATATATACCTATTTTCAAACTGGTAGATTTCTTTTCCATCCACAATAACAGATTTGACGTTTTGCGTAGCAATTTTATCATCAGGATGAACGAACTCAAGCCATTGATTTTGTAATAATTCATCGGTGCTCCATCCAAGTGTTTTTGCCCAAGCTGGATTTAGAACTTTGAAATACCCATCGAATCCTGCAATACACAGCATATCAAGTGAGTGAGAAAAAATTCTATCGCTGGCTTTTAACTTTTCTTCAGCCAACTTGCGTTCGGTTATGTCTCGAGCAATACCAAACATCCCATTGACTTCTCCATTTTCGTTAATCAGAGTGCCCTTTGTGGAAAGAAAATAATGTTTTTGACCATCTGCTAAAGTAGCTACCTCTTCAAAGGTGCTGGTCTTTCCAGAATTCATTACCAATCGATCTGCATTCATCACTTCAATTCCTTCTGCCAGTGGAAAAATATCCTTGTCGTTATTTCCAAGAACTTCCTGTTCACTTTTACCAACCATAATGGATGCCGCATGGTTAAACACGATATATTTTCCTTCTCGGTCTTTAACGTAAATTGCATCTGTGGTGCTATCAATTAATGACCGTAACAAAAGCTGATTTTGCCTTAACTCATCTTCAGCCAACTTGCGTTCGGTAATGTCATTAAAAATGGTTGCAAATCTCCCAGGTTGAGGACAAAAAGCTGTTACGTGATAGTATTTATTAAACGATTGTGCATAATTGATAAATTGAATTGATTCACCTGTTAATGCCACTTTGCCATAGGTGTCAATCCAGTATGGTTCGGTTAATGGAAGCGCTTCCATGGTAGTTTTACCAACCAAATCCGCAGCTTTTAATCCTGTTAATTGCTCAAATGCTGAATTTACTTCAAGAAATCTATAGTCGATTGGATTACCATTATTGTCGCAAATAACTTCATGCAAGGCAAAACCATTTAGCATTTGGTTGAATAAGAGTCGATATTTCTCTTCGCTGTCCTGAAGTGACTTTTGAGCTTTCTTAAATTCATGAATATCGGTACAAGTTCCGAACCATTTCATAATTTCGCCTTTTTCGTTCAGCACGGGCACGCCACGCACCAAATACCAAAAATATTCGCCATCGTGGCGGCGCAATCGGCATTCAATTGAATAAATGCCATTGTTGTTTACCGCTTTTTGCCAAGCATCCCAGGCTCGTTGCTGGTCGTCGGGGTGAAAAGGTTTGTTCCAACCGGCTCCATAGCTTTTATCCAGGCTCATTCCCGTATAATCAACCCATTGCTGGTTGAAGTAAATGTTATTTCCATCCGCCTCTGTTGCCCAAACAATTTGCGGCATGGATTCGGCAAGTGTACGCAATTCCTGCTCGCTCTGCTTTAGGGATTCTTCTGCTAACTTACGTTCGGTAATGTCTTGCAGAAATACAAAAAACTTATTATCATCCTTTAGTAAATTTACACTAACCTCTACGTCTATTATCTGTCCATTTTTACAGCGGTGCTTGCTTTCAAAACGATCACTACCGTTTTGTTGGAGACGTTGAATGCGATTGTGTACTTCTGCATCAGATTCTAAAACTTCCAAATCAGGAACAGACATGCGAAGCAATTCTTCACGGCTGTAACCTATGAGTTCACAATATGCTCTATTAACCTCTGCGAAGCGACCATTCATATCAATAATCCAAAAACCATCCAATGCAGTATTTAAAATAGTTCTGTTTTGATACTCACTTTGTTTTAGTGCTTTTTCTGCCAGTTTGAGTTCGGTGATGTCCAAATTGACTATGATTGCTCCAAAAACATTATTGGATTTATCAAGAATTGGTGTTGTGTAATTAAGAATGATCTTTTTTTTACCATCGAAAGTGTCTATTTCGAGCATTTCATCTATAACTTTAACGCCATCTTGAATGGAATGTGATAAAGCCCAATCTTGCGGGGCAAGTTCCTTGCCCGAATGTAGATAACGAGCTTTAAAAACTCCGTATTGTTCTTGCGCTACTAGTGGCTCTGCTCCCCATATTTCCCTACCTTTAGCGTTGCTGCGCGTCAGTTTGCCATTTTCATCTGCCAGCCAAAGTCCAACAGGAAGCACATCAAAAATATTATTGAGCAAAGTTTCGCGTTGAAGAAGCTCCTCTTCTGCCAGTTTGAGTTCCGTGACATCTTTATTTATTCCAATCATGCGAGCAGGCTTATTTTCAGTATCTCTGATAATAATTGCGTCTGCTTTTAAATGCAAAATTGTTCCATTAGGATGAACAACTCGAAATGTTGTGTTAAACTCTTTTTCACCATTTAGTGCCAAATTACATTCATCAATTGCTCTTTGTCTATCTTCGGGGTGAAGTCCATTGGTCCATGCGTCTATATTATTTGGGAAAGTGTCTTTTGTAATTCCATAAAGCTCAAACATTCTTTCGTCCCAAATCATAATATTTTCTTTCACGTTCCAATCCCAAATTCCAAGTTGCCCAGATTTAGTGGCTAGATGTAATCTGTTTTCGTTTTCTTCGGTTTTTTCTTTGGCGATTTTTAATTCATTCTCAATTATTTTTTGTTCGGTGATGTCTTGGTTTGTCCCTTTTAATCTAATGACTTTACCAGTTACAGAATCAATGATTGGTTGACAAATTGTAATAATTGTTTTAATTATGCCGTCTGGACGACAAATACGCAATTCTAAATTATATGGAATTCCTTTTTCCACTGAATTTTTTACGGCTAAATTAAAAATCACCCAATCGTCTGGATGTATAAATTTTTCATGCTCTATATAATTGGGTGCACCCAGTTCTTTATCTAATCCCCAAATTCTGAACATTTCATCAGACCAATTTGGCTGTTGGGCAATAGGGTCATAAGTCCAGCTACCAACATGCGACAATTCTTGGGCTTCATTTAGATTTTTTTCGTTTTCTTCGGCTTTATCTTTGGCTAAAATCAAAGATTGTTCTGCATTCTTGCGATCAGTAATATTTAAATTGGTTCCTAGATATCCAATAGTTTCATTCTTCTCATTAAATAATTCTTTTGCATTTCCTTCAACCCAAGTAATCTCCCCTTTTTTATTTTTAAATCTATACTCATAATTCCATTTACCGTTTGATTCAACAGATTTATACCAATTGTTGCTTACCTGTTCTAAATCATCAGGGTGCAAAGCTTTAATCCAACCATTACCTAAAGCTTCTTCTAAATTCATTCCTGCTATTTCAAGCCATTTTTTATTTGCGTAAACACAATCTCCTTTAACATCTGTAGTATAAATTGCAATAGGTGAATTTTCAGAATAAGCTTTAAATTTTGTTTCGCTAATTTCCGCTTTCTCTTTGGCTTTTAATAAATCTACTTGTGCATTATGCAAGCTAGTAAAATCCATAACCGTTGAAATCATTGTATTCTGCTCTATCAAAGGAATATTTACAGCAGTTACAATTTTTTTAGACCCTGTGGAAGTTGTTACCTGAATATTTTCCCAATGCATACGGCTTAGGTCGCCCGAATTGACGTCGGCAGTAACTTGTTCGGTAAGTTTTTTGCGGTAGTCTTCGTCTGGATAAACTTTTTCGAAAAACGAAGCAATTGAAGTAATATCATCTGATTCCCAGCCATAAATTTCTTCAAATTTTTTATTTCTGTATAAAGCCTCGCTTGTATCAAAACTGTTTAAAGCTAAACCAATTGGAAGATTATCGAGAATTGTTTGAATGAAGATGTTTTTTTCTTTAAGTACTTTATTTTGTCTTTCTATTTCATTGTTTTGATTAATAAGCTGATTTTGACTTTCCATCAAATCTTTTGTTTTTTCCTGAACCAAATAATCCAAATGCTCTTTTTGATTATTCAATAATTCTTCTTGTTCAATTTTTTCGAGTTGTATCGCCAGAAATTGAACAGCATTTTGGAGCAACGAAAATTTTTCTTCTGTAAAATCAGCTTGTCTGTTGAAATAAATATATCCGTAGTTTTTAAATCGAGTGCAAACCTGCATTTTTGCTTCGTCAATTTTATCTTCTTCGACACTCCAAATAAATTCGTGACCTGGAAATAAGGAATTTATACTTTCGATAAACCGTTTTGTTATTAAAACTTTGCTTTTGTACTGTGAGAGATTTGTAGAAAGCAAAAATAATTCAACCGCAATATTTTTCATATTACTATTTTTAAACGTTTAGAAATTGGGGTGCATTATCGGCTAACCATTTATCAGGATTAATGTAATAC
>JBBQSZ010000175.1:0-4328 GCA_038234745.1 Flavobacteriales bacterium | reverse complement strand
TTTGCCCATCCCTTATATCCTGCCGGAAGATTCTGTTGACCTATATTCATTGTCCAAACTTGGTTAGACTGAGTAAAAGTCCTTACAAAAATATCTTCGCTGGTTTGATTCAAGGTGAATACTTGGTCGTAATTCTGAGCCACTGAATCTCCTGGTGCCGGTTCTTCTTTGTGAAGACGATACGCACCTAAATCAATTACAGATTTTGCAGCGTTTTTGGCTGCTTGCCACCTTGAATTTCTATTACCTCCAACATATCCAATTAGTTCCGGATTTGCGTAACCCTTTGTCCATGACGCATTTGAATTATATAAATCACTGGCAGCATACAAAAGAACTCTTGTTTTAAGTGCCAATGCGGCTCCTTTTGTAGCTCTGCCATAATTACTGCCCTCCTCTTTAAGTGGTAGAAGTTCCGCGGCTTTGTCGCAATCTTCAACAATAAAGTTTATGCATTCTTCAAAAGTATTACGTGCTGCCAAAAAGTCATCCTTTAGTCCATATGGTTTTTTAATTATTGGAGCTCCGCCATATAGAAAAACCAGATTGTGATAATGATAGGCTCTTAAAAAATAAATTGCATTTAACGCTCCCCAAGCTACAAATGTCCAATTTGCACCGTGCCAAAATCCACTGACAATGAAAATGATAAAAGTATTTCGAACTTTCATCCAGGTTCCACCCCTGCTTCCACCCAGAGGAATATAGAGATAGTCTCTAAACCAGGTTGAAAGTGAAATATGCCAACGCCTCCAAAACTCTGCAATATCTCGTGAAAAATAAGGGAAATTAAAGTTACGCATTAGATCAAAGCCGAAAAGGCGAGAAGTGCCGATAGCAATATCAGAATATCCAGAAAAGTCAGCATAAATCTGGAATGTAAAAAATAAAGCACCCAAAACCAACGTACTGCCGGAATAGTCCGCTGAATTGTTGAAAATCAAATTGGCAAATTCAGCGCAGTTGTCGGCAATTACTATCTTTTTAAATAATCCCCAAAGTATTTGTCGTAGGCCGTCAACAGCTTTATCGTAATCAAAATTGCGATTTGTATAAAATTGTGGAAGTAAATTTGTTGCTCTTTCTATTGGTCCGGCAACTAATTGTGGAAAGAAACTAACAAACGCAGAGAATGCAATAAAATCTTTCGTTGGTACTAACTTTCGTTTATATACGTCTATTGAATAGCTTAATGTTTGAAAAGTATAAAAACTAATACCAACAGGTAATATTACATTAAGTGAGTTTGCCTTTATCTCTGTCCCAAAAAATGAAAAAGCTGCTATAAAATTATCAAGGAAAAAATTATAGTACTTGAAAAATCCAAGAAATCCTAGATTTACCAAAATACTTGTCCATAATAAAGCTTTTCTTTTTATCTGATTCTCCTGATTTAATAGTCCCCGGCCAACAAAATAATCTAAAGCTGTGCTAAAAACAATCAGAGATAAAAATCGCCAATCCCACCAGCCATAAAAAACATAGCTTGCTACAACTATTAAAAAGTTTTGCAGCTTCAAGTTTTTGTTTGTCGCAAACCAATAAAGGACAAAAACTATTGGTAAAAAAATTGCAAAGTCAATTGAATTAAAAAGCATAAATTCTGTCTACTCCTTTAATTTTTGATTTGGCTCTTTTATTTTTCTTATTAACTTGACTCGTAAATTTATAAAATACGTTGGCAATCTTATTTCATCGTTGTCAGCTCATTTCTCTAACAAAGGATTATAGCTGAATAATAAACTGACCTTCATTTAATATTGTATGATTCCAACTAAATTTATGCATTTACGAAAGTGATTAAATGATTAAAACAAATTAATACAATAGCTGAGTAATTATAAAAATCTGGATATAGACTATTAAGATGGGCTCTAAAAGAATTTAAAATACATTAAAAGCACACTCATTGTATTAATGTACAATATTTAATTTATTATTTTTTTAAGTGAATCAATTAACTTTTTGACAATATTCTTGCTCAATAAATCTAATCTGAGATTAACTCTTTCATTAAAAAAATCTGCACTAAACGTCAAATCTCTAATCTCAATTAATTTTTTAAAAATCGAATCAGATGAATGAGTACTAAAGAATACAGATTTATTGCACATTTTTAACAAATCTCTGGCCGGACTATTATCCGGGCTAATCGAGAGTATTAGCTTATCATACATTAAATAGTTATTAAGTTTAGAAGAAATGAAAACATCGTTCGTAATATCGGCATCAATATCTATTAAAATGTCAGCAGCATCCAAATATTCCTCAGGTTTATCTGTCCAACTAATAAATTTGATGTTATCCACAAATTTTTCCGGAATTAAGTGTTGAAAATTATTATCTGAACCAACAAATAATAATTCAGCCTTATCGTTTACTAAAAGGAATCGAGTAAATGCACTTATAAGCTCATTGGGCTTACGCTTATTATATAAAGAGCCAATATAAAGAAATTTGTTGTTTTCAGATTCCATCTTTAAAGTGGCGGGAAAATGCTGAACCGGGTTATACAAAACTTCAGTTACTGTACTTTTCGGTATTTTATGCAAATGAGTTTGATAATCCAGCATCTTTTTATTAGTATAAGAAAGAAATTGAGCCCCTCGTAATCTTTTACCCGCATATTTTCTAATCGCCCTGCGAAGAATAGGATGTTCATTCCAGCCCTCTACTGACGGCATTGGATCTACTAAATGAATAGCAAGTGGAATATTTTTATCCCTACTTAATTGATAACCTAGCTCTAGAGTAAAGAATCCATATGCTGAAGCAAATAAAAGGATAACATCTGGCTTAAATTCATCATAGACCCGATTGAATAGTAGCTTACCAGCCTTTACATGCTGTAAACCTTCAAAATCAAAATTTGATAGTACAAATACTAATTTATAAAACCTTGAATTAGTGATAGGTACCAAATTTAATTCTCTGAAATCATTTGAAGTTTTTAGTTCACTATCAATTTTATTAGCAATTACAAAAAACTCTACTCCAATATGTAGTTTCATTTCTTTAATAAAAGTCTTAAATACATTCCCTGCAGGCGATTTATTTAAGCTTTCACAAATTATTAAGATTTTCATATTAGTCCGTATAAAAAAGAATTAATGGTGTTTACTAGTCCTTATACAATATTTTTCTATCGGTTGCTGGTATGTGGCTTGTTTTCTTGCTATATTTGTATAAGACAGGACGTAATACTCTCATCCAAAGTTCAAGACATATTCTAAAAACCATAGGTGAATTAAGTACTTTTAAGTGGGGAAATGTACTTCCGATATCTTTACCGAATACAGTAATTCTTTTAGGATTTCTGTCAATGTCAGTTGTTCTATCGACTTGATTCATCAAAAAGAAACCATATTTAAGTGCCCCTAGTTTATCTTTTGGTTTTAAGTCTTTCAGCAAAATGTTAATTACTTCATTTTTATTTTGGGGAATATATGCAACATCCAGGTAGTAGTAACCTGCACCTGATAAAAGAACGGTAGGCTTGTTCCAGAAGCAAGCTTCAACACCTACTGTTGAAGTAAAAACAACAATTACGTTTGCGCTGTCAATTAATGCATAAGTACTTATTGGCGAATCACCGGGTATTACAGTCAAATTATGGAAGCGTTTTCCCAATTGTAAAAGTCTCTTATGATAGCCAAAATTAACTTCAGTCAGATTTGGATGTATTCTCAAGTAAAAGTGAATGGAATCATTATCACTAAAACTTGAAAGTATGAAATCGATACCTTCTTCCTGATTATCAAAGAGAGCATAGGAATCATATTCCTTTCCTAACGCAACAAATTCATCCTCTGATGAATTAAAAATTACAATATTGTTTTTATTATTATCCCAATTTTCCGGTAAACTACCGTGAATTTGATTTGATGTATAAATTTTTGTATCACTGGCTAATTCAGAATTTCTACGTTTATTATAGAATGAATTAGCAAGTTTAATCTTCTCTTCATCAGTGTAGGAAGTTGTTTCCCAAATCTCATTTATAGTGTCTGTTCTAAAGTTAAGATTCTGTGGTAAAACATTGTAATAAATCTCTTTGTAATAGTTTCGAACTCCGTCGTTAAGTGCTTCTAATACCTGAATTTTAACTCCTCTGGATATCGCAATATCAAACATAGGCCTTACATCTGCCCATCTTCCGTTATAAACGTGCATTTCTTTAATCTCCGTTTTATCCAGAATATTATAGATGATATCTGTCAGATCAATTTGAGAGATAAGAAAATTGTCGAAATACTCTTTAAGTTCTAAGTTCCCAAAATCGGGATCCTGATTACGGGTATATGAAACATAGGAAGACAAAGCACCAT
>JBBQSZ010000174.1:0-4368 GCA_038234745.1 Flavobacteriales bacterium | reverse complement strand
GGCATTTTCGGGTAAGGGCAGCCGTTTCTATATTCTTTTCAGCTCACATTTGTATCGGAATCTTTCAGTAATACTGCGGTATTCGCAAACCTGGACCTGTTCATTAACTTGGCCATTTTTTAGTCTGGTTCGTTCAAAATTTGAACTGGTTCGAGGTATTACTAGTTCGTTTTTTGATTCGGTTCGTTCAAAATTTGAACTGGTTGTTGCTTCTTTTGATTGTTTTTCAAATAATGATAAATCGGGAAGGACTACTTCGGTGCCATCATAGGGATTGTAGGATGGTTTGTAAATAATGTAGTTTTTGTCGTTGAGTTCTCTCATACACTTGTGGTAAGTTCCTTTTGATCTAATTTTAGAGCATTTCATCATTTCTTCCCGGCAAATAATGATGGGGTTCTTGAAGCGGTTGAGGTTCCATCTTTGAAATAAAGCTAGGTATAAACTGATGTGAGTTGGGCTAATGGACGGATCTTGATTAGACTTATTGAAAAAACCTGTTAGATGTTTTATGTAATTCATTGTTAGAGTTTTAATAATTATTAGTTAAATTGAATTATTAAGTAATAAATCCTTGTTCAGGATAACACTTTATTGTTTTAATAACAAGTTTAAATCATCGTATTTGTAGTAAAAGGTGGTTCCGATAAGGGTGTACTTTAGCGTTCCATTAACTCGCAGGGTTTGGAGTGTGCTTGGGGAAATGTTGAGGATTTTGCGAACCTCCGTGGATTTAAGCCATTGCTTTTGGGGTTGGACTTTGGTTTCTAAGATTTCTTTTAGATCCTTGAGCAGGATTTTTCTAAACTCGAATAGGTCGTCTTTGGTGATAATTTGCTCGCGATACATTCTGTTTTTATCAGTACTCGCGAAACTGTCATTTTCTATAGCCATATTTATAATTTTTAATGAGGCTACAAATAGAAAAAAAATAAGAATACCAAAACAGTTGGAGGGGTTGTACAACCCCCAACAACCCCCAATGAAATAAGGGGAAAATAAATAAAAATAAATTATTAGTTGGCTAATTATCCCTAAACCTAAACAATTATAATTAAATTTTCCGTTGGAAAAATAATTTAAAATATTGTTTTTTGACAGGTATTTGTTTTGGGGTTCATTACAAATGGAATTAAAAAAAGGGAGTATGGAAAAAGAAAATAACGTACAGATAAGTCCGGAATTAGCAGTCTTTATGGGTTTGCATAAGCTAGCCAGTGTTTCTGAATTGTTGCGTATTGATGATTTTAAATTACTTCAAATGGAAGGCTTTGGATGGCGCTTAATGAAACAAGTTTTAAAGCTTCGCCAAATTTAATAATTCAATAATTTTTACTCGTACTGCTTCCTTAGTAGTAGATTCGACACTATAAAACTTAGTACTGAGGCTGTCAAGAGAAATTTGGCTGGTGTGTTTGGTTTTTAAATTTTCTGAAATAAACCGGAAAAGGTCTTGATTATTTGGGTTTTTTATTATTCCGGATTCCCCAAATAAACTGAAAATATAACTAAGTTGTGCAACAGACAAATCCGTATCCATTTTGTTTTTATTTTCTTTAGTTTCCACTTTTGTTAGAGTGTTTGTTTCTAATGTTAGGTTTCGTGACAAGTATTCTATTTCATCCTTTATCCAAGAGGTCAGCTGAACTTTAGTTGATGGAAACCCTTCTTTGAAACAAGAATTCATTTTTAAATTTTTTTGATTAAAAATTTTCAACTGAATGTATAGAAAGTCTAGTTTTTCTTTATTGGTTTCAAAAAGGTTTGTTTGAGCTGTGATTTTATCGGTAATAAAGTCAAAACAAGTGAGAGAATTGATATTGTAGACATACAACCATTCGCAAAGTAAATCGTTAGAAAGTAGTAAGTTGTTATTGATAATTTGAAAATGTAATGAGGTAAGTAAATAGCAACAGAAGTAGAAATTTTTGTAGTTAAGTTTGTCTAAAATTTTGTGATTGCTGATTTTAAACAAAAGATCGAAAGTAGTAGAAAAAAGATTTTTGTTTACGTTTTTTGAAGTTAAAAAGGAATTCACAACTGCCAGTTTTGGGGCCATTTTTAAAGCTTCTTGTTGAATGGTTTTGAGTGGAACCCAACCGTTTTTGTTGAGATATTCTCGATATTCAGTTTCTAAAAACTGGTGTAGATTTTCGAGATAAATGTAGGCAGCTCTTAAACAATCTTTAGTGCTGCCGTCGGATGAAAATTGATATAATTCTTTGTAATCATTGGGTTGAATTTGCTTGAGTAGCTGCCGTGTTAGATTGTCAATAACAACTTGCTTTTTGTGGATGTACTCCTTGATTTGGTTTTTGGATTTACAATTGAAAATCTTTTGTTTGGTATGTTTGATTATTTTTTGGTTCTCAGTTTTTAAGACTTGAATACAATAATAAAAGAAAAGATGTTCCGGATTGCAATCTTCGAGGTTGTTAGACTCCAGGATGTACACAATTGTTTTTTCCTTGTTCTTTACTAGATGGTAGGTGATTTGATGGTTTTGAAGCTTTATTTTGTCTAAAATAATAGGAATATATTCTTCGATTTCGTGTAGCTGTTCGGACTTGTATTCTTCGAAATAGGGGGCATTGGGATGGAGGCAGTGAATGGATTCACTAAATGTGAAGGAAATTTCTTTTTTGGTTTTACAGATAGTTACTTTGTGAATGAGATAACAGTCGGGATTTGCATTTTTAAGTAGTTCAATAATTTTCTTTTCTAGCCGTTGTTGTGGATTGAAAATTTGAAAAATAATGTTGTCGTAGGTTGCTAAAATGTATCTAGGTTTCATTCTATTCAATTTATGAGGAATAAGACTTTCCTAACGAATTTGAAGAAACGTTACTGTCAGGGGCATAACAGTACCCATTACAAAACAAATTCAATTTGTATTGTAAATTAAGTAAATATTACTAAGACAATTACTATAAAAATTAAAAATTAGATGAACTACACAATTTTAAGTGTTTATAGTCTAAATACATAGTGTTTTTATTGTAGGATTAACTTGTTTTGCTTTTTTCATCTGGAGTTTTGTTTTCGAATTTGGTTCTTAAAACTAGCATATCATCACTAATTTTTCTGTCTAGAATTTTGGCGTAGTGTTGGGTGGTTTTTAAATTGGTGTGTCCAAGCATTTTACTTACTGTTTCGATGGGAACGCCATTGGAAAGGGTGATAGTCGTGGCAAAGGTGTGCCGGGCAATGTGAAACGTCAGCTCTTTGGTAATTCCGCACACATCAGCAATTTCTTTGAGGTAGGCGTTCATTTTTTGATTGGATAGAATAGGGAGTAGGCGGTTCTCGTTTACGCTGATAGGGTGGTCTTCGTATTTGTTTATGATTTGCTGAGCTGCTGGGAGTAATGGTATTTTGGATGCTGTATCTGTTTTTTGTCGGGTAGTAAATACCCAGAGATTGCCATCAATACCCATACTGATATTGTTTTTGGTTAATTGCTTTACATCAATATAAGCCAAGCCAGTAAAGCAGCTGAAAACAAAAATATCTCGTACTAATTCTAAACGTTCGGAAACGAACTTTTTGTTGAGCATACTTTGAATTTCTTCCACTGACAGGTATTCACGAATGACTTCTTTGACTTTGGCTTTATAATTGGCAAACGGATCTTTGTTGAGCCAACCATTGGCAAAGCATTGATTGATTATTTTATGGAAGTTTTTGACATATTTAACCGCTGTATTATTATTGCATTTTCGAACGCTACGCAAATAGAATTCATATTCGGTAATAAAAGCGTGATCAATTTTTTCGATGTTGATGTCTGATACATTATACTTCCAGAAAAGGAAGTCTTTGGTATGTTTTAAGGATGTTTTATAGCGTTCGAGTGTTCCTGGAGCGTACTCGGTTCCAAGTAGCTCTTCGACTTTTCGGTTGTGTTCTTCGAAGATTGGGATCAGGAGGTGTTCGCGTTCCTGAACGCCAAGCAACTGGTTTTTGAGGTTTTCAGAATTAACAATAACATCTTTTTTGATTAATACTTTTTCCGCATTATTTATTTTTGATTTTATATGATCTAGATGTGCATTAATTGTACGGGCTTCTTCCGTATTACCTTTGGCTTTCGCTCCTTCGATAGACCATTTATCAGGACTGATGAATTTATTGCAGCTGAATTCAAATCGTTTGACATTTATGGTGACTCTTGTGTAAATTGGACAAACGCCCTCTGTGTTGATTTTAGTTCTCTTAATGTAAAAGAGAACCGATACTGTAGTTTTCATAAGTGGTATCCTTTAGTTATTAATGCGAATCAAGGGTTAAAAAATTAGATTTATAAAAGCTGATGCTATTTTTCCAAAAATATGGACAAGTAATCCTTTGCTTGACCTCACTTTATTG
>JBBQSZ010000173.1:0-4429 GCA_038234745.1 Flavobacteriales bacterium | reverse complement strand
GTACGAGTATGGCAGCTCCCATTGTTACTGGTGCTGTGGCTCTTATGAAAAGTATTAATAACGCTCTCACAACGAAACAAATTATTTGTATTTTACAATCCACAGGGTTATCTACTCAAGGTAATATAGGCAAGTTAATCCAGTTGGATAAAGCCTTGCAAAATGTTAAATCCGGCGAAGTAGTTGATTGTACTCCAAAACCTTCAATCGGTGATGTTCAAGTACTTTTAACTTGGAATAATTACAATGACATAGATTTGTGCTGTACTGATCCACAAGGAGAAACAGTTTGGTTCAAAAATAAAAGAGTAACAAGTGGCGGTCAACTTGAAATTGATATGAATGTAGAATATCCTGACAGCAAAACTCCATTTGAAAACATTTATTGGGAACCAGGTAGCGCGCCGAATGGAACGTATAATATTTATCTTTTGTATTACCGCAGACATGAAACTTCGATTGACGAAACACCTTACAATGTTAAAGTTAAGTATGGCGGAAAAACAGATGAATTCAATGGTGTAATAAAAAAAGAAGATAACACAATTCAAATATGCTCATTTACTTTGGGAGCAACAGGGAACAATCTTCAAAATCCAAACATTCCGCCTGCAAATAATAAACGTTTACAATTAGAACAGGAACGCGACCGCCTGCAGCAGGAATTGGAAAGAGTAAATAATGAATTGATAAAGATTAGAAATAGCAGATAAACTATTAAATATTCTAATAACCTATTAGAAATTGGAAAATAATATGAATAAAACAAAATTTTCATTAGCCGATGTGATTACCCTGGTCGCTGCAATACCATTTGGGTTTGTATGCTTTCTCAGTACAAATTTTTATACTCTGGGTAATACATATCAAAGTATCATTTTGGCGGTAATTATCTCCTTTTTGTTGAGTGGGACTGCACTTGTTGCAAAACTTCTGAAACATACAAATGGCAATTTCAAAACCTGTTTTATATGGGAAATAATTGTGCTGGTCTTGTTTACTGTTTTGACATTGTTCTTTGCTTACTCACCATTTCCGCATTTTTTTGTAGTTTCCAGTCAGAAGTCAGAAATCCAAAACAAACTTTCTTCAAATATTACACAAGCCCAAAATATGTTTGCAGAATACGAGCGCTATGCTGTAAACCGCGAAAACCTTTACAGAAGTACCCTACGAAGCGTTACAGCTGCAAAAAACACAAACCCAAGCGTATATGCCAGCTATGGTTTCGTAAACAGTGGCGTTACTGACATCAAACAGATTGAAAACAAAATGTTTACCGTTCATGCCGATTTGTTTCCGACCAACTACTCAGATAAAATCAAAAACAATGGAATAAAAGAAGTTGCTACAATCTGGCTTTCAGATGCAAAAAATAAAATAACCGGATGGAAACCCATAGGCATTGTAGACGTAGTGAACGAAGTTGAGCAAAAATCAAGTGACTGGCTTAAAACTTTAGTAGAGCTTTCAACAGTTCGGGAACAAGGAGAGCAAGCTTCCAATTTTGAGTATTCTCTTTCATTTGACAACGTAAAAAAACATTTTACGACATTGGGCAAGCCAACACCGCTTTCAGTAGGATTAGCCGTTCTGGCATATTTGCTGATGCTGCTGTCGTGGATCGCTACGAGGCGACACACTAGATTTCTTGGAGTTAAAGCTGTTTTAGGAGTTGGAAAAAGCACAGGTAACGAACTTTAATTTAAACATAAAACTAAAATACAGATGGATAGAAATTATATTTTACAGCATAATGATGATTTTACTGCAGACCAGCTTTTTGGATTTATCAATCAAAAAATAATTACACTAGACGATTTAAGAAATACAGGCAATTTAGATGCAAGCATGCGCAAAGCAATAGTTGCTTTACAAACAAAAAGTGAAAAAGAAGAAGATGCTGCGTGGGAAAGAGCACGCTACGGCAATGAGAGTATGCTTTCCGACTATATCACAAATTATCCTTCAGGTAAGTATGTCTCGGAAGCAAAACAAAAAATTGACAATTTACAGCAACAAAGAGTAAATGCCCAAGCTGAAAAGCAAAAGATTTTAGATAAAATCCGTCGTAATCCGAACTCTTATGCCCCAATTCAAATTTACAAATATTTACAAAATGGTACTTTTACAGAAACAGACCTAATAAAGTGCGGTATTCCTAAATCCGCTATTGATAATTTAGGCAATATACAAACTCCAAATCTTCAAATTGGGCAAACTCCAACCTCAATTCCTGCCGGTTACACCGAAGTATATTTTTGGGGTGGAACAGGTTCAGGCAAGACCTGCGCCCTAGGAGCTATTCTTCAAATAGCTGAAAAAAAAGGTTATTTAAATATTGCCACAGGTCCCGGATATCTTTATGCTAATCAACTTAAAAATATTTTTAGCGATGACGGTGATGCCAATGATTATTTGCCCGCACCAAGTCCTGTTGAAACTACCCAATATTTGCCGTTTACTCTCAAACGACCACACGAAAAAAACAGTCGTTCTATTTCGCTAATTGAACTTAGTGGAGAAATATTCAAATGTTTCTTTTACAAAAATGGAGGACAGGAATTGCCTACCCAATCTCATGTAAACACTTTCAATTCATTAAATAGTTTTTTGAGTAATAATAACCGAAAAATTCACTTTTTCTTTATTGATTATAATAGAGAAAATAAGCCAGATGGCAATGGGCTTACACAAAGCGACTATTTGGCAGCCGCATCTACTTATTTTAAGAACAATCAAGTTTTCGGTAAAACGACAGATGCCATTTTTGTAGTTCTTACTAAAAGCGATTTGTTAACGGATGAAGAAGGAAATTGCATACATGTCACCAAAAGAGTGGAGTATGCAATAAAACATTTGAATGATAAAAGCTATAATGCATTCATTAATACTCTGAAAGATAATTGTAAAAAAAATAGTATTAATGCAGGGAAATTGACTGTTGAACCATTTTCTTTGGGTAAAGTTTATTTTCAACAAATATGCAATTTCGATGGTACTGCCGCTGCGGCATTTGTTGAAATCCTAATGAATAGAATATCCGTGAGTAAAAAAAATATTTTAGAAGTATTTAACAAGTAAACAGGAATGAAGTTATTTGTTCAAGCTAGAAAAGATGGGTACAATGTCCTGTACCCGAAACCTACACCAACCGAGTTTTTTCAATTTGCGGGGGATATCATACTCATTGACAGAAATGCTGGGAACTTTCTTGGAAAAAATCTCTATTCAATAGCATTTGTAAATGGTGGGTGTATTTTTTCAAAATATGTTATTGTTCAAGATGTTCAACGAAATTTTTTAGGCAATGTTGGTTTTTCTATTTATATACCAAATGATAAAAAATTATTGGGTGTTGAAGTAAAAATATTGTTAGATGAACTCGTAAAAACATATTGTCAGAATTATTGTCCTGATTATTATCTTGATAAAAAGCAAGAAGATTGGACATTATTTACTTCGCTTGTAAATAGTTACGATATTAAACTTCGCAATATTTCTTCCGATAATGTCGAAAACATACAGCCAGGCAATACAGCTGATGCTTTCGTTTATTATTCTTCCGATACCGAACTTCCAAAATATTTCGATGCTCCCTTTCAGGAAGAATACATCGGTTATAGACAAGTGTTTTTTGTAAACAGAGATTGGCAAGAAAGTCCAAAAAATCCTTTGAGTCATTTAAAGCACTCTGTTGACCTAACAGGAAAAATTGATTTAGAAAATCCCAAATACACATTATTTTTCAACACTAGTGCAAAAGGTGGTGTTAGGATTGATGTTAAGGTTGATGGTAGCACACGATCAAATAAAAGCAAAATCAGGCGAAAAAATGAGATAGAAATTATCTGGGCAAAACCATATTTTAAAAAGGAGATACAAAAAGGAAAATGTAATGAAATCAGCTCTGAATATATTAATGTAAATGATTATGAACGCACTGTTTCTATAGAAGAAATTGAACTTCGAGGCGAAGAAAAAATTGTTACTCTCGAAATTAAAAGGAAAGACGGAACAATCATAACAGAACCTGAAATAATTTGTAATTGCAATAGCTATCAACAAGCTAAAACAGTTACAAATAATTCGATTACTTTTTCAGGACTTGAACTCAAAGAGCGTTGGACTGTTTCGGCCAAAAAAGGAGATAGTTTGTTTTCGGAAAATGTTCCTGTAATTCCCGAAAATCAGATTGGAGCAGTAACAATAATTTTACAGGAACATAAAAAAGTAGAAATAATTGCTAAAATAGATGAAGTTATTGTATCCGATTTTATAGTACAAATTAGTGAAAAAGGGGTTAATAAAATCACTACTGAAATTGAATTTGTTGCTGATGAAATATATAAAACATGGAATATTAAGATATCTAAAAAAGATATAAATGGGTATTATTCAGGCGAGGTTCAGTTTTGCCCTAATGATA
>JBBQSZ010000172.1:0-4459 GCA_038234745.1 Flavobacteriales bacterium | reverse complement strand
AGTAAAGCCGATATGCCAATGGGTGAATTCTGGATGAACAGAGAAATAGATCAAGTGGCTTCACCCATTTCGTCAGCACATATTTATGGTAAGAAAGTAATTTCGGCAGAATCCTTTACCACAACACCGCAAATCAATTGGAAAGGAAATCCTGCCTTGGCAAAAGCCACTGGAGATGAAGCTTGGGCATTGGGAATTAATGAATTTATGTTCCACCGATTTGCGCATCAAGCCAATACACATGTAGAGCCAGGAATGACCATGAACAAATGGGGTTTTCATATGGACAGAACCCAAACCTGGTGGTACAATGCTGGTTCGGCTTGGTTTACCTATATTGCTCGTGGTGCTTATTTATTGAGAGAAGGAAATCCCGTTTCGGATTTATTAGTTTTTGTTGGCGATCAAGCACCAAATGGATCGTTTACTAAAAAAACATTGAAGCCTACATTGCCCAACGGAATCAATTTTGATAATGTAAACAGCGATGTATTATTGAATAGAATAGATGTTCAAAATAATAAATTGGTACTTCCAGAAGGAACGAATTATAAAGCATTGGTACTTCAAAATTCGGATAAAATTCGATTGAAAACACTGCGAAGATTGGCTGAACTTTCTAAAAAAGGAGCGGTGATTATTGGAGACAAACCAGTCGCTTTGCTTGGCTATGTTGCTTCAAAAGAGGATCAAACTGAATTTAATCAATTAGTTAAAGAAATTTGGGGAAGCAAACAAACTTTTGCTGGTTATGATTGGAAAACTATTTTTTCGAAAATAAAAATCACTCCCGATTTACTAATTTCAGGAAAAGAAGAAATGAACTTTTTACATCGAAAATCTGGCGATACTGATATTTATTTTAGCTTCAATCCAGATACCATTGCGCAAACGTTAAAAATTAAATTTGCTATAAAAAACAAAATTCCAGAAATATGGAATCCGATGGATGGTAGCATTCAAAAGATTGCTCAATATGAAGAAACTGATGGATTTACTAATATGTCAATCAATGTATTACCACAGCAATCCTTTTTTGTAATTTTTAAACCTAAAACAGAAGAAGTAGTAACGGTAAATCCTGAAAAAGACTATAAAAACATCGATTTTTCAGTAACCAATTCCAATACGATTAAGGCAAAAGTAACCGAAAATGGAACTTATGATATCGCTTTGTCTGATGGAAATTCTTGGAAATTTAAAGTAGATGCCGTTTCTAAACCTTATGAAGTTAAAGGCAATTGGTCGGTGAAGTTTAAAAAGGAACAAGGTTTTGGCGGAACCGAAGATTTCAAAAAATTAACCGATTGGAAAGACTATTCAAAAGACAGTATAAAATACTATTCGGGTACGGCAACCTATTCTAAAACAATCAATCTAGCGAAAGATTTCATTAAAAAAGACACTGCATACCTTTTGGATTTGGGTGAAGTAAGTATCGTGGCTCAAGTAAAAATAAATGGAAAAGATTTAGGCGTTTTATGGATTGCTCCTTTCCAAATTGATGTAACAAAATACCTTGTGGCGGGAGATAATAAACTAGAAATTGAAGTCACCAATCAGTGGTCCAACCGATTAATTGGCGATGAAAGATATCCTATACAAAATGGAGGTTATAAGCTAGAAGGTAATTCGCCAGTTGGTAAAATGCCAGAATGGTACACCAATAATGAGCCGATGCCTGCTGGGCAAAGAACTACTTTTACAACTGCGGGTTTCTATAAAGCCAATGATCCATTAATGAGTTCTGGTTTATTAGGACCTGTAAGAATTATTCCAAGCGTTATTTTAGAATATAAATCCAATAAAAAATAATTATCAATATACGTCAAAGTCGAAAGACATTGTATTGTTGGTGTGAGCATATAGTAATGCCGATACAAGTATGAATTGAAAACGTAGCTTCAACCATAGCTTGACTTATCCAACTACTGGAGTTAGGACTTTTAGGTATTAACATTTTTTCTTAAATTATGATGTCAAAAAAATTAAAACTCGGAATGATTGGTGGTGGTAAAGGTGCTTTTATAGGCTCCGTACACCGAATTGCTGCTCAAATGGATGGACATTATGAACTCGTTTGTGGTGCTTTTAGTAGTGATCCCGAAATTTCAATCGAAAGCGGAAAAGAATTAGGATTAGAATCCAGTAGATGTTATGGTTCTTACCAAGAAATGTTTGATAGTGAACTCAAACTACCAGTGGAAGAACGGATTCAAGTAGTGAGTATTGTTACACCTAATTTTGCTCATTTTGATCCCGCAAAACTAGCGATGGAATCTGGTTTTCATGTCATTCTGGACAAACCAATGACTATTTCTTTAGCTGAAGCCAAAGAACTTAAAAAAATCGCTCTGCAAAGTGGAAAACGACTTTGTTTGACCCATACTTACACCGGTTATCCAATGATAAAAGAAGCAAAACAACAAATAGCAGAAGGCAAACTCGGGAAAATAAGAAAAGTGTATGTAGAATATCCACAAGGTTGGCTGAGCAAATTAGTCGTAACTTCAGAGAATAAACAAGCTTCTTGGCGCACCGATCCTAAAAAAAGTGGCATCTCCAATGCGATGGGAGATATTGGCACACATGCTTTTAATCTGGCGGAATATATTACCGGTTTACAAGTTACGAAGTTAAATGCCGATATAAATACTATTGCAAGTTCCAGAATTTTAGACGATGATGGTTCCATATTATTGAAATTTAATAATGGTGCATCCGGAATTTTATTTGCGACGCAAGTGGCAGCTGGCGAAGAAAATAATGTAAAAATTAGAGTTTACGGAGAAGAAGGAGGGATAGAATGGCAGCAAAATGATGCTAATACTTTAAATCTAAAATCATTGGATAAACCGATGCAGGTTTTACGAACAGGAAATTCGTATTTGGGGTCTTTGGCACAGCACAATACCCGAACCCCAGCCGGACACCCAGAAGGATATTTAGAAGCTTTTGCGAATCTCTATCGAAACTTTGCACTCACGATAAAAGCCGAAATAAATAGACAACCATTACTACCTGAATACTTAGATTTTCCAAGTGTTGAGGAGGGAGTAAGAGGAATGGCTTTTATAGAAAAGGCAATAGAATCAGGAAAAAGTGACCAGAAATGGATTGATTTTTCGTTCTAATTTTAATGTGGATTAAAAAATTAAGACATGACAAATATTCAAGGACCAGCCATTTTCTTAGCACAATTTTTAGGGGATAATGCCCCTTTCAACGATTTAAAATCAATTTGCAAATGGGCAAAAGACTTAGGATTCAAAGGAATACAACTCCCTACTTGGGATCCCAAATATTTTGATTTGCAAAAAGCAGCCGAAAGCCAAACGTATGCAGATGAAATAAAAGGACTTGTAAACGAAATGGGACTCGAAATAACCGAATTATCTACCCATTTACAAGGACAATTAGTAGCGGTAAATCCTGCTTACGATTTACTTTTTGATGGATTTGCACCAGTCAACGTGCATAATAATCCAAAAGAACGCACCAAATGGGCAGTGCAACAACTATTATACGCAGCAAAAGCTTCACAAAATCTGGGAATAAATGCACACGCAACTTTCAGCGGTTCGCTTTTATGGCATACTGTTTATCCTTGGCCGCAACGCCCAGCTGGATTGGTGGAAGCGGGTTTTACTGAATTGGCCAAACGGTGGACACCCATTTTAAATGCATTCGATGAAGCTGGAGTTGATGTGTGTTATGAAATTCACCCTGGCGAAGATTTGCATGATGGTGTGAGTTATGAAATGTTTTTAGATAAAGTACATCAACATCCTAGAGCTTGTTTATTGTATGATCCTTCTCATTTTGTTTTGCAATGTCTGGATTATTTAAGCTATATTGATATTTATCACGAACGTATTAAAATGTTTCACGTTAAAGATGCGGAGTTCAATCCAACGGGCAAGCAAGGAGTTTACGGTGGGTATCAAAATTGGGAAAATAGAGCAGGAAGATTCAGATCATTGGGAGACGGACAAGTCAATTTTAAATCCATCTTTAGCAAACTAGCAACTTATAATTTCAAAGGCTGGGCAGTACTTGAGTGGGAATGTGCCATCAAACATCCAGAGGACGGAGCAAAAGAAGGTGCTGCATTTATAAAAGATCACATTATAAGAGTCACAGAAAAAGCATTTGATGATTTTGCAGCTTCTTCAGTCAATTCAGAATTAAACAAAAAAATATTAGGATTGTAAGTGTATTAACTTTTCTATATTCAATTTAAATATTAGTAAATATTTTATTTCACAACCTATTATGAATTTTAAAATTTCATTATTTTCACTGCTTTTTCTTTGTTGTATTACGAATATTAAAGCGCAAGAAAATTCAGTAACATTGAAAGGGTTTAAAAATCCAACTACAGAATTTAAACCCATGCCTTTTTGGCATATAAACGGAACTTTGACCGATGAAGGAATTGTAAAACAACTCACAGATT
>JBBQSZ010000171.1:0-4484 GCA_038234745.1 Flavobacteriales bacterium | reverse complement strand
TAATGTAATTGAAAAGATGAATTTTACAAAAACTTACCAAGTTTGAAAATGCCCAACTTCTTTTTAATTTCTTTTTGATTACAGCTAATAATAAATTGACGATTAAAACGCAATAAATCTGTATTTTGATAGCGTTTTCATTATCTCCCAAGAAATATTTTAATGGGAAGTTTTGTTTTAGCTGCTTGAATAATAACTCAATTTGCCATCTAATTTTGTATAACCCCGCAATTAAATCGGCTCGTAAGTCAAACAAATTAGTTAAAAACTCAAATTCTCGTTTGTTTACACGGTCATAAAAAGTTACTTTTCGCAGTCGTAATTGGGTTATTTCTTTATTATTTTTCACATCAATTTCGATTATTTCATCCTTTAAAACTCCATTATGAATTCGTTCTTCAATATCTAAATCTTCAATTTTTCGATACGATGCATTGTCTTTTATTCGAGTTACAAAACCTGTTTTTTGTGCAGTAAAATGCTCAAAAGCCTTGTAATCATTATATCCTTTATCAAAAATATAAATCGTGTTTTCGTCACAGTTTAGTTTTTCTAAAAAATTATGGTCGTGTGTTTTAGCCTCGCTAAACCAAACCAAACTCGGTACAATTTCATCAGCATTGACAACTGTGTGAACCTTAATTCCGCCCTTTCTTTTTCCACTTTTAGGATTTCTACCAACGCAACCCATAATGTCTTTAAAAAGGCTGATTGTCGAACTGTCAAAAATTTTGACCTGCTTTTTTATGACTTCTTTAATTCGGCTGTCCGATAAAAATCCACCATATTGCTTGAGTAATTGATGATAAATATTTTCAAAAACCAAAACATCTCTATTCTTGTTTGCATCGGATAATGTACTCCTCTTTGGAATATGGTTTAACTGAAAACTACTCGTCTTTCCTGATAAACCAAGCATTGCACCCGATATTTCTCGAAGCGATGTACACTTTGAAAACGAACAAAAAAGCATACTTATTAAATGATCTTTGGTCGTAAACTTCTTGGTATATCTATCCGAATCACATTTTTTGACCTCTTTTTTTATAATTGAATCGTCAATTAAAGAAATCAGCTGTCCGAAAACAGATTTACTAGAAAAATAATTACTTTTACTCATCGTATTTTGTATGTCGAAACACAAATTTACGATTCATTTAAAGAAGCCATCTTTTTGGCTTCTTTTTTATCGGACAACAATGAACTATATTAAGTATTATTTTGAATTAAAAACAAAAAATCAAACATCGCAAAACTGATACTAATCCTAATTTTTAAAATTGAAACAGCATAAAGTAATCACAAAAACCAAATAATTAATCTTTAAATAAGAGACATGAAAAACACTAAACTATTGATCTTTATTTTATCGATTCACTTTTTTTGCTTTGCGCAAAATGAAAATGAATTAATCACTACAAGTTCAAATTTAAAATACAAAATCATAACTCATGGCAGCGGAATAAAACCAATTGTTACCGACAGAGTAACTTTTCATTACAAAGGCACCTTGCAAGACGGAACGGTGTTCGACGATTCTTATAAAAGAGGGACGCCACTAGAGTCATTGCTTAGCGCTATGATTAAAGGACTGTCAGAAGGCATCACCTTAATGCCTATTGGTTCTAAATACATTTTTTATATACCTGCAAACCTAGCTTACGGAAGTCAAGGATCTGGAAAACTTATCAAGCCAAATTCAAACGTAATATTCGAAATAGAATTATTAAAAGTTAATGATATTGGAATACAAAATAGTTCGAAAACAACTGACAATCAGAATAATATTTCCCTATTTGACAATAAATATTATCGAAAACTTGCTGTTCAAAATTATAAACAAAAAAATTATGCAGATGCAATTTCAAACTCCGAAAAAGCGATTGCATTAATGCCAAAAGATACAATTTCACTGGGATTAAGAGGTATTTGTAAAGGAGAACTCAAAGACTACAAAGGTGCTATTGAAGATTTTACAGCGGTAATCAATATGTTAGGAAATAAAGCAAACACATTTTATTTCAGACGCGGTGTTATTTACGAAATGCAAAATAAATATGCAGAAGCCTTAATTGATTACGACAAAATGGTTCAATTAAAACCGGATTTTAAACCAGCTATTGAAGGTGTAGAACGAGTAAAAAAAATAGTTTTTATTGCACCGCCTAAACAAGCTGAAGAAAGAGATCCTAACCGACCTTTTATGAAATTAATTCGCATTACGACAGACGAAATTAAAGTTTGTTTGAAAAATTGGCATGAGATAAATAATAAAATGAAAGACGTAAAAGATCAATCAATAACTAATTCAGCTTACAGTGACTTACTAATGGATGCCATAACAGAAAGAAATAAAATCTATGCTATAATTAAAAACCGAAGTAAAGAGTTGGAGGCTTTTAACGATCCTACTTGGCCAACTTTCAAAGCTGCTTACAGAGGTAATTTAGTTAGCTTGGGTATCGAAGAAAAATATTTAAAAGATTTTTAATGAGGAACTTATAAATTAAACTTTCGCCTACAAAAGGACAATCTTATTTAACCTTAAAAATTATTTCAGATCAAAAGGGTTTTAATGCTTTTAAACTGAAATCAACAGCATACTATTTTATAGCAGAAACACAATTTTTACAAGATAAGAAAATAACATCAAGGATAAATCAATATTATATGTTGTGATTTCATCTTTTAGGTTTTATTATTTTTTCGCAAACAAAAACTTATAATTCAGTTACTTGACTAATAAATTTTTGCTATTTAATCTTTTAATTGTTAAGTTGTTACAGCTGTTAAAAGATTAAGATCTAGTATCAAAATTAAATGCTGATACACAAAAAAAATACGCTGTTTAGCGTATTTTTCTGCGCTAGTAAAAATTATATTTTTGTCCCAAATACGTTAAATAACAAAATATGAAAAAAATAGTATTATTAATTTTTACTGCTTTCAGTACGATAGCTAATTCACAAGCGCCAAACATTGAATGGATTCGAAATTACAACGATTACAATGCAACATCACCACAAGGTTCATTTACATATAATGCTACAGACGCACAAGGAAACATTTATACTTTAGGTAAATTTAGTGGAACCAAAGATTTTGATGCAAGTTCTGCAGTTGCTAACCTCACAGCAGGCAATACTACTTGTAGTAATTATATCACTAAATATGACACCTCAGGCAATTTTGTTTGGGCAAAAACATTTGGATCAATAGGAACTAATGGTGTTGACAGACCTCAAGCTATTACTATTGACACAGCTGGAAATGTTTATGCAACAGGTTCTTTTGTATCTACAAATGATTTTGACCCAGGAACAGCAACTTCTTCTTTACAAGGGTTTACTTTTTTCGGTACAGAATACGACACTATGTTTATACTTAAGTTAGATACAAATGGCAATTTTGTATGGGCAAATAATATAGGAGCAGTTTGGAGTAAAGGTTTAAGTATTAAAATTGATTCAAATTCAAATGCAATTGTAAGTGCTCTTTTAAATTCAACATCAGCAACGATTGCCAAATTTAATAATATTGGAACACTTATCTGGCAAAAAGATTTCACAATTGGCTCTAATACCAACCAATTTAATGCTGTTGCAACCGATTCAGACAATAATATAATTATGGCAAGTAATTTTTCAGGAACTTCTGATTTAGATCCTGGAGCAGCTGTTTCTAATGTTACTTCTACCTCTTATTCTACAGATTTTTTTGTTGTAAAATTAGATCCCTCAGGTAATTTTATTTTTGGAAAAAAAATCGGTGCAGGTTTTGAAGACAACATTCAAAGTATAGCAATTGATTCTAATAATGATATTTATTTAAGTGGGACTTATATTACGACGGTTGATTTTGATCCTGATGATGGAGTTTATAATTTAACGCCCACTTTAGGGAATGGAGGGAACATTTATTATAATGATGGCTTTATACTTAAATTAAGCAGCAGTGGCAATTTTGTATGGGCAAAAAGTATTCCATCAACAACAAATCTAGATTATCCTTATGATCTTCAAATAGATGCTAATAACAATGTATATTCGATAGGAGTTTTTCAAGAATATGGAAATGCAGCGGTTGATTTTGACCCTGGTCCAGGGGTTTATAATTTAGTTGGTGGGGCAAGTGGCAGTTGTTATTTTTTAAAACTTAATCAAAATGGTGAGTTTGTGTGGGCTTTTTTAGGGGCTCCGTTAGGAATAACCTGGAAGGATTTACGTTCATTAGCTATTGATTCTAATGGTTCGTTGTTTTTGGCAAGAACAGGATATCTTATTAAAATCAATCAGCCAACAACTTTAGGGATTACGAACTTAAATCAATCAAATGTTGCTGTTTATCCTAATCCAACAACTTCTCATTTAAATATTAATCTTTCCAATTCAATTGAAAACGGAACTTTAAAAATTATTTCAATTATTGGTCAAACTGTTTTAGAAAAAAAGAATTTATCGGGAACTGATTTTAATTTAGACGTA
>JBBQSZ010000170.1:0-4604 GCA_038234745.1 Flavobacteriales bacterium | reverse complement strand
CTTGAGATATTGAATTTCTTCTTCAATTTGGCCACTGCATTGCAGGAATGTTGCCACCAATCTTCTGGTTTTTGTTCTGCCCAACCATTTTTTAAGGCGAGCATACTCATTTCGGTTTCCGGCTCTTGCACTACGCCAATGCTTTTTCCTGTGGCTATTTCTACGATTGCCACTTTCACCGAAGAGCTTCCTATATCAAATCCAATGTAATACATAATTTATAATGATTCTCTAATTATTAAATTTGTCGATACATAATATTGCATCGGTTCGTCTTTCGTGATAAATTCGGCTCCTTTTGTTCCTAATTCCTTAAAATCTGTTGAAACCACCGAAATTCCTTTGTAAATAAATTTCTTCATCGGTGTTTCATTATAAGATAAAAAGCCAACGTCTTTTCCGGGTTCAAAATCCTTTTCTCGACATTGTTCTAAAAACAGCCCAAGCATTCGATCACTTACTCCGATATAGGCAATATTTTTTTCAACACTGAAGTTCTTAGGATTGGTTAAAATCTTAAAATCAAACTCAAATTCTTTGCAAAATTTTTTGAAAAAATCAACGGTTTCGATCGGATGATTGGTAAAATCAGGATAGATAAAATGAATGGCGCTGTATTTTCTAAATAAATCTAAAGCCTCTTTCAAAGATTCATAAAAGGCTTTCCCAAAATCCTGAAACACATAATTACTCTTCGGTTTTGAATGAATATTCCAGTCAATCAACAAAATTTTTTCATTAGGAATAATGTTCAAAACAGAAGACACCTCCTTATTATCAAAATTCATCACAACATATTTGTAATACTTTCCTTTACTATTATTGATGATGGTTTTAAAATTATCTATATTATAATGATGAAACTGAACGTCCGTAATAATATTATCGGGCAAATTGTTCACAAACGAATGATACAAAACTTCTTTATAAGCCTTAAAGGTATCCAAAACCAAAAGCACTTTCCTAGTATCACCCGCTACATAATAGCCTTTGTTAGGAACGGATTCGATGACTTTTTGATCTTTTAAAATCGAATAGGCTTTAAAAATTGTGTCTCTTGAAAGCTTGTTTTCTTTGCAAATAGTATTCACTGAAGGCAGTAAGTCGCCTTTATTTATAAGTTTTTTTGCAATAGCATTATTAATCGAATTTACCAATTGCTGATACTTCGGGATGTCACTTTCGTGATTAATACTAAAAGCAAATTTCTGTTCGTTCATAAGTATTATGCTGTTCTGTTCCGGTAGGGCTAAATTAATGATTTTTTCGATATAAAAAATTATTTCAAAAAAAAATCGTTTAAAACATCAACAAATATTTTTAATCCATTAAAAAAAAGTTGTAGCTGAACAATATAACGATGTTATCGTAGATGAGTCGAGTAATGGCAAGCGATTCAGAAGCAACAGAAATCAAAGAAAATAACCAAATTATTTGCTGTGGTCTGCTTAGTTGAGGAAAACTTGGAAAATTTAACGAATTTATCGATGCTTTATTTGAAGTTTTTCGTTTATGTGATTGTTTTTAAAAATTAGTTTACTTCAAGAAGTAATCATTTAAATTATTTATCCCTAAAACTGGATAAAGATATTTTGTAATTTTACCTAATTAGTAAATAAATAATAAATTATGTGGTGGATTTTCGCATTACTCTCTGCTTTTTTTGCGGCACTAACGGCAATTTTTGCCAAAGTAGGTATCAAAGGAGTTGATACTGACCTTGCGACAGCGATAAGGACTGTCATTATTTTGATTCTTGCTTGGGGAATTGCCTTTTTTCGGGGTGGGACAGCAACATTTTATACGCTAACAAAGCAAAACCTAATTTTTCTCTGTCTTTCAGGAATTGCGACAGGGCTTTCTTGGATATTCTATTTTAAAGCCTTACAAGTTGGAAAAGTTTCACAAGTTGCACCCGTTGACAAATTAAGCGTTGCTATCGCCATAATTCTATCAGTAATCTTTTTGAATGAAAAGATAAGCACGATCGGAATCATAGGGGTAGTTTTAATTATCTCTGGAACAATTATATTAATTTATAACTAAAAAAATTTTTGATACTCCACAGGTTTTCGTTATGATCCGTTTTGGACTTGATCCTCCATTGGTCCAGAGTTAACTTAAAAAAATAAGAGCAAAAAAAAACTCCAACATTTCTGTTGAAGTTTCTTGGTGGGCCATATAGATTTAAAATCGAACCAAATGCTTGATTTTATACAGGATATATGCTCATTAGAAAATAAAAAAACGCTCATAAAAAAGCTTTTATCTCTAAAATAGCATAGTTCTTTCATAAAGAAAAGAAACACCTATTTCATCGTCAGCACATTTAATTTGAATGAATCATTTTATAGTTACCACTAACGGATTTTTTAATTCTTTTGAGAAAACATTCAAATAATCAAACCATTGTGTTGCATTGGTTATTTTTCCAGCTTTATCCCAAACAGCGCCAGCATAATATACGATAGGTTCATTATTTTTTACTGCTGTTAAGGCTACTATTTGATTGTTTTTTACCAACATGCCTTTAACTTCATCATTCATTATAACACCAACACCAGTTGTTCCATCTTGACCATGTGCAGGTTCCCAATATCCCATAATACCTTGTTGCTCGTTTAAAGAAAGAACTCCTGTTTCAGGTCTTTTGGCCAATCCTACGGCTACTGGAAGACTGTTATTGTCCTCAAAAGTATAAACATTTTCTATACGGTTGAGTTGTGAATTTGCATCTAATGAAATAGTTCTGGTGCATTTCACTTTAATTCCAGCAGCATTCCAACTATCATATTCTAATTGGAAAGAAGTACGCAATACTCCCAAATCCAATGTTTTCCAACGATGATAATTAGCAGAATAATAAACAGAATCTTTTACGAAAGGAGCCATACTTCCAGCACCTAAGGTAAAACCAACTTTGTAATAATCTAAACCGTCACCGTGATCAAGGTGATATTCTCCTCGCTTATAACGCTCGTTTACAACCATTTTGTCTGTACGTTTTACCCAAACATCTAAACCATAGGCATTATCACTTCTGCCTTCAAGTGCTTTTCCGTAAACTCTAAATGCAATACGATCATTTTCCCAAGCAAAATCATCATATCTTTCGGGAACAAAACGCGCATACGTTTTAGTCTGAAACACATTTGGTTTTCCTTTTTTAATCAAAAGACTAAGAGAGGATTTAGCTTTAACACTTACTTGCACCAATAAGTTTTGAATACCTGCAAGTCCTTTGTGTTCTAATTGAAACGGAACTTGTTTTTTTGTCACCGAATTAACTACAACAAAATTAGTCGAATCTATTTGTGGGTAATGAGACAAAATAGTTTTCCATTTGATTGACACAACAGATTCATTTCTAGTAAATTCAGAGTTGTTCTGAATAGTTATTGTCGCTTTGGTTTGAGACAAAAGTACAACTGGCAAAAGCAATAAAAGAAGATATAAGGATTTCATACTTTTCATAAAAGGTCTGTTATTTATTTTTTGAATTCTAACTTTAAATAATGGTTAAAAATAATTAATTTATTTTTAAAACAGTTGTTATTCATTTGAAGGTTTTCCAATAGTAGCAAGAATTCCTCCATCTACATAAAGTATGTGACCGTTTACAAAATCACTTGCTTTGGAAGATAAGAAAATGGCAGCACCTTGTAAATCTTCTGGATCTCCCCATCGAGCAGCGGGTGTTCTGCTAATAATGAAATCATTAAATGGGTGTCCGTCAACTCTAATTGGAGCTGTTTGACTAGTTGCAAAGTAACCTGGTCCGATTCCGTTGGTTTGAATATTAAATTTAGCCCATTCGGTAGCCATATTTTTGGTAAGAATTTTCAAACCGCCTTTTGCAGCAGCATAAGCACTTACAGAATCTCTTCCCAACTCGCTCATCATCGAGCATATGTTGATAATTTTACCACCACCACGCTGAATCATTCCTTTAGCTACATTTTTAGAAACAATAAATGGGCTTATTAAATCGACCGTTATTACTGCCGTAAAATCTTCCACAGTCATTTCAACGATTGGGGTTCTTTTGATGATTCCTGCATTGTTGATTAAAATATCGATTGGGCCAACTTCGGCTTCAATCTGTTTGATATTAGCAATTACAGCTTTCTCGTCGCATACATTAAAGACATATCCGTAAGCTTCAATTCCTACCGATTTGTATTCGGCAACAGCATTATCCAAGGCTTCTTGTGAAATATCATTTACCACAATTTTAGCTCCAGCGTGCCCAAGTCCTTTGGCCATTGCCATTCCTAATCCGTGAACTCCTCCTGTGATAAGAGCAGTTTTTCCATTTAAATCGAATAAATTCATGATTTTATTTTAAGTTTTTTATTTGATAATAATTTAATTTTTCTCCCGATAATAAATTATTCTATTGCAAATTTATCGTCTGTTTTCTTGAGCCATTGCTTCAAAATAGGTTTTAATTTTTTTACAATTGGCAAATCGGGATTGTAGATATTGGTTAATTCAAAAGGATCAGCTTGTAAATCGTATAACACATACTCACCTTTGTTTTTTTTCTTCACATAAGAAAGTTTGTAATCTTTAGTACGTATGCCTCTAAAACCGGTATTCAT
>JBBQSZ010000169.1:0-4702 GCA_038234745.1 Flavobacteriales bacterium | reverse complement strand
TCTCTATTGTATTTTTAAAATTAATGTATTTTCCGTTTTTATCAAATTTAAGCAATAGCCCCCCGTAACTTTTATAGGTGTTTTTGTTTGGAAATACTTGATTGCAAGTGTTATTAATAAAAGTTTTACCATTTACAAATACTGACAAATAAAGATTATTATCGCTGTCTAAATCGATAGAATTAACCTCTTGTCTTTCATCACCATATATCGTATTATGCCAAATGTAATTACCATTTTCTTGAACTTTATAAATTGTGGGATCATCAGTTTTTGAAGTGAAATATATGTTGTTTGAACTGTCTGTAATTACTGATTTGTCTTCAAGGCTAGAGGTTCTATTTGTAGGGTCTAATTGTTTTAGCCAAAGTTCCTGCCCGTTTGGTCCAATTTTACAAATAAAATTGCAATCTCGAGAACTAGTATAATTAATATTTGAAAATTTAATATTATATTCAAAAGTTCCTTTTATAATAATATTATTTAAATTATCGCAAACCAATGAAATTGGACTATCATAACCAGTATCACCAATGCTTTTAGCCCAAACAAATGCTCCGCTTTGGGTGTTTTTCAGAACAAAAATGTCATAACGTAAGAGGTTTAAATTATAAACATTACTACCTGCATCAAAATCAACATTTGTGTTAAAAACTCCTGTTGTAATAATATTACCTTCATTGTCTAATGTAGATTCTTTACCCGAAGCTTGTAAGTAGTAATTTCCAAAAATGAAATTCCCATTAGGGTCAAGTTTGATTATATAAGTTCCATTATTATGTAACGTGTCTTCATTGATTATATATTGTCCAATCGGATCTGGATTTAAATCTAATTGAGTTCCACCTGCCAAACCAGTAATGATTATATTTTCATTTTTATCTAAAATTATTGAAGTTCCACTCCCATAGGAGGATATTTGTTTTGCCCATATAAAGTTTTTATCCTTATCTAATTTTAGGATAAAGCTATCTGTAAAAGTATTTGATAACGGTAAAGCCGTTAAATTATAATTATTTGGACCTGGATCAAAATCTACTGTTCCACGAAAATCTCCAGTTGAATATATGTATCCTTTACTGTCAGTAACTATTGATCGAACTCTTGAATAGCCATCTTGATAGGAATAAGTATAAGCTTCCCAGATTAGGTCTTGACTTTTTCCAGCTAAAGAAAAAAACAAACTAAAAAGTATAAATATAGCTTTTGATATTTTTTTATTAAATAAAGTAATCATAAGTAAGCATTCTATGATAATGCAAATATAGTTAAAATTTTAAGAAAGATTTTACAAAATCTTCTATTTCAATGAATATTGTGATGATGAAAATTACCAAAACGCGTTTGTGAAAACACCACAAATATCCCTTATTTTTGCACAAAACAATTCCTTTGAAAACCCAAGTATTTCTCATCACGCCACCCTTTACCCAACTGAATACACCGTATCCCGCAACGGCTTATATCAAAGGGTTTTTGAACACCAAAAACATTTCGGCAACACAAGCCGATTTGGGCATTGAAGTGATTTTGAAATTGTTTTCGAAAGAAGGTCTTTTAAATCTGTTTAAAGTTCAAAGTTTAAAGTTTGCTTCGCCAATTCGACTTTCAGCCTCGGGTCAAGTTAATGACCAAAATATTTCAGATAATTCCCAAAGAATTATCGCCTTGCAAGACGAATACATCAAAACCATTGATTCGGTGATAGCATTTTTGCAAGGAAAAAACCCAACCTTGGCATTGCAAATTTGTCAGGAAGATTATTTGCCAGAAGCCTCTCGTTTTGCACAACTCGAAGAATTGGATTGGGCTTTTGGCACAATGGGAACACAGGACAAAGCCAAACATTTGGCGACTTTATATCTCGAAGACATTTCCGATTTTATTGTGGAATGTGTAGATGAAAACTTTGGTTTTAGCCGTTATGCTGAGCGTTTGGGTAGAAGTGCCAATTCTTTCGACGAATTATATGAAGTTTTGCAACAAGAACCCACTTATATTGATGAAATTTTAATTTCAATTTTGAAGGAAAGAATCGAAACCATTCAACCTTCATTATTTTTGATTTCTGTACCTTTTCCTGGGAATTTATATTCAGCTTTCCGATCTGCGCAATGGGTTAGACAACATCATCCAAATATCAAAATAGCAATGGGTGGTGGTTTTCCAAATACCGAATTGCGTTCGCTTTCAGATGCTCGTGTTTTTGAGTTTTTCGATTATATAACTTTGGATGATGGCGAATTACCAGTGGAATTATTAGTCGAAGCAGTTAGTCACCCTAAGCTTGTCAAAGGGCAATTCAAACGAACTTTTCTTTTAGAAAATGGCAAAGTAGTTTATAAAAATAATTCCTTAAAACCTGATTACAAACAATCCGAAGTTGGAACACCAGATTATTCCGATTTGTTGTTGGATAAATACATTTCGGTGATCGAAATCGTAAATCCAATGCACCGAATGTGGAGCGACGGACGCTGGAACAAACTCACGATGGCGCACGGTTGTTATTGGGGAAAATGCACTTTTTGTGATATTTCATTAGATTATATAAAAATTTACGAACCCATAGCGGCAAGTTTATTATGCGATCGAATGGAGGAAATGATTGCCCAAACAGGTCAAAATGGTTTTCATTATGTCGATGAAGCTGCGCCACCTGCTTTGATGCGCGCTTTGGCTTTGGAAATTCTTCGCAGGAAATTGTCTATAACTTGGTGGACGAATATTCGGTTCGAGAAAAGCTTCACTGCCGATTTGTGTTTGTTGTTAAAAGCATCGGGTTGTATCGCCGTTTCTGGTGGATTGGAAGTGGCATCTGACAGATTGTTGCAATTGATTGACAAAGGTGTAACGGTCGAACAAGTTGCAAAAGTGACCCGAAATTTCACCGAAGCAGGAATTATGGTTCACGCTTATTTGATGTATGGTTATCCCACTCAAACCGTTCAAGAAACTATAGATAGTATGGAAATGGTGCGTCAATTGTTTGAAGTTGGTGTTTTGCAATCTGGTTTTTGGCATCAATTTGCGATGACAGCGCACAGTCCAGTAGGAATGTATCCAGAGAAATTTGGCGTGGTGAAGGAAACTGAAACAATTGGAGCATTCGCCAATAATGACATTAATTTTATCGACAAAACAGGAATCGACCACGATAAATTTAGCTTTGGATTAAAAAAATCGCTCTTCAATTTTATGCACGGCATTTGTTTTGAGTATGAATTGCAAGAGTGGTTCGACTTTAAAATTCCAAAAACAAAAATCCATCCTGATTTTATTTCGAATGCTTTAGAAGAAACTGAAGATTTCAATATAAAACCAACCGCCAAGATTATTTGGCTAGGAGGAAAGCCATCGGTTGAATATTTTACAAAATCCAAAAAAGGAAATTCTTGGGAAATGATGACTTTGACTTTTCATGATAAAAAGGAAAGTTTTACCATTCAAGTTGGACAAAACGAAGGAAATTGGCTGTTAGAAATGCTTGACAAACTCTCAGTTGCCAATTCTAAAACGCTTACATTCATAGAAATAAAATCGGACTTCGAAACCAACTTAGAAGATTTCGAATTGTTTTGGTATTCCAAACCTGTGAATACTTTGAGGGAATTTGGAATGTTAGTTTTATAATATTTAGTTTTTAACACTATAAATTTCCATCAGTAATTAATAATATTACTTCTGTATTTGAATATAAATTAGTTAAATATATAAATTTAGTCGGGATTTTTAATATAAATTTAAGGACTTTGTAAATATAGTTTTGGCCGTTAGAGATTGAACTATTATTGTTAAATTTATACTATAAAATTTACATCTATGAGTTCCGATTTTAAAGTTAAAGTAAATAATACTTTTGAGTTTGATTTTAATGTTGAAAACACCTCAAAATTTGACGCAGTGAGTGTTGAAAAAAATAAGTTTCACATTCTTCAAAATAACCTTCCTTACAAAGCTGAAATTATTTTTTCAGATTTCATTCAAAAAAAATACATAGTTAAAGTAAACAATAATGTTTATCAAGTTGCTATTTCAAATCCATTGGATATTTTGATAAAAGAACTGGGTTTTGAGGTTGGAGTTTCTAAAATGATTCAAAAAATGAGTGCGCCAATGCCTGGATTAATTTTAGAAATACTCGTTGAAGTTGGTCAAGCCGTAAAAGAAAATGATAATTTATTAATTCTGACCGCTATGAAAATGGAAAATAGTTTGCTTTCGCCACGTGATGGTATTATCAAATCAATTGCTATTAATGTTGGCGACTCAGTGATAAAAGGAGATTTATTAATCGAATTTGAGTAGTTATGATCAAAAAAATATTAGTTGCCAATAGAGGAGAAATTGCTATTAGAGTAATGAAAACTGCTCATAAAATGGGGATAAAAACCGTAGCCGTTTATTCAACTGCAGATAGAAATTCGCCTCATGTAAAATTTGCAAATGAAGCCGTTTGGATTGGAGAATCTCCTTCCAATCAATCCTATTTATTAGGCAGTAAAATTATTGAAGTTGCCAAAGAATTACAAGTAGATGCGATTCATCCAGGCTATGGTTTTTTGAGTGAAAATGCAGAATTTGCAGCAGAAGTAGAAAAAAACGGCATAATATTTATTGGTCCAAAGCCCAAAGCTATTGAAATAATGGGTAGTAAACTAGCTGCCAAAGAAGCTGTTTTAAAATATAATATCCCAATGGT
>JBBQSZ010000168.1:0-4793 GCA_038234745.1 Flavobacteriales bacterium | reverse complement strand
TCTTGGTTCACTAAAAATTGCGAAACCATCGTTATATCCTTCATAGATATCTCCATCCCAGCAAACCGAATAATTATGCATTAATGAATTGTCAATTACTGAAATAAAATCATCGATTGGTAGGTTTAAATAGTAATTGTTATTCCAGTTGGCCTCAATCTCTAACGCAAACTTTGAATAGAAGGGGTGATGGGTGTAGGATGTAATTTCAACATAATCATCGGGATTGATTCCAATCATTTCATTTGCAAACGACTTTGGGGTAAATTGTTTACCGTTGTAAACAAATGTATCAGGAACTTTGCCCAAGGTTTGGGTCAAGATAGCATCCATGTCAGTACGGTAGAGCTCAGGTGTTATATTACCATGCGAGTTTTTATAAAATTTTGCTTTCTCTAATAGCGCATTATTCATATCAGAATGATCGTGTTTTACAATAGAATCCAATTTTCCTGAGTACACAATTTCAGGAATGGCTCCAAATTCTTTATAGGCTTTTAAAACACTAAAAGTTAAGTCTCCTTCACTAAAAAAACTAGTGCCATTTTTTCGTATGTAATTTTCAGCTTTATTGATGTAGGTAGGTCTTACAAAAAACATTGGAGAAAGTACTACTGGTTTTTTACCAAGTCTTATGGCTTCTGTTTCAATAAAGGAAGTGGTGGCAAAACTCCAGCAATCACCAGTGGCTTGCTGATCCTTGAACGGAGTGCTCTCAATTAATTTTATAATTTTATAACCCGCCATTTGTGGGTTTGAATTTGTTTTAAGAGTAAATACATAATTAGTCTTACTCAATTTAATGGGGTATTGACCGCTCCAGGAACCTTCTAAAATGGAATCTCCAGGCATTAATCTTCCTTTGAAAAGTAAGGGAGCATCTGATTCCCATCGAAATGCATTTTTGGCATCAACAAACACGCTGTCCTTAACCATCCAGACTTTATCTAGTCCGATGTCTTTTATTCTTCTTTCGGGTAAATCCAAGAAACCTTTGATTGTCGTTTTTTTGAATTCGAATCGCATAAGTGCTTGCAAAGAAAAGTCTTTGGTACTAATCTTACCTATCCAGGAACCCTCCAATGGTTTTGAATTTTTATTTTGCCCATTCATTATCATTCCGATACATAATAGGATAATTGAAACATACGTTTTTGTTTTCATGATAAAGTTTTTTATTGTTAATTTTTGACAAATTACCCAGATTTATTTTATCGAAAAAAATCTAATATTTGAATGTTCAAAAAAACATTATGATTGACTTCATTTAATTGACGAATGCAATACGAATAGAAATAGTTACTATTCAAATAATTATGAATTTCATCTCCATGTTTTTAAATCATTAGTAAGTATCTTTACCACTTAAATTGATAATAATGGTCAAAGAATTCAGATTAAAATATGGGATTGAGCCTATTATTCATTTTCTTATTTGGGGTACTTTTTTTACGGTGTTATGGTTTGAGGTATCAACGATTGGCTCTTTTCGCAAGCAGGATGGCAGTATTTATCCTCCATTAATTTGGAGTACCTTGATGAGTATGATATTGTTTTACGTTAATCCATTGTATCTCATTCCCCGATATTTTGCACAGCATCGCTACAAGTTGTATTTCGTGTTGGTGATTGTTTTATATATTGCTATTGTTCTATTAAATACTGGTTTTGATCATTTTTATGCGATATCACTTTTTTCCAGTGAAAAAGAATCCTTCTTTTCCGAACTTTTGATTAACTGTATAAGTAAATCATTTATATTATCATTGTCATTAGGGTATGGACTTAGTAAAAATTGGATTAAAAGCAATAAATTGCAACAAGAATTGATTAAGGATAAATTAGTTACAGAATTAAAATATCTAAAAGCCCAAATCAATCCCCATTTTCTTTTCAATACTTTAAATACGGCCTATTCAAGCGCCATCAAAAACAATGATGATGCAACAGCTGATATTATTGAAAAAATTTCAGGGTTGATGCGTTATGTTTTATACGAAAGTAATGAAGATAAAGTGCCCCTTGAAAATGAAATTAATTATATTGATACCTATATTAATCTCCAATTGCAAAGATTGTCATCTGAAATTGCAAATCATGTTCATTATGAAGTCAAAGGAAATTATCACAACAATAGAATAGCTCCATTGATCCTAATTCCTTTTATTGAAAATGTTTTTAAACACGGGGTAATGTTGAGCCAGAAGCCAGAAATATCGATTATCCTTTATTTAAATTCAGAAACTTTGGTGCTTGAGACGAAAAATTTAAAGAGCAATAACCCATTTGTGGTTGATAAAAATTATTCTGGCATTGGGATGAAAAATGTTAAAGAACGATTGCAACTGTTGTACCCTAACCAACATCAGTTAGACATTAATAATGAAGATTATTATTATACGGTAAGATTAGAAATAATGCTAAAACAAATCCAACTATGAAATGTATTGCTATTGATGACGAACCATTGGCTCTTGAACTGATTTCTGGGTATATCCAAAAAACACCATTTTTGGAGTTTGTAGCGGGATTTACCAATCCCTTTAAGGCAATGAATTTTCTAATAGAACACCCTATAGATTTAGTATTTGTTGATATTAATATGCCCGAATTATCTGGAATTGAAATATTGAAGGCACTGCCAAATCTGCCTAAAATTATATTTACGACGGCCTACTCAGAATATGGAGCTGAAAGTTATGAATTTAATGCAATAGATTACCTTTTGAAACCGGTAAAATATGACCGATTTCTTAAGGGAGTTAATAAGGCCATTGGTTTTTCTTCCATAAAAAAAGAAGAGATTAATACGTCTAAAAATAGCGAACCACAAAGTCAATCAGTTCTTATCAAAAGCGGAACAAAAACATTTAAAATAGTAATAGATGGTATTTTTTATATTGAAGGAGCAGGAAATTACATGACCCTTTACACAAAGAAAGGCAAAATTATGACCTTGCAACCTATGGCAGAACTATTGAAAATACTCCCTGCAACTCTTTTTATACGAGTTCATAAATCTTATATCATTTCTTTAAATCATATTGAAGTTATAGAAAAAGCGATGGTAATAATCAACAAAACTCGCATTCCAATTGGAATTACTTATAGAGAACATTTTTCGAACATTATTAATGGTAGTTGATAAATTTTTCGAATATAGCAATATCACCTATGAGGATAATTTTCATTTTGAACTTTAAAAAAATGCAATCCCAACAACTATAAAGCATTTCTAAGAGATGTTTCTGAAATTTATTAAGCACTCTATTTCAATTCTTTATTAAAGTCTTTTAAAGTAGCAAATGATGCAATTACATTTGTCCCCTTAAATAATTCAATCATACTATGAAAGCAATAGTCTGTCCAAAATACGGTTCTCCCAATGTTCTTCAATTGAAAGAAATTGAGAAACCTGAGCCAAAGCCCAATGAAATTAATCAAGAATTAAAGCTACAGCGGTTAATTCGGGTGATATAAGACTCCGAAAAGCAGATCCTTTTGCAGTACGATTATTTTTAGGGCTTTTTAAGCCTAAAATCAACATTCTTGGAGGAGTATTTTCAGGTGAAATTGAGAGCATTTAACCCTTCAATAATGGTTATCTTATTTTTGCGTAGTTATTTATTGTCAAAAGTTTCCAAATAAGAATTACAAAAGTAAGTGTCAAAATAGCAAAAGATTTCTCAAAGATCGTCTTTGCGCAAGCATTAACAATAGTGTTTAGAGCAAATAAGACAAGGAAAATTCGTAAAATTAGATCTATTGCCTTAGTCCCAACGGAAGCTTTCATTTTGTTGCGCTTCATACGTAACACTGCACCCAAAAACAAGTTGATAACAATTGAAATGGCTTCAAATACATACATTTCGGAATCACTTTTAAGACGGCCACCCCAAATTATATTATATGGAATAACTTTAAATACTACTGAAAGGTGAAATACTATAACAGCAAAAAGCAATACTTTCAAAAGGAATATAGTTGTAAAATATTTCATTGTAGAATTTTTTTTATTGCACACTTTATATTATTTAATGGTGTAATTTATAACATCCGCTTCACTTATTCTAAAATAACCCAAAGGATAATTATCAAAATTGGTTTCGTTTTTTATGTTTCCTCTCACTGTTGCAGGTGGTGTTTGAAAGGGTCCGCCGCCTGAACTTCCTGCAATATCCAAAAGGATGTTCATATAATTATAATAGGCTTTTGAAATACCATCGTGTGCAATTTCGACTTGTTCTCCGGGATTTGTGTTCTCTTCTAGTGCTAAACTAAAAAAAGTATTTCATTGATAAAATTTATCATTATTAATGGTATATTCTGGTTTTAGATTTTTTGAGAATTTGTATTTGTAGAGGTAATAATTCTCGGCATTGGCTGGGTCATTAAAAAAAGTTTTTAATTCCAGTACATTTGCACCGAAATTCGTTTGAATTTCTTGAGTTACTGAAGTTATTGGTGCCACTGATTTTAAGGTTTCAGATGCCGTGTAATTTTGACCATTACTAAGTACAGTAAGTGTGTAGGTTTCGTCAATAACTGGAACAAAATTAGTACACTTATAAATTCCAGCATTAGGTGTTTCAATAAAGTTAAAAATTACATTTGAGCTGTTTGTTACATATACTGTTGCGCCTGAAACTGTTGGTATTGTATTGGTATAAAAATCAGTTGTTGTCGATAATTTAATTTCTTGATTGTTACCTGTTGTTCCTTTTTGCCATATTAAGGAAGCATCGATTACTAGTTTTGGGTTGGCTGTATTTAATGGAATATCTACTACATCT
>JBBQSZ010000167.1:0-4877 GCA_038234745.1 Flavobacteriales bacterium | reverse complement strand
TCTTGATTGGCAAAATAAAAACCAACCCAATTGTAATATTCAATAGAATCGCTAAGTAGTTGACAAATTTTCAAAAGTTTTTCTTCTCTAGGATGAGTTGTATTTCTGGTAATTTCGATTACTTTTGGCTTTAATTCTTCGAAAGTCATATTGGTCTATTTTTTTTGTAAAAGTATTCAAATAAGTACGAATTAAGAAATCAGGAAGGACAAAATAAGCCGACAAGTTATGATTACAAAATAAATTATTCTAAGTACTTTCGACTTTCCATTTTTATTAAATATGTTAAAAAATCTATTTTGAAAAAATATTTTATTCTTTATAAACCTTTCCTTCTTTTTTTAGGAAAATTTTTGGTGACTTATTTGCTTCTAACGTTTATTTACCAAAGTTATTTGGGTCAATTTGACATACAAAAAAAGGAAGTGGATGGATTTACTGAAATCGTTTCTAATCAAACAAAAGCAGTGATGCTTTTTTTTAATTGTGAGGTAAAGACTTCGCCAAGTCTTATAGATCCTGGCGTACGACTTTATTACAAAGAAAAACCTATGGCTCGAATTATTGAAGGTTGTAACGCTTTGAGCGTAATAATCTTGTTTATTTCGTTTATTATCGCCTTTTCAGGAAAATTAAAGCCTACTATTTTGTACATCATTGGAGGAAGCATTCTCATTCATATTTTGAATATTTTTAGGATTGCTCTTTTGGTCGTTTTAATGTATTATTATCCTGAACAGCAACATTTTTTGCACGGAGTCGTCTTTCCATTGTTTATTTACGGAGTCGTTTTTTTGTTGTGGATTGTTTGGGTCAATAAATTTTCGAAATATGCTAAAAAAACTGTTTAACCATAAAAGTAGAATTGCATTAGCAATGTTATTTGTAATCGCGTTGGTTCTAATTAGAGCTTACGAAGACAGTTTGTTTTACGATCCTTTTTTGAATTATTTCAAAATAAATTATTACAATTTACCCATTCCAGAAATTGATACTATCCAATTATTTTTGGGTTTATTTCTCAGATATTTTCTAAATACTACACTGTCACTAGCCATAATTTATGTCTTATTCAAAGACTTGGACGCTATAAAATTTGCTGCTTTTTTGTATCTTCTTTTTTTTGTAATTCTAACAATTGCGTTCTTTTATATTCTTCTAAAAAGTGGCGAAACCAACAAAATGGGCTTGTTTTACATTAGACGATTCCTTATCCAACCTATTTTTTTGTTGTTATTTCTCCCTGCATTTTATTATCAAAAACAAAAGAAATAAAATTTTTGAACATTGATTTTAGACAAGAATTGCACGAATTAGCACAAATTCAAATTTTTAAAATTGTTAAGTTCGTGAAAATTTATGGCGTCCAAAATTCATGCTAATTCGTACAATTAGTGTCAACTTTTTTTTATCAAGGCCTTTGCTAGAAATAATAATTGAAATATATTTCGTTATATTTACAAATTACCAATCACAACTGTATGTTTAAAGATTTTTTTCGAATAATAGTATTGCTTTTTGCCTGCGCTTCGGCTGCTGCACAAACCCAAAATGAGGTTGTTCCACCTTACAATATCAAAACGGTATCTTTTGTGCAAAGCAATGAAAATGTGGTTCCAATATTCAGATTAGGCGATGGTTTCCAATTTCAATTTGACGATTTATTTGGAAACGAAGCTAATTATTATTTTGAAATTATTCACTGTGATTACAATTGGAATGCTACAGACATTCCAAAAAGCGAATATATGACTGGTTTTGACGGTCAAAGAATTCAGGAATATGAAAATTCTATAAATACCTTGCAGATTTATTCGCATTACAAATTACCGATTCCAAATCAGAATATGCAATTGCGAATTAGTGGCAATTATATCCTGAAAATTTTAGACGAAAGTCGAGAAGTTGTCTTGTCTCGAAAATTCATTGTTTATGAAGATCTAGTAACTGTTCCAATACAAATTAAAAGAGCCCGAACAGTCAACTTTTTAGAATACAAACATAACGTTGAATTTTCGATAACATCGAAGGTAATTAATTTTCAAAACCCGCTGAAAAACGTAAAAGTAAGTTTATTTCAAAACGGACAATTCAATGCTGCTATCAAAAATATCGTCCCGCAGTACACCATTGGCAATGACTTGATTTATAAATACGACACTCAAACTCAATTTTGGGCTGGAAACGAATTTTGGTTTTTTGATAATAGCGACATTCGATCTGCTGGAAACAACATTTCGCGCGTCGATTCTAGCAGCGGTATTTATAATTCTAATTTATATACGAATAAAGCAAGAGGAAATTATCCGTATTCTTTAGCTCAAGATGTGAATGGAAGATTTGTTGTGCGCAACATTGGTGGAAGCAAAAATGAGATAGAAGCTGATTATGCTTGGGTTTATTTTAGTCTATCGGCTCCCAGTTTTATGAAAAATAAAGGGATTTATATTACCGGAATGTTCAATAATTACGGTTTATCACCTGAATACAAAATGGACTTCAACAAAGAGAAAAACATTTATGAAAAAGCTATTCTCATTAAACAAGGATTTACTAATTTCCAATATCAAATCGCCGATGACAAAGGAACTATCGATGCGGAAAATGCTGTAGATGGCAATTTTTGGCAAACCGAAAATGAATATACGCTACTCGTTTACTATCGAGAAAATAATGATCGTTACGAAAGGGTCATTGGAAAAGCCACTGCAAATTCAAATCAAATCATCAATTAATAAACATTTCATAAAAAGGTAGTACTCACACTCATTTTTTTGTAAATTTGCCATTATTAAACTCATTTTTAATATATTGCTATGGTTTCCCAAATCACAAGAGGCATAAAAATAACGGTTTTAACTAGTTTTGAAGGAACTTACTTCAAAAACTACAAGATTCACTTTGCCTTTAGTTATGAAATCACTATCGAAAACCACAGCAAGGATTCTGTACAATTAATTTCTCGCCATTGGGAAATTTTTGATTCTTTACACAGCATTGAAGTCGTTGATGGCGAAGGCGTTATTGGCAAAAAACCAGTCTTGAAACCCGGCGAATTGCACACTTACAACTCTGGTTGCTTGTTAGCCTCGCCCTACGGAGCGATGAAAGGCTACTTTAATATGGTGAATTTTACCTCAACAAAAACCTTCAAAGTGATTGTGCCAACATTCCGTTTGTGCGCTCCTTTTGCCTTAAACTAACTGTTGAATTACTATCCATTTAATCGGTTATCTTTTAGTTAAATTCTATATTTTTCAAACAAACCTTTGTACTTTTGTGAAAATATTTTAATACTAAAATAAAAAACAAATGCTCAAAGGATTTTTCAATGTGCCAAAAGCTGTAAACGAAGCTGTAAAATCGTATGCACCCAATTCTCCAGAAAAAGCTGTCGTTCTAGCTGCTTACAAAAAAATGTGGGACTCGAAAATCGATGTTCCTCTTTACATTGGAAGCGAAGAAATTAGAACAGGAAATACTAGAAATATGACTGCTCCGCACGATCACAAACACATCGTTGGAACCTATCATCTTGCGGAAAAAATTCATATCGAAAAAGCGATTGCCAATTGTCTTGAGGCCAAAGCAAAATGGGCGAACATGGCTTGGGAACAACGTGCTGCTATTTTCTTAAAAGCTGCCGAATTAATTGCCGGACCTTATCGAGCAAAAATAAATGCCGCAACCATGATTGCGCAATCTAAAAATATTTTTCAAGCCGAAATTGATGCTTCTTGTGAATTAATTGATTTTTTACGTTTCAACGTCGAATTTATGACTCAGATTTACGGCGACCAACCCAAATCAACTTCGGATGTGTGGAATCGATTGGAATACCGACCGCTTGAAGGTTTTGTTTACGCCATAACTCCTTTCAACTTTACTGCCATTGCCGCCAATCTTCCTGCAAGTGCCGCGATGATGGGAAATGTTGTGATTTGGAAACCAAGTGACAGCCAAGTTTTTTCGGCAAAAATAATTATTGATGTTTTCAAAGAAGCGGGTGTTCCTGACGGAGTTATCAACGTCGTTTTTGGCGATGCGTTGATGATTACAGACACTGTTTTGGCAAGTCGCGATTTTGCTGGAGTGCATTTTACAGGTTCCACGCATGTGTTCAAAGATATTTGGGCAAAAATTGGAACCAACATTCACCATTATAAAACTTACCCGAGAATCGTTGGCGAAACAGGCGGAAAAGATTTCGTTGTAGCACATCCAAGCGCTAATGTAAAACAAGTTGCTACTGGAATTGTTCGTGGCGCATTCGAATTTCAAGGGCAAAAATGTTCAGCAGCTTCCAGAGCTTATGTTCCAAAAAGTATGTGGCCAGAACTTAAAAAGCAATTGATTTCCGATGTAAAATCAATGAAAATGGGTTCGCCAGAAGATTTTAGTAATTTTATTACTGCCGTTATTCACGAAGGTTCTTTCGATAAATTGGCAAGTTTTATTGACCAAGCTAAAAAAGATACCGATGCCGAAATAATCGTTGGTGGAAATTATGATAAATCAGTTGGCTATTTTATAGAACCAACCATCATCGTGACCACAAATCCAAAATATACCACAATGGAAACCGAATTATTCGGACCCGTAATGACAATTTTTGTGTATGAAGATGCCAAATGGGAAGAAACATTACAATTAGTTGACACGACATCCGAATATGCTTTGACGGGAGCAGTTTTCAGCCAAGACCGTTATGCCATTGAGCAAGCGACTATTGCTTTGCAAAATGCTGCTGGAAATTTCTATATCAACGACAAACCTACAGGAGCCGTTGTAGGAATGCAACCTTTTGGTGGTGCAAGAGCTTCTGGAACCAATGACAAAGCGGGTTCCGCATTGAACTTATTGCGTTGGGCTTCACC
>JBBQSZ010000166.1:0-4895 GCA_038234745.1 Flavobacteriales bacterium | reverse complement strand
ACCCATTAATCAACGTGGTACTTCTGACGCACTTTTAGTCGTTAATGGTTTGAAGGAGTATATTCCATCTTCATTTGTAATACATTGTAGTACAGCAAAAAGGGCAGGGCAAACAGCAATTATTTTTGCCAAAAAAATGTTATATCCCGTCGAAAGTATCGTTTTTAGGGAGGAACTCTATACTTTTGACGAAAATAGATTAGAAAGGACGATTCGGTCAATTGACAATAAGTGCGAAAATTGTTTTCTTTTTGGGCATAATGAGGCAATTACAAATTTTGTTAATAAATTTGGAACTATTTTTATAGAGAATGTACCAACTTCAGGTTTAGTTTGGTTACAATTTGAAACAGAAAAATGGGACATCATAACTCATGGCAAAACAATAAAAACTATATTTCCTAAGAATTTAAAATAAATAGTGTGCATAAATACAGATACATCGACAGAGAAAAAAGTTGGTTAAACTTTAATGCAAGAGTGCTTCAAGAAGCGGCAGACGATTCGGTACCCTTGCTAGAAAGATTGCGATTTTTGGGAATTTTTTCCAATAATTTAGACGAATTTTTTAGGGTTCGTTTTGCAGCAATACGACGTTTGAGCATTTCTGGAATATCAGGAAAAAATCTATTTGGCGGCGTTACCGCTCATCAATTATTGAAAGATATCACCGAAGTTGTAATTCAGCAACAAAATGAAAGTTTAAAGATTTTAAACATTATCGAGGCCAAACTCGAAACCGAAAATATTTTTATAATAGATGAAAACCATATTTCTGCAGAACAAGAAATATTTTTAAAAGATTTTTTTATCCAAAACATAAGTCCCGAGTTAATCACCATCATTTTAAACGATTTGGCCGAATTCCCTACACTAAAAGATTCTGTGGGCTATTTAGCTGTAAAATTGGTGATGAAAAAGGATTCCGAAGTGCATTATGCAATGATCGAAATCCCAAACACAATTAATCGATTTGTGGTTTTGCCTTCTAATGGTGAAAGACAATACGTGATTCTAATTGATGATGTAATCAGACATTATTTAGGTCGAATATTCAATATTTTTGATTATCAAAGTGTTTCGGCACATATGATAAAAATTACTCGTGATGCTCAATTAGAAATGGACAGTGATTTGAGTAAAAGTATGCTCGAAAAAATCGCATCAAGTGTCAAAGATAGAAGAATTGGCGAACCTGTTCGTTTTATACATGACGAATTAATCGAAGAAGATACGCTTAAATTCATTCTCGAAAAAATGCATATCATTTCGTCAGACAGCATTATTCCTGGAGGGAAATACCATAATCGTCGCGATTATATGAGATTTCCAAGCCTTGGACGATTTGATTTATTGTACAAAACGAATAGCCCTTTACCGGTTCCTGGACTCAGTCTCGAAGGCAGTATTTTAGAGAAAATTAGTTCAAAAGATTATTTAATACACGCACCCTATCAGTCTTTTTCTTTTCTAATCAAGTTTTTGCGTGAAGCTGCATTAGACCCAAAAGTTACCTCTATTAAAATAACCTTATATCGTTTGGCTAAAAATTCCCAAATTATAAGTTCACTGATTAATGCTGCCAAAAACGGAAAAAAAGTAACCGTTCAAATCGAATTACAAGCACGGTTTGATGAAGCTTCCAATATTTCTTATGCAGAGCAAATGCAAACTGAAGGAATCCATCTTATTTTTGGAATAAATGGGCTAAAAGTGCATAGCAAAGTTTGCGTGATCGAACGAATAGAAGAAGGTTCAATAAAACGATACGGCTTTATTTCGACAGGAAATTTTAACGAGCAAACTGCAAAAATATATACGGATGTTACCCTTTTTACCAGTCATCAACAAATTCTAAAAGATGCGATCAAAATTTTTGAATTTTTTGAAATCAACTATCGTCTGTATCGCTACAAGCATCTTATCGTTTCTCCTCATTACACACGGTCTCGTTTTAATAAATTAATCGAACGAGAAATTACAAACGCATTAAGTGGAAAAAAGGGTTCTATTAAGTTAAAAATGAACAGTTTAACCGATATTGAATTGATAGATAAATTATATGAAGCCAGTAGTGCTGGAGTAAAAGTTCAGCTCGAAATTCGAGGAATTTGTTCCTTAATACCAGGATTTCCTGGAATGAGCGACAATATTGAAGCCATTAGTATCGTGGATAATTATCTGGAACATTCGAGAATTTATATTTTTGGCAATGATAATGATCCAGAAGTCTATATTTCATCAGCCGATTTTATGACTAGAAATCTTGATGCTAGAGTTGAAGTTACTTGTCCAATTTATGATGAAAATATTAAAAAAGACTTGATAGAAATATTTGATATTGGTTGGAAAGGAAATGTAAAAGCCCGATATCATTCAGAAGAATTAGATAATAAGTACCGAATGCACGATGAAAATGAACCTATTTTTAGAGCTCAATTCGAAACCTATAACTATCATCTTAATAAAGTAAATGTAGCCAGCAGTACTATTTAATTAATGGTAGTTTCAAAATAAATAAAATTAAAATTAATGACAAATCCATCAGCGGTTTCAATAATCCAAGAGGAAACACTCAAAATAAAAAAATATGCAGCAATAGATATTGGGTCGAATGCCATGCGTTTATTAATTACTTATATCGTTGAACAAGACGGCAAAGAAGCTCAATTTAACAAAAACTCCTTAGTTCGTGTGCCAATTCGTTTGGGTCAAGATTCCTTTACCGTTGGCGAAATTTCCGAAGAGAATATTTTGCGAATGGTTGATGCCATGCAAGCTTTCAGTCTGTTGATGAAAGTGCACAAAGTCGAAAAATATTTGGCGCTAGCCACATCGGCAATGCGAGAAGCATACAATGGACAAGAAGTTGTCGAAATTATAAAAGAAAAATCAGGAATCAATATTGAAATTATTGATGGAAAAAAAGAAGCAATAATCATTGCTTCAACAGATTTACACCATATTTTAAAATCAGACAAAACCTATTTATATGTTGATGTTGGTGGTGGTAGCACTGAATTCTCTCTGTTTTCTAATGGAAAAATTGTGGTTTCTAAATCATTCAAAGCAGGAACAGTGCGTTTCTTGAATAATATGGTAAACGATATTGTGTGGGAAGAAATGGAAAAATGGATTAAAGCCAACACCAAAGATTATGACGAGGTAGTCTTGATTGGTTCTGGTGGAAACATCAATAAATTATTCAAAATGTCTGGAAAATTGCAAGATAAACCAATGTCTTTCTTTTATTTGAACTCGCAATATACGTTCTTAAATTCCTTGACCTACGAGCAAAGAATTTCTGAATTAAGTTTAAATCCTGACCGTTCCGATGTAATTATTCCAGCAACTAGAATCTATCTCAATGCTATGAAATGGAGTGGAGCACGAAATATTTACGTGCCAAAAATTGGACTTTCGGATGGAATTGTAAAAGCAATGTATTACAATAAAATTTAGCACTTGTAACTGTGCTTGTACTTTTTGGACGAGGATAAAAATAATTTTAAACGTTATTTTTGTCCTCATTTTTTTCTTAAATTTTGATTAAATTAACAATCGCAGAAAGATAAAATTCAACAATTTTACTTACTTTTGACAGGACTTTTTAAAAACGTAATTTCCTACAGATGGACAAAAAAATTCTCTCTATATTATTTTCTACACGGTTAATGGCTCTACTTTTCCTAACTTTTGCAGTTGCTATGGGAGTGGGAACATTTATCGAAAGCAAATACAATACTGATACAGCTCGAATTTGGATCTATAATGCCTGGTGGTTCGAAGGAATTATGTTAGTTTTTATGATAAATTTCATCGGTAACATCAAACGATATAACCTTTTAAGAAAAGAAAAATGGGCTACATTAATGCTACATTTATCTTTTGTATTTATAATTGCAGGCGCTTTTATCACCCGTTATATTAGTTATGAAGGAATGATGCCCATTCGTGAAGGAAATACTGAAAACGTATTTTATTCGGATAAAATGTATCTTACTATTTTTGTCGATGGACAATATCAAGGAGCTATGAAACGTAGGGTTTTTGAAAAACCATTACTATTATCGCCTGTAACCAACAATAATTTTTCTATTTCGGACCAATTTGCCGATACCAAATTTGAAGTAAACTATGAAAACTTCATAATGGGAGCCAAAGAAGTTATTAAACCCGATCCAAAAGGCAGTTTGTATTTTAAACTGGTTGAGGCAGGCGAAGGCGGACGAGAAGAACATTTCTTGAAAGCTGGCGAAGTTCAAAATATTCACAACACCCTTTTCGCTTTAAATAAATTCACAAAAGGTGCTATAAATATTACCTTAACCGATAGCACTTCTACGATTCAAACTCCATTTGAAGGTGAGTTTATGCGAATGGCTGACAAATTGAAGGGAAAAGTGGATAAAGATATTACGCAACCTTTAATGATGCGTTCTTTATATACTATAGGAGATATGAGAATTGTATTTCCTGATCCAGCTGCCAAAGGAGCTATTGGGTATGATTCGAAAAATGATTTTATAGCCAAAGAACATACAGATGCTTTAACTCTAAAATTAAGTGCCGAAAATCAAGAAAAATCAATAACCTTAATAGGCACAAAAGGCCTCGTTGGGCAATCTCAAACTGTAAAAATCGGAAAAATTGATTATACATTTTTTTATGGAAATAAAGTCTACACTTTACCTTTTAGTATCAAATTGAACGATTTTATTGCCCAGAAATATCCTGGAACCGAAAAAAGTTTTTCTTCATTCGAAAGCCAAGTGACCGTTATCAACAAAAGTGATGCTTTTGATGCTCGAATTTTTATGAACCATATTCTAGACTACGAAGGCTATCGCTTTTTTCAATCGTCATTCGATCCAGACGAAAAAGGAACAGTCTTG
>JBBQSZ010000165.1:0-4898 GCA_038234745.1 Flavobacteriales bacterium | reverse complement strand
TGGTGTTTTCTTTTAACATTTTTTTTGTATTAAAATTAATTTAGTATAAACTTAATGTAAGTAGGTTTCAAATTTAAGACAATAAGAAACGATTATTTGTTCACTTTTTATCTGAAATGTATTAAATATTACCTTTAAAATTTATAATATTTAGTTGGTTTATTTCTTAAGATCAATTTACTTTTGTACCAACCTGATATATTTTATTTAGTTCACCTATTTTAAAAGTTGCTTTCTCCCCATTAGTCCAAGTTACTGTCGCTTTTTCAACCTTAGTACATTTTCCTAAACCAACGTGCAAATACGTATTAAAACTTTGAGAATAAGATGCCGAAGTAGTACCAACAACTCTCTTATATTTATTAGTACAACATTCAAAAGTTAGAATCGCTCCCATTGCAGTTGTTTTTCCTGAAGGTGAATTTCCAATATTTACTTCGACATAATTATTGTCTGATTTAGTATTATTGGTAAATAAATGCCATTTACCTCGTTCATTATCACATATAATATCTAAGGTACCATCTTTATTATAATCGAAAGCGTCTGCACCCATTCCGATTGATCCTAATTCGGTGGTAATCAATCCAGTTGCTTCGGAACGAATGAATTTTTTTCCACCTTGATTCATATACATTATTTGTTGGGTAGCTTTCGCAGGATTTCCGTAACGCAAAACAAAAATATCCGAATAACCATCGTTGTTAAAATCACCAACCGCCGAGCTTGTAGCTTGTTCTGGAATATCAATTCCAAGCTTTGAAGTTACATCTACAAAAACTCCATTGCGATTTTCGAGTAAGATTGCAGGCATACTTTCCAGAGTGGTTACTGCAGGTTTACTAATTACATTGTGCAATACCGCAGATGTTGGAGATGATGTATCGCCTTCAATACGCCATTTGCCATCTCCTAAATAGCCAATATAAAGCCCTTTTTTCGAAGTATCTGTTGGCCAACCTTTACCTTCTTCTTGTGTTATGGTAAGATTTTGACTCCCGTGCCTGTCTTCTTTTCGCTCAAACAAATGTTTATTTTCACCAATAAAAACATCAAAATCAGGAAAAGCCATTTGTAAGTTTTCTATTTTTAAATCTCCTTCAATATTTAAATCTTCATGAACAAAATGCTTATTTCGATCAAAAAAGAAAAATGTTTTATTCACTTCATCATAGTCAGCTTCCGACCCAAAAGGTTCTTTTGAACGAGTTAAAAACAAATCCATAACACCATCATTATTGAAATCAATTTCGGAAATACTACTGACATTACTACTATTTGCTAATTTACCAAACACTTTTTCAGTTACATCCTTAAAATCATTATTTCCAGTTCCTTCAAGTGCTACGAGCTTTTCTCCTCCATAAAATACTATATCTTGAATATTGTCATTATTAAAATCAGTCACTAAGGTTCGCATATTAAAAGCGTCGCCCGTAGGAAGGTATTTTATAAATTGAAAAGCCAAATCTTTATTAGCACCATATAAAAAGTGCGCATGATTTTCTTTGGTGCCTCCCGGAAAGGAAGTGGTCACTAAATCTAATATTCCATCTTTGTTAATATCAATGAACTTAACGGCTCGTCCTCGACTACTTTCAAAATGTGCTAAAGCCTCCCCTCCACTAATGCTTCGATCTTTATTAACATGAAAGACAATCGTTTTACTCGGTTTATTTCCATTTCCGCCACCGGGTTGCACCATGATATCAATGATCCCGTCTTGATTGTAATCTCCTATTGCTAAACCGTGTGTGTCTCCCATTATAAAAGGCTTACCTTGAACGAAAGTTCCCTTGTTATTCCAAAACACTTCCACTCTACGGGAATGATCGGTAAGTAATAAATCCATATAGCCATCTTGATCCAAATCGGCAATAACGGCATTGTCAAATTTTCTTCGACAGCGATCTTCTAAAGGAATTATAGCTTTAGTTGCTTCGCTGAAATTTACTTGATTATCAATAGAATTAGCATTTTCTTTTTGAGCAGAAATCACTCCTGAAAATAACAGGACAGACAAGAAATACAGTGTTTTTTTCATTTTTATATTATTTGTTAATTTTTATATTTTTTAAAAGTATGTTTGATTCGATTTTTGGTGTTTAGTTTAAAATAACTCCCTTTTCATCTGAAATTATTTACTACTCCTATTATTATTTACCGTCTGAAACGGATACAAAATAAACTTCATACGGTTTTAAAACGGGTTCCGAGGAAACTTCTACTCCATTTATTAAATCCGTACAAACCAGTTTTTTTGATGTATTATTCGATTTTATTTTTATCTGAATTGTTTCTTTACCAAGATTTATTACAGAAATAACTTGTTTGCCATCGGGCATTTTCAAACTTCTCCACGTACATTTTTTCTTTCCATTTACAGGTATTTCTTCTACACTAACTGCTGGCGTCTCTCCTTTAGCTTCAACAATAGCAATTGCTTTGTTTTTGATGCTTTCAAAAGAAGATAATGGTATTAGTATTCCATTATTTTGTACTAATGATTTTAATGGTTGTCCATATTCATTGGTTTTAAAACTCTCTTCATCAATAATTACTTTACCTCCATTATCTAAGTATTTTTGAACGGACTCAAGCTCTTCTTGGGTTACTTTAGGAGTTTTGTAAATGGTGATAACATCCCAATCTTTAGAATCAATTCTTTGAATACTATTACTAGTGGCAAAACCTAGTGGAAGTCCTTCAAAATTCAAACTTTCATACAGATTGAATAGATCATCCATATACGAAGCCTTTTGATTTGCCGTCGTTTTAGAATAAAATATCCGAATGGGCTTTCGCTGCTGCTGCATAGCCGTAATCTCTTCACTAAAAGTATTCAAGTCAATCATTGTGCTTTCTAATTCTTGCGTAACACGCGGTTGCTGATTGATGGAACCCGCATAAGCATTTGATAATTTTTTATTAAAAGAGCCATCTTCAGATCGAGGCCAATACCAAGTTTGGGTCGCATTTAATCCCAAAGTATACGCTGCCCAATAAACCGCTCTAACATATTTGGGATTCATATATAAATCTCTGGCATTATTAGTAGTTATCAAATGACTTTCTGAATTAAAATTGATTTGATGAGGTTGGATCGATTTCAAAAAATCATAGCCCATATACAATTCGCGCCATTCAAAACTATAATCATTTTCCCAGTCTGCTTTTTCTTTAATATTGTTATAATGCGTTGCAATATCATTGCCATTTATAGAGCTAAGTGCAGTTAGTGCTTCAAAATCGATACCACTATCGGGATCATTATCTGTAAAAATCGATGGCATTATTTTAAGATGCACCTTTGCAAGTGGATCGTATTTGAGCAGTTCTGTCTTTAAAAAAGTAAACCAATCCGTTACTCGCTCTTGATTAAATGTAGTCCAATCGTACCATTTTGGAGTGCCCATTGTAGCAATATCCAATGGAATCTCACTAGAAATACCATCAAAATTTGTAAATTGTGTTCCCCAAATAGCATTTAGATTTTCAATTGAGCCGTGTTTCTTTTTCAACCAATTTTTAAATTTTTCAATAGTATAATTGGAAACATCAGCTCTAAAATATACTTTCTTGTTCCCATCTTTATAGTTTGCCCAACGAGGTTCGTTAGTCAGCATATAACCCAATTGCGAATATTTTTTTCCTGAAATAAATGGTACTGTTTTAGCAAATAAAGTAGTCATCATTTGTCTCGCTCCGGGATTGTCAATATCGTAAGATGTAAATGGGAAGCCTTTTATTTTATTAAATTCAGAACCAAATGCATTAACCGTCCAATCTGGAACATTATTATTCGATATAAAAATAAATCCTGCTTTTCCGCTAACTTTATCTTGAAGTTCGCTTTTTGTTTTAGTTGCTAATGTACCCGATTCCTCTACCAGTTGCGTTGGACTTAAAAGAAAACCATCTAATTGACCAAAATACTCTTCAAATTCCTTTGTTTTTGGTTTCCAAGTATAATCAGACAAAAAAACAGGCTTATTTTTGTACAGCAATTGATTTTCATTAATCACAATTTTTGACCAATCAATTTCTTGATAGGGTTTTCTAAAAACAGAACCGTTTTTGAGTTTGTTTGCTAATTCTATAGACTCATCCAACATCACAACAATATCATTCCTTTCAAAATTGGGTAAATCTTTTGCCAATTGATCGGCTTGAGCTTTATAGATAGGAACCATTTTAAAAGCCTCTAGGTTAAATGCTACATTTTTTTCATCCCAATTGGCATATTTCAAAAAGATTTCAGCTACTCGAACAGTCATTTGCTCTTTATAGGTATCTATTTTTTTATCTTTTAAATCTTTAATTAGATTTTCTAAAGTCTTAATTTTAGTATTTACCTGCTGTTCTAAAGTTTGTGAATAAATTGTACATTGGAATAATAGTACAATACAAGCCAAGATTTTTTTACCGTTTTTCATTTGCAGTTCTAATGTGTAATTTTGAATAGGCTAAGTAAAACCATAATTCTAACATTAGAATACTGTAATTTACCTGACTATGATTTGATTTTACCTGAAATAGCTTTGTTTTTTTTTTTAATAAAAAAAATAAAGGGTAAAATACCGATAGTAAAAGATAATCTTTAAGAAGTTTTTCTGTTTAAAATTTTGGTAATTTGGAGTATTATTTGCAATCCAAAATAATTAGATCACTTTCGAATCAATAAAACTCATCAATAATGAAAAAAACACCATTTTTTTGTCTGTTTCTTTTAACTTTTTTAGTCTCTGTTAACGGATTTTCTCAAAAGAAAAAACAACCCAATATCTTATTTATAGCCGTTGATGATTTGCGTGCAGAACTGGGAACTTATGGTTCTGATATTGTAAAATCGCCCAATATCGATGCTTTATCTAGCCAAGGTATTCAATTTAACCGTG
>JBBQSZ010000164.1:0-5102 GCA_038234745.1 Flavobacteriales bacterium | reverse complement strand
TGTGATATTTAAATTTTGTGATTGTTTTTTTTAACCACAAAAGAAATTTATCTATCAGTTTGCTAGGTAGACAAAAGAAACAAAAGAATTCACAAAAGTCTTATTTTTAATATTTTGTGCCACGTGAAACAATGGTCTGTTGTGATAAAAAATCACTAATTAACAATCAATGTTACTTATAGTCTTTGATTTATAGTCAACAAATGAGGACTTTTGTATTTCACAATCTCACAACGCATCTTTATGGATATTAAAGCAACCATTGGACTTAGAATAAAAACCCTTCGTGAAGCTAAAAACATGGCACAAAAAGATTTGGCATTTGGTGCCGATTTGGATCGCAGTTATATTGCTAGCGTAGAAAGTGGCAAACGCAATATCTCCATTGTAAATATTGAAAAAATTTCTATTGCTCTACAAGTGAGCCTTAAGGAGTTTTTTGAAGATGGGGTTTTTCTGAGATAAAGAAAACAAACTAGGTGTTATACCATTATTAGTATTGCCACATGAACCATTTAAAAGTTATAAATATGTTTAAAATAAAAGATTTTATTTCAACCGCTGAAATGCAGATTTCTGGTGAAGGAACTACCAAAGAAGCAAAATCATATGCAAATAGTATAAATAAAAAATTTGAAAATCTTAATGTCCATATTCGCTTTGGAATCGGACGGGCATCATCAATTCCTTGGATTGCATTTTTAGGATATAATCAAAAAGTTACAAATGGAATATACCCGGTTTTTTTATACTACAAAGAAATAAAGTTATTGGTATTGGCTTATGGTGTATCTGAAACAACTAATCCATTGATTAATTGGGATAATTCAAATTCTCTTACAACAATTAAATCATATTTTAAAGCACAAAATTTCCCAAAGCCATCAAAATATGAAAATTCCTTTGTCTATAAAGCATATAAAACAGATGAGGAAATTAATGAAAATAAAATTAATCAAGATTTGAAAGAATTAATTCAAATCTTTCATCAAAGATTTTCTAAATTGCAAAGTCCTATAATAACTCCAATTCCAGATTTGCAAATACCGCTTAGTAGTGAAGCATTTTTAAAGATAACTAAAAGTGCAGGACTAATCTTTTCCACCCAACTCATCCAACGTTTTACTGCGTCGTTATTAACCAAACCCTTTGTGTTACTTACTGGGTTGTCGGGTTCGGGTAAGACTAAGTTGGCGCAGGCGTTTGTGCAATGGATAAGTGCTGATGAATCGCAATATCGCATTGTGCCTGTTGGTTCCGATTGGACGAATAGAGAGCCGTTATTAGGTTATCCAAACGGATTAAAAGATGCTGAATATGTATTACCCGATTGTGGTGCATTGCAGCTGATGATAAATGCTTCAAAAAACGTGAGCAAACCTTATTTTTTAGTGTTGGATGAGATGAACCTAAGTCATGTTGAGCGCTATTTTGCAGATTTTTTGAGTGTAATGGAGTCAGAAGACTCTATCAAGTTGTACGATGGAAAAATTCGCAAAAATGAAGAACTAGAAATCCCGCAAACAATTCAATGGCCAAAGAATCTTTTTGTAATTGGGACAGTTAATATTGACGAAACCACCTATATGTTTAGCCCAAAAGTATTGGACAGAGCCAATGTGATAGAGTTTAGAATCAATTATACAGAGATGAGCGATTTTATTGGAAGCCCAGAGCGAAAGCCAATCGATCTTAAAGTTTTGAATAATAAAGGAAAAGACATGGCAGAGTCATTTATTAATCTTGCTCAAGACAAAAGCATTGCAAAAATTGACGAAAGCAAGGTATTAATAGATTTCTTCAAACAGCTTCAATTGGTAGGTGCGGAATTCGGGTATCGCAGTGCGAATGAAATTGAATTACTAATTACGAAATTGGGAATAAATGGATTTGTAAATGAAGAAGGAGAACCAATTGAAAATAATATTAAAATAGACATTGCCATTATGCAAAAACTCCTTCCAAAACTTCATGGTTCAAGAACAAAATTAGTTCCGGTCCTTTCGGCTTTGGGAAGATTATGCATAGAAGATGTAGAGCTTGACGATAGGGAGTTTATAAAAAATAATTTTGATGGGGAGCCAGTAAAAACTATCAACTTTAAAATTTCTTTCGAAAAGGTGAAAAGGATGTATAAAAATGTCCTAGCCAATGGATTTACAAGTTATGCCGAAGCTTAAAAGCAATGAGAACCTATAAATCTGAAATTGAAATAAAATCTAATCATGATGATTTTACTCTTTTCATATATGAAGAGCAAAATCACACGCTGTGCACTATTGATGAAATGGATGCGTTACAGCATGGAGAATCGCCATATCAACTCATGGAAAGCAGAGGCTATGGATATTATTTCAACAAGGATAATTACAGGATTAAACCAATTTCAGGAGTTGTAAGTGATTCTCAAGGAAAACAAAGAAACAGAGGTCGGATAACACCAGGTATTTTTGCAGGCACACTACAATTGGAAATCATTGAAGTTTTGTCGCCAGAAGAAACTATTCAAGTTGTTGATTTGGAAATCATTGCGGTCAAACTTGATTTTTCAAATGACACGACAGAGATAGATCAGAATTATCGGAATAATTACAAAACAATGCTTGTTGATATTGCAGACAAATGCACTGAATTATTAATGCAAATCAACTCGCCAGTAAACCAAAATTTTGAACCTGATTTTGAGCATGAAAATGAAACGATATATCAACGATTTGTTTTCGTAAAATCCTTGGTTGCGTCCGATGATTTTAATGATGCTGTTAATCGAATTCTATATGCACCATCAACCAAATGGTGTGAAGAACAAGAGTTGTTTGATATAAGAAGAACAAGGCGTTTCAATAATTCATCCATAAAACAGATTATTTCAGGGACAAATAGAATTGAGTATGAACTAAACGAAGAGATACATTCTGTTCCTTCTAAGATTTTAAATATCCGAAAAGTAGAAACTGTTGACACTCCTGAAAATAGATTTGTGAAATTTGCATTACAGCGATTTGTCAAGTTTTGCGAAAATTGTGAAATCAGGTTCCGAGAGCTTAACTACTTCAAAGCTGAATCCGAAGCAAAAATTGTGGTTAATACTTTGCAAATCTATTTAGAAGCTCCATTTTTCAAAAAGATATCCACACCTACTACACTTTTCTTAAACAGCCCAGTTTTACAGCGAAAAAATGGATATCGCGAGGTGTTGAATGCATGGATGTTGTTTGATTTGGCAGCAAAACTGATTTGGCCAGGTGGGGAGAAGGTTTACAAAGCAGGAAAAAGAGATATTGCAGTATTGTATGAATATTGGTTGTTTTTTAAACTGCACGACCTATTTCTTGACAATTTTGACACACTCAAAATCACGCATGGGAATTCAACCACTGATTTGGGAGCTGGGAAAATAGAAATTAAGCATTTGATTGAAGCAACTAACGATGGATTAGGGTTGAAGTTAAAGTCGGGAGTTGAAACTTCGCTTATAGGAAAAACAAAAAATGAAAATAGAGAGTTAACTGTCCGTTTCTCCTACAATCGAACATTCGCCGGAGGAGTTAAATATAATGAAAAAGATCAAAAATGGATTGCTTCGCAAGGTAGTTGGACAAAATCATTACGTCCCGATTACACATTTTCGTTTTGGCCATCAGCACTTTCAGAAGAAGATGCTGAGAAAGAGGATATTATTGTTCATATTCATTTTGATGCAAAATACAAGGTAAAGCATTTTCAGATTGACCCCAAAATTATCTCTACAACAAATGACGAGGGTGAAACTGTTGACACGATAGAAAAGGAAAAAGAAGAAGAAAGAAAAGGGATATACAAAAATGCCGATTTACTAAAAATGCATGCATATAAAGATGCAATCAGAAGAACTGGTGGCTCTTATGTGCTTTATCCTGGCGAAGGTTCAGTTTCTTACACAAACAATGAATATCATGGCTTTCATGAACTCATCCCTGGACTAGGTGCTTTTGCAGTTCGACCATCGGCAGAGAACAATGGAATTGCTGAATTATCTGCTTTTATGACAAAAGTGATAAATCATTTGCAAAATCGTGCTTCTCAACGAGAAAATACTGCCTCAAAAATCTATGACATCCATAAATCTAAGAAAAAAGACGAGGATGTGTTATACGAACAATTGCCTGAATATTTGGATGCGGATAAAAAACAAAAGTTGATTCCTGATGAAACATTTGTTTTGGTTGGGTATTATAAAAGCAAACAGCATCTTGAATGGATTAAAGATAAAAAGAAATATAATGGCAGAATTGGCGATGCAAATGGTTCAATGGATTTGACTCCCGAATTTATTGGTGCTCAATATTTAATTTTGCATAATATAAACATACCCGACTCAATCATCTTTAAAATTAATCAAAGCAAAAAAAACAAACCGAGCGTTATTAGTAGCTCTGATAAAATTTTCGAAGAATATCCTAATGCTTCAAAACCATTTTATTTGGTTTTTAATCTATTAGAGAAGGAAGTAGATTTTTTGAATGGCAATTATAACGTTAAATTACTTAACGGATTTTCAGAAGAAAGAAAAGCGTATCCGTTTACTTGCAAATTGTCAGAATTATTAAGAAACCGAATTTAAAACAATGTCTTTTTAAATTTAATCCTAACCCCCACCAAACAACAACAACTTTAGCCAACACCTCCCAGATATCACTTCCCCCCCAAAAAGCAACATACCAGAATGAAAGTGGTTTTCAAGTTTTTGATTAAAAAAGAGCCATAATTTCTCATTTGTGCTTATATTTGTGACTGGAAATCACGAAATTGACATTACGATGTATCCATTTGAAGTAAAATTTACTCGCACAATTAAGAAACCGTATGATCCAAACAAGGTAAAACACCTTGCTTGTAAACGCCAAAAAGTTGATAGAGATGTATCGGATAAAGCAGTTTAGTTTTAAAGAGAACAAACTTACTTTTCAAAATAAGTTTTGGCGACTTCGTTTTATTTTTGGAATGATGGATGATGCGGATAGTGGTTTGGTGGAGGTATTTGAAACCGAAAATCACACCATTGGCGTTCGTTATATTGTTTCGTTGATGTACTTTTGGGTGAAGATGATGATTGTAACCCT
>JBBQSZ010000163.1:0-5277 GCA_038234745.1 Flavobacteriales bacterium | reverse complement strand
CGAAGCATCGGGACGGAACAAAAGATACAGCGGATAGCCCGACCCGTAGTTTTTACGGAGGGTCACGCCCAAATTATTTAATTATTCATAAACCTCATTATTCACAGACGAAAAAATGTTCTGCGCGTTACCCAATATTTTGATGAATCCTTTCGCATCATCTGATGTCCAAGCATTGTTCATTTCGCCATATTGACCGAAACCGGTGTTCATTAAATCGTTATCGGATTCAATTCCGTCCAAAACAAAATGATAAGGTCTTAAAGTTACAAATACTTTTCCGTTCACTGTTTTTTGAGTATCTTCTAGGAAAGCCTCGATGTTACGCATCACAGGATCCAAAAATTGACCTTCGTGAAATAACATTCCGTACCAGTTTCCTAGTTGTTCTTTCCAGTATTGCTGCCATTTTCCAAGTGTGTGTTTCTCTAATAAATGGTGCCCTTTGATAATGATTAATGGTGCAGCAGCTTCAAAACCAACTCTTCCTTTAATTCCGATAATGGTATCGCCAACGTGCGTATCTCTACCAATTGCATAGGCATTTGCCAATTTTTCTAACACCACAATATTGTTTGAAGGTTTGTCAGCAACACCATTTACGGCAACTAATTCCCCTTTTTTGAATTCCAGCGTTACTTTTTCTTCTCCGTCTTTTGTTAATTGAGAAGGATAGGCTTCGTTAGGCAAAGATTGGTGCGAAGTCAACGTTTCTTTTCCTCCAACACTGGTTCCCCAAAGTCCTTTGTTAATTGAATATTGTGCTTTTTCCCAAGAATAATGTACTCCGTTTTTAGCTAAATAATCAACTTCTTCTTGTCTTGATAATTTAAGATCGCGAATTGGAGTGATGATTTCGATTTCGGGAGCGATGGTTTGGAAAATTAAATCAAAACGAATTTGATCATTTCCTGCACCGGTACTTCCGTGAGCGATAGCAGTTGCACCAACTGATTTAGCATATTTTATAGCTTCAATAGCTTGAAAAACACGCTCTGCACTTACGGATAATGGATAGGTATTGTTTTTAAGGACATTACCAAAAATCAAATATTTGATAGCTTTGTCATAATATTTGTCTAAAATAGTCAAGCTTACGTGTTTCGCACTTCCTAATTCATAAGCTCTGTCTTCGATCGCTTGTAATTCGGCATCATCAAATCCTCCTGTATTGATTAATACGGTGTGAACTTCATATCCTTGTTCGTTTTTTAAATATTTTAGACAGTAAGATGTGTCTAATCCTCCGCTGTATGCTAATACTACTTTTTTCATAATTTTTAAGCTATTGGCTAATAGATCTTGGCTATTAGCTGTTTTTGTTTTGTTGTTTTTTAAAAACTTTTCTAATTATTTTTCTAAGAAAAGTGCTTGTTTAATCGCTTTTAATCGGTTCCAAATCCGAACATTGAAAGGATGTTTGGGTGGGTCTTTTGGTTTCTCGGCTGGGTCGTAAAGCATTCCCGTACACAAACACATTTTGTTGTCTTTGCTTTTCAAAATCTCATAATTAGTACAAGTTTGGCAGCCTTTCCAAAAACTGGGATCGCTTGTTAATTCCGAAAACGGAACTGGTTTGTATCCTAAATCCGAGTTAATTTTCATTACCGCTAAACCTGTTGTGATTCCAAAAACTTTGGCTCCTGGATATTTTTTTAGGGAATAATTAAATACAAAGGTTTTTATTTTTTTTGCCAAACCTAAATTTCTAAAATCAGGATGAACAATTAATCCAGAATGGGCAACGAACTTACCGTGTTGCCAACTTTCGATATAACAGAAACCGGCAAAAACGCCATTTTTGTCCAATGCAATAACGGCATCTCTTTCTGTTATTTTTTTATTAATATAGGCTGGGGTTCTTTTTGCAATTCCAGTACCTCTCAATAAAGCTGAAGCTTCTATAGTGTCACATATTTCTTGCGCATATTTATGATGTTCATCTTGAGCTATAACTACAGATATTTTCATTTCAAGAGTAAGAGTTTTTGTTAAAAAATAATATTTTTATTGATGTCAATTGATTGTTTATAATCGATTTAGCAGGGAAATATAAAGTCAAACCTATAAGTAGAGTGTAGGAAAAGAAACAGAAAAATATGATATTTTGAGAATGAAATAATCCTATGAATGCTACTAATAATTTCAAAATGATGAAAAATGAAAAATGGATAAATACAACTAAAGACACTTGGAGCTATAAATTATAGCATCCGTACTTCGGGCGAAGTAGTTGGGTTGTTTTTCCGTGAAAGAGAAATTATATGTATAATTGTTTTTTTCATTGGTGCAAAATTACGATTTATTTATTAAACCGTTCATTTTTTTTCGTAACAAATTCAAAATTAGTTGTTAGTTTTTTGAAATACAAACACCAATATTACCTTTTTATATATTTAGGTTTAATTTCTAAAAGTATTTTTGTTGATTATTCCTTTCAATTTTAGTTTTAAATCTTCGCCTGTATCGTAAATCATTTGCTCATTTGATGGAAAAGGAACTATTCTTCTGTCAAAATAAGACTTGTAATTATCGTCAGCAGCGCGCATGTCGCCTTTAAATGTTGAATAAATATTTTCAAAAACAAACTCGCTATTAATTGGAAAAGACTGGAGTAATTGATTATTTTGAAGATTTATAAAATTTACTTTTGCATCAATTTTTGTAGATTTTAATTGTCTAACTTCATATATTTTTGCACTTACGTTTCTAATATTATCAATCATAGTCACTTTTCCGGTAGTGTCAAGAATTTCTTTTCCATTGGCATCCAACAGTTTTTTTTGACCGTCTTTTATTTGTCTTTCTTTAATGAATTCACGCTCTTTTATTTGTTCAGGAGAAACCATAATGCTGAGAAAATAGATGGTCATCTCGTAGTCATAGACAATTCCCTTTTGTTTGCTACTGTGGTATTGCGTCCATTTCGAATTCAATCCGTAGGTATTAAAGTCTAATAAATCATTTTGTAGACGACTTGGGATAATCATATTGGTTTCGTTTTTTGTATAAACGCTTACGAAATCAGTACCTTTAAATTGAGCCTGACTCATTAAATCGATAACATTTTTATAATTAGGATTTATTTGGTTCAAATAAGTCAAATCGTCAAATGCTTTGCGGAAATTCATTTTATCATTAGAAGACAATAGTGATTTGGCATTCTCATATAAATAATTTGAAAAATTATTTTTGCTTGAAACTATTTGGTCGTTATAATTTTCAAAAGGGAAGATAGCGTTTCTACCTTCTTTCAATAATTTTAAAGGAAGTAGCGGTTTTATTTTTTCTTGACGTTCATTTAAAAGTAAATAGGTATTGTATATTTTTTCTGTGTTGACAGGGTTATTTTCTTTTTGTAATAGATTTAAGTAATTCAGATCTCGTTCTTTGGATTTGGCGAAAGCTTCTTCAAGTAAATATATATAATCTTGGTTTGCTTTTTTGTCTTTATTGGAACGTAAATTAGTAATGGAATTATTAATGGCTTCATCATAATTCCCTGAGCTCAATAAGTTTTGAGTTTGCTTTACTCCACAAGATGCTATTATTAAAAAAGCCGCTATAAAGTAGAATTTTTTCATGCTATTTTTTTAAAATTACTTATTTTTTTTTCTTTTAGAAGTCATTTTAACTCTAATATTTGGTAGCCAATAATAGTGCCAAAAAAATCCGACAATTTAAAAAATATCGGATTATATATTAAAAGTGTTTTTTTTTATTTTCTAACAAATGGCGGAAGAAGTTTATTTGAAACTTCTCCAAACCCAATACGGGTGCCGTTGTTTTTGCAAAAGCCTTTGAAAATCACTGTATCTCCGTCATTAATGAATTTGCGTTCTGTTCCATCGTTGAGTTTTATGGAAGTCTTTCCTCCATAAGTCAATTCTAACATGGAGCCAAAACTATCAGGATTTGGACCCGAAATAGTGCCTGAGCCCATCATATCACCAGAATTGACGCGACAACCATTAGAAGTGTGATGTGTTAATTGTTGATTCATCGACCAATACATATTTTTGACATTAGATCGTGACACAATTGTTGCAGTTCCATTTTCAGGCTGAATAGCTGCTTCGACATGGATGTCGAAATTGTTTTTGCCTTTTTGTTGTAAGTACGGAAGTGGTGATGGATCTTGTTTTGGGCCTTTGGTTCTAAACGGCTCCAATGCATCCAACGTTATAATCCAAGGTGAAATTGATGTTGCAAAATTTTTGGATAAAAACGGACCAAGTGGTTCGTATTCCCATTTTTGAATATCACGTGCACTCCAATCATTCAACAATACCATTCCGAAAATATAATCTTCGGCTTCGTTTATGGCAATATTTTCTCCCATAACGTTGACATCAGTAGTGATAAAAGCAGTTTCTAATTCGAAATCTACTAGTCTAGATGGTCCAAAAACGGGTGTTTTTTCACCATTAGGCAAAGTTTGTCCCATTGGTCTATGGACTGGAATTCCGGATGGAATTATTGAAGAACTACGGCCGTGGTAAGCCACCGGAATGTGAAGCCAATTAGGTGATAACAAATGTTCTGGATCACGATAAATTTTTCCAACATTTAGTGCGTGTTCTTTATTTGAAAAGAAATCAGTATAATCGCCAATTAAAACTGGCAATTGCATTTCGACATATTTTACATTAAAAATTATAATTTCTCTATGCTCTTTGTTGTCTCTAAGTTTTGGATTAGTTTCATCAAATAATTCTGCTAATCGATTTCGAACTAATCGCCAAGTTTTTTTTCCGTCGGAAATAAAATCATTTAGCGTGTCCTGCATAAACATATCATCGGTCAATTCTATGCCTTCAAAATAATTTAATTGTTGCAAAGCCCCCATATCTATGGCGCTGTCTCCTATTCTAGTGCCAATGGTAATCACATCATCTTTTGTAATAAAAACTCCAAATGGAATGTTTTGAATTGGAAAATCACTATCAACTGGGACTTCTATCCAAGATTTCCGGTTTATATTATTAGCTGATATTGGCATATTATTGTTAATTATATTGTTAAAAATTACTCATCAAATATATTATAATCTTACTATTTAGCAAACGTTTTTTTGTATTTTTGCACCAAATTAACTAAAAACAAAGAAATGCAACGCGACAAACAAATTTTTAGCCTTATTTTAGAGGAACAAGAAAGACAAATTAATGGATTAGAACTTATCGCTTCTGAAAATTTTGTAAGTGACGAAGTAATGGAAGCAGCGGGTTCGGTTTTAACCAATAAATATGCCGAGGGATATCCTGGCAAAAGATA
>JBBQSZ010000162.1:0-5283 GCA_038234745.1 Flavobacteriales bacterium | reverse complement strand
CTGATTACCGGGCCAGCGTAAACTAAAAGGTGGATTAGAAACAACTGCATCGAATTCCATTTTTTTCGACGGATTCATCTCGTTGAGAATGTTCCATTGGTTTTCCAAAGTATCGCCGTGAAATATATCAAACTCGGTATCTTTCATGCCGTGCAAAAGCATATTCATGCGGGCAAGGTTGTAAGTTGTGATATTCTTTTCTTGTCCGTAAATTTTGCCAATATTACCACCATTTTCCATGATGCGAGTTCGTACATTCAGCAACAACGAACCCGAACCACAAGTAATGTCGAGGACCTTATCCAGTTTTTTCTTCTTACCCATTGTTGGGTCTTGACTGTCTAAGGTTACAATTTCGGAAAGTATAGTAGATATTTGTTGGGGTGTATAAAACTCACCTGCTTTTTTGCCCGAACCTGCTGCAAATTGACCAATTAAATACTCATATGCATCGCCAAGTGTATCAGAATCAGCCGAAAAATCAGCAATTCCTTCCGAAATTTTCTGAATAATGATGCAGAGCTTTTTATTCCGTTCTGTAGATGTTTTACCGAGTTTTTCAGAGTTCAGATTGATTTCAGAAAACAGGCCTTGAAAGGCACTTTCAAACGATTCGTTCTCAATGTATCTGAAGCCCGATTCAAGTGTTAGTAGCAATTCATCGTTTTGCGTACGAGCCATTTCGATTATATTGCTCCAAAGGTGCTGTGGCTTAATAACATAATGAACTTTACGCCTCATTTGCTTTTCAAAGTCTTCCACCTCATTTGGATTTTCGTTATACCAAATTTCCAACGGTGTCTTCGCCTTCAATTTGGACATACTATCCTTTGGCGTATTATCAGGATAATCTTTTCCCAATTCCTTTTTTGAAGATTCTTCGTAATTGTATGATAAATACCTCAGAAAGAGAAAGGAGAGCATATAATCACGGAAATCATCGGCATTCATTGCACCTCTCAAATCGTCAGCTATATTCCAAAGGGTTTTACCTAATTGTTGTTGGTCTTTTTGTGTCATATTTATTCAATTACGAATTCAATTACGAATTTTCATTTATGCGTTTAATGAGTATTTTTTAATTTTTTAATGTAACTATCCAAAAACCATTTCGTTTACCGTTTTTGCGTTCTAAAAGATTTTTTTGTTGTAAATTTGTTGTAATTGTTTTTACCGTTCGTTCTGATTTTTTGATACTTATAGCAATTTCCTTTTGTGTTGCTTTCGGATTTGTTTTTAGGAATTCTAAAACAAAATGCTCCTCCAAAGTGCAATTCAAAGTGCAAATATTGCTCTTTGGGGTACTGGTCACATCGATTATTGCACTTTGAGAGGTCACAAGCATTTCACTATTTTTCAGAATATTGTTTTCGCCATGCAATAAATTTCCAAAAAAGCGAAGTAAGAACTCATTTGTAGCGTGAATATCTTTTGTAAGGTTGTTGAAATTGGCTCTAACAAGTGCATTTCGAAAATACCATGAATGTTTTTCAAATAAACTGTTATTACCTTCAAAACCAAAAGTGCGAAGATATTTAATCGTAAATACGGCAGTAGTTCGGGTATTGCCTTCACCAAAGGGGTGAATTTGCCACAGACCCGACACAAAAGAAGTAATATGCTGAATGGTTTCGGCTAAATTAAGCCCCTTGTAACTGAATTGTTTTTCTTGCCCAAAATCATATTCGATAGTATCTTTTAAACTCTCGGCGCTGGCGTACAAAACCGTTTCTCCATTCAGCACCCATTCTTGTTTTGTAATGTTATAATCACGGATTTTACCTGCTTGACTGTAAATGTCTTGAAACAACCTACGATGAATGTTCAGGTATTCGGCTGGTGAAAATGTAAATGTTTTTTCGCCCAAAAGTTGAGCAATGCGTGCCGAAACTTTGTCGGCTTCTTCGGTTCTATTTTCGGAATCTGTTACAGGATGTTGCTTGTAATAACTATCAATTAGCAATTTAACCTCCTCAATGCTGATGTCGCCCTCAATGTTTTGTCTGGCGGTGGCTATCAGATAATCGGACGGTTTTAAGCCATCAACTTGCTGCAAGCCGATGGCCGTTTTCCAAACTTGCGCTTTCTCTCTTTTGTTTGGTTCGCCTTGCTGTATGTATTCTTCAAAATTTTCCATACCTAATTGATTATCCGTCATTCGTAATTATTCATTCGTAATTGATTTCGGAAACAATCCCTGCATCAAGCCCTTTTTATGCAATTTCAATTGTTCAATTTTCTCTGATTGTGCAGTGATTAAGGCATCTAAGGAAGAAAGACAGGAGGCGATTTTTTGTTGTTCACAAAGTGCAGGAACTAATACACTTATATTTTTCACATCATCCTTATAGAGAGCACCAATAGTTGATGAAGCGTTTAATCTTTTCAATGTTTGATTGCCTTTATTATTTGTGAAATGATAGTAGAAAAATTTAGGTTCTGCTTTCTCATTTAATTTGAGCAAGTACATATTGGGAGCAACTGTAGCTGGCAGATTCTTAAAGGGCATATAAATATATACTTTCCCTATTTCTCCTCTTTTTGTTATCAATAACTCACCGCCAAATAGCTTTGTTTTATTTAAGAAATTATAGCTATGCTCATCAACATACTTCACTGATTCTAAATCACTTTTCTTTTCCAAATCTGTGGCACGAACATACCAAGCAAAATTAGGTTCATCATAAACAGTAACATTAGCTTTCACATCAGCAAAACTCCCATTTGCTTCAAAATCAGTTAGCAACTCTAAATAGTAATTCAACTTCTTCTCCACCCACTCTCCATCTCCCGCAAACTCCGGAAAACGATAGTTAGGTACAGTTTCACCTTCTTGCGGAAAAAGGTTTTGCATCAATCCTTTTTTATGTTCTTTTAGGGCTTCTAATTTTTGGCTGTGGGCTGCAAGTAGTTCATCTAAGGAAGAAAGACAGGAGGCGATTTTGGAGGAATTGATAATGGATAATGGATAATTGATAATTAGGTTTTTCAATTGCCTCCCAGTAATTAATGGCTGACCTGAACCAAAAACAAGTTTATTTAAACCAATTGTTTCAAGAATGTAAAAGATGTAATCAAACAAATTAACTTCCTTTAAATCTATCACTAAAGTATTATCAGTAACACCAAACTTTCCTTTCACTAGATTTAATAAACCTGCATTAGCTCCAACCCTAGCAACTAAAATATATTTTCCATCATAACTCCCATTTTCAGTTCTACCAATTATCCCAGTAGAACCATAAAGTACAAATACACCGTTTTCTGAATTCTTATCTTTTCCAGATGAAATATTAAAACAAAATTCATTTAGTTCTTTTTTTACCCATTCCCCTTCCTTATCAAATCCAGGAAAGCAAAGCTCTGGCAGTATTTTATATTTATTCTCCATTCTCAATTAGCAATTATCAATTATCAATTCTCAATTATTCCTACTTGTTTTCACTATTGTCGTAAGGATTTTCAGAATCTCTTCACAATCTTGTTTTAATGAATGATACATTTTGTCGTCTAAATAGCCTGACCGAAAAAGTAACTCTAACCAATAATCTGTTTCATTGGCCTCTTTTAGCGATATAGATAATTTATGAATAAAATCTGCTTTACTTTGTCCGTGTTCGCTTTCTCTTATGTTTGCACCTATTGATGTTCCACTTCTCAAAACCTGTTTTGAAAGGACAAATTCCTTTTTCGTTTCACATAAATACTGATACAACTTCACAATCCGCAAAGCGAAAGCAAACGATTTATCTTTTATTATATTCTCTTTCATAATTATCAATTATCAATTATCAATTATCAATTATCAATTATCAATTATTTTCACAAACTCAGGAAAACGCAATTCTGGAATCAACCCTTCGGCTTCGCTCAGGGTAAATTTATTTGTTTGGTTTTTCATTCCGCAGGATTGATATTATTGAGCATTTCCAAATTTTCTTTCACTAACTGTTCCAATTGGTAGGTAGCAACTCCCAGTGGTTTGTCGAGCCCTCGCATGGCGTATTCTACTTTTACATTACTTTTGAACGCACACAGCAAAAGGCCTATGGTTGGCTCGTCAGTAGGGGTCTTGAGTTTGTCGTCGATAGCACTAATATAAAAATTCAGTTTAGAAACGTACTCGGGTATAAACTCGCCGGCTTTAAGTTCTATCACCACATAAGCGTGCAAAACGGTGTGGTAAAAAAGTAAATCTATTTTATAATCGGTATTATCTACTTCTACAGCATATTGCCTGCCCACAAACGCAAAACCTTTGCCTAATTCCAACAGGAAATCAGTAATTTTTTGAGTTAACAGCTTTTCAATTTCCAATTCCTTTACTTTTGCCGAAAGCATAAGGAAATCGAAGTTATAGGGGTCTTTAAATATGCTTTTTGCCAAGTCGGATTGGTAATCAGGCAAGGTTTGTTCAAAATTATTTATTGCTTTGCCACTTCTGCCAAACAGATTGCTTTGTATTTGCAAAAGCATCAGGTCTCTACTCCATTCGTTTTTGGCTGTTTCAACAATGTAAAATGCTCTTTCAGTGCTGTTTTTTACTTTGGTCAATAAGCTTATGTGATGATACCATGTAATTTGTGCAAGCGGCACTTGCACAAATTGATGTTCAGATGGTGCAAGTGGCACTTGCACTATTGGAAACTGAGGGTAAGCTTCGGCAAATGCTCGCATGTATTTGAGGTTACGCACCGAAAAGCCTGAGTTTCCGAGAAAGTTTTTAGATATATCAACTGCCAATAGCTCAATAACTTTGCTTCCCCAGCCATTTTGCTTCTGTTTTTCAATAATGGAACTCCCAATCTCCCAATACAGTGTAAGCATATCTGTATTAACTTTTAAGGAAGTTTGAATATGGGCATGTTTTATTTTTTCGTAAATAAAATCTGTCCAATTTTTATAGTCGTTAAGTTGTGTTATTTCGTTGTTCATTTTGAAATTCGTAATTTTTCATTCGTAATTGATTTCAGTATATTTTCCACCGTGTTTTTGTCCAACTTTGAAAACGCAAACCATTTTTTGCCCAAATCTTTGAGCGATGCGCCCAAATGATACACTTCGAAGTGGTCAATAATTAAAAAACGGTCGTGGCTTTTACTAAACTCCTGTATCTCAAAATTGCCATATTGTTCATTCGCCTTTTTTACATCTAAGGCTAATTGTTTGCTTATGGTTTTAGATAATAAAATAACTTTAACCTGTTTATTTTTCTTGGCTAAATGGGTAAGTGTGCTTTCGTCAATATAATTATCAATCAGCACAATACTCTTTTTGGCAGAA
>JBBQSZ010000161.1:0-5367 GCA_038234745.1 Flavobacteriales bacterium | reverse complement strand
TGTCTTTAAAAGGCATATAAGTCATTACGTGGTCATTGTCGGTAATGTATTTTCCGAAGGTTTCGAAGTCGCCTTCGTGAAGTCCTGCTGCTCTTGCCGCGCCAATAGCTCCCGTTGTATTGTAAATTTCAATTTCGTGTCCGATAAGTGTTGCTACCGTATTCGAAAAAATCTCAGAACGAAACAAATTATCGTTTCCAGCACGCATTACATTCACTTCGATGCCGTCGGATTTCATAATTTCCATTCCATACACAAATGAAAAAGCAATTCCTTCTAAAGCGGCACGACAAAGATGCCCTTTGTTATGATTGTTCAAATTGACGTTTACCAATCGGGTTCCAATATCTTTATTATTCAGCATTCGTTCTGCTCCATTTCCAAAAGGAATCATACAAACTCCATCGGATCCTACCGGAATCTCCGAAGCCAGATTATTCATTTCTTCATAAGAACTCACCGCAAGATTATTGAGCAACCAGCGGTATTGAATTCCAGCACCATTAATGCACAACAATTTTCCAATTCTGGGTTCGTTTCCTTTTTTATAATTCACGTGGGCAAAATTATTAACCCTAGAGCTTTCTTTTACAGACAAACTATTGGTCATAGCATACACAACTCCCGATGTTCCGCCTGTTGCAGCTACTTCGCCAGGATTAAAAACATTCAACGAAAGCGCATTGTTGGGTTGATCTCCTGCTCTGTAAAAAATTGGCGTTCCTTCTGCCAAGCCACTTTCTGCTGCTCCTTTTTTATCTACTGTAGATTGCACGCAAAAAGTATCGACAATATCTGGAACAAGGTCAGTGGAAAGACCATAGTTTTCAAACAAAAAATTGGCGAAGGAATCGTTTTTAAAATCCCACATAATCCCTTCGGATAAACCTGAGATTGTCGTGTTGATAACATTGGATAATTTATAAGCGATATAATCACCCGGCAACATAAATTTATGAATTTGACTGTAAATTTCTGGTTCATTTTCTTTGACCCATTTCAATTTGGATGCGGTAAAATTTCCAGGAGAATTTAGCAGATGTTCATTGCATTTTTGTTCGCCAATTGATGCGAATGCCTCATTTCCTATCGCAACCGCTCTACTGTCGCACCAAATGATTGATTTTCGCAACGGCTGTCCTTGTTTATCCACTAAGACTAATCCGTGCATTTGATAGGAAATCCCAATTCCTTTTATTTGTGACCTTGAGATATTGAATTTCTTCTTCAATTTGGCCACTGCATTGCAGGAATGCAACCACCAATCTTCTGGTTTTTGTTCTGCCCAACCATTTTTTAAGGCGAGCATACTCATTTCGGTTTCCGGCTCTTGCACTACGCCAATGCTTTTTCCTGTGGCTATTTCTACGATTGCTACTTTCACCGAAGAGCTTCCTATATCAAATCCAATGTAATACATAATTTATAATGATTCTCTAATTATTAAATTTGTCGATACATAATATTGCATCGGTTCGTCTTTCGTGATAAATTCAGCACCTTTTGTTCCTAAACTTTCAAAGTCAGTTGATACTACCGTAATACCTTTATAAATAAATTGTTTCATTGGTGTTTCATTGTAGGATAAAATTCCAACATCTTTACCCGGTTCGTAATTCATATCATGGCATTGTTTTAAAATAACACCTAACATTCTATCGCTCACACTGATATAAGCAATTTCTTTTTGGATGTGAAAATCTTTTTCGGAAACAATAATTTTAAAATTTAATTGGTTATCCAAGCAAAATTTTTCGAAAAAAGTTAAAGTTTCTTTGGGGTGATTAGTATAACTGGGATAGATAAAATGAATTTCTTTATATTTTTTTAATAAATGTAAGCCTTTTTGTAGCGCATTATAAAAGGCAATACCAAAATCTTGAAAAACATAGTTACACAAACTTTCTGCATGAATCCTCCAATCTATCATCAAGATTTTTTCACGATCAATCTTAGAAAGCAATTGTGGAATTTCAACATTATCAAAAGACATTACAACATATTTGTAATACTTGCCAATACTATTCGCAATTATTGCTTTGAAATTATCAATATTATAATGATGAAATTGGACATCTACAATAACATTATCAGGCAAATTTTTTATAAAGGAATGATATAAAACTTCTTTATAAGCTTTAAAAGTATCTAAAACTAACAATACTTTTCTAGTATCACTAGCTATAAAATACCCTTTGCTTTTGACGGAGTTGATTACTTTTTGATCTTTTAATTGGGTATACGCCTTAAAAACAGTATCTCTTGATAGCCCAGTAATTTTACTCATACTATTCACCGAAGGCAAACTTTCCCCTTTTTTTAAAGTACGTTCTCCAATCGCATTTTTTATACTGTTAACTATTTGCTGGAACTTGGGAATGTCACTTTCAGTATTAATTACAATTTCAAAATTTTTCATAATATTTTTATTCAAATATAGTTACTGCTCCTTTATTGTATAAAAATAGAAAGTAAATTTACTAATAGCATCCTGCACTGTCCCGTTCCTTTTAGATTAATTTATAAATTGCCTTTTGCTAAATTTAAGAATGGACTACTCAAACCATTTGCTGGAAAATAGCAGTCAATAAAAAGCCGTCTCAAATTATTATTTGGGATAGCTTTTTATAATAATTTTAAAACATTTCTTTTGGTTGAATTTATTTACTTCAACGTATTAATTATTGTAAAAATTTATTTCTTAAATCTTCCACTTGATCATCATTTATGGGCACAAAACTTTTCTTCATTTTAATAAAATATTTTATTTACTTTTGAAATAAGAAACAGCAATTTTGTCAATGACTACCATTAAATTATCAAAACCTAAAAACACTTCGTCGCAACATAACTTGATGAAAAATTAAATTTTTACCTTAGATGAAAAAAACAAAATTCGCATTGATTGCCTTGACCCTTTTACTAACTAGTTGTATGTCTTCTCTATCAGATAACAAGGAAATAAACAACAAATTATCGCAACTTTATTCCAAACAACAAGATATTTATACAACAAAAATTGATACTAATTTGTTTTCAAAAGATTTAGTAATTAAGTTGAACAAGGTGATTTCATCAACTAAAAAAGATCAAGAGAGAATTAAAATCAGTGAATTTCCTACTGACAAACCCATACAATTTGAAGGAAGTGTTTTTTCAAGTTTATATGAAGGCTATTCTAAATATTCGATTGAAAAAATAACAATTAAAGGAAATAAAGCCGTTGCACTACTTAATTTTGAAAATTCTTTATATAAAGATAGTTGGTCTGACGAAGTTGTTTTAGTTAAGGAAAATGGTTGGAAAATTGACAATGTACTATTTTCCAAAAAAAATTCTCTCATAAAAAACTTGAAAGAGAAATTGAAAACCATTAATAAATCTTTATAAATTAGTAATTCTGTTGACCATTTTACCTTAATTGTAGTGCTTTTTTTTGGGGAAAATAAAGTGATATTTAATCAATTCTCTTGCAGCTAATTTTAATTTATTGTGAATTTAATAATGTAACAAAATTAATAAATAAAAAAAATGGAAAAGAAACGTAGAATAATTCTCGCAGTACTGCTAATGTTGTCAATAGGTAATTTTACAAGATTGGCAGAAAATGAAAATATTAGGGCGATACAATTTGTATCCATTTTTGTGATAGGTGCATTATCGGCATTACTGCTCAAAGAATTAGTAAATTGGTATAAAGCAACAAGAAAATAATTTTTATTGGTGCCGAACGGAGTGTAAAACTATGCATTTTAAAAGCATATCGCTTTAGCCTCTAAAAATTTCACGCAGCAGATTCGCAGATTTTAAAAAATTTATTCTTGCAATAATTTTCGAATCTGCGGTAAAAATTTGCAATCCAACCTTACAGACTTTATGTATCAAACGCTTCAAAAATTCATAAAAAGCAAAACCGTAATAGATCAAGAAACCCTTGATAAAATATGTTCGCAATTTACTTTACTGAATACCAATCGAAACGAAATTCTTCTAAATTTTGACCAAGTATCTAATCACTATTATTTCATAAATAAAGGTTGTATTCGCTTGTTTACAATTGCCAAAAATGGTGATGAAAATTCGAGATACTTTGCCTTCGAAGGAAATTTTGCTACTGCTTTGCCAAGTTTCATTAACCAGCAACCCGCGGAAGAATATTTGCAAACGATCGAAAAATCAGAATTACTGTGTATTTCCAGAACTGATTTTTATAAATTAGTCGAAGAAGTGCCGCAATTTGCAAAAATATACACTGAAATTTTAGAATTTGGATTCATAATGGCTCAAAAAAGAATTTATGGTTTTCAAGGATTTGATGCTTTAGAAAAAGTAAAATGGATTATTAAATTTCAACCCCAATTACTCCAGAAAGTTTCCAATAAAATGGTTGCTTCCTATTTGGGAATTTCTCCTTCAACATTAAGCCGAATAAAAGCGAAACTATAAAACGTTGACATAGGTCAAGTTTTTTGAATTTTAGTGTCCTTAAATTTGCAGAAATAAATTTATATATGAAAACTATATTGCTATTTCTTGCCCTAATTCCATTTTTTTCCATTGGACAACACAAAACGGAGTCTAAAAAACCTATTATGGCTCTAAATAATTACGTTCGGTCTGTGGACAATTTAACATTAGAAGCCGCATTTGAATTAACAAAACGCGCTACAGAATACGCTTCTTCTTTAAATAAAAAAGTAACAATCGCCATTCTTGATGCTTCAGGAACTACTATTTTATTGGTTCGTGGTGATGGAATTGGTCCGCACAACACCGAAGCAGCTAGAAGAAAAGCGTACACCGCATTATCAACAAAAACGGCAACACTCGCATTATTACGAAATGCAGAAACGAATCCTGATTCCAAGAATTTGAATACACTCCCAGAATTATTGCTGTTAAGTGGCGGAGTTCCGATTTGGTACAAAGGCTCCGTAATTGGCAGTATTGGAATCGCTGGCGGTGGAAGTCCTGAAAATGATGATTTGATTGCAAAATCAGCAGAAATTCCCGAAATCGGAATTTCAACTTTAAAATAAATTAAACCTTAAAACAATAATCATGAAAAATCTAATTACAACGTTCGCTTTAGTCTTGTTTTCGACAGTAGTATTTGCTCAGAACAACAATTATCAACTTTCTAGTCATATTTTAGATGTTTCCAAAGGAACTGCAGCAAGCGGTGTCAACATCAAGTTAGAAAAATACAATGAAAAAAATAAAACATGGTCTTTCGTAGACGAAAAGTTGACAGATAGTAACGGTAGAGTAACCGATTTTCTGAAATCGGATAAAACAAATTTAGGAATTTATAAGCTAACTTACTTCACAAGTGACTACTTTAAAAGGAGCAATACCGATAGTTTT
>JBBQSZ010000160.1:0-5446 GCA_038234745.1 Flavobacteriales bacterium | reverse complement strand
AAATCAATTTGAGATTTTTTATGTATCATTAATAATAATGATACAGTCCAATAATTTAAAGGAAGTTCAAGTTGTTTGCAAAAACTCACTATTTTATTTAAAATATCATCTTGGTTATTCTTTAGATTAACTTCATTTTTTTCTATATACAACCTAACATCATTTCTAGAAATGTCATGTATATATAGTTTTTTATATATTCTATCATCAAATTGATAATCGTCATATAATCTTGATGTTAGGTAATCACAAGTAATCACGAAATTTACATTAGGATAATCTGTTAAAAAAGTTTTAATTGTACTGCAATATGGATTGTTTGGGTCAAAATTATCAATAAGCAATCTAAAATTATGACTTTGAATTAAATCTTTAGTTTTTTGCTTGCTTAATTCATAATACTTTTTAATATCCTCAATTAGCGAATTAGAATTCTCATTTTTAAAATCAACATAATATGGTATGTTGCCCTTTTTGATATAGTTTTTTAAGTGATTTAATTGAATGTATTTAAGTATAGAAGATTTTCCAGATTTATCTTGTCCATATAAAAAGTAATTTTTTTCATTTTTTAATAAAATATTAAAATCGAATTTTACTCCTTCTACAGTTGTGTTTTCACTAATGTCTTGTTTAGGTCTTGAACTAATTTTTGGATTATTAAATAATTCTAAAAATGCGTAATCATTTTCTTCATCAAAATTATTTGTTAGCAGTAAATCTTTTGAATTTAATAGTTCTAAATTGATTTTCGTATTGATTTTTTCTCTAATTCGATTTTGTTCATTTTTTTCCTCCCCACAAGGAATTTTAACATTTACTTTTTCAATAAAAATAAAATCATCATTTTCCTTTGTGAAATGATATTTACTAACATTTGCATCTGATTCATTTTTAATGTCATATTCTATGATTGAGAATCCGATAAAATCTTTAACCCAAGTTAATGATGCAGGGGAAACATGAGCAAAAATTCCATTATTTTGTTTATAGTGAGTTGTGATTTCAGATTCATGTATATGTCCCGAAAACATAATATTACAAGATTTAAAAATTAAATTTTGCAATTCACTTTGATTAAAATCTTTGAACCAATGAATTGGATGATGAAGTACTATGAATTTGCATTTAATATTTCTTAATTCATAAAGAGCTTCCTCTAATAAAAACTTTGGAAATAATAACTTACCGTTTGAAGTATCGTCAACTGACCTCCAAGAGGAATTAATTGATAAAATTCCTATTTCATTACCATTTATATTTTTAATATGAATAGAATATAAATCGTTAACTTTTACATTTTCAATGTTTTTATAGTAATCTCTGATAAATAGATTATAATTCTCTGTAGTTTTTATTGCTGTATTAAAATCATAATCTTTATTCTTAAAAAAATCAAATAAACTATCACTGTTTTTTATTTTAACTTCAAATTTTTCTTCCAAACTATCAGATTTATATGTTCGATCCATATCGTGATTTCCTGGACATAATATTATTTCATTTTCACTAACTTTTAATACTTCACATAATTTATCTAAAAAAATTGTTTTCGCATCATTAAAATCTTGATAATTATTTCCTTTATATACTAGGTCACCAGAAAAAATAACTAAATTTATTTTCATATCTAAATTTGATAAGAATATTAATAATTTATTTATCATATCATGTTGAGAAAACTTTTCAAATGATTCTGAATTAAAATGTAAATCAGTTAAGTGTAGTATATTCATTTGTTTTTATTTTTATTTTATTTCAAAAATACTAAAAAAATTCGCACTAAAATGTAAAACTATTATTTGAGGTTTTCTGAATTGAAAATAAGAAGTTATTTCTTAACTCATGTGGCGTACAGCGGGAGGGAAGTTGTTCTGAAAAATATTGTTTTGCTCCTAAAAAAAAACACCAATCTCTCGACTGGTGTTTGGTATAAATTTGAATTTCATTAAGTTATGATTTTACCGTCACTTCGAGTGGTTTTTAATAGTAATGCGACAGCTTTACTATTAAAAATTGTATCGAGAAGCCTATAAGAAGTAGTGTTCTCGATACATTTTATTAAAAAAAGCTGTCGCATTTTTTAATAAACCACTCGAACTGACGAGCTTTAATTAATGTACCAACTCCGTCTGATTCCTGAAAACCAATTTTCCATCAAAAGCATCAATCAAAACGATGCTGTCGGTAGTGATTTTTCCAGAGAGAATTTCCTTGGATAATTGATTCAAAACGTCTTTTTGTATCACACGTTTTACCGGTCTAGCACCAAATTGCGGATCATAACCTTTCTCGGATAAATAATCTACGGCTTCTGGTGTAGCATCTAAAGTGATGCCTTGAATAGCCAACATTTTTTTGACACTTTTCAGTTGCAAACCTACGATTTGAGCAATATTGGCAGGAGTCAAAGGAGTAAACATCACGATTTCGTCAATACGATTGATGAACTCAGGACGAACGGTTTGTTTTAATAATCCTAAAACTTCTACTTTCGCGGCTTCGGTTGCGGCTTCGACACTTCCTTTTAAATTCTCGAATTTCTCCTGAATAATCTGGCTTCCCATATTCGAAGTCATAATGATAATGGTGTTTTTAAAATCGGCAAGACGTCCTTTGTTGTCGGTCAAACGTCCTTCGTCTAAGACTTGCAACAAGATATTAAACGTATCAGGATGTGCTTTTTCAATCTCATCAAGCAAAATTACAGAATAGGGTTTTCTCCTCACGGCTTCGGTCAATTGACCGCCTTCGTCATAACCCACATATCCCGGAGGCGCACCAACCAAACGGCTCACGCTGTGGCGTTCTTGGTATTCGCTCATATCAATTCGGGTCATTGCGTTTTCATCATCGAATAAATATTCGGCTAAGGCTTTTGCCAATTCGGTTTTACCAACTCCGGTCGTTCCTAGAAAAAGGAAAGTTCCAACAGGTTTTTTCATATCCTGCAATCCCGCGCGACTTCTACGAACAGCGTCACTCACGGCCTCGATGGCTTCTTCTTGTCCAACGACTCTGCGATGCAATTCTTCTTCAAGGTGCAAGAGTTTTTCTCTTTCGCCTTGCAACATTTTCATCACCGGAATTCCAGTCCATTTAGCTACGACTTCGGCAATATCTTCACGGGTTACTTCTTCTTTTATTAAAGAACTACCTCCAGCTTGATTGGCGATCAGTTCTTTATGTAAACCATCCAATCGTTCTTGTGCTTCTTTGATTTTGCCATAACGAATTTCGGCTACTTTTCCGTAATCGCCTTCACGTTCGGCACGTTCGGCTTCGTATTTAAAGTCTTCGATTTCGGTTTTCACGGTTTGAATATTATCCACAACATCTTTCTCGGATTTCCATTTGGCAAAAATTTCATTGCGTTCTTCTTTTAGATTCGCTAAATCCATTCCCAAAACTTTGAGTTTAGACTCATCTTTTTCTCGTTTGATAGCAGCAATTTCAATTTCTAATTGCATCACTTTTCGATCCAAAACATCGAGTTCTTCGGGTTTTGAGTTGATTTCCATACGAATTTTAGAAGCCGCTTCGTCCATTAAATCGATGGCTTTGTCTGGTAGAAATCGATTAGTAATATAGCGTTGCGATAATTCGACAGCGGCAATAATTGCATCGTCTTTTATTTGAACCTTATGGTGTGTCTCGTATTTATCTTTAATTCCACGAAGGATAGAAATGGCACTTTCAGTATCGGGTTCTTCAATGATTATTTTTTGAAAACGACGTTCGAGTGCTTTGTCTTTTTCAAAATATTTTTGATATTCGTCCAATGTTGTTGCTCCAATAGCACGCAGTTCGCCACGAGCCAGCGCTGGTTTCAGAATATTTGCCGCATCCATTGCACCTTCGCCACCACCAGCACCAACCAAAGTGTGAATTTCATCAATAAAAAGAACAATATCTCCTTCGGCTGCCGTAACTTCTTTTACCACCGATTTTAGTCGTTCTTCGAATTCTCCTTTGAATTTTGCTCCAGCAATTAAGGCTCCCATATCAAGTGAAAAGACGATTTTGTCTTTCAAGTTTTCAGGAACGTCTCCGTCTACAATTCTATGTGCCAAACCTTCGGCAATTGCCGTTTTACCAACGCCAGGTTCTCCAACTAACATTGGATTGTTTTTGGTTCGGCGGGTTAGAATTTGCAACACACGACGAATTTCTTCATCACGACCAATTACGGGATCGAGTTTTCCATTCCGTGCTAATTCGTTGAGGTTTTTGGCATATTTATTTAACGAATTGTAGTTTTCTTCGGCAGAAGCAGAAGTGACTCTTTCGCCTTTTCGAAGTTCGTCAATGGCGGCTTTCAATCCTTTATCGGTTACGCCTTGATCTTTCAAGATTTGAGCCACTTTACTCTTAGACGCAAAAATAGCCAAGATTAAATGTTCGATGGAAACGAATTCGTCGTTCATTTTTTTTGCAATGATTTCCGCTTCGTTTAATGTTGAATTTGCAGTTCTGGAAAGCATAATTTCGCCACCCGAAACTTTCGGAAAGCTTTGAATAGTGCTGTCTAAAATTTGTTCGAACAACGGAACATTTACATTTAGTTTTTTCAAAATAAAAGGAGCTACATTTTCATCGACTTCAAAAATCGCTTTGAAAATGTGTTCGTTTTCTATTTGTTGTTGTCCAAAACTTTGAGCCAATTGCTGTGATTGCTGAATGGCTTCTTGTGATTTGATGGTAAATTTATTGATGTTCATTTTACTTTTTATTTAAAGTTGAATGCTCGTTCTGTTAATTGTTGAAGTTGTAAAAGTTTAAAGTTATTGTATCTTTGTTGACTAATCGTCAAATCTTGTTCCACCCCTAAAGTTACGACATTTTGACTGAATATAAGGGGTTTTCAAACGACAAAATGACTTAAAAAACGACAAAATGAGTGTATTTTCAAGCCTTTTCGGAAATTCTGAAAATGAAAACAGTTCGAATAGCAAAATAAATTGGATTCCATTAGTAAATCTGGAGCAATTGGATGAGATTGTTGCACTTTCAAATGAAAAGCCAGTAGTTATTTTCAAACACAGTACGCGTTGTAGCATAAGCCGAATGGCATTGAAACAATTTGAAAAAGAGTTTGATTTAGAAGATAAAGTAGCTATTTATTTTCTAGATTTATTGGAACACAGAGACATTTCGAATGAAATTGCCACTCGTTTTAATGTCTATCATCAATCGCCACAATTATTGTTGATAAAAGAAGGAAAATCAGTTTATGATGTTTCTCACGATGCTATTGACGCTGAAAAACTCAAAGATAAGGTATAGATTTTTAGGTATTTAAACGAATTTCTGTTTTTAAATAGCCACAAATTCAAGAGTTAGATCATAATAATTTTTGAATTTGTGGCTTATTGATTTTTAGAAACTTCCACCTGATCCACCGCCACTAAATCCACCACCACCAAACTCCATTGGAGATTGACTT
>JBBQSZ010000159.1:0-5485 GCA_038234745.1 Flavobacteriales bacterium | reverse complement strand
TATGGTTTAAGTCGTCTGACAATTAATAATAAAAATAAAATTTCCGAGCAAAGAGACTATTATGATTTGTGGGGAGACATTTTTGATAATATTCCTAGATTTGGGAAGGCTTACCGAAGATTTATGAAAAAAAAATTTGGGTGAGTACTTGTTAAATGAAAAAATTCTTTTATTTACGTTTTTATTAAACCTTTACTATGAAAAAATCAATTTATTTGTTGCTATTATTGGCTCTTTTATTGAACGATTCTTTATCTGCTCAAACCGGTATCCGGTTGGGATTCAAAGCTGGCTATAACATTGGCACACAGTATGGAATTATGCCAGCAAATATCACTTACGATGTCAGTTCCAGAGCTCGAAATGGATTTGCCGGGGGTATTATTCTTTATTTCCCCATCACCGAATCATTCGGTGTACAACAGGAATTTCTTTATGTTATGAAAGGTTCCAGACAACAAGTTACAATGACTCAACCGCCTGTAAGCACAACTTCAGAATACAATATTGATTATTTTGAACTCCCGATGGTCTTTCGCTACACTTTTGCGAAGATAGGCAATATTGGAATTTATGGAAGCAGTGGATTTGCTCTTTCTACGTTACTCAAAGGGAAATACAGCGTGAATGGAGTTGTAGATATGGGCGCTGTTAAAGTACCTTTTAGCGAGTCTGGAAATACCGATGGATTAGACAAGTTTGATTATAGTTTTATTTATGGGCTCGGCATGAGTTTTAATTTTTTCAAACAAAAGTGCTTTTTCGACTATCGCCAAACTATTGGATGGAATACGCTTATGATGCCAACTTCACAAGGAGGAGCACCTGCACCTTTGCGTAATCAGTGTTATACGTTGGCATTGGGGTTCTATCTAAAATAGTGTCCCCAAATCAGATTTTCAGTATTTTGCCTAAAGAAACGGTGGACAATATTTTCTGCAATAAATTTGGTCAATAAACTTTTATGGGGAAAAATAAAAAATTCTTCAAATATTTCAAGGAATATGAGTGGTCTAACGTATACGCGATGATTAAAAATAATCGTTTAGACCCAAAAATATGTACGGAAGATTTCAATAATAAGCTTGTTGTGATAACCGGTGCTACGTCAGGCATAGGTTACTTTACAGCCCGAAAATATGCTGCTCATGGCGCAAACTTACTCTGCATAAATCGTAATATTGAAAAATCAGAGGCTCTACGCAAAGAAATTGAAAGTGAATTTGGTGTGAAATGTGCGTATAAAATTGCCGATTTAAGTAATCTTGAAGCTATTGATCGAGTAGTAGACGAACTGTTAAAACTGGATACGCCTATTGAGGTTTTGATACACAATGCCGGCGTTTATCTAACTAAAAGGGAATTAACCAGTGATGAACTTGAAAAAGTTTTTGTTGTACAATATCTTGCTTCCTTTATTATAAATTACAGGCTAATGGATAAACTAAAATCGCAGGACCAGGCCCGGATTATTTTAGTTAATTCTGAAGGTCACCGTTTTGCCGCCTGGGGCTTGCGGCTCGATGATTTGAATTGGGAGAAAAGACATTACTCCGGATTAAAGAGTTACGGCTCTGCAAAATTGGCACAACTTTTAACCATGCTTGTATTTAATGAACAATTTCAAGAAACGGGTGTTTCAATCAACGCAATGCATCCGGGGGCAGTTAAAACAGAAACAGGCCAAGAAAACGGAACTGTTTACCGTTGGTTTAAGCGGAATTTTATTGATAAAACCTTAAAGTCCCCTGAAATATCGGCCGAGGCCCTGTATTATCTTGGTGTTTCCAAAGAAATGGAGGGAGTTAGCGGAAAATTTTTTAATTTAACCACCCGGGAAGAGCCAGCCCCGCCTGCTTCGGATAAAGAAGTTGCCATAGAATTATGGGATAAAAGTTTGGAAATGAGCAGAATAAATATTGACTGATACCCAAGTGTACAATCAAATTATTTTTTTGAATTAATGACAATGAGCATAACGAAATACGATAGCATAATTGTTGGAGGAGGAATTGCAGGATTAACTTCTGCCGCCTTCTTGGCTCGTGGCGGGCAAAAAATCTTACTACTTGAAAAAAACGAAGAACTTGGGGGATTGGTAAACACTTTTGAACGTGACGGATTTCAATTCGAAGCCGGAGTTAGGGCTTTGGAAGATGCCGGTATAGTCCTTCCAATGTTGAAAGATTTGGGTATTAAACTCGAAGTGGTTAAAAGTCCGGTTTCAGTAGGTGTTGAAAATGAAGTGCTCAACATTAAAGATATAAACAGTTTAACCGAATATAAAAATCTTCTGATAAAATTATTCCCCGAAAATGAAGCTGAGATTATAAAGGTTTTAAAAATTATTCGGAAAATAATGAAGCACATGGATGTTTTATATGGAGTTGAAAATCCTGCCTTCAAAGATTTAAAGCGAGATAAAACCTATATATTTAAAAAACTATTACCCTGGTTGCCTAAGTTTATTTTTACGGTAGGAAAAATAAACCGAATGAACATGCCGGTAGAAGACTACCTAAAAACAATAATATCAAATCCTTCACTCATAGATGTTATTTCACAGCATTTCTTCAAGAATACCCCTACCTTTTTTGCTCTTAGCTATTTTTCCTTGTATCTCGATTATTTCTACCCGGTTGGTGGTATGGGAAAGCTGTCTGAGGCACTCGAAAGAAAAATAAAAGAATGTGGGGGTAAAATTATTAAAGGAAGCAAAATTATTGAAGTCCAGGCCGATAAATGCATTGTAACCAATGAAAATGGTGAGGCATATGGCTACGACAACCTTATTTGGGCGGCAGATTTAAAATCATTCTATAGCATGACCAATACCGCGGGTTTACCACCTAAAATCATTGATGCTTTTACAAATTTGAAATCTCAAATACTGAAAAGCCGTGGTGGAGATTCGGTCTTTAGTTTGTACCTGGAATTAGATGAGCCATTAGAGACTTTCGGAAAAATTGCTCATGGTCACTTTTTCTATACGCCATCAAAAGTGGGGTTAGGAGAAACGAATAGGGGTGAATTAAATAATTTGCTTGACAATTGGGACAACGTAACAAAAGAACTTCTCATTGGTTGGTTAGACAAATTCACCAAACTAAATACCTACGAAATATCCATCCCCGGATTAAAAGACCCTTCATTGGTACCTTCCGGAAAAACCGGAATGATAATAAGCTTTCTTACAGAATACTGTTTATTCGAAAAGGTTGAAAAAAACGGTTGGTACAACGAATTCAGAACAGAAGTGGAAAGTCGCATGATTGAAGTACTTACAAATTCAATTTATCCTATGCTAAAAGAAAAAGTAATTGCGCAATTCTCATTTACTCCATTAAGTATAAAGAGCCGTGTTGGCAGTTCTGAAGGTGCCATTACAGGCTGGTCGTTCGAAAAACCTATACCAGTGGTACATAAAATTCAATTCTCCGACCGTTCAACACTTACACCAATCCCAACAATTTATCAAGCCGGGCAATGGGCATTTAGCCCGGCTGGGGTACCCATGTCAATTCTTACTGGCAAATTAGCAGCAGATAAAATTCTAAAGAAATCAAAAAAATGATTTCTATTTGAATAAAGAATATAATCTGTCTGATATCCCCCACTTCGGCAAGTCCTATTTAGTAGCATTCGTATTATCCGCAATTTGTTTTAATCCATGCAATCCCCTAGCCTGAAATCCAGATTGATATATTATTCACTTGGATTTTTTAACTTCTCAGAAAGAATTTTTCATACATTACTAACTGATCCTGAAAGAGGAACGAATCAAATTTCTTCAAACAAATTAAAGGGGAAGTTATTAGTTGATCAATCCGCTTTGGACGACTTTAAGATTACAACAGTGCGCAGTAAGAATCCGACGACTAAACACATCATTCTCCTACATGGAGGTGCCTATTTTGCGGAAGCAGTAAAAGGTCACAGACAATTAATTGAAAAACTGGTTTTGCTGCATAATTTTAAGGTTAGCTTTATTGATTATCCTCTTTCACCTGAAAATAACGCAACAATCACAACTAATTTCGTTAAGAAGGCATTTAATAAAATAGCTGATGAATATTCGTCAGATGAATTACTTCTATTTGGAGATTCAGCCGGAGGCGGACTTGCCCTGACGTTATTACAGCTATTAAGAGACGATAATAATCCGCATATTCCATTGAAAACGGTTCTGGTATCACCGTGGCTGGACATTTCAATGTCAAATAGCGAGATATCAGATTACACGGGAAAAGACGTTCTGTTAAACTATAACGGATTAAAGAAGTGTGGTAAGATATATGCGCAAGATCTAGACTTAAAAGATCCTAAAGTTTCTCCCATTTTTGGAAATCTGGAAAACCTGTCAAAAATAAAAATATTTGTAAGCGACTTTGAACTTTTCTATCCAGATAGCATGGTATTAAAGGAGAAGTTGGATTCAGCATCCGGAAGTACTGCTTTGCTCACTATAAAAGAAAAAATGATTCATGATTGGATCGTATTGCCAATTAGGGAAAGAAATGAAACAATTGATGAAATTGTCGAATTCTACAATTTAAATTGAATAAATTAGCTTCTTCGAAAACTTAAAAAATTAATAAACAGGCATTATCTATAAACTAAAAATTAATAAAATGGAACTAAGTAAAAGTGCTGTCAAACTCCGACAGTAACTTGAAAAGGCAATTGAAGACAATGAAATCACACATGAAGTGGAAGCATTCAGCTCCATTTTACAAAATACCAAGAGAATCGTATTAGCCAGTCTTTGATCTATTTTTGCTTCTTCCTGAAGTAGTGGTTTATAGGCCTTTTTTATTTATTAAAATAATATATATTTGATCCAGCTATAAAATTTATCATTGACTCAACTTTATATAAATTATGATTCTTAAACTTCTTTCCATTAGCTGTTTCTTACTTCTGGCATGGACTGCATTTGGCCAAAATCAGGAAAATCTCAATCCCGAACTCGTCAAACGAACCCCAGAACCTTTTCTATTCTCTGTCTCAACGCTTACTTCAGAAGACCTCAAATGGAGTTTAGATTATTCTGCGAGCTATGGTGAAAGGGTAACCGGACCATTTGGTTACGAAGGAGTTGGGCAAAATGTCGCTGTTAAAGGATACTTGGGAAACCAATTTACGTGTTACATAAATGCAGCATTTGGGTTTTCGGGGAAAGACCATGTAACGAGTATGCAACACGCTGAAGTTCTTCGAGACTTTATTGGTGGCAAAAAGGGCAATGGTTTGCGCTTAGGAGCTGGAATTGGTGCAACACGAGATTACAATAATATCAAATCGCTGATGAGCAGAATAACCCTTTCGTACGATGCTTCACGCTGGATGGCAAGTGGCAACCTGCTATTGGAGAAGGCATTTGCCGAAAATAGGGACGCCTTTGATGTGATTACCAGCTTTGGATTTCATTACCGTCTGACCGGACAATTATATGGAGGATTTGAAACAGTTGGTGAGGATCTGG
>JBBQSZ010000158.1:0-5685 GCA_038234745.1 Flavobacteriales bacterium | reverse complement strand
AAGATTACTCACATAAAAGATACAACATATTAACAGGCGAATGGATTTTAGTTTCTCCTCATCGCGCCAAACGTCCTTGGCAAGGGCAAAATGAATCGCTTACAAATGAAGTGCGACCAGCACACGATGAAAGCTGCTATTTGTGTGCTAGAAATAAAAGGATTAATGGAGAAGTAAATCCAGATTATAAAGATACTTTTGTGTTTACCAATGATTTTGCCGCATTGCAAAATGATTCAAAAACTTTTAAAGTCGAGGATGGATTGCTTTTGGCACAAAGCGAGCAAGGCATTTGCAAAGTGATTTGCTTTAGTCCAGACCATTCAAAAAGTTTGGCTGATATGGAGACAAAAAGCATTCAAAAAGTAGTAGAAGCATGGCAAAAAGAATACACAGAACTAGGTGAGATAGATGGAATAAATTACGTTCAGATTTTCGAGAACAAAGGCGCTGTAATGGGATGTAGTAACCCACATCCACATGGACAAATATGGAGTCAATCCTCATTGCCAAACGAAGTCGCGAAAAAAGACAACCAACAATTAGCCTTTTACAACAAAAATAAAACGAGTCTTTTAGGCGATTATTTATCTCAAGAATTAGAAAAACAAGAGCGTATTATTTTCGAAAATGAATCGTTTGTTGTGCTTATTCCATTTTGGGCAGTTTGGCCATTTGAAACGATGATTGTTCCTAAAAAAGCTCAAAAAAACATTCTTGAAATGACTAAAAAAGAAATCCTTCTTTTTGCTGAAGCCATTTCAGTAATTACCAAAGCCTATGATAAATTATTCAATTGTTCTTTCCCGTATTCAAGTGGCATTCATCAAGCGCCAACCGACGGAAATGAGAATGCACATTGGCATTGGCATATGAGTTTTTATCCGCCATTATTACGAAGTGCCATGGTCAAGAAATTTATGGTAGGCTACGAAATGTTTGGTTCTCCACAACGTGATATAACTGCTGAGGTTGCTACTCAAAAATTGAGAGAATTAATTTAAATAGTTCAAATGTAAATTAATTTAGATCGTTACTTCGGTATTTAAATCCAAGTGACGGTATTTAATTTGAGATTATATTTATGTAATAGATTTAGGCAGGACAGATGTTAAATACTGTTATTGCCAAAACAAACAAATTACCAAAAGAGTTAATCTACTATATTTGTTATTTTTGTAACTTAAATTTCATCTTATACAATGCGTTTCTTACTATTTTCCTTTTTGTTATTAAGTATTTTATCATGCAAACATGATGAGAATTATAAGGCTATTTCAAAAGACGGAGTCTTTATATCGGATAAGCAAATCCCAGACAGTCATTTTTTAGGAGACCAAAAATGCAGCGAGTGCCATAAAAAGGAGTTTAAAGATTGGCATGGTTCTGACCATGATAAAGCGATGATGGTAGCAGACAGTATTTCTGTTTTAGGTAATTTTAATAATGCAACTTTCGTCAGTCAGGGGGTTACTTCTCGTTTTTTTAAAAAAGGTACTGATTTTTATGTCAATACCGAAGGACCTGACGGTAAAAACCACGATTATAAAATTATTTACACCTTTGGAGTAAAACCTTTGCAGCAATACCTGGTAAAATTTCCAGACGGACATTTTCAATGTTTGCGAACTGCTTGGGATACGGTTAAGAAAAAGTGGTTTGATTTGTATCCAAATTTTAAGGTGGTACATTCAGAATGGTTGCATTGGTCTAGAGGTGGATTAAATTGGAATACTATGTGTTCCGACTGTCATTCTACCAATGTTCGCAAAAATTATGACGATAAAACCAAAAGTTTCAACACAAAATTTGCCATCATCAATGTTAGTTGCGAGGCCTGTCATGGGCCAGGAAAACAGCATGTAGCTGATGTAAAAGAACAGGGTTCAAGTTATAAAGCTTCAGGAACGATGCACATGAACAAAAAAACACTTCCAAGAGATTTAGTTGACCAATGCGCCCGTTGTCATATGCGTAGGGAACAGTTTTCTGCCAATTACAATTTTCAAGGAACGATGGCCGACCATTATTCTCCGCAATTGTTAGAAACTCCTACTTACTATCCAGACGGACAAATTTCTGATGAAGATTATGTTTATGGCTCTTTCATACAAAGTAAAATGTATCGAAATAATGTTGCCTGCAACAATTGCCATAATCCCCATTCTCTAAAATTGAAATTTGAAGGGAACAGGCTTTGCGCCCAATGTCATGTTCCACAGAAATACGATACGCCAAAACATCATTTTCATAAAGAGAATACTGCTGGAGCGCAATGCATCAACTGCCACATGCCAGGAAAATATTATATGGGTAATGATTTTAGAAGAGATCATAGTTTTAGAATACCAAGACCCGACTTAAGTATAAAGTATGGAACGCCCAATGCTTGTGTTGGTTGCCATAAAAGTAAAACGAATCAATGGGCTTGGACATCTTTCAATAAGCTTTTTGGACCACTAAAAGAGGCACATTTTTCAGAAAAATTAGCACCTGGACTTTTGGGGAAAGCAGGAGCAGAGATAGGTTTGACAGAGTTGATAAATGATAAAAAACAGCCGGAAATTGTTAGAGCATCAGCTGTTCGAGCCTTGTCTCATTATCAAGAAAAAGAGCAGCTCAATAAATACATAGCTTTATTGAATGATGAATCGCCGTTAGTTCGCGGAACAACATTAGATGTGTTAAGCGAAATAAATACGGTGGATTACAACAATTACTTTTTACCGTTATTAAATGATAGCAAACGAACCGTTCGAATCAAAGCCTTTTATGCTTTAGCTGGATTACCAGAAAAACAAGTGCCTGAAGACTATAAAGCTAGCTACCAAAAAGTGAAAAAGGAATTCAACACCTATATAAATTCCAATTTAGATTTTGTTGGTGGATTGATAAAAAGAGCCAATTACTTGTTGAAACAAGGCAACCTTCAAAAAGCGATACAAGGCTATGAGCAGGCAATAAAGATGGATAATCTAAATAATCAAGCCCGACTTGATTTGGCCAATTTATATTATAGAAATCAAGATTTCAATAAAACGGAGGGTACTTATAAAATTGTAATTTCTCAAGAACCGAAGTACGGTCCAGCGTATTATTCCTTAGGATTATTATATGCTGAACTTAATAGAATTGATGAAGCTACAACACAAATGCAAAAAGCAAATGCCTTAATGCCCGAAAATATGCGAGTTTATTATAATTTAAGCTTGTTGTATGAAAAGAATAAAAAAATCTCAAAAGCAGAAAAAATACTTCTCAGCGGATTACAAATCGATAATAATAATGAAAGTTTGCTTTATGCTTTGGCTTATCATTATTCGAATAATGGCGAAATAGCCAAAGCAAAAAGTACATTGCTAAAATTAGTTCAGTTGTATCCCAATAATCCTCAATACCATACCTTGTTACAAAGACTAAATTAGGGATTTATTCTAAATAACTTTAATCTAAATTACCTCTTATCCAATAAATTTCTTTCGAAAGAAACGAGATTATACATACTTCGCATGCAGGAAAGAAGTCGGTTGCCCTAAAAGTTATCTAACTTGCAAGCGGATAGGTTGGTGGTGCCGTGGGTTATTGTGCCGTTCTCTATGAATTGTTCGTATCAAGTTATGAGGATTTCTGCCATTAAATTGCAATCGTTGCCGAAATGTTTGATTTGTGGTTCTGCTCTAAGGTCGTCGAAACTGTAGCCGGGAAGTCGGAATTAATTATTGAATTTTAAGTTGAAGCGGTTTTATTTACCAATCCAGCTAGATTATTCCAGATTTGTTTCTCGAGTTAATTTTGTAAAGGTAGTCCATGAAATAGGGAAGTTCTACGAGGCTCAATAGGCTATAGTTATTTAGGGGAAGTTGGTTTAATTGGATTTGTTTGATGTGTTTGCCGAAGGCAATTTCTCCAATAATTTGCATTAGGATCCATTCGATATTTAATTCGAGGTCATCGAATTGGTAGATTTTGTCGTAATCGGTGAGGTAGATGTTGATTTTGAGTTGTTTGGTTTCGATGTTGTAATCTAGCAAACTCATTTGGATATCGGAGATTTGGAGATTGTAGTTAGGGTGGCTTATGATTTCGTCGGTGCCGTTTTTGTATTTGTCTATTTCTTCGAAAGGTTTTATGAGTCCTTGGACAATACAATGTTGTAATGGCGGTGCTTGATTTTCTAAGGCAATGACTTTGGGGAATAATTTACGATTGCCATATGCGGTGAAAAGTATTCTTATTTTTTGATTGTTGTCGTTGGGTTTCATTATTTCGAAACCAATTCTTGTTGAAATGTTGTGTAATTTATTGATGAATTGGGAGTAGACTTCATCTGAGTTTATTCCGAGAAAGAAGGCGTTGATAATTTCTTGTTCGTTTTTTTGGAAGTAGTTCCAGAAGGATTTGATTTGTTTCATGATAGTTCAAAGGTTAATTGTTTAAAGGTTTAATCGCTTAAATGGTTAGTCGATTAATTGTTTAAAAGTTTAGTTGTTTACGCTAAAGAAGGGAATAAAAGTGCTTTTTGAGAGTAGTGATTTTATCTTTTGTCTACTGTTGATTTATGGAATCCGATGAGGTTGATCATTGACCGAAGGCGAGAACGGACACGATTTCCGTAGGCGGATTCGATTTCGGTGGCGGATAGGTTGGTGGTGAGATGGGTTGGGATTTTCTTGGCGATAAATACGTCGTATCTGGAGAGTAAAATCTCTGCCATGACATTACATTCGTTTCCGAAGTATTTGAGGTTCTTTTCGGTGCCTAAATCGTCGAAACAAATTGTTTTGGGTTCGGATACGTACAGTTTTCCCTTGCTGTATTTATGAATTACTTCGTATCCGTCTTGTATGAACTCGTAGCTGATGTCTCGGCAGTGTTTGACGTAAAATTTGTGTTCTGTAGGCGTTAGGTGTTTCATGAGGTTCATCAGGGTTGTTTTGCCGCAGCCTATTGGTCCAGAAAGCAGGATTCCTTTGTTGAGGTCGATGTTGTTTTGGAGACATGATTGTTCGTCTTTGAGGAAATAAGCAATGAGTTTGTAGATTACTGGGTGGTCGCTGTCGAGGATTTTGAAATTACTGCCGTACATTTCAAATCCTTTGTTTTCTAGCCAAGTTATAATTTCGGGGTAATTGTATTGAGGCATCCTTTTTTGTTTTAGCGATTACTGTTATATTCCGCCTCGCCCTTGGGTCACCTCCCGAATCGAGTTCGGGATAAGCTCTCCAAAGGAAGGGAATGCTACAAGGGTTCTGAGTAGTCTTTGTCATTTTCTACGTTGAGGTGTTTGGCACGGTCGGGTTGAGATTCGGTGGGGCTGAACTTTGTGGAATTGATGATCCAGTTTTGTGCAGCTGCTTTCCAATCGACCATGGGAGTCTTGCCACCAACCAACCAACCGATACTGGAGAAGTAATTGAAAAATTTTTTAGCTTCGACTTCAGGGAATTTTTCTTGAAGGAAATAGGATTTGATTTCATCGAGGGTTGGGTTGGTGAAAGCGCTCCTGGTGATAGCCTCTTTTTCTTTTTTTTTCGCGGAACTTTTTTTTTCTTTTTTCTTTTTTTCATTGCGAACTAAGTTATCTTCTTGAAAATTTTTTGAATGCTCTTCCAAGTTTAAAACGTTTTTTAAGTTTTTAATGTTTGTATTGTTTATAGAAGATACCAGTGCTTGTTCACTACTAGG
>JBBQSZ010000157.1:0-5710 GCA_038234745.1 Flavobacteriales bacterium | reverse complement strand
TGGCAAAAAAAATTGAGGTTTCAAAAGACTAATGAAACAATTTTTGACTCGCCATGACCAAAAAATCCGCTATTTGATCGTAGGAGGATGGAATACATTATTTGGATATGGGGTGTTTGCCGCGTTATATTTTTGGCTTGGAAACTCAATGAGTTATCTTTGGATACTTTCGATTAGTTTTGTGCTTAGCGTTGCAAATTCATATTTAGGATATAAAATTTTTGTGTTTAAAACCAAAGGCAACATCGTCAGAGAATCCTTACGCGTTTACCTCGTTTATGGTGTATCGTTTATATTTAACCTAATGATGCTCCCTTTTTTAGTTGAAATTATCCATCTTAACATGTATATGGCACAGGCATTTGTTACCATTGTGACGATTGCCGGAAGTTATGTACTGCATAAAAAATTTTCATTTAAGTTGAAGTAATTATGGTATTTATTAAAAAGAATTTATTTTATCTGTATGGTTTTATTCTGTCCTTACAAATGGTATTGGCTAGTCATTATTTGACCAATTTGTTGCCCTTGACCATACCAGATTATGCATATTATGAAGGGACTGCAATTTATTTTAATCCCTTAAAAAAAAGTGAGCTTTTAGGGTATTTGTTAGGTATTGTTGTTATTGGGATATGGTTTTCAGGTTTATTTTTAGGAAAAGAGAAAATCGAAAGATATACAAAATATTCTTTCGTTTATCTAATCTCAAAGATAACAGGATTGGGAATGATGATAGCTTCATTGCTAATTTTTCCAGCATTGATCTATGTAAGTCATTTTTGCCCAGAAATAAAGTTAGGGCTTTCGCTTCTACTTGTTGTTTTTTGTAGTTGGTTACCGTATGGGTTCAAAGGCTTAAGCCGAAAAGAGATTTTGGCAAATTTTGAAGAACATCTTAAGAATCTTTTACTCCGTAAGCAATCATTGGATATTTCAAAGTTTTATAAAGTATTAATTCTGCTTGCTTATATTCAATTAGTAGCATTGTTTTATGAACCGATATTTCAAAATATCAAAATAATTACAGAATATTATAATGTGAATGAAAAAGTTGTTGTGGATCATAAATATATTGATAAACAAAAAACATTGAACTCGATTGTATCAAATGTAGGTTCGTCTGGTTTTGGAAATGGATTAGTCAAATCAGAAGCAGATATCCTGAATCCTGGTCAAATGACTACTAGTAATTTTAATTTGACAAATGAGAATAAATTGTTTCTAAAAGAAAACACTTTTGAATTACATTGGCAAATTTTGAGCCGTTTCATGATTCATCATAACAGTTTTATATATATACCAGCAAAAGAATTCGAATTAAATAAACCTGTTGAACATATAAATTCGCAATATGGACTTGGTATCTCGTGGTTGTTAAGTAAAGTATTTGTACCTTTTGGCGGAATAAGTATTGATAAATGGCTTCGTTTTTCATATATTGCTTATTACGTCTATTTTCTTTTATTTATTATTTTGACGCAGTTGTTGGTTAGAGATTGGCGTTTTACAGCTATAATTTTTTTGCTAAGTATGCGCATGATTAACAATAGAGGTTATGATTTTTTATTACTTCCTCCAGGAGAATCACCTTGGCGTCATTTTTTTGACTTGTGGGTAGTTTTCTTTATATACTATTTTGGGCGAAATCAAAATATTCTCTATTATTGGATGGCTTTAGCTTTTGGAGTTCTATCAATTTTTATTAATCCTCAAATAGGGCTGATGGTTTTTGTTTCAGTAATATTAGTTGGAGTTTATTATCTCTTGCTCCAAAAAAACAAAAATCGAGATATGATTATTGCTTTGATAGTATCAGTACTCATTGCATTTTTGTGTTTCCAAATAACAAATAGTGCGAGTGATTTGGCAAAGTATTATATTGATGGTGTCATTGGGTTTCCAATTAAGATCAAACAATTGATGTTTTTTCTTCTTTTAATTACTATTGGATATTCTATATCCCTCTATTTAATGAAACGACTGGAGCTTAAACAATTATTACCATTATTATTTTTATTTTTTTATTCTCAAGCGCTTCTTGTGTATGTGGTATGGCATTATAATAGTGATGGATTAAGTGCCAGAGCATTTATTTACATCTTAACAATTGGATTAATGTTTTATTATATGGCTAAAGCCTGGCCATATAAAGTACAAAATATTTTATGGATCATTATTACTGGATATGCTTTCAGCACATATGTATCGAGTGTTAAGAAAGTTATAGATTCAAAAAAGGAGTACAATAAAATTTTTGAAACCCATAAGACGTATAAGTGGGATATGCCTAACGCCCACTTTATTTCTACAATGAATCCCCAGCCTTTTAAAAATGATGCTAATTTAATACGTAAATATTCGTCTCAAAATGGTGTTTACATCATATCTGAGTATGACAACATTTTACCTTTTTTAGCCAATAAATACAGTCAGATGCCTTTTTTTGATCTTAAGTGGTATCTTATTACTCCAAGAGAGGTTCAAAAAAGTATAGATCTTTTAAAAAATGATCAACCGAAATATTTATATATTGATGCTGGAATCGATCGTGACTATGAAAATGAAATTATTGATATACAAATGCCCATCATTGGATATTTATATCAAGAATCAATCTGGCGTGTTCAAAGATTAAAACTTCTACGAGTGATTTTTAGCCAAGTACGAGATCAATATGAATTAATTGAAGAAGGAAAAATGATTTCTGTGTATAAAAGAAAGGATAAAAATGAAATGCATTAGTATTATTACAGCATGTTACAATGAAGAAGAAAACATCGCCGAAGTTTATCGACAAGTTAAGGAGGTGTTTGGAAATAAGCTTTCGGAATATCAATATGAACATGTTTTTATTGATAATGCCTCAGAAGATACGACGGTCGAAATCCTCCGAGGAATCGCAGCGAATGATCCCAATGTCAAAGTGATCGTCAACGCACGTAATTTTGGGCATATCCGTTCACCGTTCCATGGGATGATGCAATGCACCGGTGATGCCGTTATTTCGATCGTAGCCGATTTACAAGATCCCCCCGAGATGATGGTGGATTTTGTTCGCAAATGGGAAGATGGGTATAAAATAGTTATTGGCGTTAAGGAGCAGAGCTATGAACAAAAATGGATGTTTAAACTCCGAGAAGCTTACTATAATCTTTTACATCGACTCTCTGAAGTTGAGATATTTAAAGGGTTTACTGGTTTTGGTCTGTATGATAAAAAAATCATTGACTTTTTACGGGAATTTGATGATCCGTACCCATTTTTTCGAGGGCTGATCGCTGAAATCGGTTTTAAAGCTGCTAAAATCCCCTATACCCAACCAGCTCGCCCTAAAGGAATCTCAAAAAATAATTTCTATACACTTTACGATATGGGCATTTTAGGCATTATCAATAATTCAAAAGTTCCATTACGGATTGCAACATTTTTAGGCTTTACGCTGGCTTTTATCAGTTTTATAATAGCAATAGTATATATGGCTGTCAAGTTATTGAACTGGAACAGTATGCCCTTAGGGATGGCGCCATTGATTATCGGCAGCTCCTTTATGTTCGGAATTATTTTATTTTTTCTCGGAATCATTGGAGAATACATTGGTGCGATCTATACTCAGATACTCAAACGCCCCCATGTTTTTGAATCCGAGCGGATAAATTTTAGTGAGTAAAAAATTTATAATTTATACCTACCGCTATAATGATGATATCGGGGGAATAGTTGTACAACATAAATTATGCCATCTACTCAATGAACTTGGACAGCAAGCATACCTTTGGCCAAACTACAAGCCGATTTATACGAAACAAAATCCTATCAAAAGTATTTTGGCATTTTTGAAATATTTTAGAAAAAGTATTCATAGAAAATATGCTGTCAATCCATTATGGAATACCCCTGTTGCCGATTATAAAGATCTAGAGAATGCCATTGTTATTTATGCTGAAATCGTGGAAGGCAATCCCTTACAAGCAAAGAATGTCGTGCGCTGGTTACTGCATAAGCCTGGATTTCATTCTCAAAAAATTAAGTTTGGCATTAATGAGTTGTATTTTTTCTATTTGAAAGCCTATACAGAAAATCTATCTTTTGTTGTGGATGAAGAAAATCTACTCTTTCTACCAAATAATCGGGAGGAAACGTATCATCAAACAAATTTTCGAGAAAGAAAAGGAAGCTGTTATATTTTACGGAAAGGAAAAGGTCGTGAAATTATCCACGATCTTTCGAATTCGATACTGATCGATGGAAAATCACATCAAGAAATTGCTAAAATTTTCAATGAAGTTACATATTGTATTTCGTATGATACTTACACTATGTATTCAATGTATGCCGCAATGTGTGGTTGCATATCCGTTGTAATACCGGAAAATAATATTTCTAAAGAAGAGTGGCTTCCTGAACCGGAGAGAAGATATGGAATTGCTTACGGCTTTAACGATATTCCCGAAGCGATAGAAACACAGAAGCTCTTATTCCCTCTTTTTAAAAGCGAAAAGGTAGAAACAAATCATGCTATTGATAATTTTATTCTCAAATGCAATAGTTATTTTCAATAATTTATTTAATATGAGTATTTAGTCCTTGCTCACATACAAATCGATTAATCTCCTTATTGGCAATCATCTTTTCCCAATAAAAAGAGCTAATATCCCGCGTATTAAACGAATGCCATAGATGCAACATATTCGCTACATTTTTACACGACTTGATTTCCAGTCCGCACGCACGAAAACGCCAATCCAAATCAGTATCATCACTCAGTGATGTTTCACCATATCCTTCATCGAAACCGTTAATCAATACAATATTGTCTCGATAACACGAAAAATTACACCCTAAAAGACTAGTATTACGTTTCCGAAGCTTTAAGAACAATGGATAAAGCCACCCTGTAGGTGAGAAATAAATAGCATATTCATATTTAGAATTTTTCTCAAATGCCAATGTGATGTATTTATAAAGTTTTTTCTCAATATCAATAATGTCAAGTGTTCCCGATTTGATTTTTTTTGTTAATGATTCTGAGAGATTTACCCGTCTTCCCGATAAAACAGTTTTTGGTTCTGCTAATACCGCATGTGCTTCCACAAAAGTGGTGTAGGGGACACAATCACCGTCAATGAATATCATGTATTCTCCCGAACTGGCTATGATGCCATTGTTTTGAGAACGGGCTTTTCGTACTCCAATATCTTCTTGGGTCGTGTGTTTAACGTCCAAACCGGAAATCCCCTCAATGTACTCTCTCATCTGAATATTTTCACCGTCTTCGGCGATAATCACCTCAAAATTTTTATAGGTTTGACGTTGCAATGCTGTAATAATCAATGAAAGAGATTGAACATCCTTGTAGACTGCGATAATAAGACTTACACGCATAACATCTCCAATCTTGTCTCTAAAACTTCAAACTGTTTTTGATTTTCAAACAATTCTAATGCTTTATTTTTTCCGGAATCTGCATATTTACTTCTAAGATCAATATCATTAGATAATAAAGCAAGGTTTTTACACAAATCTTCTGCATCAAACGTTTTAAACAACAATCCGTTCACTTCATCATCGATAATCTCCAGCGGACCACCGCTATCACTTCCCACCACGCATACACCGCACATCATAGCCTCGATTAAGACAAGACCAAATGTCTCATTCTCCGTCGCTAATACAATAACCTCACACACCTGCATCATAGCCAGTGCTT
>JBBQSZ010000156.1:0-5737 GCA_038234745.1 Flavobacteriales bacterium | reverse complement strand
TGTGGCTTTTATGGTCATCATCAGTTTGATAGATCATAAAAGTGGTAAAAAAGTGAAAGGACTTGTTGTTGATACCAGTATGTTTAAAGTTTCTAATGGTTTTGCCGTTGGAAGTATGATCATCATAGGAGTGTTGATTGCGCTTTATTCTGTTTTTTGGTAGGAATTTTAAATTATAATAAGTCTATTAAAAGTTGAGGATTAATCTTTGACTTTTACTAGATTTATCTTTATTTCCAAATTATTAAATAGTACTTTAGACAGGGTTTTAATCCAAAGTTAAAAATCTCATTTTGACAGTAAATAAAACCCCAAGTAAAAACAATACAAAAGATGGATAGTGTCTCAATAGAAAAAAAAGCATTTGGTAAAACCGAAAAAGGGGAACAAGTAGATCAGTACATGCTTAAAAACCAAAAAGGAATGGCAGTCAGTATTATGACTTATGGCGGAATTATTACCTCATTAAAAGCACCAAACAAAGCGGGTACATCAGAAGAGGTAGCACTTGGTTTTGATAATTTGGCACAATATACCAAAGAGCATCCCTATTTTGGAGCCCTTATTGGAAGATATGGGAACCGAATTGCGAAAGGTAAATTTACCCTTGACGGAAAAGAGTACACTTTGGCTACGAACAATGGAAAAAATTCTTTGCACGGTGGACCACAAGGTTTTCATAGAAGAATTTGGACTGCTGAAGAAGCCAAAAGCGGTGACGTTGCGACTTTAAAATTGAAGTATGTAAGCAAAGATATGGAAGAAGGATATCCTGGAAATCTAACGGTTTTTGTAACCTATACTTTAAATAAAAATAACGATTTAGATGTTCTTTATGAGGCAACTACAGATAAGACAACAATCATAAACTTGACGCAACATTCTTATTTTAATTTGTCTGGAGATTTTACAAAAACCATTTTAAAAGACGATGTCACTATTGATGCTGACAAAATAGTTCCTGTAGATGCTGATTTAATTCCAACAGGAAAATTGATGGATATCACCAATACCCCTTTCGATTTTAGAAAACCTAAGGCGATCGAAAAAGATATAAATATTGCAGATGATCAACTGAAAAAAGGATTAGGATATGATCACTGTTGGGTTTTAAATAACCAAGATAAAGGCTTTCGTTTTGCAGCTTCGGCTTATGATTCAACTAGCGGAAGATTGCTAGAAGTTTATACGGATCAACCTGGAGTTCAATTGTATACAGGAAACTTTTTAGATGGAACTTTGCCTATGAGAAACGGCGGAACTTATGCACACAGAACAGGTTTGTGTTTTGAAACACAACATTATCCCGATTCTCCAAATCAAAAAAATTTTCCATCAACAGTATTGAACTCTGGAGAGAAATACAAAACAAGAACCACCTTTAAATTCTCAGTGAAATAAATATATTACAAAGTAAATCATTGATTATTATGCAAATTTTCAAAATTATAAAGAGTAATTTACTTATTTTTGCCGCGTCTAAAAAATGAATGCAATTTTGATTTAGTTGTTTGCATAGTAATACGTTAAACATCATGCAGATGTTTCTAAATTATCGATTTTTATTTGTTCTTAAACTCGGATTTCTATGTTTAAAACAAATAAAGAACAAATAAAATTTTAAATTTAAAAAGTAAAATCAAACTTTCATTTTACAAAAAGCATGATAATGTTTTAAATATTTAGGAGAAAAACAAACACAACAATAAATTATAATAAAAAAATGAACAAAAAAATTGACAATTTAGCTGCTGATAATATTAGAGCTTTAGCCATATCAATGGTTGAAAAGGCAAATTCAGGTCACCCTGGAGGTGCAATGGGAGGTGCGGATTTCTTACACATTCTTTATACAGAATATTTGAATTTTGACCCAACAGAAATGAACTGGCCTTTTAGAGATCGTTTCTTTATGGATGCGGGACATCTGTCTGCTTTAATGTATGCACAATATAGTTTGTTAGGAAATTATTCAAAGGAAGACCTTCAAAGCTTCAGACAATGGGGTTCAATAACTCCAGGTCATCCTGAAGTTGATGTTCTTAGAGGGATTGAAAATACGTCTGGACCATTGGGTCAAGGACACGCAATGGGAGTTGGAGCTGCAATTGCTGCTAAATTTCTAGATGCAAGATTCGAAAGCCTTTTTACACACAAAATATATGGTTTCATCACTGATGGTGGAGTTCAAGAAGAAATTTCTCAAGGAGTTGGACGTATAGCAGGACATTTAGGATTGAATAATTTTATAATGTTCTATGACTCTAATGATGTGCAACTTTCTTCTATGACGGACGAAGTGACTTCAGAAAATACAGCCATGAAATATGAGGCTTGGGGATGGAGAGTTATCGAAATTGATGGTCACGACCACGAGCAAATCAGAAAAGCTTTGGATGATGCTAACGCTGAATCTGAAAAACCAACCTTGATTATTGGCAAAACCATTATGGGTAAAGGTTGCGTTTTGGCTAATGGCGATATGTATGAAGGAGAATGTGAATTGCACGGAAAACCAATTGGAGATACCAAAGCTGATTTCACACAAACCTTAATCAACTTGGGTGCTAATCCAGAAAGTTCTTTTGATATTTACGAAGACGTTCAAACTTATTATTCGGAAGTAATAGCTAAAAAAACGGCAACTGCTGCTGTTAAAAAAGCGACAATTGCTGCTTGGAAAAAAGCGAATCCAGCTTTATCTCAAAAAATGGAAATGTTCCTTTCCGGAGTACTTCCTGATTTAGATTTAAGTCAAGTGGTTCAAAAAGCTAATGTGGCTACAAGAGAAGCTTCTTCTGCAGTTTTGGGATATTTAGCAGAAAACTTAGAAAACGTAATTGTTTCTTCTGCCGATTTATCGAACAGTGATAAAACAGATGGTTTCTTGAAAAAAACAACTGTTTTACAAAAAAATAATTTCAAAGGTGCGTTTTTACAAGCTGGAGTTGCTGAATTAACAATGACTGCAATTGCAAATGGAATCGCCCTTCACGGAGGTGTTGTTCCGGTTGTAGCTACTTTCTTCGTGTTTTCAGATTATATGAAACCGGCAATACGTTTGGCTTGTATTCAAGAATTACCTGTAAAATATGTCTTGACTCACGACTCCTTTAGAGTGGGAGAAGATGGACCAACACACCAACCGATCGAGCAAGAAGCGCAAATGCGTTTGATGGAAAAAATCAAAAACCATTCAGGTCACCAAAGTTTATTAGCACTTCGTCCAGCGGATGCTATCGAAACTTCTGTTGCTTGGGATATGGCGTTGAAGAATACGACAACACCAACAGCCTTGATTCTTTCAAGACAAAACATCAAAGATATTCCTGCAATAGGAACTTCAAGATATAATGAGGCTACAGAAGCTAAAAAAGGGGGTTATTTGGTAAAATCTATAGCAAATCCTGATATTACTTTGTTTGCAAATGGTTCCGAAGTTTCTACACTTATGGATGCTGCTACAATTTTAGAAAAAGACAATAATCTAAAAGTAAATGTGGCTTCTATTATCTCTGAAGGTTTGTTCAAACAACAATCCAAAGAATACCAGGAAAGCATTATTCCTAAAGGAAAATTAGTTTTCGGACTAACAGCAGGACTTCCTGTAAACTTAGAAGGATTGATTGGCGATAGCGGAAAAGTGATCGGATTAGATCATTTTGGATATTCAGCACCAGCAAGCGTTTTAGACCAAAAATTTGGATTCACTCCTGAAAATGTGAGCAAAGAGATTCTAAAATACATACAAGAAAGTAAATAAACACAAATTAAAAAGAAATGAAATTTTTTATAGATACTGCAAATTTAAAAGATATCAAAGAAGCCAATGATCTTGGAATTCTAGACGGTGTAACTACGAACCCTTCGCTAATGGCGAAAGAAGGAATTACTGGAGCCGACAAAATTATTGCTCACTATGTAAAAATATGTGAACTAGTGGACGGCGATGTCAGTGCCGAAGTTATTGCAACTGATTTTGAAGGAATGGTTGCCGAAGGTGAAAAATTGGCTGCTTTACATCCTCAAATCGTAGTTAAACTCCCGATGATTAAAGACGGAATTAAAGCCTGCAAATATTTTTCAAACAAAGGAATAAGAACCAATGTTACGTTAGTTTTTTCTGCAGGTCAAGCGCTATTGGCGGCAAAAGCTGGAGCAACTTATGTTTCTCCTTTCATTGGTAGATTAGATGATATTTCTACAGACGGTATTGCTTTAATTGAAGAAATCAGATTGATTTATGATAATTATGGTTACGAAACTCAAATTTTGGCAGCTTCAGTTCGCCACGTTATGCACATAATCAATTGTGCAAAAATTGGAGCTGATGTAATCACTGGTCCCTTGAGTGCTATCGAAGGTTTGTTGAAACATCCGCTTACCGATATTGGTTTGGCAACTTTCTTAGCGGATTACAAAAAAGGAAATAGTTAGAAAATAGTTCTGTCAAGAATTGTCTAAAGCTTGTAATTATAGAAACCGTCTCCATAAACTGGAGGCGGTTTTTTCATTTTATCGCTCAACAGGTTTTGGTTATTATCCGTTTTTTTTAAAGAAAAAGCTAAAATAATACTACATTCTTGCGACAAAAAAAGCCTCACATTTCTGTGAAGCTTTGCTTAGTAGCGGGAACAGGACTCGAACCTGTGACCTTCGGGTTATGAGCCCGACGAGCTGCCTACTGCTCTATCCCGCGTTGTTTCGGGTGCAAATATACAACGAATTTTAATAAAAACAAGGGGTTTATACAAAAATATATGTAATTGACTTATCATGTTGACTAAAAAGCTTTTAACACAACATAAAAAGTGTTTTAATACTAAAATCAGCAGATTTAATGTTCTAAAATAAAAAAACCGTGAAGATATACTCCACGGTAATCAAACTTTAAACCAAAAACTATTACTCTTCAGACGCTAATGCTGAATTTTTATTCAATGAAGTTTTTAAAACTTGCGCAACACCTTTGTCATTTATCATGGTCATATTTAATAAATCTTTTTTTGCTAAATCTCTAGAGACAAAACCGCTAAACTGATTATACGAAATATTCATTTCTTTCAAATTATTCAATTTCTCCATATCAAAAGGAACCTGACCATTCATTTTATTATCAAACAAACTTAGCTCCTGAAGACTTGCCATATTTGAAATTGCAGAATCTAATGTTCCTGATAATTTATTACTATTCAAATACAAAACCTTGAGATTTTTTAAGCCATAAAGACTAGCAGGAATCTTTCCTTCAATTGCATTATTATATAAAGACAAAGTTTCAAGATTGCTTAGTTTTCCAATTTCAGTTGGAATAGATCCAGAAAGACGATCCATAAATAACGACAAATTCTTTAATGAACTCAAGTCACCTACAGAAGTGGGAATAGATCCTGACAAATTATTAAAAGATAAATTTAATATTTCTAACGATTTAAAACAACCTATCGAGGAAGGTATGTTTCCAACTAAATTATTCATCTGCAATTGAATAGAAACAACTTTATCATCTTGCAACTTTACTCCAAACCAAGACGAAACTGGAGCATTTAAATCCCATTTTGAAGTCCAATTAGCACCATTTGTTGCATCATATAATTGAATAAGCGCATTTTTTTCAACAACTGAAACTTCCGCTTTCATTACAAAAGAAACTACGAATAATAAGAATAATGTGTAAATACTTTTCATAATGCTTTGCCTTTTAAAATTCTACACGTAAATATAGAAGATAAGTGGT
>JBBQSZ010000155.1:0-5928 GCA_038234745.1 Flavobacteriales bacterium | reverse complement strand
CTAGGATAGGTACTTGTACAGAGCTGGTTCACTAGTTGTTCATTTTTTGACAAAATTTTTGCGGTTAACTTATCTGTATTTTGAACTGGTTTTTGGTTTTCTGAAAATTCAAAAAGAATTATCATACTTCCTTTATAAGGGTTGTATGAGGGCTCGTATTTGATGTATCCTTTGTCATTTAAATCTCTGATGCATTTATGATACGTTGCTCTAGAGCTTATTTTACTTATACGCATCACTTCGTTTCGGGTGATACTAATCGGGTTATGGAAACGATTAACATTCCAAAACTGGAATAAAGCAATATATAAACTTATGTGTGTCGGGTTGAGGTTGTTGTCATCGATGATACGGTCGAAGAAACCTGTTAGGTGGGTGATGTAGTTCATTTTTAGAGAATGGTTTTTAGAGAATTATTATTTGAATAGACTGGGAAGGGAATTGGTCTTGTTAGCGTTTAATATCTTTTCAATATCGTTGTGGTCGTAATAAAGAGTACCACCAATTTTTGTGTAGGTTAGAGTTCCGTTAATTTTAAGATTTTTTAAAGTACCATATGAAACATTGAGAAGTTCGCACACCTCGGCGGTTTTCAGCCAATTTTTTGTTGGACTTGTTTTAGAATGGAGTAATGCGGTTAATTCTTTTAAAAGGATAATTCGAAATTGCTCGAGATCTTCTCGCGTAAGTAATTGGTCGCGGAACATTCTGTTTTTATTAGAACTCGTAAAACTGTCGTTTTCTTTTGCCATGTTTTTAGGTTTTAGATTAAAAAAGCAAATGGAAAAAAAAATAGAATACCAAAACAGTTACAGGGGGTTGCGCAACCCCCAATTGAAGTCAATGAAATTGGGCTTTCAGCAGAAAAAAGTTTTTATATTGGTATAGTATTTATGATACTTATTGAATAATGACTAATTTTGTTAATTGAATACAAAATAGTGATGATGTCACTATATACATATATTGCGAAAGTTATTTCGAGCAACAGAAAACCGGCAAAGATTTCAAACCAGCTCACTAAAATAAACTGTTCGCCTTCGCTATGCGTGGGCTCGGTTTATCGTGTGCTGTGGGTGCTTGCCGGTACCTCTGTTGCTGGTGATCGATGTCCCACGCTGCTTGTTTTTATTAGCTTCTTGTGTGGTGTAATAGAAAAAAAATATAAATTATGTTTGAGAAAATTATACATAACATTAGTCCAGAACTTAACTATTTTATGCAGCTACATAAAATAGTAAGTTTAGATGAATTGCTGTCGATAAAAAACGAAAATCTTTTAAAAATGGAAGGTTTTGGTTGGAGGTTGATGAAACAAGTTTTATCACTTCGTAAAGTTCAGTAGTTCTATAATATAGTCACGAAGGGATTTTATTGTACTGATTTCGACCTCGTAAAATTTTGATTTCACACTTTTTGCTGAAATATTTTGCACCTCTTTGGTAGAAAAATTTTCTGCAATAAACCTGTAAACTTCACTGTGATTTTTATGGATGATAATCTTTACCGTCATCAGTAGTTTGAATAAATAAGCTAATTGTGCAACCGATAAACTAGTTTGTATTTTGACTCTTGGTTGTGTTGATATTTCTTCTTTCTTACAACTATTAGTAAAGCTTATTTTCTTGGATAAGTACTCAATTTCTTCTTCGATCCAATTTACTGTTTGTTCTTTTATGGAAGGGAGCTTTTTATCAAATTTATTATAATTGTATCCTTGCCGCTGGTTGTAGCACTTTAGTAATAAATATAATTCATCAATTTTATCATTATCCCAATCCATAAAAAGTAATCTTTTGTTGATTTCATCTGATTTATAGTCGAAGTATTCCAAGGAATTGTAATTTAAATCGAATAACCATCTGTTAATATCCGATTCGGAAATCTCTGTTTCTGAATTCTTTAACTGTTCGTAAAATTTTGTGATGAATTCAATGCAATAATAAAATTTGTTATAGGTAATGTTTATTTGGCTGTTTATCGTTGCAATTATTAAAATTGGTTGGTAAGCCAGTTTGAATAGTTGTTCGTTGAGATTGGCTGCTGACAAGCGTGATTTTACAAATTTGATTTTATCATCTATTTCTTTTTCTTTCACTAATTTGGTCCTGTATGGAACTTTGATATCTAGATCTGAATACGTATGGTATTCCTTTTCGATGAAAATTAGTAATTTTTCGATATAGATGTAGATAATTTTGAGGCAATCTATTTTATTGTAGTGGGATGAAAAGCAATAAATATCTTGTGGATTCACTGGTGTGATATCTTTTAAGAGTGCGGTAGACATATTTTCCAGTGCTTTTTGCTTGGTTTGGATGTATAGCTCGAAATTGGATTTCTGATTTAACTTGAAGTATTTTTCCTTGTGTGTTCTCTTTATTTTATCGTTTTCATTTTTAACCATATGATAGCAGTATAAAAAGAAAAGGATTTCTGGAGCTAGAATCTCTAAGCTGCATTGCTCTTTGATAATTAGTACTGTTTTTTCTTCAAGATCTGTCCAACAGAATTGTAAATTATGATAAGGTATGTTTAATTCGTTAAGTATCAACGGAACAAGGTTCTCGAAATTGGGATTAATTTCACAATTATTGCTTACGAATGCTGGAGCATAAGGATGTAGATTGTGGATTCCTTTCAGGTAGGAATATTTTATCTGGCCTTTTTGTCTGAAGAATTTAATCTGGTGTAAAAAATGACTTTCTTTGGATGTGCGCTGCAAGTATGAAATAATCTCAGAATCATCGGTTGTTTTGATTTGTTTAATTTCATTTATCAATTTATCATAATTCTCCAAAATGTATTTTTGCTTCATAAACACTAAAATTTGATCTTTTAATTTTTATTCATTAAAAGAGTATTTAACGGTAATCACATCCATTTCACTATTTTATTTAGGGATATAAATATAAAAAGAATTGGAATACTATAAGATTAAACGTAATAAAATTTTAGTTTCAAGAAATTGATGTTATTGTGTTGATTATAAATGTGTTATTAATTAGAAGTTTATGTTTTTAAAATTTAATCAATCTTTAATGGTTTAATTGGAAGATTCTTTCGAGGTAATGGGGATGGCTATTTGGAATTTTTCTCTTAAAAGTTGCATATCATCACTTACTTTTTTGTCTAAAATTTTTGCATAATGTTGGGTTGTTCTTAGGCTTTTGTGGCCAAGCATTTTACTTACGCTTTCGATTGGAACTCCATTTGTGAGGGTTATAGTGGTCGCAAAGGTGTGACGGGCAATATGGAAGGTTAATTCCTTTTTGATGCCACAAACGTCCGCAATTTCCTTTAGGTAGCTGTTCATTTTTTGATTACTTAAAACAGGCAGAAGTTTTTCTTCATTAATGCATTGAGGATGTTCGTTATATTTTTGAATGATCTCTTCGGGAATAGGGAGCAAAGGAATTCTTGAAGCGGTTTCGGTTTTTTGTCTGTGGGTAAAGATCCATTTCTTACCATCAATACCTAAGCTTATTTTTGATTGGGAAAGGTTTTTTACATCTATGTATGCTAAGCCAGTAAAACAAGCAAAAATGAAAATATCCTTGACTAAGTTTAGTCTTTCTGTAACAAATGTTTTATTGTAAATCGCTTGTACTTCCTCTTGAGATAAAAATTCTCTTTCTACTTCTCTCACTTTGGATTTGTAATTTGCAAACGGATCTTTAACCAGCCAGCCGTTAGCCATGCAAATACGGATTATTTTTTTGAAATTCTTGATGTACTTTATGGCGGAGTTATTGGCGCATTTACGAACACTTCTGAGAAAGTATTCGTAATCTGTAACGAAAGCATGGTCAATGTCCTTTATGTCTATGTCTGACACTTCAAATTTCCACAGCAGAAATTCTACCGTATGCTTCAACGAAGTTGTATAACGTTCCAATGTTCCTGCAGCAAATTCGGTTCCTACCAAAGATTTGACTTTGTCGTTATGATCCTGGAAGATAGGAATGAGCATTCGCGCTCTGGAATCAATCCCGAGCAATTGGGATTTAAGATTGCTAGAAGTTGCAATTTTTTTATCTTTCATCATTGTGTGATGGGCTTCATAAACTTCTTGCTCGAGGGTTTTAAGGTAGCAGTTAAGAGCTTTTACTTCGGCAGTATTCCCAATTACCTTTTGGAGTTTGTTATCCCACTTAGTAGGCTCAATATTTCTCTTAGAGGAGATTTCTTTTGGAAGTCCGTCAATTGTAATTCTAATATAAATTGGAGCTGTTCCGTTGGCTTTGATTTTACTTTTTTTGATAAAAAAAAGCAGATTGAATGATTTGTTCATTTTGTGGTGACTTTAAAGTGGGTTAAAATTAATTATCTTATACACACCAAACAAGATGTTCAAAATGTGAACCCCTTATTATACAGGTGATTCAGAGGAATTTAGTGACCTATTTTAAATATTTTAAAATAGGTCACTAAATAGGTCACTGAAAGATTGTCAATTATTGTCCTTTTTTGACGTAGCCACCAATAAAAAAACGCCGTAAAACATAAGTTTTACAGCGTTTTAGCCTTTTTTGTAATTATACTGGCGGAGAAAGAGGGATTTGTTTTCTTTCTGTAACTCGTTGATATATAGATTTTTAAACTATATGATTAAACTAGGGTCTCTATTATGCACCTGCTTTTTGCAGTACAAAACTTCGATTAACTTATTAGTACAAATATAAAGATAAATTATAAGAAAACGAAGTTTTTTTAATAATAACAATACCAAAAAATGAACAAGTTATTGTACTGGTTGATAGTAATGTTAGTATCGTAAAGCGGTTTAATTTTTGGTATTCTTTTAGCAAAGTTTTTAACCAAAAATCAAGTGTGCCACTTGTTCCGTTTTTAGTCCTGTATACGAACAAAACTCTTCGATCGTTAGAAACTCATTTTCGAGCTTGTGGAGGTCGGTTTTTACTTTTTGCATCAATCTGGTACTTTGACGATAACTCTTTCCGGTTATGCGCTGGATGTCTTTTGGATAGATACAAACTCTTTGCTTCTCTATTTTCATACACTATCTATGCCTATGACTAGGCTTTGATTAACTTGAACTACTTAACTGATAAGTTCAAGGTCAGACAAATATACTATTTTTTGAAATATAAATTTCTAAAGCAAGTTACATTGGATTTGTATCTTTTAAAATAGGCGTTTATGCCTATTTAAGCCATTTATGTCGTTTTGAGACATACTGAAGAGGTCTTTCTTTTTTATTCTGTTTAAATGGCTAAAATTTGTATAGAAATCATTCGAAATGTAGTTGCAACGAGCTTTAGGAATGAGAACGAAACTGATTTTATAATTAAAATTTTAGAAATTATGGCAAGACAGAAAGGCATAATTAAGCTGAAAGGTACTATCGGAGATATTACTTTTTACAAAACCCAAGACGGGCACCTGGCTCGTGAAAAAGGAGGCATCGACGCTAGTAGAATCAAAAGTGATCCTGCGTTCCAGAGAACGCGTGAAAATGGGTCTGAATTTGGTAGAGCAGGGAAGGCCGGCAAGATTTTGAGAACGGCTTTGAGAGCTTTGCTTTTGAACTCAGCCGATGGTAGAATGGTGAGTCGATTGACTCAACAAATGATTAAGGTTATCCAGGCGGATATGGTGAGCGAAAGGGGATTACGAAATGTAATTGATGGAGAAGCAGAATTGCTTTCTGGCTTTGAATTTAACATCAGAGGAAAACTGGGTACCAGTTTGTTTGCTCAATATGTTGGAACAATCGACCGTGCAACGGGAGAAATTTCTGTTGATTTGGATCCCTTTGTTCCCGCGAATATGATTGCAGCTCCAAGCGGAACCACTCACTTTAAAATTATTTCTGCGGGAGCAGAAATTGATTTTGAAGCGGAAACTTTTGTAGAAACCCATTCAGAAACAGCTATTTTGCCTTGGGATGCGACACCAACGGTG
>JBBQSZ010000154.1:0-5944 GCA_038234745.1 Flavobacteriales bacterium | reverse complement strand
GGCCTAACATTCGTCATTTAAAACCTCTTTTTTATATTGATTGATGAGATTTTTCATTGCTTTCAAATCACTTATTTTTTGGTCAATCGAAACCAGCTTCTTATCCAGTAAAGCTAACTTTTCTTCTTTTGAAAATTTATTATTATACCAAGCCTCTAATAATTCGGTAATTTCGCTAATGGTATAGCCAACAGCTTTTGCGTCAATAATAAATTCTAATTTTTCTACGATTTCCTCATCGTAATGAAAATAATTGTTTGATTTTACGTTTGCATCACGATTCCCTTTTATTAAACCCGACTTTTCATAAAAACGAATAGTATGTGCTGAAATTCCAGTTCGTTTCGACAATTCATTTATAAGCATAACCTATATTTTTTTGACAAAAGTAAATTATTTTTGAAAAATATACAAGTATAGACTACACTCTAATGTTGTAGGTTTGAAAATCTTGTTTTAGGTTTGCAGAAATTTAAAAATAATTATAAATGAAAAAGACAATTTTAATTACAGGAGCAAGTAGCGGAATAGGAAAAGAAACAGCTAAACTTTTTCAATCAAAGGGATGGAATGTTATTGCTACGATGCGAAATCCAGAAAATGAAACCGAATTAACTTTTCTAGATAATATTTTGGTAACAAAACTTGATGTTTTAGATGTAGCCTCTATCGAAAGTGCCGTTAAGCAAGGGATTCAAAATTTTGGATCTATTGATGTTTTACTCAACAATGCAGGTTATGGAGCGTATGGCACGTTAGAGTCTTTTTCGAGAGAAAAAATAATACGTCAGTTCAATACCAATGTTATTGGACTTTTAGATGTTACTAAAGCAGTTCTACCTCATTTCCGACAAAACAAAAGTGGAATTATCATCAATATTTCTTCTATTGGAGGTAAAATTACATTTCCTTTAGGTGCATTGTACCACGGGACAAAATTTGCTGTTGAAGGAATTTCAGAATCATTAAGTTATGAAGTAGAACAATTTGGTGGACAAGTAAAAATTATAGAACCAGGAATGATCGCAACCGAATTTGCAGGCAGGTCTTTTGATTTTAGCAATGACGAAACTATGGTAGAATATCAAAAAATAGTAGGTGCATTATTTGCAGCAATGCCGAAAATGGGAGAAAATGCTTCGCCAGCCAGTGTGGTTGCTGATGTGATTTTTGAAGCAGCAACTGATGGAAAAAATCAACTTCGATATACCGCAGGTGAAGATGCTAAAATACTGATGGAAAACCGAAAACAATGTGATGATGCAACACTTATTGGCGGAATTAAAACGGAATTTGGACTTTAAAAAGCTAAAAATGGAACTCATAAAAAATTATTTCAACGCAGAAAAATCCGAAAGCCTATTATTTATTGGGTTCGGCATTGTTTCAATCCTTTTATCCATTTACTTTTTATTCTTTTTAAAAGAAAGTTTTTGGAAGGGTTTAGCCATTCCTTTAATCTTATTTTCAATAGTGCAAATAGTCATTGGAACAACAATTTTCATAAGAAGTCCAAAAGATAATTTGCGAGTTGAACAAATATTAAAAAATGAACCTCAAAAAATTCAAACGGAAGAAATTCCGAGAATGGAAAAGGTGATGAAAAACTTTCTTTTTTATCGCTATTTTGAAATTGCTATGATATTTCTAGGTCTACTATTAATGTTTGTTTTGTCAAATTACGGCTTTTGGAAAGGTTTTGGATTAGGTCTTTTTATGCAATGTTCAGTCTTGATTTCTTTAGACTTTTTTGCCGAAAAAAGAGGACACACTTATTCGCAACATTTACAAACACAAGGGGAAAGTTGGAATTTATGAACACTAATTAATTCATTTTGAAGACGGTAAACTTTTCGGCTGGAGTGATCCATTTATTTTGAGCAGCACAGACAACCACAAATACCAATTAGAAAAAATTTATGATAATAAAATAAAGTTGGTACAATCAGACGAAGCAAATGGTTTTGCAACTTTATTTATGTAAAATTTCATTATGAAGTTTTTCTTAAAAAGCTATACAGAATTTAATCAGACTTTGAATTAGCATTTAATCCATAATAAAAACCACCAAACCTCTAGCTCCGTGTGCTCCCAAAACTAATGATTGCTCAATATCGGCAGTTTTCGAAGGGCCAGCAATAAAAGTTCCGAAACCATAATCCTGATTTCCGATGCGTTCATAGGCTTTGTGCATTGTGGTTACAATATCATTTTTATCAACCACAATCGCCAAATATTGTGGAATAAATGTAGCAACACGTTGTCCCAAAATTTCATCCGTTACCCAAAGCGCACTGTTTTCGGCAACGCCAAAATGAGCTTTTACCAACGTTAATTCGACATCTTGTAAAGAATGTGGATCGTCGCCAATCCAATTGGTAGCTGCAATTTCTGAAAGTTCCGAAATTGTAGTAATCATTCGTTTCTCGGTTGCATAATTTTTCTTGACAAAGTCAATGATTTCTTGATAATTGGAAACTGCTGCAAAATCACCACCAATACTCTTCAAAACAGACTTAAACGTTTCTACTGCATCCGAAATTTCAAAATCTAAAGCAGCTAATTCGGGTAATTCGCTTACTACTTCAGGTTGGTTTTGTTTTATTTTATCTAAAATTGTGCTTCTGCTACTCATTGTCTTTCTTTTTAAATTCCGTACCATTTTTCTTGTACCATTCTCTAAATGATTCCGTTGGTGGCGCTGGCATTTCTCGTTGTTTGTACCATAGGTTAAGATTGTTATTGACCACAACTGGTATATTTTTCATTACAAACCGACCAATTTTACCCGCAAGATCAAATACTACTGGATTTGCCAATACTGCTGACATTCCTTTCATTGCGACTGTTTTTGCTGCTGGCGTATGACCTTCTTTAACTAATACCTGACGCCATTTGTACAATTGGTCGTGAATATCGATTTTTACAGGACAAACATTCGTACAAGAACCGCAAAGGGTGCTGGCAAAAGGCAAATCGGCATTTTTGCTCATATCGAGATTGGGCGCCAAAATAGATCCTATTGGTCCTGCAATAGCGCTATGATAACTGTGTCCTCCGCTTCTTCTATAAACTGGACAAGTATTCATACAAGCTCCACAACGGATACATTTGAGTGAATTTCTAAAATCGGGTCTTCCTAATTGTGTCGTTCTTCCATTGTCCACAATTATAATGTGCATCTCTGCTCCTTCTCGAGGTTTCTTGAAATGACTCGAAAAAGTGGTAATGGGTTGTCCCGTGGCACTTCTGGCCAATAATCTAAGAAAAACACCCAGATGTTTTCGCTGGGGAATTATTTTCTCAAAACCCATACTGGCGATGTGAACATCGGCAAGATGCACACCCATATCAGCATTTCCTTCGTTGGTGCAAACCACAAATTCGCCTGTTTCGGCAATGGCAAAATTAACTCCTGTCAATGCTACTTTTCGGGTAAGAAATTTATCTCTTAAGTGTATTCGGGCTGCTTCGGTTAAATATTGTGGATCATTATTTCCTTTTTCAGTTCCGAGATATTTGTTAAAAGTCTCGCTTACATCTCCTTTTTTGAGGTGAATAGCCGGCAAAACGATATGACTTGGTGGCTCATTTCGAAGCTGAACAATTCTTTCGCCTAAATCTGTATCAATGACATCGATGCCTTTTTCGGCTAAGTATTCATTCAAATGGCATTCTTCGGTAAGCATCGATTTTGATTTTACCATTTGCTTTACTCCATTTTTTTCTAGAATAGAAAGGACCAGTTCATTGTGTTCCTCAGCATTAGCTGCCCAATGAATGATGATACCGTTTTTTAACGCATTGGTTTCGAATTCTTGCAAATATTGGTGCATATTCGACAACACATTATTTTTTATTTGAGATGCAGTTTCTCTGAGCAATTCCCAACCCGGAATTTGATGGGATGCTTTGTCCCGTTTTTCACGAACAAACCATAATGTTTCGTCGTGCCAGTTTACGCGTTCCACATCTTTGTTAAAAATGGTTGCAGCCTCGCTATGTGTTAGATTATTTTTCATTTCGAATTCAGTATTTCAGCAATATGTATCGTTTTAATGGGACTATTTTGTCGTCTCAAAATGCCTTCTAAGTGCATCAAACACGACATATCAAAACCGGTGATGTAGGCTACTCCTTGACTTTCGTGGTCAGCGATTCGGTCTTGTCCCATTTTTACCGAAATGGCTTCTTCAAACACACAAAAGGTTCCGCCAAAACCACAACATTCGTCTTTTCTTTTCAAAGTTGCAATTTCTAATCCTTTAATTCCTTTTAATAATTGCTCCGGTTTAGAGAAAAAAGGAGCGGTTAACTCACTCATTTGCGAAAGATGTAAACCGCGTTGCCCGTGACAACTTTGGTGTAAACCCACTTTATGAGGAAAATAGCCTTCGATAGTTTCAATTTTTAAAATGTCGGTTATAAACTCGGTTAGTTCATATACTGTACTTCTTATTTTAGATGCTAATTCTTCGTTATTTTCATCGTGCAAATGGTCTTTGACGTGCAACACACAACTTCCAGAAGGACAAACAATATAATCAAATTCGGCAAAATTGGCTACAAAATTGGTGTCGCAACCCTTGGTTAAATGCTCGTATCCACTATTAGCCATGGGTTGCCCACAGCAAGTTTGCTTCAGAGGAAAGCGAACATCACACCCTAATTTTTGCAATAATTCATAAGTAGCAATTCCCACATTTGGATAAAACTGATCTACATAACAAGGAATAAAAAGTCCGATTTTCATCTGTATTTATTTAGTATTTTAATAATTTTATAAAACAAAGATTTCACTAATGTACCCAGGGCAAACGCATGAGTTTTAAAAAATAAAAAAGTTGACACGACCCGAGCGAAAGCGAACAGACGAAGTAATTACACGAATTAACACGAATTTGGATGCTGAAAAATTACACAAACGCAACAAACTAATGAAAATTTGTGTAATTAGAATTTTAAATAACATTAATGTCCGATAAAATTTTTAATCATTCCAATTTAGAAATTAATTATCTCGCGAAGGCGAAAAGACGCAATGTTTTGGCAACTTTTTATTGCGGCTTTGCGGCTTTGCGTGAAAACGTCAAAAACAAGATATAAAGAATTAAATACACACAAAACATAATGAATTTAGTACTTAACAAAAATTTTTAAAAATTTAATCGGACAACATTGTTTAAATAACTTGAATTAGTGATAATTCGTGTCTGAAAAAAACTGGTGCGTTTGCCCTGCTAATGTACCCGATTCTTGTCCATATTTAGATTGAAAATTTGAGCTAATTAGTGAAATTTTTATTTAATATATTGCTATTTTGTTTTTTAGTTTGTCATTTAATGTTTGTAAAATTTCAAATCGATTAGGTCATTTTGAATTGGATTTGTATTCCAACTATTGTGAATAGACAAAGCAGCTCCCAAAGCACTTGCTTGCGCCATTGATGCCGCATAAACTTCCATTTCTGGAAAGGCTTGGGCCAATAAATTCATAAAAATAGAATTTTTGCTGAATCCACCATCCACAAAAACTTTTTTTACAGGACTATTATAAACCACTAATTGAGTAGAAAGTACTTGCTGAGCAACAATATCCATAATTAATTGATGGTAAGCCAGCTCGTAATTTTTAAATTTATCTAGCGTTCTATTTTCAAAAGGACATTTTTCAATATAAGAATCTTTATTGAAAGAGCCTTCTGTAAAATTGGTGATCTTCAAATCGGCAATGATATCTTTGTTATAACTGATTTCTTTAAAAAAATCATCATCCAAACCAAAATGTTCTGCAATGCGTTTGGATTGAATATTATGTGTATCACCTGCAAATAATCGAGCGGCTTTGACAGGTTCGTTTTTATAGTGCAAATAACACAAACAGTCTTTTTGCAACTCATCTTGCGTTAATGGCATCACATTAAACGGATTTATGGAAATGCTCC
>JBBQSZ010000153.1:0-5957 GCA_038234745.1 Flavobacteriales bacterium | reverse complement strand
TTGCTAGTGAAACCGCTACATTAGATTCTCCTCCTCCATATACAACATCAAAATTGTCTGCTTGTGAAAATCTTAAAAATCCTTGTGGTGCTAATCTCAACATTATCTCACCAAATGTTACTACTCTTTTTCCCATTTTTTAATTTAATATTAAAAGTTTAAATTTCTTTTTTAGCAATTCCGTGTTCGGACACGAAAGCACGCAAATTTAGGTCATTTTTTAATATAAAACCTATAATTGAAAAAATATGCAAGTTTTTTTTGCAAATATTTTTTTTTAACCCAGCTTTGTTGTAGTATATTTATAAATAATTTATTAGGTTTAATTTAAATAAAAGCAATATCATCACAATTAAAAAAATTGCCAAATTGGCAGAAGTTTCAGAAGGAACTGTGGATCGCATTATACACAATAGAGGTCAAGTTTCTCAGGCGAATATCGACAAGGTAAACGCTATAATTAAAGAACATGGTTACAAGACAAACATTTTTGCGAGCAATTTAGCCTTTAATAAAAAATTCAAAATCGCCGTTCTCATTCCAAGCAGTAAATTTGTAAAATATTGGGACTTACCATTAATAGGAATCCGGAAAGCTGCTGATGATTTTTCTAAATTTGGATTAAATCTGGAATATTATTACTATGATTATAATGAGGACTCTTTCAAAGAGGTAGCCAATACATTATTTGACAAAGAGCTTGATGGACTTTTGATTGCTCCAATTTTTTATGATGCCTCTGTACTGTTTTTAAATAAATGTAAAGAACGAAATTTGAAAACAGTAATGATTGACTCCTATATTTCATCCGCCGCAGATATTGCTTTTGCTGGACAAAATGCGTTTCAAAGTGGATTAATTTCAGGAAGATTATCTAGTTTAAATCTAACTCGAGGAAATTCCATTCTGATCGTTAAAATCACTAGAGAAATAGAAATAACCTCAGTTTATTTAGATAGAATTAGAGGATTTCGTTCTTTTTTTGAAAATAATGATTCCTTTTCAAAAGTAATTTTAAAAGAATTATCAATTTCCGAGACTAGTAATACCCTATTAAATCCAAGCGATTTTATTGGTGTCAGCACTGTTTATGTTCCAAATTCAAGAGTTTATATCATCGCGCAATTTTTAAAAGATAATAATTTAAAAGACGTATCTCTAATAGGCCACGATTTATTAGATCAAAACATAGCATTTTTAAAGGAAGGATACATTGATTTTTTAATTAATCAAAAACCAGATCAACAAGGATATTTAGGCATTGAGTATTTATTTAAAACAGTCATTCTCAAAGAAAACGCTACCTTAATTCAGCATTTACCAGTAGAAATTATTATCAAAGAAAGCATCTGAAATTATAAAAATCAGTGAACAACATTACCAAAAAAAACTGCCAAGACACTAAATGTAGCACCTTGGCAGAAAAAAAATATTTTTAAAAATTTTAGAATCCGTAAACTACTCCTAAAACAATTTGAGATGCAGATTTTGTATTAGCTCCACTAGAATCAACGAACAATAACTTTTTATCTGAATTGTTGTCAAATCTAAACTCTGGAATAAAAGTTAATCCACCTGCTTTCAAATTTCCTGTAAAGGTAAAAGCTGTAACATCCGTATCTAATGAACCTTGTTTTGATTTAAAATATTCGCTACGTATACCTAAAGCAAATTTATCAGTAATGGAATAAATTGGATAAATAGCTGCTCCTGTATAACCTACTTTTCCGGTATTGGAATAATCAGCTGCATTCAAACCTAATTTAAATTTAGAAGTTAGTTGGAATGTTGCTGTCAAATCAACAATAGTTCCACTTACTGAACCATCCATAAAATTTAAGTATGCGCTAACTTTATCAGACGCATAGGATAATTGAGCTCCAACAGCGTTCAATCCTTTTATGGAATCTGCTTTATATGAATTCCAAGAATCATTAAATGCTCCAACCATTACTCCAAATTTATCAGACAACTTATAGTTGGCCTTTACTCCTGCATTTTGGAATGGTCCATTAGTAAACAAATAAGAAGTTGAATAGTTAAAATTAGCAACAGGAGAAATAACTTCATACCCTATAAATGTTCCCATATATCCAGCAGTCAAACTTAATTGATCACTTACTGCATAAGAAGCATATAAATTTTGAATGTGGAATGAATTAAAACCATTACCCTCTAAATACGTATTATCTGAGTTAGGAATAGATTGGTATTGACCTCTTGGTCCAAATGATATTTCACCTACAAAAGAGGCTTTGCCAGAGGTTTTCTTTAATGCAATATCAAGCATTCCTAAAGAAAGTGAGTTTTGATCTGTTGCAAAACTGGTTGGAATATTACCAACTTTAGCGAAATCATACTTGTAATATAAATCTCCAGAACCAGAAATTTCTAATGGCGTCGATGTTGGAGCTGGAGCGTCTTGTGCAAAAGTTGTAGCGCTTGCTACCATTAATGCGAAAATTAGGGTTACTTTTTTCATGTTTAATTTAATTTAGTGATTAATTTAGTTTTTGTTTATTTATTAAAAAAAATCTTTCAAATAAAGTTTTAAAAGACAAAGAAAAATCCAATAAGAAAGTTTCAATTTGTTTTAAAAGACATCATTTTGATGAGGCAAATCTATCAACTTTTGTAAAACTAAAACAGCTGAAAAGCTCTTTTTTAAATCTTCGTCGAAAGATTTATTAAATACCAAAAAATGAATATCAAAAAATATATAATCCCTAATTAAATCAAATTTAATTATTATATTAATATTTATTTTTTACCACTAACCCCCTACATTTAACTTAATTTTATAAAATTTTAAAATAAAAAGGTCAAAAAATGAGTTATTTTTACTTTTAAAAACAAATAACCCCATAAAAAACATACTAACTAAAAATATATTTAAAAATTAAAATATTTTTTTTTGATGTAATAAAGTGTAATAAACCGACGTCAGAAAAATCAGGAAGAGAAAATAAGTAAAAAAAATTCAAATTCAAGACACAGATTCCTCCCATAAAACCGACGATTTAATTCAGACGATTTAATGAAAAAAAAAAAAAAAAAAAAAATACAAATTGAATCTGAAATTCGGAGTAATTTTTTCGGAATCTAATGGTGACAAATTACTCTTTTTGGAAAAAAGACAACGATTCCGTTAACGGGCTTTTAGATTAAGCTGAAGAAATAAAAATTCGCAAGATGTAGCACGCTGTGATGCACTTATTTTTACAAAATTATTGTGCTCAAAATTATCGCTTAACAAAAAATACCGCTACTTAAAAAGAATAATCTGTCGGTTTTACCATATGTAAAATAATTATTTTGCAAAAACCCTGTCCAATTGTGGAGTACAAAATTCGGAATAGCTTTTATAAAGGAATATTTCCGTGTTTTCGATTTGGAGTAACACTTACCTTATTTTCAAGCATGCTAAAGGCTTTAATCAATTTGCGCCTTGTATCTTGTGGGAGAATTACTTCATCAATAAAACCGCGTTGAGCTGCAATATAAGGATTGGCAAATAAATCAGCATATTCATTTTCTTTTTCCAAAAGTTTAGCCTCTTGATCTTGAGCATCACTAATTTCTTTTTTAAAGATAATTTCCGAAGCTCCTTTTGCTCCCATAACCGCAATTTCGGCAGTTGGCCAAGCAAAATTCATATCGGCACCAATGTGTTTGGAATTCATCACATCATAAGCTCCGCCATAAGCTTTTCGGGTAATAACGGTAACTCTTGGCACAGTCGCTTCGCTCAAGGCGTACAATAATTTTGCACCGTGTATAATAATTCCTTCCCATTCTTGATCGGTTCCTGGCAAAAACCCAGGAACATCTACTAAAACCAATAATGGAATATTAAAACAATCACAAAAACGGGTGAAACGTGCTGCTTTTTTTGAACTCTTAACACCCAAAACACCAGCTAGAAACATCGGTTGATTGGCAATAATTCCAATACTTCTGCCTGCTAATCGGGCAAAACCTACAATGATATTTTCGGCATAATTTTTATGAATTTCATAAAACGAATTTTCATCAATTATTCCAGAAATAACCTCGTGCATATCATAAGGTTTATGCGTACTCTCAGGAATTACTGCATTCAATTTCATTCGAATTTCATCACCTAAAACATAAGGCAACTTGGCAGGAGTTTCTTTATTACTTTGAGGCAAATAACTCAACAATCGTTTCAAATCATCTAAACATTCTTGGTCATTTCCAGAAGTAATATGAGCCACACCCGACTTTGTAGAATGCGCAATTGCTCCACCTAATTCTTCAGAAGTAACGGTTTCGTTTGTGACTGCTTTTACCACATTTGGACCAGTGACAAACATATAACTTGTGCCTTCGACCATCATTGTAAAATCGGTCATCGCTGGAGAATAAACAGCCCCTCCAGCGCAAGGTCCCATAATTGCCGAAATTTGAGGAATTACACCACTTGCTTGTACATTTCTAAAAAAAATATCGGCATAACCACCTAGTGAACGAACTCCTTCTTGAATTCTTGCGCCTCCAGAATCATTGAGACCAATCATTGGCGCTCCCATTTTGACAGCCATTTCCATAACTTTGCAAATTTTTTCGGCATGAGTTTCGGATAATGAACCTCCGAAAACAGTAAAATCCTGAGCAAAAATATAGACCAATCTTCCGTTTATAGTTCCATATCCCGTAATAACTCCGTCACCATAATAAATTTCTTTGTCCATTCCAAAATCGGAAGTTCTGTGGGTAACTAACATTCCGATTTCTTCAAAAGAACCTTCGTCCATCAAATAATTTACACGTTCTCTTGCCGATAATTTTTTCTTTTCATGTTGCTTTTGAATACGCTTTATACCCCCACCTAAAGCTGCTTGAGCAATTTTATCGTTTAATTCTTTTATTTTTGTTTCCATGATTTCTTAATTTGGTAGGCGTAATACTTTTTGATCTTCAAAATATTGTTTCAAAGCTAAAATTGCTGCTATTTCAGCTTCTTTAGTCTTTTGCTCTATAATTACTTCTGGTGAATAATATTTTTTTACAAAATTGGTATCAAATTTTCCCGAACGAAAGGCTTCATGTTCAAAAACAAATTTTCCGAATGGTAGGGTAGTTTCAACACCTTCTATTTTGAATTTATCAATCGCTTTCAACATCATTTCGATCGCTTCCTCACGTGATTTTCCATAAGTTATCAATTTAGACAACATTGGATCATAATAAATAGGCACATCCATTCCTTCCTCAAACCCATTATCTACCCGAATTCCCTCGCCAACAGGCAATTGATAAACATCTAAACGCCCAACACTTGGCAAAAAATCATTCATTGAATCTTCGGCATACACTCGCAATTCTACCGCGTGACCTTTTATTTTTAAATCTTCTTGCTTGAAAGTTAATGCTTCTCCACGAGCTATTTTAATCTGTAATTCTACCAAGTCAACGCCCGAAATCAATTCCGTCACAGGATGTTCGACTTGCAAACGGGTATTCATTTCGAGAAAATAAAAATTATCATTTTCATCGTATAAAAACTCAACCGTTCCAGCGCCAAGATAATCATAAGATTGAGCAACTAAAACGGCAGCTTCTCCCATTTTTTTTCGAATTTCGGGAGTCAAAACGGATGAAGGAGCTTCTTCAATCACTTTTTGATGACGACGCTGAATGCTACATTCTCTTTCAAAAAAGTACAATACATTGCCATGACTATCCGCCATAATTTGAATTTCGATATGCCTCGAAGAAGCTACATATTTTTCTATAAATACGGAGCCATCCCCAAAAGCAGCAATGGCTTCGCTTATGGCTCGATTCATTTGAGACTCGAAATCGCTTTCTTTTTCGACAATACGCATTCCTTTTCCGCCACCGCCAGCTGAAGCTTTTATCAAAATAGGAAAACCAATTTTTTTTGCGGTTTCTTTAGCTTCCTCAATATCTATAATGGCGTGATCTACACC
>JBBQSZ010000152.1:0-5966 GCA_038234745.1 Flavobacteriales bacterium | reverse complement strand
ATTTGAATCCTTTGACTGGAGTTATATCTAAAAACACATTTAAAAGGTCATTTTTATTTTGGGTGTAATTTGTAGTTTCGTACAAGTCGATCAAAGGGTTTTTGTTTTCTTCGATTCCTCCAGGTAAATAACGTAAAGAGCCGTCATCATTGTAAACACTTCCTAGAGGAGATGTTGTGATTGAATTAAGTACAACCCCATTGGTTTCACTATTGTTTGGATTGTTCGTGTTGGAGAATTGAAAAGACGTATTAAATCCAATTTTCAACCACTTGTTAATTTTTTGATCGGCATTCAATCTTACGCCTACTTTGTTATAATTAGAATTAATAATTACTCCCTTTGTATTCGTGTAATTAACACTGCTAAACACACTAAATTTATCGGTACCAGACGACATGTTAATGGCATGATTTTGAGTTTCTCCAGTACGTAAGGCAAGATCTTCCCAATTTATATACTTTCCAGTTTGGATACTATTTAATTCCAAAGGAGTAAACACTACAGCATCATCGCGATATACTCCACCATTATTAGTTCTAATTGCTTCTCTTTTTAATTGGGCAAATTCTTCGCCACTATAAATATCAAAGTTTCTATTTATTTTTTGAATTCCTGAAAAACCACTATATGAAAAACTAGTTTTGCCTTCTTTTCCTCTCTTTGTTGTAATTAAAATCACCCCATTTGAAGCTCTAGCTCCGTAGATGGATTGAGCGGCGGCATCTTTTAACACTTCTAGAGATTCAATATCATTTGCATTAATATCATTAATACTACCTATTTGTACGCCATCAGCAATAACTATTGGGTCATTTCCGCCATTAATGGATCTTTGTCCCCTGATAAGAATTGTTGATGTACTTCCAGGTGCGCCACTTGCCAAGGTAACTTGTAGACCTGCTGCTTTTCCTCTTAGCATTTCAGCAACATCGTTAGTGGCTACTTTAGTCATTTCCGAAGCTTTTACACTTACAACAGAGCTAATAACATCACTTTTCTTTTTTACACCATAACCAACAACCACTACCTCATCTAATACATTGTCAGGTATTAATTTGACATTAATAGTTGTTTGATTACCTATTGAAATAATTACATTTTTCGTACCTACATAAGAAAATTTAAGTTTTTGATTTGAGTCAGCTTTAATAGTATAGGTACCATCAATATCAGTGGACACGCTATTTGGACTGCCTTCAATTAGAACACTTGCGCCAGGTAAAGGAAATCCAGTTTCATCGGTGACCGTTCCTTTAATTATTTTAGATTGGGCATTGGCTGTTAAGGAGAAAATAGTTAATAATAAAATAAAGCCTAATCTCCCTTTAAGATTAAATTGCTTAAAAGCATTTCTTTGAATATTTATTTTCATATTTATAAAAAGGTTAGTTAAATTGATTTGATTAATAGTTAATACAAATATCAATTTAATAAAAACAAATGATGGGAGGTATATATTCGTTTATAGGGGTACGAATGTATTGTCTAAATTAAAAGACTACCAAAGTCCTGTTTATAGTTATTTTATCATGAAATCTAATCGGCAACGCTATTAGAATTTTTATAAATAGAGGGAGATACTTTATACACTTTTTTAAATTCTCGGCTAAAATGCTTTCTATCACTAAAGCCAACTAAGAATGCCACTTCAGATATTGGGTAGGAAGTGTTTAAAATGATATCGGATGCTTTTTTTAGCCTTAAATTTTTAATTAAGCTAGCTACAGAATGATTGGTTAAGGAGTTTACTTTTTTATATAAAATAGTTCGACTCATTCCAATTTCATTCACTAACATATTGACATCTAAATCAGGATTTTCAATATTCTCTTCAATAATTCGCATTAGTTTCTTGATGAATATTTCTTCAGGGGTAGTTAATTTATCTAAATCGGAATCAATAATAAAGTTACCGCTATATTTAAGTTTCAAAATTTCTTTTGATGTCAAAAGATTTTGAATGCTAAGTTTTAAAATTTGGGTGCTAAATGGTTTGGATATGTATGCATCTGCACCTGTAGAGAGTCCGTCAATTTTATTGTCAATTGAAGATTTTGCCGTTAGTAAAATGACGGGGAGATGATTAGTACTTTCATTAGTTTTGACATAAGTGCATAATTCTAGACCATCCATTTCGGGCATCATAACGTCGCTTATTATTAAATCTGGAATTTCTTTTTCCATAAAACTAACAGCTTCTTTGCCATTAGAAAAATCAATAATGTTGTACTCTTCATTTAAAACGTTAACGAGGAATGTTCGTACTTCGTCATTGTCTTCTACTATAAGAACTGTTTTTTTGTTATAATCTAAGGCTTCAATTGAATCTTCGTTTTCTATTGAATTGTAATCCGTTTCTACGATGTTCTTTTTATTGATAATCGGTTCATTATTTATGCTGTCATTTTTTAGAATCTGTTCTTCAGTTAGATGCTTGTCTCCCAGTAACAATTCAATTTGAAAAACCGTATTAGTCCATGATTCTTTTTCATCAATAACAGTAATTACACCTTTGTGAAGTTCAACAATACTTTTGGATAAGGCCAAACCTACACCACTTCCCATATTGTGAATACCTCGATCATCAACTTGAAAAAAATTGTTAAAAATATTTTCTTTACTCTCATTAGGAATACCAATTCCGTTATCCTTAATTTTGATAAATACTTTGTTTTCTACTGGTGCGCCTTCTTCAACAGCTAATACAATTTTTCCGTTTTTCTTGGTGAATTTAAATGCGTTTGAAAGCAAATTAAACAAAACTTTTTCCATTTGATTTTGGTCAAAGTACACTGGTATTTTGTGTGAATTCAGAACGAATTTATAATCTATATTTTTTTCAAAAGCTAGCACTTTGAAGGATTCGAAAATTTCAAAGCAAAATGAAATGATGTCTTGTTTTTCACAATAGATTTTCATTTGCCCTTCTTCGGCCTTTCTAAAATCTAATAATTCATTTACTAATTTTAATAAACGATCTGAGTTTTGCTGTATCATTTTTAGTTTGCTTTTGGTTTTTAAATCATTGTTAGATGCTTCTAATAGTTCTTCGACAGGCCCTTTTATAAGGGTTAAAGGGGTTCTGATTTCATGAGAAATATTAGTGAAAAAATTAAGTTGCATATTGAGAATTTCTTGCTTTCGTTCGTTTTCTATGTGCTCTAAGAACAATTCTTTTTTTAATTTAATTCGGTTTTTAATAAAATGAAAAACAATATAATTAATAGACAAAAATAAAATTATATAAAGAGTATAAGCCCACCAGGTTTTCCACCAAGGAGGGAGAATGACGATTTTCAATGTTCTTATATTAGGATTCCAATCACCATAATCATTAGTGACTTTTATAGACATATTATAACATCCAGGTTTTAAATTAGATAAGTTAATTCTGTTTTGAGTCCCTGTAAGATGCCAATCGTCCTTACTAGATTCATAATCTAATTTATACGCATAGTTGCTTTTTTTAGGATTTACAAAGTTCAAACTACTGAATTCAATACCTATATAACCTTGGTTGTAATTGATTGTTATTTGCGAAGTCTCAGATATGGGTTTACTTAAAATAGAACTATTTTGATTTGATTCGATTATCTCATTATTGACAATAAGTTTTGTGAAAATGATCTTACTATTATTGGGATCTTTAATTAATGATTTAGTGTTAAAAATTAATAGCCCTTTAGAGGAACCAAAAGCTAGTTTATTTTCATTAATTTGAATACTAGAATTATAAGAAAACTGTTTGACTGATACTCCGTCATTTACTGAGAATCTTGTGATTTCAAAATCAGAATCTTTTAAGTTAATAGAATCATTTTTTATTTTTATTTTAAAAAGAAAATCTTCAGAGCTTACCCAAAGGTTTCCTTCGGCATCTTCGGTGATACTTTTAATAGTTGCATCGGTTAAACCTTTGGCCTTGTTAAGGGTCAAAAACGAGTCATTAGATTCATTTAAATAATATAATCCATCATAATCAGCTCCAATCCATAGTCTATTTTTTGAGTCTGTAAACAAGGTAGTTAAGCTATTGTTATCAATAGGTATTTTTGTTTTAGACCTAAATATTTTAGTAACCTTTTTTAGTTTTTTATCAAAATAATTTAAGCCATTTTGTGTAGTAATCCAGATTCCTTCTTTTCTGTTTTCTAAATCCATGACAAAATTATCCGACAGTGAAAAGGGTGAATCATTATTTTTATAATTTTCTACTTTGCCATTTTTGGTTATGCTTTTTAGACCATTTCCGTTTGTTCCTACCCAAATAGTTTCGTTATCTATTAATAATGAGGTTATTGGCCGTTCGTCTTCCATAAGTCCGTTGGAGCTAAGGGAGATTTGTTGGAACTTTTTAGTTGTTTTATTAAACTGAAATAAGCCATTAAATGTTCCGCACAAAAGCGTATTGCTGTCTTTATTAATTAGAGCAGATACTAAATTTTTTGTTTTCTTATCATCGTGGTCAATTTTATAAAAAGCAGAAACTTTATTTTTCAAATCGAGATAGTTTATTCCTCCTCCATAGGTTCCAACCCATAATACCTCATTGTTTTCTTTCACTATAGCGTTTACAATAGCATTGTTTAATCCAAATTTGGGTTTTAAAGTTTCGCCTATTTTTGTAAAATTCGTATTCGATTTGTTATAGAAATTGATTCCACCAGCAGTTGTTCCAGTCCAAATACAACCATTATTGTCTTTCAAAAAACAATTTAAATCATTATCACTTAAGCTGAAATTGTTTAAAGGATTATGTTTGTAGTTCGTAAAGTTATTTTTAGCATTATTGAATACACTTAATCCATCTTTCGTTGCAAACCAAACACTGCCGTTGTTGAGTTGTATGATATCGTTTATCCAATTGGATGCAATTGAATTTACATGTTTGGAATCGTTTTTAAACTGGGTAATAGATTTTTTTGGTTTAGAATACAAAAAAGTTCCCATGGTTTCAGAAGCAAACCATAAGTCTCCGGTATTTGTTTTAATTGTTTTCCAAATTTTTGCTTTAAAAAAATCAGGATTATCATTAAATGACTCAGGTGTTTTTTTTATTTTTAAGGTGGTGGGGTCAAAACATTTTAAACCTTTTGAAGTACCAACTAAAACCCCTAATTTTTTATCATAAAAAAGGGAAAGAACCCTGCTTTTGTTTAATTCAAAATTGGGGGTGTTAGTTATGTTTTCTAGCTTTTTTGTTCTTTTATTTAACCTTTTTACTCCCCCAAAAGTTCCTACCCAGATTGTTTTATTTGCATCTTCGACAAAAGAGGTAATGTAGTTTTTGCCACCTTTTTCTTCTGAAATGTCGATGGATATAAAAATATTTAAATTTTTATTAAATAAATTTAAACCATGATTAGTACCAACCCACAGATTTTCGTTTGAATCCTCAAAAATTGTATTGATGTGATTGTTGCTTAAACTTCCTTTAATCTCTTTGTCTCTAATATACCTATTAAAGCTGTACCCATCATACCGGAACAAACCATTTTTTGTGCCAATCCAAATAAAACCTTTTTTGCTTTGAATCATACTTGAAATCATGCTAGGCGAAAAATCTTCGTCATAATTTACCTGATCAAAATGCAATTCAGAATCTTGTGCTGATATTTTGCAAAATAGCATTATAGTCAACAAAAAGACAAATATATTTTTCTTGGAATTGGTCATATTTAATTAAAAATTTCGAATGAAAATTTACAATAAAATACACTATGAATTGATTACTATTTTTTTTACTTTTAAATTCGTTAGCTAATCTTAATTTTGAAAAAAAAATATTGTAAAGTATCAAGTTGGTTTTTAGAGCTTTCTACTAATCGATTTTATTTATTTACAAAGATTAAACAATATTATTTTAAGTTGTTGTTTTAGTTTTAAAAATCTTTTGTAAGAGTTTCTAATTTATAGTAGCCAATCGGGGCAATACATGTATTAAGTATTATGAATTATTAGAT
>JBBQSZ010000151.1:0-6030 GCA_038234745.1 Flavobacteriales bacterium | reverse complement strand
TGTATTCGACGAAGTAGGAGCGAAGTTGTCCCAAAATGCTTTCGGGTAAATTGACATACCGATCTTTTTTGCCTTTGGCTCTTTCAATAAAAACTTGCATTGCTTTGCTGTCAATATCTGTAATTTTTAGATTGACTATTTCTGATACTCTAAGTCCTAAACCATAACATAGCTTAAGCATGGTATTGTGTTTGAGATTGGAGGTGACGCCAAATAATTTTTTAATATCGGCTGGAGCAATAACTTTAGGTAGTTTCAAGGGCTTTTTTGGACGTGGTATTTCTATCAAAAAATGTTCTCGTTTCAAAATTTGTTCGTAATAAAATTTGATAGCATTAATCCGACTGTGTATGGTGGATTCGGATAGTTTTAGGTCGTTGATGCAATACAAAATATAGTTACGAATATCTTCTACACTACACGATTGGGCTGCGGTTTCTTTCAAATAATTGAGATAAATTCCAAATTCATTGCGATAGGTTTTTAAAGTAGAATTACTGTAACCCATCAATTGAATTTGCTCTACATATCGTTGCAAAACAGTTTTATTTCCAATCGCAATTCGTGATAATGCCGATTTTCCTTGGATATTGTCTATCTTAAACCGAATTCGGTTTTCTAAGGTGTCTGGAAGATGCCAAGCTACCAGAGTTTGACTCCATCGTGCGCCATCAATTTGTTTGATTCGAGCGATTAAATCGCTATTCTTTTCAAAATAAACAGCGATTCGTTTCTCTTTTCGATGTGTGATGATTTTAGCTTCCCATTTCATAATCAATACTTAATAGAATATTAAAACACTTGGTTGTACTTATTTTCGGCGTCGGTTCGAGTGTTTTTTGTGAAGTAAAACGGAACAAAAAATGTATCGAGAACTCTTTTTAAAGATAAATTTTCTTGTTCTAGATACATTTTTCTGTCGAAAAACATTCAAACTGATGAAATTTAGCAACAAAAAATAAGTGCACCCAACGAATTACTAAAGTAGCATTTTTTTTTGATCAATGTTGCCCGATAATACTTTTTTAAAAACTTGCTCAATATTGAAACCATTTTGTTTCTGTTCAAATATTTACAGCTTGTTTGTTATTTTTTCTCGCAAAGTCGCAAAGCCGCAAAAATAGTTATCGAAAACATTGCGATTTAGAGCCTTCGCGAGATAACTAATTTTATAATCTGGATAAAATGATATTTTACCCGACATTAGTGATTTTTAATATAAAATCTTGGCCAAATTTGTGAAAAACTTTGCGAACTTTGTAGTCAAATAAAACCAAATGAAAATAAATCTAAAAAACGGAATCGACAAACTCCTTTTCGGAATGAAACAAAACGATGTAATTGCTCTTTACGGAAAACCCAATCGCAATTACAAAGACGAAGACAACAACGTGATTTTTGCCTATAACAGCCTAAAAATGCGTTTGACTTTTTATCAAGAAGAAGAGTTGAAACTGGGTTATATCGTAGCGTCTGATTCGGATTTGGAATTGTTAGGGAACAAAGTTATTGGCAAAACAATTAGTGAAGTCAAAAAGGATTTGACTGCCAAAGGAATTACCAAATTCAATCCAGAAGAATTTGACACTTTCGAAAATTATTTCAATGAAGAAAACTGGTTTATCCTGCAAACGGAGTTTGACGAGGTCGTAAAATTTGAAATTGGCGCTATTATTAATGCTAAAGACGAATTCGACTGGAAGTTTAAGAAATAGTTTTTAGGCTTTAAAAATTACTACCATTGACGTTTTTACATAAATAACTGATTTACGGATATATAAAAAGCACACCCCTAACCCGTATAACTCCTGATGTTATTTATTTTGGAGTCGTTGAATCTTCGATTTCAAGAGGGGAAGTAAAAGTGCAAACAGTCAAATAACGTCATTTTATATTGCATTTTTTGAAAAAAAATATACCTCGAACTGACTGATTCAAAGTTTAGTAGTTATTAATAAGGGCAACTTAATTGAGACGCTTCCAGCGTGACAAATAGTAAAAGGAAAACAATAATAATTTTTAAGTATTTGTTAAAACCATTTCACCACATTTGTCGGATTGAAATTTTCTCAAACACGAAAGCCCCAAATATTTTTAATATTCTAGCACTGCTTTTGCGTGAGGGATGGAAGTGAAAATCCTTTATGTTTTTTCTTAAAAACATAAAGATTGTAACGAACAGCCCGACCGCGCTGAAACGATAGTGGAAGCGGGGTCACGCCCAAAAACAAAAACCGATTTGCTTTCACAAATCGGTTGGTATTTTAGGGATTGGAAACAGGTTATTGTTTAATTTCTGCAGGATTTTTTTCGATCATTTCTATTTCGAAAATTAGTGTGGCATTCGGCGGAATAACGCCTCCAGCACCAGCTTCTCCATAAGCCAAATTAGATGGGATAAAAATGATTGCTTTATCGCCAAAAGATAACAGGTTCATTCCTTCGAGAAATCCAGGAATCATGCCGTCTTTTTTTCCTGCCTGGAGCGGGAAGGCTTGGTAACCATTTTGTGCGTCTCGGTTGGCATCATATTTTCCGTATTCTTTGCTCACATCGGCATAACTGCTGTCAAAAAGATTTCCGTCTTCAAAATAGCCTGAATATTTAAAATAGAAAGTGGTTCCGTCAGCGGGTTTAATACCTGTTCCTTTTTGTGTGATTACATACGTTAATCCGCTTGCTGTTGTGGTTGCAGTAGCTTTTGCAGTAGCAAAATAGGCTGCTTTTGCCTTGATAACGCTGCTGTATTTTTCTTCATAAACTCTTTTTGCTTCTGCAGCAACTTCCATTTGTTTTTTCTGATTTTCGGCATTTATCAAAGCTTGTTTTTTGGCATCTTCGTCTTTGTTCATAAAGTAAGTTGAGAATACTTTTGGTGCGTCAAATGCTTTGGCAGCTATCCCTTTTCGGGCAATGGTAATTTTTAAAATCACATCATTTTGAGCAATTTTATTTACAATATCCATTCCTGAAGTTACGTGACCAAAGATGGTGTGTTTTCCGTTTAACCAAGGCGTTTCTTTGTGAGTAATAAAGAATTGGCTTCCGTTTGTTGCTGGACCCGAATTGGCCATCGCTAGGATTCCACCTTTGTCGAATTTGGCAGCGGTATCGAATTCATCTTTAAAAGAAAAGCCTGGGCCTCCAGAACCGTTTCCTAATGGATCGCCACCTTGAATCATAAAATCGGCAATTACGCGATGAAATTTTAGACCATCATAAAAAGGTTTTCCTTTGAGTTTTGCGTCGGTTACAAAGGTGTTTTTACCTTCCGATAAAGCTATAAAGTTAGCAACCGTTACGGGTGTTTTTTTGTAGTCTAATTGTACGACAATAGTTCCTTTGCTGGTGGCGATGTTCGCAAAAATTCCCTCGGTTACTGGAGTTGCTGCTTTTGGCGTCACTTTGGTGGTTGTGGCTGGTTTTTTTGCTGTTGCAGCGGGTTTTTTGGCAGTTTGTGCTTGGATGTTGAAAATCCCTAAAAACAATAGTAAAAAAAGTTTCGATTTCATTTTTAATAATTTAATGGTGTGTTTGTTATAATCTGTATATTTCTGGATGCTTATTTCTGCTTCCTTATTTAGGCATATTTTCTAATAGTTCGATTTCGAAAATAATATTGGCATTTGGCGGAATCACTCCTCCAGCTCCGGCTTCACCATAACCCAGTTTTGACGGGATAAAGATTACGGCTTTATCTCCAAATGACAATTGCTCAATTCCTTCGATAAAGCCCGGAATCATGCCATCTTTTTTGCCATATTGAAAAGGAATGGGTTGGTATCCATTTTGCGCCGCCCGATTGGAATCAAATTTTCCGTAGGTTTTTGCAACAGCTTCAATGCTCGAATCAAATAGACTTCCGTTTTCAAGATAACCAGCGTAGTGAATGAAAATATTGGCTCCTGCAGCTGGTTTTTTGCCACCTGCTTTTTTGGTGATGGCATATTTTAAACCTGTTGCTGTGGTGGTAGCTTTGGCTTTCAACCCCGAAAAATAAGCTACTTTTTGATCAAAAACAGTTTGGTATTTTGCATTTTCGGCGGCTTCAATCGCCAATTTATTTTTTTGATTTTCAGCTTCAACTGAATAATAATCACGGAATACTTTTACGGCATCAAACTTTTTAGCTGCTTCTCCATTTCTAATAATGGTTACTTTTTCCATATAGTCGCCTTGTTCGATTTTGTTGACTATATCCATTCCTTTTTCGACAACATGGCCAAAAATGGTGTGTTTTCCATCTAACCAAGGGGTTTCTAGATGCGTTATAAAAAATTGACTGCTATTGGTTGCCGGTCCGTTATTTGCCATTGCTAAAACGCCACCTTTGTCAAATTTCATATCTGTAATTTCATCTTTAAATTTATAACCTGTATCGCCAGAACCCGTTCCTAATGGATCGCCCGTTTGGATCATAAAATCTTTGATGACTCTGTGAAATTTTAAACCATCAAAGTAGGGTTTCTTTTTTAGATTTTCGTTGGTAATAAATTCATTTTTTCCTTCGGCTAATGTCACAAAATTAGCAACCGTGATGGGCGCTTTTTCATAATCTAATTGTACAATTATAGTACCTTTATTGGTTTCGATTTGGGCATATAATCCGTCGGGAAGATTGTTTTTATCTTCTTTGCAAGAAAATAATGTGGCAACAACTAGAAATGCGAATAAGATATTTTTTTTCATTGGAATAAAAAGTTTAATTTTAAAAGAATGGGAAATGGCGTAGTTTTCAGTAAAGAAAATTAATTGGTTAAAGTGTCCTTAATGTTTGTTTCGGGTTTCGTTTGCTTTTTTGGTTCTGGAATTGCAGTAGGTTCTAAATCGTTGCTTTGTCTGAGCAGAATTTCTTTTTTGAAAGCTAGTTCGGAAATAAAATTGTGCAAAGTTACTGTGCAAAGTAAGGGTTGATTGGTTCCTATTTTCTTGTCGTCGCCGTGATATCCGTAGGCAATATGCGAAGGAAATAGGAAAACTACTTTTTCATTTTTGTGCATTAATTTAATACCTTCTCTCAATCCAGTCATAATATTTTGCTTGTCAACTGCATAAGTTTGTGGCTTCAATTCAACTTCAGAATAAATGATATTTCCTTTTAAATCTTTTATTTCATAGTCAAAAAAGGCTACATCTCCTTTTTTTGGAGTTAAAGTGTCTATTTTGTTAGCAACAAGATACGTGTACCAATATCCTTTAGTCGAAGCGAGGTATTTTATCTTGGGATTGCTTTTAATGAGCGAATCAATTTGACCTTCTTCTGTCGAGATGAGTTTTTTGTTTCGTTCGACTGATTTTTTCATAAAACTTCCCGAGGCTTGCGAAACGGGTCTTCGAGCTTCTTGGCTTTGCTTGCAACTGGAAACAAAAAGGGCAACTATAAATACTAAAACAATAGATTTGCTATACTTCATAATACGTTATATTTTTAGTTTAGTAACCAAATCTTCAAATTTCGCTACGGTTTCTTGCATCGATACTTCTGATTTTCCTCCAGCTGCGTTGCGATGTCCGCCGCCATTAAAATATTCTCTGGCAAAAAGATTAACATCAAAATCACCTTGGGAGCGGAACGAAATTTTGATAATTTTCTCTTCGGCATTTTCGATGAAAATAGCTGTAAACAGGATTCCTTTGACACTTAAACCATAATTCACAATACCTTCCGTATCGCCTTTGATGTGATTAAAAGTATCTAATTCTAGTTGGGTAAGTGTAGTGTAAGTTGTTTTTTGCTCTGTAAAAATCTTCATATTTTGAAGCGCGCGTCCCAATAATTGCAAACGATCATACGAACTATTGTCAAAAAGAAGTGACGGAATCTCCGTGTTTTCAACCCCCAAATCAATTAAATCGGCAATGATTCTATGCGTAGTTCCTGTTGTTTTTGGGAATCTAAAAGAACCTGAATCGGTTAGAATTCCGGTATAAATGCAAGTGCCAATGGTTTTATCAATGTCCGCTTTTTTGCCAAGAAAGCAAATAAAGTTATACAACATTTCGCAAGTAGAACCAAAAGCAGTATCCGAG
>JBBQSZ010000150.1:0-6031 GCA_038234745.1 Flavobacteriales bacterium | reverse complement strand
GACACTAGAAATTTTTGGTTTAAAACAAAAAAAGGTATTATAAAAAATGAAGTTAGACCGCTTATTGAAAATTTAGACATTGTACCGTTTCCAGATAAAGATATGTTTTATAAGCATGGTTGTTTTTTGAGAACGGCATATGTAATTTCTGGACGTGGGTGCCCATATAAGTGTTCGTATTGCATTAATCACCAATTACATAAGGTTTATGAAGGAAAATGCAAAAAATTTACAAGACAGAGAAGTGTAGACAATGTAATTGAAGAATTATTGATTTATAAGAAAAAATATAAAACAAAGTTATTTCATTTTTGTGATGAAACATTTATTTTGGATAAAGATTGGATTGTTGAGTTTTCAAAAAAATATAAAAAGAAAATAAATTTACCTTTTAACTGTTTTGTGAGAGCAAACTTGGTTACAGATGAAATAGCAAAATACCTTAGTGATGCAGGATGTAATAATGTTTATATGGGAGTTGAAAGTGGTAGTGAAAGAGTTAGAAATAATATAATGAGAAGGTATATGAGTGATACCCAGATTATTAAGGCGGCTATGAGTTTAAAACAAAATAAACTTAAGTTGGTAACATTTAATATTTTTGGAGTACCAGGTGAAGATTTAGACGATATGACAAAGACATTAAATCTTAATCTTAAAATTAAACCTCATTCGGCATACGCTTTTATTTTTTTCCCATTTCCTGGATTAGATATAATGACGAATGCTCTCAAAGAGGGATATTTATCTCAAGAGGCAGCGAATTGTTTGGATAAAAACCAAGGAAGTTATCATTTAAAATCAATATTAAATCATCCTTATAAAGATGAAGCATATAATATGAAAATTATTTTGACAATCTTGAATCGATTGCCAAAATTTATTCATCCATATTTTGTAAACAAGTGGATATTTCAAAAACATTCAAAATTTACATTATCTTTTTTTAATTTTGCTTCTATTTTCTTTAAATCAATGCCAGACATGTTAGAAATAGCAAAAGAACAATTATCAACAATGTCGCCGCTTGCAAGGACTATTTTAAGAAGAATTTAGCTTAATTAAAAGATTTTTTATTAATGTTAGAATAAATTACTTATGAAATTTGTAATAATATGTGGCGGTGTTGGTACAAAAATGTGGCCAATGAGCCGAAGTGTTATGCCGAAGCACTTTATTCCATTATTGAATGGTAAATCTTTATTTCAATTAAATTGGGAAGCATTGAGAAAAAAACATAATGCTTCTGACATCTTTATACAAACAAATGAATTGCAATCAAAAATTGCTATATCTCAAGTTTCAGAAATATTACCTGAGAATATATTTATAGAACCAGAAATGAGAAATCAGGGACCGGCTACTGGTTTTGCGGCAGCAATGCTATCCAGAATTCATCCAAACGAACCTTTTATGCTGATACAGGCTGATGTTTACAGAAAGCCTGATGAAAAGTTTTTAGAAACCATAGAAGCAGTTGAGTCTGTTTCAAATAATTCAAATAAATATATAACTGGTGGTTTTAAGCCAGAAAAAATTGTAAAAGGTGTGGATTATTTAATCAAAGGTGATTTAGTGGAATCAAAAAATGGTGTAAAAATTTATAAAGTGGCTGGATATATTGATAGAAGTGAAGAAAGTAGAATTCAAGAATATATAAATAGTGATAAATTATTACTTCACGCAAATCACACAACAATGAAACCAAGTGATTTGATGGAGATGTATAAAAAATATAGAAATGATTGGTATGTGCCTCTTGAAGCAATAAAAAATGGAGCTGATAAACATGTTGAATATGCAAAAATGCCAAAAGGAGCAATAGAAGAAATAACAAAAATAGCTTATGATAACGATGAGGCTTTAGTTGTGGAATTAGGATTTGAATGGGTTGATTTTGGAACATGGGAATCGTTTTCTGCTTACATGGAAGAAAATAATTTGATACAAAATGATTTAGATAATATAGAGATAGATAGTACTAATAATTTTATTTATAAAAAAAATAATAAAACAATTGCACTAATTGGTGTAGAAGATTTAATAGTAGTTGATACGGGAGACGCATTATTAATTACTAAAAAAGATCAAACTGGAAAAGTTGGTCAGGTGGTCGATAGATTGAAGGAATCCGGTAAAAAAGATTTGGTATAAAAAGTTGTTAATGAATACTACTGATAGAAATATTGGTAGTATTTTTTTACTTTTGATTTGAGAGGGCAAGGGGATATTTTATTGTAGACCATTTTAAAAAGAAATGCATTGATTTTGATTATCAAGTGCCTATGATGGTAATATGAAATTCATTTTTATATCAGGCGGAGTTGTTTCTGGTTTGGGAAAAGGAGTGACCGCTGCTTCAATTGGTTTGATTTTAAAATCAAAAGGTTTGATTGTTACAAATGTAAAGATTGATATGTATTTGAATGTGGATGCGGGAACGATTAGACCACAAGAACATGGAGAAGTGTTTGTTTGTAATGACGGGATTGAGACAGATCAAGATTTGGGAAATTATGAAAGATTTTTAAATGAAGATTTGACAAGAGAAAATTATATGACAACTGGTCAGGTATACAAAACTGTTATTGATAGAGAAAGAGCTTTTGGATATGGTGGAGAAGATGTTGAAGCAATTCCTCATGTGACAGATGAAATTATTGAAAGAATTAAAAAAGCTGGTAAAAAGCATAAAGCCGATGTAGTAATTATTGAATTAGGAGGAACTGTGGGTGAATATCAAAATGGATTGTTTTTTGAAGCAAATAGAATTTTAAAATTGAGACAACCAAAAGATGTACTTCATGTCCATGTATCGTTTTTACCAATAATAAAAAGTTTAGGAGAATTAAAAAGTAAACCAGCTCAACAATCAGCTCATATTTTAAATTCAATGGGAATTCAACCAGATTTCATGGTGGCAAGAAGTGAAAAAATAATTGATGAAAAAAGAAGAGAAAGACTGGCTTTATTTTGTAATTTACAAAGTGAAAACATAATTGCAAATCCAGATTTAGAAAGTATTTATGATTTACCGATTTTATTTGAAGAACAAAATTTTGGAAATAAAATTCTAAAAGCATTAAAACTAAAAAAACGAAATGAAAATAATTTAGTTGAATGGAAAAATTTTGTAAATAGAATAAAAAATCCAAAAAAAGAAATAAAAATTGCAATTGTGGGTAAATATTTTACAACTGGAGATTATCAATTATCAGATTCTTATCTTTGTGTAATTGAAGCATTAAAACACGCAGGAGCGAAAATTGGTGTTAAACCAATATTTGGCTGGATAGGAACTGAAGAAATTGAAAATAAGGGTGTTGGTAAAGTGTTAGAGGGTTATGATGCCGTGTTGGTACCACAAGGTTGGGGAAGTAGAGGAGTTGAATCAAAATTAAAGGCGGTTACCTATGCAAGAGAAAATAAACTACCATATTTAGGACTTTGTTTTGGAATGCAGATGGCTACTATTGAGTTTGCTAGAAATAAAGCTAATTTAAACGGAGCAAATTCTAGTGAAGTTGATTCTAAAACAAAATATCCAGTAGTTCATATAATGCCAGAACAAAAAAAATATCTGGAAATGCACCAATATGGGGGAACAATAAGACTTGGTAGTTGGATGTGTAAGGTTAAAGAAGGATCTATTTTAGAAAATGCTTATAAAAAATATGGTAGTAGTCCAAATGAAATAGTGGATGGAATTATTAATGAAAGACATAGACATAGATATGAGTTTAATAATGAATATAGAGAAATTTTGGAAAAAAGTGGTTTGATAATTTCTGGAACTAGTCCTGATGGAAAATTAGTTGAGGCAATAGAATTATCAAAAAAAGATCATCCATTTTTTATGGCCACACAATTTCATCCTGAATATAAGAGTAGACCTTTGAGTCCTCATCCAATATTTGTGACATTTTTGGAAGCAATAAAATAAATAATATTTGATAAGGGCGGATACATCGATCCGCCCGTACATAAATTCATTAAAAATTGTAGGGGTCGATCGATGTATCGACCCAATAAATAATAATTCAAAGTTAGGAAAAATTATTCAATGGTTTAAAATTATGGTAACAAATAATTATTTAAGAGAAATGAAAAATAATAATTTTCCAAAATTTAATAAAAAATTATTTCAACGTAATTATTATGAACATATTATTAGAAATGAAAAAGAATATTTGTTGATAAGACAATATATTAGAGATAATCCCTCAAAAAGAGGGAATGAACCAAAAAGGGCGGACACAGTGGTCCGCCCTTATTTAGATTAAAAGAGAATTATTTTAATTCAACTTGTGCACCAGCAGTTTCTAATTTAGCTTTAGCTTCATTAGCAGCTTCTTTTTTCATAGAACCTAAGTTAGCAGGGCAAGCATCAACTAAATTCTTAGCATCAACTAAACCGAGTTCTGGCTTGAGTTCACGAACAGCTTTGATAACAGCAATTTTATTTGCACCAGCAGAAGTAACAACTACTTCAAATTCTGATTTTTCTTCAGCAGCAGCAGTAGGAGCAGCAGCAGCAGGAGCGGCTACAGCAGCAGCAACAGCTTTAACGTCGAATTTTTCTTCAACACCTTTAACGAGTTCTGATAATTCTAATACTGATAATTCAGCAATAGAATCGAGGATTGTTTGCAATTTTTTTGAAAGTTCCATTTTTTTGTTTTTTTAAATTTTAATAATTTACAATAATAATTTATTGTTTTTCAGCAACAGCTTTAAGAGCTAATGCTAATTGTGTTTGATTGTAACGCATGCTGTAAGCAAGACGTTGCAAAGGATTTACTAATCCACCCAAAAGTTGAGCCATGAGAGCTGATTTGGAAGGAAGAGCTATAAATTGTTTAAGCTCATCTTGAGCAAGCAATTTTTTATCGTAGATACCATACTTGAAAGTGATGAAATCTTGAGTTTTGTTGACTTTGTCAACTTCTTTGAGAGGACCAACTTCATCTTCATTACAGAAGGTGATGGCTGTTGGACCAACCAATTTATCAGGTAAAGTAATACCGAGATTAGCTAGAGAGCGGACGATTAAGCTGTTTTTAACAACTTCAACACGACCACCATTAGCACGAACATTGTCACGAAGAGTGGCAATTCCATCAGCATTAAGACCTTGATATTGGATCAAAGCACAAGATTTTGCTTTTTCAAATTTAGCTGTGATATCAGCGACTTGATTGACTTTAGCTTGATTTGGCATATTGGTTTAATTAATAACTATTCTAAAACGAAAGAGAGCCTCGAAAAACGAGGCTGCGTAAAACAATTAAAATTGTTTTTTGCCTCGGCTGGATTTATAAACCTTTTGGGTTACACCGGCTGTCTTCGGTTAGATAGAGGTATTATACATGAAAATTTAGTAAATAGAATAGTTATAAAAAAAGAAAAACCCAGGTGCTATAAAGCGTGTTGCAAATGCAACCCTGGGTAGATGGTGACAAAAGGAGAGAATGGTGTCGCTAGTGACGAATGCTAATTAATGTATTGGAAAACTAAGATTTGATCGTAAATTATTTTTCCTTGGTACTCGGCAGTGATTGGTTTGTGGAAGTTTAACTCTAGAATGGGTTTTTGTGAATTGATTATAAAGCGATGATGATTGTTGGGTTGAGTCTCGTCAGGTTGGGCGCGAATGGAAAAATTTGGATCGAGATAATATATATAATCAGGATGATCATAATCAGTGTCGACAAGAATGTGATCTTTAGCGACGGAAACAACGAAATTATAGATTATTGCAAGGGCATTGGTGAAATTTTTTGATCATGATACCAGACAGAGGGTTAATGGTCTTTTTTCCTATAAATACATAACAGTTTGGCATAACGAACTCTCCTTTCTGTTGTTTTTAAAATGTTAAGGAACATTTTGGAATTTACTTTCTGGTTAATATTAGCATTTAAATAAAAAAAATACCCCGAGTGTTTATCAAGATGCATAAGCAAACGGGGTATAGTGGAAAAGGTGAAAATGAAACTATAAAATAAATTGAATTGATGATTCATAATCA
>JBBQSZ010000149.1:0-6088 GCA_038234745.1 Flavobacteriales bacterium | reverse complement strand
AACCACAGGCATATATCCGCCTAAATGGTCGGCTACTAATTGACCATTAATCCAAACTTGCGCTTGATTCATAGCTCCTTCCAACTCGATAATCACTTTTTTATCTTTGTATTGGGAATCAATTTCAAATTGTTTTCGATACCAACAAATGCCTTGCCATTGGTCGTTTACCACCAAAGGTTCAATATTTGCCGTATGAGGTAAATTCACATTTGCCCATTGTGTATCATTGAAATCTACTTTGCTTAAAGCTTCGTCTGAAATACCGCCTTCATTGATTTTTGAAAATTTCCAATTGTGATTAAAACTCAATTTTACGGTAGGCAATTTTTGCGCCATTGCAACAAAACTCACAATTAGTAACGCAAATAAAACCGAACTTTTTATAATATTTAAAATAGACTTACTCATCCGACTTTTTAGTTTTTGTTGTTTGATTATTGGCAACTCTGTATTCTTTAGTTGCTTTTTTCAAACCTATTTCAATACCATTTTGCATTTGTTGGTACAATTCTGGTCTTTCTTTTTTTACCCATTCCAAAACTTGAACCGCATCTGCTTCTTCTGGTTGGTAAATAGCACTTACAGGTTTCATTTCTTTATCATACCAAAGTGTTTTTTTACGCAACTTCTTTAGCGTTTTAGCATAGTTTGGGTCTAAAGCTAAATTGTGTAATTCCTCAGGATCTTTTTGCAAATCATATAATTCTTCCACTGGTTTTGTGGGTGCAAAGAATTGTTTTTGTGCTTCATTCAGTTTTCCTTCTTCGTTTAATTTACGCATGATGTGTACCGCAGGTCGGTAAAACTCCAGATACGCTTGATGCGCATCATAAGGAATCTCCGGTTTATCGTTGCGAATGTATTTCCATTTGTCAGAAGTTATCGCTCTTGATTGCTCAAGAATTTCGTCCCATAAATCTCTTGCACCATACACATAATCATCTTTAAAACCTTTCTTCAAAATAGATTTACCCGTCATAAAAGAAGGTACTTTTACACCTGCCAAATCCAAAATAGTAGCAGTAATATCTACTGCCGAAACGATTTCTTTGCTTACATGCTCGCCAGTATATTTTTTTGGATAATGTATAATAAAAGGAATGTGTAATCCTGGATCATATAAATACCCTTTTCCTTTAATGTTACATCTTCCATTATCTCCTATAAAAATAACGATGGTATTATCCGCCAGTCCTTTGTCTTCTAACTCTTTGAAAATCATTCCGACTTCATTGTCAAGGTATTCGATTTGGTCCAAATAATTAGCCCAATCCAAGCGTATTCCGGGATCATCTGCTAAGTAAGAAGGCAACACCACTTTGGCTGGATCGACAGGATGTTTCGATTTTGCTCTAACTTCATTCCACCAATCCCCTCTGTGACTAGCCAATAATTGAATTTGGGCAAAAAATGGTTTTCCATCATTTTCAAAGTTGTCATATTTATCAAATAAGCCAAACTGTGTTTTTCCGTCCCAAGGACCAATTGCTTGCGATTTGAAATTCACATCGGTTTTGCGCCCTAATCCCATTACGGCATGATTTCCTAAAACTGTGGTATAACCCGCTTCACGCAACAAAGCCGTAAAGGGTTTGTACCTAGAATCTAATGGAATCTCTCTGTTGCTGCGATGGTGTTGCGCATTTATTTTAAGCTGATGCGTTCCGACCATCATTGCCGAACGACTAGGCGAACAAATAGAATTGGTTACATAACAATTGTCATAACGCACGCCTTCTTCGGCCATTTTATTCAAGTTTGGCGTTTTAACGGCTTGCATTCCGTAGCACTCCAAATCCAAACTCATGTCTTCGGCCATAAGCCAAATAATGTTGGGTCTTTTAATCTCTTTTTGAGCTATTGCAGCCACCGATACTAAAAAGGCAAGAGCAAGAATGAGTGTTTTTTTAAAATTCATCATTTTTAAATTATTTCTTTTTAAAAGCTGGAACTGCTTCCTTCTCCCAATTTGCCAAATCTTTTTTTAATTTATCCCCTTCTTTTATTTCAATATCAATCAAATCTTTTTGTTCGGACATATCTTTTTTAATATTAAACAATTGAAATTTACCACTATGGTATTTAATTAATTTCCAATCTCCTGCAATAACAGCCGCATATTGATCTTCGTAACTACGGAAAAAATACAAGCTTCTATTCGCATTAAACTTTTCTCCTTTTATAATAGGCATTAAACTTTTACCATTTACTTGTTTATCTGAACATCCTTTTCCCGAAGCTATGTCAAACAAAGTTGGAAAAACATCGATAGTTTGAATTGGAATATCCGAACTAGTATTCGCTTTGGTTACTCCAGGATAATACATCAAAAAAGGTACTCTAGCACCACCTTCGCCCAAAGTGTTTCCACCGGTTTTACCACCACTCAAAGGAGCATTTGTAAAAAAACCACCTTGATCCGAAGTGAAAATTAGTACCGTATTATTTGCAATTCCTTTGTCTACCAATGCTTTTCGAACTCTCCCAATCGATTCATCTACTGCCGAAATCATGGCAGCATACTCCGCATCTTTTCCTTTTAATCCTTCTTTTTTGTATTGTTCTACCCAGTCTTTTCTACCAATTTGTGGTCCATGCACATCATAATGAAAGTAGGACAACATAAATGGTTTTTCACTTTTATACTTCGAAATAAAATCCAGCGCTTTGTCTGCCAAAACCGTTTCTAAATACACCTCCGTTTTATCAAAACTAGCTAGCGGATTCACGTCCTTGAAAAAAGGTGGATAATATCCTTTTGGATGTCCATAATTACAAACACCATATTCTTCATCAAATCCTTGCTTTGATGGATAATAGCGAGAATCTCCTAAATGCCATTTACCTAAGAAAAAATTATAATATCCTAATTCTTTCAATCGTTCGGCATACGTAATTTCTTTTAGTGGCAACATATTAATCGACGGCATTTGCACCGGATCATTTGGCCATAAACTAAAATCATTTATGGAATTACTTTTATCATCAAAATCAATTCCGTTTCCATCATCAATATGTCGTACCATTTGAAAACGAACAGGCTCTTTACCGGTAAGAATTGAAGCTCTACTTGGGCTACAAGTTGGTGTAGCCACATAAGCCCGACTAAATTCCATTCCGTCTTGACGCAATTGATTGATATTTGGTGTGTGAAATTTTGGGTTCCGATATCCCACATCTGCCCATCCTAAATCGTCGACAAAAAAGAGGATAACATTGGGTTTCTTTTGACTAAAACCGGTTTGCAATGTCATTAGAAACACTAATGCTAAGATTGATTTTTTCATTGTATTTTAAATTAATTATTCTAATTTTAAATTATTGTAATTGTAATATAGCTTCCGCAAAAGCAGTTCCCAAACGGTATTGTCCTTCGGCATTATAATGCACATTATCCGAATGTTTTGGGTAATCATCATAAGGTTGGTCAGCCGTAGTTGTAATCGTTTTTACTTTTTTCAATAGATTGCACACATTCAATTGTGCCGCACGAACGGTTGCCGGACCAGCAGCAAATTTGCCATAATGGGAGTTAATTTGTCCTACAACAAAAGGCAACTCTTTTACCTTCAAATCAGTCCGAACGCGATTAATTAAATTGACCAAATTAGCTTCATAACTCAAAGCCGATACTTCTTTGGCTGCGTCATTTTCGCCTTGCATCCATCCCATTCCTATTATTTTATAGGTATTGCCTTGACTTTCGATTCGTTTTATATTTTCATTGACGTCACTAATAAAATTGGAATATAATTTCAAATCTCTTTTAAAACCTTCCGCTTCAACTTCTGCCGTTTTTTCAGCAGTCCAATCAGGGTTCCATGCACCGTATAAAGCGGTTCCGCCTTGAGCGGTTTTAATCAATAAGAATTTCTGTTTTGGAAACTTTTCAGCCAATACAATTCCAATCATTAATTCAGGCCCAAAAGCTTCTTCAAAACCATATTTTTCTTTATGACCTTTCGATAAATAAAAAGTCAATGGCGTTGGTTTTTTTCCTGAATTACTTAATTCAACTCGATCAGCAACCTTTGCCAAACGTTCTTTTACCGCTTCATCTAAAGCGACAAAATCTCCTGCTCCAGCCATATTCGATTGCCCAGCTAATAGTACTATGTTAATCGTTTCTTTGGGAGCTTGCGCTATTGCATTTCCAAAACTGAAAAAGCAAAATAGGATTACCAGTAGTTGATTCAATCTTTTCATTTGCTTATTTTTTGTCCATCATATCCATATCCACATCTTTTTGATTGACTCTTTTAGGGTCTTTCACTTTTCCACTCATGTAATCATTATATAAATTTTGGTTGTCTCCATAATATTTATAATGATCAAAAATATCTCCGTAACCTAGAATTCTAGGATCATTTTCTTTGATTAATTTTTTGGTCATTTCCATATTCATCTTGGCAATCAAAGAGGAATACTGTGCTTCCGAAGCTAGATTTGAAACACAAAAAGGATCTTTTTTGATATCGTACAATTCATTTTCCCCGCGTTTTCCGAAGTTCATTTCCCAGTATTTCATAATTCCCTCTTTTCTTCTGGAATTCAATACTTCCGTTTTTGTCGGACTTGAATCACAGTTCAAATAACCCAATTCAGGATTGCCAGTTGGCCATCTGTCTATTTTAAAATTATGCAAATACAAATAGCCGTCTTTGATGATGCCACGTACTGGATAGCCTTCATCGTTGGGTCTTCCAACATCGTGACGCTCTTTACCAACCAATTGATAATTGCGTTTTTTATTCACCATTCCTGATTTTTTAGAATATAAAATATCGGTCAAACTCTTTCCTGCTAGTTTTTTCATCCCTGATTTTTCCTCCGAAATACCAGCAATTTCTAAGTAAGTAGGCACAAAATCGATAAAACTCACAAAATCATCTACCACACGACCCGGATTTTTAATTCCGTTTGGCCAACTAATTGCTAGTGGCATGTGGTTCGAATATTCATAAACCTGACCTTTTACACGAGGAAAAGGCATTCCGTTATCTGAAGTTACAATCACAATGGTATTTTCTAACTCCCCTATTTCGGCTAGCTTGTTCAACATATTTTGAAGATGTTTGTCAAAATATTCTACTTCAAAAGCATAATCCAACATATCGTTGCGCACCGCTTCATTGTCGGGCCAAAATGCGGGAACTTCATCTATTTCGTTGATGTTCTTCCCACCAACTTTAACCCCGGAACGGAATTCATACTGGCGATGCGGTTCTTTTCCTCCGTACCAAAAGCAAAAAGGTTCACCTGCTGGCCTAGCATCTAAAAAGGCTTCAAAATTCTTTGTATAATCCACATCAGAAATTCCTTTGGTAGGCGGTGTCAATTTAAATTCATTGTATTCAGGCCCTGTCAAATCACGCTCTTTTCCGTTTATTTTTCCTTGATTTCCTGGTCCCCAACCTTTTCCTGTAAAGCCAACAAAATAGCCATTATCCTTTAAAACTTCGGAATAGGTTTTGAATTTTGTAGGGAAATCGGGCGAATGATTTGCTGCTTCCTCAAGCTGCCAACTCTCACGTCCTGTTACAATACAAGCACGAGAAGGCGCGCATTTGGCATTGGGTGTATAAGCATTATTGAATAAAATTCCGCTTTTTGCGACTTTATCGAATGCTGGGGTTTTCACCCATTTGCAACCATAAGCACTAAAGTGTTTCCAGCCTGCATCATCGGCAACTGCAAATAAAATATTAGGTCGTTTATCTTTTTTAATTTGCGCCAAACTACTTTGACCAAAACCAAGAAAAGTAGTAATAGCAAGTATAAATAGTTTCTTCATATCTAAATAAGTATTGTTAATGAATTTAGTTTAACAAATTTGAAAATTTTATGGATGGAGATTGTCTGTTCCCGTCTTTGAATCGTCTCTGTGGGTAAATTAATGAGGAAATAGGCATTTTTCAGACAATAAAACTAAGCATTTCATTTATTTCGGTGCTGTAAAAAACGTTTTATTTATTTGAACTTTTTATAAAGTTTGGATTTCAATCAGCATTATAAAATAGGTTCAATCCACTATTTTGATGATTTCTATTTACCAAATAAGATGTTCATAAATCTTTAAATTGTT
>JBBQSZ010000148.1:0-6088 GCA_038234745.1 Flavobacteriales bacterium | reverse complement strand
AATGCCCATAATTCTTGGTTCAACACCTGCTGAAGCAAAACTGACCATTCGAGCAATAGGAGTGAGATTTAGTTCTTTAAGCATTTCTTCATTCATTATTAAAACAAAAGCAGCACCATCACTCATTTGAGAAGAATTTCCGGCAGTCACGCTTCCATCCGCTGCAAAAACTGGTCTTAAACCCGCCAATGCTTCTACAGATGTGCCGGCTCTTGGTCCTTCATCTTTGTTTATAACATAAGATTTAGTTTCTTTTTTACCATTTTCATTGATAAAAGTCTGCTCAATCGATATCGGAACAATTTGTGAATCGAATTTTCCATCAGCTTGTGCTTTCAAAGCTTTCATGTGAGAGTTAAAAGCAAACTCATCTTGATCTGCTCTTGAAATATTATATTGTTTGGCAACGGCTTCCGCAGTTAATCCCATTCCCCAATAATAATCTTCGTTTCCTTCTTTTGCTACTGCATAATCTGGAGTTGGTTTGTATCCTCCCATTGGAATAAAACTCATACTTTCGGCTCCACCTGCAATAATACAATCTGCCATTCCCGATTGGATTTTAGCAGTCGCCATTCCAATAGTTTCGATTCCCGAAGCACAATATCGATTTACGGTTACGCCAGGCACATCGGTAACTTTTAATCCCATTAAGGAAATTAATCGTCCCATATTAAGTCCTTGTTCGGCTTCTGGCATGGCATTTCCAACCATTACGTCATCAATTCTTGTTTTGTCAAAATCTGGCAATTCATTCATCATAAATTGAATGGTTTCTGCTGCCAATTCATCAGGTCTTTTAAATCTAAATACTCCTTTTGGAGCTTTTCCTACCGCCGTACGATAAGCGGAAACAATATATGCAGTCTTCATAGTTTAGTTTCTTAGCGGTTTCCCTTTGGTTAACATAAATTGAATTCTTTCCAACGTTTTTCTTTCTGTGCAAAGTGACAAGAACGCTTCTCTTTCAATATCCAATAAATATTGCTCACTTACTAATGTTGGTTCTGATAAATCGCCGCCGGCCATAACGTAAGCTAGTTTGTTGGCAATTTTTTTGTCGTGTTCCGAGATGTATTTTCCAGCTTCCATTTGGTCAGTTCCAACTAAGAACATTCCTAAGGCTTGTTTTCCCAAAACTTTTACATCAGTTCGGCGGATAGGTTGGGTATATCCAGCCTCTGCCATAATCAAAGCATGTTTTTTGGCTTCGGCAATTTGACGGTCTTTGTTGACAACTACAATATCTTTTCCGTGTTGTAAAACACCTAAATCAAAGGCTTCATAAGCAGAAGTCGAGACTTTTGCCATCGCTACAGTTAAGAAATATTCTTGTAAAACATTCAATTCGACATCGTTTTTACGAAATAAATCCGACGCTCTTAGCGCCATTTCTTTTGAACCACCACCACCGGGAATAACACCAACGCCAAATTCAACTAATCCAATATAGGTTTCTGCAGCAGCAACTACTTTATCCGCGTGCATACTCATTTCGCAACCACCACCCAAAGTCAGACCGTGTGGTGCAACTACAACTGGAATTCCAGAATAACGCACGCGCATCATCGTGTCTTGAAACATCTTGATAGCCATATTCAATTCGTCATATTCTTGTTCGACAGCCATCATAAATATCATTCCGATATTCGCTCCCACAGAGAAATTAGCTCCTTGATTTCCAATAACCAAACCTTGGTATTCTTTTTCGGATAAATCAATGGCTTTGTTTATAGCTTGCAATACATCGCCACCAATAGTATTCATTTTGGATTGGAATTCTAAATTTAAAATTCCATCGCCCAAATCTTGAATAATGGCTCCGCTATTGCTCCAAACTTTTTTGGTTTCTCGAATGTTATTCAGGATGATAAATGCATCTTGTCCAGGAACTTTTGTAGTTGTTTTGTTTGGAATAGAATAGAAATAAGTAGCTCCTTCTTTAACTGTATAAAAACTTGAAGTTCCATTGGATAACATATCAGTAACCCAAGTCGCTGGAGTTAAACCTTCGGCTTTCATTATTTCGATTCCATTGGCAACACCAATAGCATCCCAAATTTCGAATGGACCATTTTCCCAACCGAAACCTGCTTTCATTGCATCGTCAATTTTGTATAATTCGCCTGTGATTTCAGGAATTCTATTCGAAACATAAGCAAACATTCCAGCAAAACTTTTTCGGTAGAATTCTCCTGCTTTGTCTTTACCTTTTACCAAAACTTTGAAACGATCAATAGGTTTATCGATGGTTTTTGTTAATTCTAAAGTGGCAAAAGATGCTTTTTTAGCTGGACGATATTCTAATGTATTTAAATCTAAGGAAAGAATTTCTCTTCCTTCTTTTTTGTAAAAACCTTGTCCTGTTTTGCTTCCTAACCATTTGTTTTCCATCATTTTGTTGACAAAATCAGGAAGTTTAAATAAGTCGTGGGATTCATCATTCGGACAATTTTCATAAATTCCGTTTGCAACGTGCACCAATGTATCCAAACCAACCACATCTACAGTTCTAAAGGTTGCCGATTTTGGACGACCAATTACTGGACCAGTTAATTTATCTACTTCTTCAATAGTTAAGCCTATTTCTTTAACCAAATGGAACAAACTTTGGATTCCGAAAATTCCAATTCTATTTCCAATAAAAGCTGGAGTATCTTTGGCAACGACTGAAGTTTTGCCTAAGAATTTATCGCCATATATAGTAAGGAAATCTAAAACTTCGGATGAAGTTTGTGGACCTGGAATAATTTCGAACAATTTTAAATATCTGGCAGGATTGAAAAAATGTGTTCCGCAGAAATGTTTTTGAAAATCTTCACTTCGTCCTTCGCTCATAAAATGAATCGGAATTCCAGAAGTGTTGGATGTAACTAAAGTTCCTGGTTTACGGTATTTTTCTATTTGTTCGAAAACTAATTTTTTGATATCCAACCGTTCCACGACAACCTCAATAATCCAATCGACATTGGCAATTTTAGCCATATCGTCAGTAGTATTTCCCGTCGTGATTCGGCTTGCGAATTTTTGATGATAAATAGGCGATGGTTTCGATTTTAAAGCATTTTGGAAATGTTCATTAACCAAACGATTGCGAACTATTTTGCTTTCTAAGGTCAAACCTTTTTTTGATTCAGCATCAGTAAGTTGATTTGGAACAATGTCCAAAAGCAAGACTTCCACACCAATGTTGGCAAAATGACAAGCAATTCCCGATCCCATAATTCCGGATCCAATTACTGCAATTTTTTTAATTGATCGTTTCATTTATATATTTTTTTCTCAGCAATTAATTCGTGAATGATTTCAGAAACTTCCATAAAATGTTCTAATTTTTCAAGAGATACATTTTGTTTTACCGCTTCATTAAATTTCAACACTGTTTCTTTAGACAATTCTCTTTTTTCTTTTCCAAATTCGGTCAAATATATTAGGACACCTCGACCATCTTCTGGGTTCGGTTTCTTATAAATCAGTCCTTTTTCTTCCATGTTTTTTAAGGTTCTGGTTAAGCTCGTTGCCTCCATTCCCATCTTTGGTCCTAAAGCTGTTGAAGGCGTGCCCTCGTCTTTATCAATACTTAATAAAGCGAAACCTGTCGACATTGTCGCACCGTATTTTGTGGCTTCTTCGTTGTACATTCTGGATACAGCTTGCCAAGTAGCGCGAAGAACATAATCTATGGTTTTATCTTTCATATTTTTTTGGAATTTTCAAATGTAATAAAAAAATACTATGCACGCATAATAAATATGTTAATATTTTAAAATTTGTTAATTTGGTATAAAAAACTCTTCAATAATGAAGAGTTAAGTGGTTTTAAAAAAATAATGGTTTAAAATAAATTATAAAAAGTTCTAAAAATAATATTATTTTAAATATTCTAATGATAAATTTTATCATATAAATGCTTGTATTTTTCCATAACAATTTTTCGTTTCAGTTTTAGAGTAGGAGTGAGGTGACCTCCATCAATTGACCAAATGTCTGGCGTTAATTCGAAGCGCTTAATTTTTTCCCAATTACCAAATTTTTCATTTAGAATATCAATTTCTTCTTGAATACGTTCGATCACTTTTGGGTTTGAAATAATTTCTTCATTGGTTGTTCCTACTGTAATTCCGTGCAGTTTTTCCCAAGTTTTCATAAATTCAAAGTTGGGTTGAATGAAAGCAGCGGGCATTTTTTGCCCGTCACCAATCACCATAATTTGTTCAATAAAACGAGATTGTTTCATCGCGTTTTCTAGCAACTGTGGTGAAATATATTTACCACCCGAGGTTTTAAACATTTCTTTCTTTCGATCGGTAATTTTTAGAAAACCTTCGCTATCTATTTCGCCAATATCTCCTGTATGGAAATAATCGTCTACTATTACCTGTTCTGTTAATTCTGGGTCTTTAAAATAGCCCATCATCACATTGGGACCTTTGCACAGAATTTCGCCATCTTCGGCAATTTTTACTTCGACATTATTTATTAATTTTCCAACGGTTCCAACTTTAAAACCAAGATCTCGCATATCGTTTACGGCAATAACTGGAGAAGTTTCGGTTAAACCATATCCCTCTACTACTGGCATTTCGGCGGCAGCAAATATTCTAGCTAATCTTGGTTGAAGCGCTGCACTTCCTGAAACTAATAAATCTAAATTACCGCCCAAACCTTCTTTCCATTTGCTAAAAATGAGTTTTCGAGCTATTTTTAATTGCAATTCATACCAAAAACCATTTGCTCCGTAGGGTTCATATTTTAATCCCAAATCTACAGCCCAGAAAAACATTTTTCTTTTGATTCCTTTTAATTCTAATCCCTTTGAGTAGATTTTATCATATACTTTCTCAATAAGTCTAGGAACGGCAGTCATTACGGTAGGTCTAACTTCCTTGATATTGTCTCCAATTTTCTCTATTGATTCGCCAAAATAGACCGAAACACCGTAATATTGGTACAAATAAAGAATCATTCTTTCAAAAATATGGCAAATGGGCAAAAAACTCAAAGCCCTACTTTCTCCCGCATTAAAGGGAATTCTTGGAGCGCTATCGATTACATTAGATACAATATTTTTATGCGAAAGCATCACCCCTTTTGGTCTTCCAGTGGTTCCCGAAGTGTAAATTATCGTGGCTAAATCATCGGTTTTTATGCTGTTTTTTTTCTCTTCAACTACTTCTTGATTACTGTTATCTAGGCCAAGAATGAGCAATTCATTCCAATTTTTACATCCTTCTATGGCATTAAAAGAAAAAACTTCTTTTAGATTAGGAAGATTTGGTCTAATCATAGTTACTTTTTGCAATACATCAAGATCCGATACAAAACAATAAATGGAACCAGAATGATTAAGAATGTATTCGTAATCAGTTTCGGAGATTGTTGGATAAATAGGAACCGTTTGTGCGCCTGTTTGTAGTATTCCAATATCCATAATGTTCCATTCGGTTCTATTATTAGTTGAAATGATTGCAATTTTATCATCTTTTTGAATTCCCATTCGCAACAAAGCTCGAGAAATCGCATTTGCTTTTTCAATATATTCTTTTGTTGAAGTTTTTACCCAAACCCCATTATACTTGGTGACCAATGCATCAGGAATGTTGTAGTGCTCTAATTGGTAATAAGGAAAATCAAATAATCGCGTGATTTCTTTCATTGGAATCGTATTTATTTAATGCAAATTAGGAAAAAATATGATGTTTTTATCTTTTTTATAAAAAAAAGGAGTTGAAAATAATCAACTCCTTAAATTACTGTATTTATTTTATAAAGATTTGGTTTGAAAAATAGTAAATAAACAAATCTATGCCCTATTAAATCTAATTTGAAACCTAATTATCTTCACAAAAAAAAGGATACCCAATGGATAGTTGTGGTCGGAAGAAATTCCGGCCACTTATGTTATAAAGACTTTTGAGGGATCACCACCTGAAAATACAATCATTAGTCCAGTAATAAGTTCTCTTAGTTCCAGTACAAATCTTCTTTTAGCGGTTTTATAACCAAGATTATTTGCTTTTTTATAGATTAGGACAAGCATTGCTACAATCAAGGTCATATAAATCATTACTTCTATTCCGTTTTTGCT
>JBBQSZ010000147.1:0-6396 GCA_038234745.1 Flavobacteriales bacterium | reverse complement strand
TAAGAGAACTTATTACTGGAATAATGATTGTATTTTCAGGTGGTGATCCCTCAAAAGTCTTTATAACATAAGTGGCCGGAATTTCTTCCGACCACAACTACAATTAAAGCCTCTTTTTTTATAAATCTATTTTCTTTAATTCGATATAATTTTCCTTTAGTTTTCTCAAAAATCCGCCATATAATAATTTGTAAAACAACCAAATAAAGCCCATAATCAATAATGCTACAATAGTTATGGTAACATAATTTATTTCTAAAAAGGGTTTGCTACCGTTTGACTTATATCCCTCGTTAAAGCCTTCAATTCCGCTTAATGCTCCAGTAATTCCTCCTATGAATATATTCCAATAAATATAATAGGTAACAATTTTTCTGGTTTTAAGGATGTGTTTTATCAGAGTTTTTGAAGAGTTTAGAACTGATATTGCTTTGAAATTTCTATAAAACAAATAGATAAAAACAACAATTACCACATAATTAAACTTCTCTAAAATGCTAATAAAAGGATGCATTCGCATAAATGCATCGTATTTTGGATCATTGAGCAATAATGAAATTCCATTCAAAATCACAAATTCCAAAATACTTACAATCAAAATCCACTTCACCACCGAAGAAGAATTTTTGTGCAACATGTTGTAGATTTCCCTTTCCGAAACCTGTTCGAAGGCAGTATTTTTTTGCCAATCTCTCTTTAATAAATCCAGCTCTTTCATAATCATTACGGATTTAATATTTTTTTTAATTTCCCTTTTATTCTATTCATTTTTACCCGAGCATTCACTTCGCTAATTCCCAAAGTTTCTGAAATTTCTGCATAATCCTTATCCTCAAGATACATATAAATCAATGCTTTTTCAATGTCATTTAGTTGATAAACAGCTTTGTACATCAATTTTAATCGCTCTTCTTCTTCATAATTATAATCCTCATTGCTAATAAAAAATTGGTGGTTTTCATAATCAACCGTTTTTACGGAGCGCGTACTTTTTCGATACAAAGTGATCGCGGTGTTCAAAGCAACGCGATAGGCCCAAGTAGAAAATTTACTATCGCCACGAAACTTCGGAAAAGCCTTCCACAACTGAATCGTAATTTCCTGAAACAAATCCTTATGCGCATCCTCACCATTCGTGTATAATCTACAAACCTTGTGGATTATATTCTGATTGGTCTTCAATTGCAGCACAAAAGATTGCTCTAAATCGTCGGTCATAATTGTATTAGTGGATAAAAATTAGATTTTGTTACAAATTAAGTGTTTTTAATTAGGAGCACCAATTTTAAGGTTTCAAACAATAGTCGTCCCGCTATACGTTTCAATCTCCCGAACAAAAATCGGGAGGATTTCCACTGCTATCGGGGCTATTTTACACTTTTAGTTTTCTAAAGTATTTTGTCCTTATAATAATTCACCATCAAATTCACGAATTTGCTGTAGCTATCCATGCCGTCTTTTTGCTGGTTCATTTTTAGGAAATTATCATAAAAAATATGGAAACCCGTTTCAATAGGCGTTTCATATTGTTTCCAAAAATCATCACTTTCCTGATAGTTTTTCAAAATTCCAGGATGAACGGTTTTCAACAATTGGTTATAGACTTTTTCGTCACGAACAAACCAATTTCCCATGCAATACCTTAAAGCAGAACTATATCCCGAATATTGAAAGTATAAATCTTCGTTTTTAATCGAAGCCAGAAACCCAATAAAATTACATTCACTTTCGCTGGCAAACCCCATTTGATGCGCCATTTCGTGACACGAAGTCATTGGAGTATTATACATTGGCATCAAATAATTCACCTGAGCTTCATTGGTAAATGGGTTCAAATAACCGCCAAAACCCATATATGTCAAAGGCAAACTGAATAGCGATTTTTTGATGCTTGGATTTTTGTACGTAAAGAAAGAATATTCATTGGAAAGTGTTTGATAACCCTTCAAGTTCAATTTAAAAACTTGCTCTTGCGTATACGGAAAAACTACTTTCAGACTATCGTTTTTTGTGATTTGGTTTTGAATTTCATTGGTTTTGGAAATTAATTTTTTGGTAAAATTCAACAAATCAGCATCGGTATAATCTCTTTCAATTTTCATTTTTTCGAAAAGCGGTTGACGATAATAATTCATCGCCCACAAAAAATGAAACATAAAATACACCACCGATAGAACACTTAAAGTTTTTAGAATATTATTTTTCCATTCTAATTTCCACTTTTTTCTAGTTTCCCAAATTGATTTTAGAACATAAAAAATCAGTAATCCATACATAATATCTCCCACTGAAAAAGGGATTTTACCCAAAGTTATTCTTAAAATTTTAGAAAGAATAACATACAGTCCATTGCTGTAAAATCGTTCGACAAACTCAGGAAAAAAGGCAATTATTTTCAAAAATAGAATTTGAAATAAAAGAAATAGTGGAAGGATGTATTTGCGTTGCACGGTTTTTAATTTGGGCATAAAAATAACATAAATTGAGGAAGGACTATTTCTTTTTTTTGTAAATTTGTAATTCAAAAATACTTCTCTATGGATACTATTGCTGATAGAATTACAATTGATGATAGAATTTGCAACGGAAAACCAACAATTCGTGGCACTAGACTTACTGTAAATACAATTCTTGGATTTTTAAGTTCAGGAGATTCTAGAGAAGAAATTTTGTATCAATTTCCAAGTTTGAAAAATGAAGATATTGATGCTTGCTTGAAATTTGCTTCAGAATTAATGAATAGAAATTTCACAATTAAAGATGTTGCCTAGATGCCAAATTTTTTGATTGACGTAAATCTTCCTTACCATTTAGCCATTTGGAATTCAGCAAACTTTATTCCTCAAAATAATATAAATGATGAATGGTCTGATGAGTAAATTTGGATGTATTCAAAAGAAAATAGTCTCACTATTATTACCAAATACGTTGATTTTTCCAATAAAATTATGTTGAATAATCCTCCACCAAAAGTAATTCATATTCGATTTGACAATATGAAAATGAAAAATTTTTATTTCAATGTATGGGATGATGTTTTAGAAATGAATGCCAATCATAAATTGGTAAATGTTTTTATCGATAGAATTGAAGGGATTGAATAAATAACACAAAATATACAATGAGCCAAGAAATAAGAAACCTGGAACCCAAAGCACTTTGGAATAAATTTGCCGATTTGAACGCTGTTCCACGTCCTTCAAAAAAGGAAGAACGCATAATTGAGTTTATGAAAAACTTCGGGAATTCATTAGGATTAGAAACCTTTGAAGACGAAATCCGAAACGTAATTATCCGTAAATCCGCCACGGCTGGAATGGAAAATCGCAAACCAATTGTTCTTCAAGGACATCTCGATATGGTGCATCAAAAAAATGCCGATACTAATTTTGATTTCGACAAACAAGGAATTGATATGTATGTTGATGGCGACTGGGTTCGTGCCAGAGGAACCACACTTGGAGCCGACAACGGTTTGGGAGTGGCAATGATTATGGCGATTTTGGAATCCAAAGAAATCAAACATCCAGCAATCGAAGCTTTGTTTACAATCGATGAAGAAACGGGAATGACAGGCGCTTTGAATTTAAAAGGTGGAATTCTTCAAGGTGAAATACTGTTGAATATGGACACCGAAGAAGATGATGAAATCGATATTGGTTGTGCAGGTGGAATTGATGTTACAGCTACAAGAAGTTATCAAGAAGAAGAAACTCCGGAAGATGCTGTGGCTTACACTATTACTGTGAAAGGTTTGAATGGTGGGCATTCTGGAATGGATATTCACAAAGGTTTGGGCAATGCCAACAAAATTATGAATCGTTTGTTATTTGATGCTTTCGAAAATTTTGGACTTCAGATTTCTGAAATCAATGGAGGAAGTTTGCGAAATGCAATTCCGAGAGAAAGTGTGGCCAAAGTAGTCGTTGCAGGAATGTATGATGAAGCCTATGTTTTTGATATGCAAGAAATCATCAACGATATTAAAACGGAATTTAAAACTACCGAACCGAATTTAGAAATCGAAATTGTAAAAAGCGATTTACCTAAAAAAGTAATGGATTTAGGCGTTCAAGAAGGAATTCTTCGTTCGATTTATGCGGCTCACAACGGCGTTTATCGAATGAGTGCTGATATGCAAGATTTGGTCGAAACTTCTAATAATGTTGCTCGTGTTATCATTAAAGATGGCGAAATTTCAATAGGATGTTTAACACGTTCTTCCGTTGAAACTTCTAAATTTGATTTGGCAAATGCCTTGCGTTCTGCGTTTGAATTAAGTGGATGTGAAGTGAATTTGTCGGGTTCTTATCCGGGTTGGACACCAAATGTAAAATCCGAAATTTTAGATATTTTGGTTTCTGTTTACGAAAAACAAAACAATGAAAAACCAAAAGTTGTTGCTTGTCACGCCGGTTTAGAATGTGGAATTCTAGGAACAAATTATCCTGATATGGATATGATTTCTTTTGGACCAACCATTCAAGGAGCACATTCACCAGATGAAAGAGCTTCAATAAAATCTTCTCAAAAATTCTGGAAATTTGTTTTAGAAATTTTGGAAAATATTCCAGTGAAGTAGTATTCAGTACAAACTAATTGGTATAAAAAAAAGTGTTCAGAAGCAAATACAACTGAACACTTTTTTTCTGAACACTGAACACTAAAATTTAGTCTCTTTTCGGAGCATTTTTCTTATCTCTTTTTTCTTCTTTTTTTTCTTTAGCCGTTTTTAGCGGTTCTTTTTTTACCGTTTTTTTTGCGTCTTGACTTTTTGCCATGATAGTTTTATTTTAGGGTTATTATTTTTGAATTTAACAAAAGTAAATATAAGGATTATTTTTCAAAAAAAAATGATTTTAGCATTTTTTGAAGGATTGGCTTTTATGAAATTTTTGCTTGATTATATTACGCAATTCAAAAAAAATCCCCAATTACAGAAAAGTAAATGGGGATAAAATTCAGCTTATTTTCTGATTAAGAAATCAAAACCCAAGTTCCGTTGGCAATTAAAATTTCAGCTTTTTTGTATTTCATTTCTTGTGTTTGACCGTTGGCAACATTTTGAATGGTTACAGTATCGTTACGATTAATTTTTGGTTGATCTCGAACAATGGTTTCTGTAACCTGACGTTGTTGCGTTTGCCCTGCTTCACGATTGGCGCTTTCGCTGCTTACAATTTCATCTTTAGTTTCTGTGTATTTTTCTTTTTGACGCACTTCTTTAGCTTCCTTAATAGCAGGCGTATTTTGTTGTGGCAAATCACCTTTAAACAAGAACGAAATCACTTCTTTGTTCACTCCATTTAGCATGGAACTAAACAAATTATACGCTTCAAATTTATAGATAAGCAAAGGGTCTTTTTGTTCGTGAACCGCTAACTGAACCGATTGTTTTAATTCGTCCATTTTGCGCAAATGTTTTTTCCATGCTTCATCTACAATCGCCAAAGTGATGTTTTTTTCAAAATCGGCAACCAATTGATTTCCTTTAGTTTCGTATGCTTTTTTCAAATCCGTAACTACATTCAACGATTTTATTCCATCGGTAAACGGAACAATGATTCGTTCGTATTGGTTATTTTTATCTTCATAGACATTACTAATGATTGGAAATGCTTCTCTAGCGCTGCGTTCCGTTTTTTCAGTATAAAATTGTGAGGCTGCTTTATACACTTTTCCAGTCAATTCAATATCGGTTAATTTATTGAAATCACTTTCAGAAACTGGGGAAGTGATCGAGAAATAACGAATCAATTCGAATTCAAAATTTTTGAAATCATGAGTCAATTTATTATCAGTTACAATCAAATCACAAGTATCATAAAGCATATTGGCGATGTCGAGTTTCAAACGTTCCCCGTGCAAAGCGTGACGACGACGTTTGTAAACCACTTCACGTTGGGCATTCATAACATCATCATATTCTAACAAACGTTTACGAACTCCAAAATTGTTTTCTTCGACTTTTTTCTGTGCTCTTTCGATCGATTTTGTCATCATTGAATGTTGGATTACTTCACCTTCTTGCAATCCCATTCTGTCCATTACTTTCGCAACTCTTTCAGAACCAAACAAACGCATCAAATTATCTTCCAATGAAACATAAAATTGAGAACTTCCTGGATCTCCTTGACGACCGGCACGACCACGCAATTGGCGATCCACACGACGAGAATCGTGACGCTCGGTTCCAACGATTGCTAAACCTCCCGCAGCTTTCACTTCGGCAGATAATTTAATATCCGTTCCACGACCAGCCATATTGGTTGCAATAGTTACAACCCCTGATTTACCCGCTTCTTCAACAATTTGGGCTTCTTGTTTGTGCATTTTTGCATTCAAAACATTGTGAGCTACCCCACGCATTTTTAGCATACGGCTCAATAATTCTGA
>JBBQSZ010000146.1:0-6431 GCA_038234745.1 Flavobacteriales bacterium | reverse complement strand
GGTGGAACTGCTCCATGTTGTGAATAATCGTAATACCACATTGTAATTTCCTGAAATGCCTTTGCCATCTTTGCCCGGGCGTTGTAGGTAGATTCTGTCTCCTTTTTGGTTCAATACTTTCCAACCGTGATTATTCAGTAGGCCTATTACATCTCCTTTTTGATTGAAGTTTTCGAATACATTGTCGATAAAATTTGATTGTTTGGTTTTAAGGTTTGTTTTTGGTTGTGTTTTCTCAACTAAAATCAAACTGAATGGCTTGGCGTTTTCGTTGATATATGGTTTGTTATCATAAGAAGCAAAGCGCAATCTGTTGGTGTTTGAGCAGCTTTCGTCAATGGTTATGTCGATACGTTTAAAGACTTCCTGCAATGCCCTAAAGTGTTCTAAGTGCTTGCTGGTTTCGAATAATGGAATTAATGCCCACACGCCTAAACCACTAGCAGAATATCCGCAATAGGTGACATTTGCAATGTTGGATATTTTTTGTTTGAGCTGAGCTGGGGTATAATTTAGATTTTCGTTGTGATTAATACCATCTACATCAATAGCAATAAATCCGCTGTGGGATTTGTCGATTAATAGACTTGGCATTGTACAAGGTAATTGTGCTTTTAAATCGTCGCGTGTTGCTTTGTCGGCTGTTGCTCTAATAACTTCAATTTGTTGTTTGAATTTATCAGTTGTTAGCCAGTCATATAGCGAAATAGGTTCTGGGCGGTACTGGCTTTCTTTGTTACGGAAATAGCAGATTTGTATGTTTTTGAGGTCCATAATGTTTTTGTTTTAGTGTGAATGAAAAAGCAAAAGAGTGTGATTTCATTCTGTAGCAAAATAAATTTGTAACTAAAAGTAAATGAGATAGATATAATTAATGAAAGGTTTCATTAAACATATTTCATTCGTTTCATGCAAAAATGAAAACCGCTTATATATGTAAGCGGTTTTTCATTGCAGTTAATAAGTTGGTTCACATTTGAACAAACGGTATAGTTTGGCTGACTTTACAATAAAGTTAGATTTCAGCATTATAGACAGGTGGTTTTTTGCTGTGCGAGTAGTACAACCTGCCATCTCGGCATATTCATTGGCAAATTCTTCATATTCCATCATCTTGTCGGGTGCAAGTAATTTAGTAGTGAATAATTTCATGTTATATTCCTTCATTTCCTTAACAGTCATTTTAATAACTTCGCCATTGTAAATAGGTAGACCATCTTCAATTCTAAAATTAAATTCTTCGAAAGGCATGTTTCTCGTCGCATAGGGTTTCACATTTGACAATTCTTCATCCCTTGAAACCTCAAAAACAGTTTCGGATTTATTCAACATTTCAGCACCATAATGCCCTCTCAACTCGGCATTTGTTTTACCCTCGTGCAAAATGCTTAGGATATGGCAATCATGCATCGAGGATAATTTCATCAATAATCCAACTACATCTTTGCTTTCTTCGGGATTGTTGAAATCTGCAATAATATCTACACCACCATCAAGAACTATAAAGTCTGATTTAAACTCTTCAATTGCCTGTACAAGAATTTCACGTCTTTGCATAAATTCAAGTTCACGGACAGAAAGAATTTTAATCTGATCGTTTAAAGAAGTCCATTCCATGAGCCTATAAATTCTTTTCATGACTTTCACAACAAAGTGTTTACTTTGCTCTGTATCGACTAATAGAATTTTTAAATCTGGATTTTGTTTTAAAACCAAGGAAATGACTAATGCAACAAAAAAACTCTTACGTGCTTTTGCTTTGCCCTTTATGGTGCTTATATTCCCTCTGCTTAAAACTAAAATATCTTTCAGCGATAGGATTGGTACCAGTTCTGCAACATCAACTCCGAAAATAACTTCAAAATCTTTTAAATTATATTTGTGCTCATTTTCAAGTTGAGCACTATTCTCAGGAGTTGGAATTTCTACTAATTTATTTAAATCAATTAGTTCTTGCATGTTGTAAACCTCCTATAATTAAACATATTGGTTCTAATACATTTATATGCAGTAAAAAAGAGTGATTTACTAATTTCAGAAGTAGTAAAATATCAGTATTTTTGACATGCATTAATTCTATTTCCCCTGAAGACTCGCCAAAGTCCGAGGGGGTGTTTTTTATGTACTTCATATATTATTTACCTCTCTTTTCTATTGCTTTGTGATAGTTTCTTTTTAAAAGATTTTCAATATCACTCTTGCGGTAGTAAATCTTCCCAGCAACCTGACTATATCCAATCTTTTGCTCGTCCCTCCAAACCTGTGCAGTACGTGGGCTTATAACCATCAATCGCATAAACTTGTCGTTTGAAATAAATGGATCTTCTATTTTTATGTTGCTCTCCTCAATTACTTTAGTTAGTTCATTGAGCTGTTTGAATGCATTTTTATAGTTTTCTTTTAACTCTACTATTTCTACTTGTTTTGCTTCCTCCTCGTCAAACCTTTTGTAAACGTTTGCAACGAAGTCTTCTAAATATTTTTTGTAGTCCATTATCTTTTTGATTTTTTTGTTATCAAAAAAGTATCAGGGGTGTCAGAGATTTCGGTACAGGTTTTTTTACGACCTGATTGAATCCATGCGGCTAACTCTGTTTCAGTAAAGTAGAGGCGTTTGCCAATTTTTGAAAATGGGATTGTGCGTTTGCTTACAAATCCGTAAAGGGTAGGAACGGTAAGATTGACAAATTTTGCAGCTTCAGTGATTGACATTGGTTTGTCTGAAATTGCGTTGGTGTTGTTGGTTTTTGTTTCGAGCAACATTGTAAGTAAGTCCACTTTCTCGATTAGTAAACTTACTGCTTGAGGTAAATTCTCAAAATTAATTTTTTCCATAATCATAAAACTGTCAGTTTTATGTGGGCAAAAAAAATGCACCACTGGTTGAACAGCAATGCAAAAGTATTGTGAATATTTTCGTAAATTATTGATATTTAGTTGTTTGAAGTTGTTAGACAACTACAAACAACTAGACAACCGAGTTTTCTATGATATTAGTCAGTTTTTGTTTGATTTGAATATAATCTGCGTCCATTTCGTTAGAAGTTGGCAGGAGTAATTCAAAGTCGTAACTGCTAATATATTTGTTTATAGCTTCCGATTTGTCAAATTCTGGCTCGTTTTTAAACAAAGTAATGAAACGTTTTCTTGAATATGTTCTTGAATTTGGAATAATATCAATAAGATTCAATTCATATTGAAGTATGTAAATAAGAATTGCCATCCTTTTGCCTTCGTAGGTTTTAAATTCCGATTGAAGTTGAGAAACAAGGGTAAGGCTCGATTTATCCTTGATAAAGTCAATTAATGTTATTGGTTGTTTGTTTGAAGTAGTTTTGTCTTTATTGTTTGTTACATTAGTTTGAGTGGTTGAAAAATCATCACCAAGCCAATCAGGCAGTTGATTCTTTTTTTGTTCCAGATATTCTCTTTCGTCATCTGTAATGTAGTAGCTGTCTTTGTTGTATGTGTAAATTAGTTTAATTAATTCGGAAATTTCATTTGATAAAGCTAATATGTTGTTTTTTAGTAGTGTCGGTTGTATATTAGTTTTCAAAATAATCCGAATGAGTTCTTTTAGCTTCATTTCGTCTCTTTGGGTATCATCTCTACTGATAAAAAGTGTAGTTTTTCTTGCTAGATTTATTGTTTCACCAAAACAATTCTCTAAAATTACCCCAATTAAATCTTCGTTGAAATGATCTAAAATTGATACGTTAAACATATTATCAGACAACAAGCCACTAAATGGAAATTCATTTAAATAATCAATATCATTTTGAGATAAATTGTTTGTTCCAAAAAAACGCTCAGAAATATCAAGACCTCTTAGAAATACATCATTAATTGCATTTGATTCCAATGTAATATACTCAATGTCTTCGTCGGTTAATTTTTTGAATCGGTTTTTCACAAAATCACCCATAGATTTTTGATATTCAGGGTTATTATCCATTTCACGTTTATGCTTTTTTTCTTCAAGAATTGAAGATCTGAACTTTTTATTTTCATTTACCTTCATCTCAACATTATTATTTTCTTTTGAGATAGTAGGGCTGTTTTTATGGTGGGTTGGTGTATTTGAATGTTCTATTTGATAGTTGATAGAATCAATTGCTTTTTGACAACTTGATAAAAATTCAAAATATTCATCTTTAATGGAAATAAATTCTTCATCAATTTCAACTTCATCAATTTCAACTTCTTCAATGTCTTCATAATTATTCAACATTCTTATATCTTCTATTTCTTCAGCTGTATATTTGTTATATGAATTTTGAAAATTAAGCCAAAGAATATTGACCCTGTCATATTCAACAAGATATATTTTTTTACGCCAAATTAAATTTGATTCTTTATTTGCAGCTAATACCAATCTTGAAAAATCAAACAATGTACGATATTCGGCATATATTTCAAATAATTGTTCCAGAATAAAATTCTGAATACTTAATTTTGAAATAAATGATTCTGTAAAATTTAACGATACACCGGATTTGAAAAATTTCGTTTTGTATTCATTATCTATTTCATTTTTCAAGTATTTATTGCTTTCAAAAAGATTTTCCAACCTGTTTTTAGAATTAAATAGAGTCGATACGATTAAATTTTTCACAAGTTCTTTCTCTTTTAAAAATCCATTATCATTTGTCGAGAGAACAGGCATAAGTATATTTATAAAATCAACAAGTTTTATAAAAGTGAAATCAACCGACTTTAATTGTTCTATATCTACTGGTAAAATAATGTCTTTTATAAATATAGGTTCTACTACATCTAACACATTACATATTTTCAAGTTTAACGAATTGAGTTCAGTGAAAATAGTATCAATATTTCTTTCCATAGCCAATATAATAGTTAAATTTAATTTGAAATTATAGTTAGAAATTCATTAATTTTTTAGTTAAATCTTCAATGCTATCATCTTCAAAACCACTGAAATAATTTTGAGTAGTTTTCAAATCAGCGTGTCCGAGCTGTTCGCTCACTAACTCCATGCTGGCACCTGAACGGATTGCATTAGTGCTAAATGAATGCCTGGCGTAATATGTTGATATGTTTTCGTCTATATTCACTTTTTTAGCAAGCTTCTTCAAGCCCTGATTAACGGATCGTGTAAAGTTTTTAATTGCCTTTTGTTTATCCTCCGGACTCATTTCTTTATTGATTATATTGAATATAAATGTGTTTGAGCCTTTATTTGGCAAGCCGTACTGTTTTATTACATCGTGTGCAAATGGTGTCAAATATACGGATATTTCTGTTTGTTCAGAAGTGGTGTTCTCTGTTTTTTTACGGAAAAATTTTAAACGGTTGCCATCAATTTGACCATAGGTAAGATTTGCAATATCTTTGAAGTTCATTCCACTGCAATTGTATGAGAAAAAGAAAAAGTCTTTTGCCCTAAGCTGTTCTTCTGAGCCAGTCGATTCAAATAATTTTTTGAGTTCTTCTTGCTTGAGGGTCTTTTTGACCTTTTTTACACTTGAAACCTTGTATTTGCTCTTTTCCTTGCCGAATGGATAAATCTTACTGTTTACATCGCCATTGGCAATAGCAGTATTGAAAATGGCTCTCAAAGCACGCACATACATACTTATGGTGGTAGTGCTTTTTCCTTTTCCTTTCATGAAATCTTCGTATCTTTGCAACCATTCGGTAGATATTTCAGAGAATAATAGTTTCTGATCTTTTTTACCTGAATTGTGCTCAATAAATTTTTTTATAGAATTTATACTATTCTGATAGTTATCGGCATTACCTAAACGACCAAGGCTTTTATTTTCTTGGATAGCTAAATTAAAACTGTCTATAACATCAGCTTTGTTTTTAGGTGCAGTATTTAAAGCAGCTTCAAAACGTTCGAAGGAGAATGGGATTATGTCTTTTGCGGCATTAATTGCATTTGTTTTGATTTTGTTTAGCTCATTGGCTGTATCAAGGTGTTTCCCTTTTGGATTCTTTGATAATACTTTTTCAAAGTCTTGTTCGGATAGTTTAATGCTCGTAGCATACAATTTCTTTTTACCTAGTGCCGGAGCATACACACGAAGTTTGACAATATAAATATCGTTTTTCATAGGTCTTCTACTGTCTAAGTAGAAAGTAATCGTACATTCCATAGTAGTTTTGCTTTAAATGTTGATATTAAATGTGCACAAAATGTGCACAAATATAAACAAAATAATCGAATAACAAACTATTAGAGTCGATAAATATATATATTATTTTACTGATTATCAGCGCATTTAACGCAATATAATAAAACACGTAGGTAAGTCTATTTATGCTTTGGGAGCAGGGGGTCGTGGGTTCGAATCCCGCTACCCCGACAAATGAAAATCAAGCACTTACAAGTCATTTTGTAGGTGCTTATTTTTTTTATGTTTACACAAGTGCATACACAACTCTCTCTCAACTCTACTTTT
>JBBQSZ010000145.1:0-6531 GCA_038234745.1 Flavobacteriales bacterium | reverse complement strand
ATGGGTTTCAAAAATTTAAGGATCAAGAATTTGGCTAAAGCCAAAAATGGAATTTCATTCTTAATCCTCCAGCTAAAGCTGGAGGCAATTCAGAGGAAGCCAATTCAATTGCAGAAGGTAATTCTCAAGGCAAATCAATAGGGGAAACAAAAAGTTCAAAAATCAATTGGCTTTAGCCAAATTTAGGAATATGAAATACAGATTAGAAGATATTTGCACCATTACAAAAGGCGAAACAGGAATAATGAAAGCTATTCCCGGAGCTTATTCAATGGTTGCATTGGGCGAAGCCAATAAAACGCATATTGAATTTCAGTTCGATACAAAAGCCGTAATTATTCCTTTGGTTTCTTCGACAGGCCACGGTCATGCCAGTATGAAACGTGTAAAATATCAGGAAGGTAAATTTGCATTGGGTAATATTCTTTGTGCAGTTATTCCGAAAAATGAAAACTTTGTTTTAGCCAAATATCTACACATTTATTTACATTGGAACCGGGAAGAACTGTTGGTTTCGCAAATGAAAGGAATGGCAAATGTAAGTTTGTCAATAGGCAAGATTGCTGATGTTATCGTTACCGTTCCAAGCCTTGAAAAGCAAAAACAAATTGTTGATTTAGAACAAAAACTTGTAGCCAAAGAATTAATCGTTGAAAAACTATTAACCGACCAACTCACCCAACTCGAAAACCTAAACCAAGCCATTTTGCAAGAAGCGGTGCAAGGTAAGTTGGTAAATCAAAACCCCAAAGACGAGCCTGCCAGCGAACTGCTCAAACGAATAACAATCAAGAAAAATAATCTTATTAAATCGAAGAAATTAAAAGCAGGAAAATCAACAGAACAATCAGTTAGCCTTATTGCAGAAAATTCTATTCCTAAAAATTGGATTTGGTGCAAAACGGATGAAGTGTTTTTTGTAACTAAACTAGCTGGCTTTGAATACACAGAACATATACATTTAAAAAGCGTTGGTGAAATTCCTGTTTTAAGAGCCCAAAATATTAGACCTTTAAATATTGATAAATCCAATGTACTATTCATTGACAGGAAAACCTCTTTATTATTAGATAGATGTTCACTTACTAAGAAATGTTTACTCGTTACTTTTATTGGTGCTGGTATTGGTGACGTTGCAACTTTTATTGAAAAAGAAAGATGGCATTTAGCACCAAATGTTGCCAAAATGGAACCTTTTGAAGGATGTGAAGATTTAATCGATGTGACTTTTATAAATTATTTTTTGATGTCCAATATTGGACAACAAGAATTATTTAAACATATCAAAGCTACAGCACAACCAAGTTTATCGATGGGAACAATTAGAGATATTGACATTCCCCTTCCCCCGCTTTCCGAACAAATCCGCATTGTAGCCGAAATAGAAAAGCAATTGGCCAAAACCAAACAATTAAAAGAACACATCATTGCCAACCAACACGCCACCGAACAACTGCTAAAAGCTTTGTTGCACGGGGCGTTCCAGCCACAACTGTCAGGTGAGGTGGAGGAAAAGGAAGATATAAATAATTAGTAAATGCCGAATCAGGAAGTAAATAGGATTAAATTCTTCTCGAAAGCAGATGGTGCTTATGTGCATTATCTTTCTTTGGCCGAACCTATTTTGCGAAATTTTGATAAGGAAAAATCAATCGACGATATTAACGAAATCATAGAGCTTTATCAAATCAAACGGTACATTGATGCTGATCTGTTTTTAGCCCATTGGTCTGAAAATGATCGAAATATTTTCAGGGAAATTGTAAAAGACATTTGGAACACCATTCGCAAATACTGGATCACGATTGATGATCTCAATTTCAAGAAGTTATTTGATTCTCTTGAATACAGCTACCGAGATTCATTTTGGGATTTAATTGAGACTTTCGAAAACTATAAAGATATATCGAAGGAAATATTTGTTAAGGTTTTAAATAGCAAACATATTTTTCTCCGCGATGTGTTGCATCATAAAAAACTTGTAAAGTATTATAAGCAAGAGATTAAACAACACATGCTGGCAAATGAAAAATCAGCAGAATTACTTTTAGCTCAATATGAAGAAAAGCATGAGCGCGATTTTACAGACATAAATTTTCCGGGCTGTTTAACACTGGAAGACAAGGAGCAGATCATACTAAACTATCTGGATTGGGAAGATTCAAATCTGAACTTTCTTCGATTAATTGTCAATTCCAGAGATACAGAGAAGCTGAGGTTAACCGATAAAACACGACTTAAAGCGCATAATGTTGAAAGGAAAAAAAACAATGAAATATTAGAGACTGGTTATGTTTTGAATTGCGGCAATCAAGTTTCACTGTCAGGAAAACAGGAAGAACCAGTTTTAATTTCCTGGGACGATAATATTCAGAAAGTATCTTATAGTACAAAGTGGCTTGATCAGTTTGAAGACAGCTTTTCTCTTTTCCAGATTTTTTCAAATCCTTTTGATTTCATCGATGAATTTGGCTTAATAAAATTAGCCAGCAAAAAAGAAGAGATGGATGTCATAGAGTCGGTTCTTATGGAATCAAAGAACTGTTATTCAAAAGGAATGGCTTTTTCAAGGAAATCTAATCTTTCTCACATCCAAATTTTCATATTTTCAGAATATTTAAAGGGTAGGAATAAAACAATTGAAATTATATTGAACGATGTGATTGATGTCATTTGCAATGGTTTCTTTGGGCTCAAAAACCTCAGCATCACATTTCCATCTGAAAATACTTCAAACCTGGAAAAGGTAAGAATGATTGCTCCGGAATTTGAATCACTTATAAAGCAATTCCAATTATATGCAGAAGATGGTATTATCAACCAGGAATTGCGACGATTTAGTTCTGCACCTAAAAAGATAAGTGACATAAAAAGCTTGGTTGAAAAAAAGTACGGTTATGGAACAACAAGCCAGAAATTACAACAGCTTCAATATGCTTTTTTCTCCGATCAATCAATGCTTTGGTATGTCGATCAGAATAAGGATAAATATCATGACCTGTTTAGCCTGTTAGTCAAAGAAGATCTACGGCTATCTGATTTCAAGAACTATCAAAGACCTGCTATCGAAAAGCTAATAGAAGATGGCTATTTGGCAGAAAATCATGAAGGTTTTGTAAAGATTCACAAAGTTCTCGAACTATTTGTAATTGGGAAGTTGAACAAAGATGAAGTAATAAGTTATTGGCATTTCTCATCGGGGATAAGAACGGTGATTGATCAAATGCAGGAAGAAGGAATGATTTATTTCGGTCAAACTCTTTTCTCCGAACCTGAACAAAAGTATTTCAACTTCTATCTTAATAAATCCGATTTTACTGACGGATTAGATTTACGAAATAAATATTTGCACGGCACAAATAGTGATTCGGATGAAGAACATCAAAATTCATACTTGATTTATTTAAAGCTATTTGTATTGGCATTATTAAAGATTGTGAATGATTTGGCATTAGACGCGTCAATAAATAAAAACTAAAACATTTTACCTTTTTTTTTGTCAAACTTTTTAGCATTGATTCTTTATAGCCATCCTTCCGTCATAAGCTCATTTGTAGCCCCATACAACCTAAAAATGCAAATGAACTAAAGCTTATTAACATCTGTACAGCATCACAGTTAATGAATAAATGGTATCTTTCAGAGGTGATTTTAAACAAATAGGTTTTTGAAGCATTATATTTGCCTCATGTATTACCGTCGCAAAATATTATTAGCCCTCTTAGAGGCATTCGACAACAAGCTCGAAAAAATAAGTCTCCAAAAGTTATTGATGCTTGTTTGTAAACAACAGATTAAGCCTGATTTTCATTTTGTACCCTATAAATTTGGTTGTTATTCGTTCCAGGCCAATGCCGACTTGCAAACCATGACTAAATACAGTCAGGTTGTGTTAGAGAGCAACGATTGGGTTAAAACCGATACCGAAAAATACTTATTAAGTCTTAAAGACCGCGACCGTCAGGCAATTCGTTACGTTAAGCAAATGTTTGGTAACAAAACCAGCGATGAACTTATTCGAATAACCTATGTCAAATATCCGCAATTGGCCATTAATAGTGTTGTTGCAAAAGATAAGTTAACAGCCGAAGAGTACCAAAAAGTAATTGATGCCAAACCTCAATCCAATAAAACAATACTTTTTACAATCGGGTACGAAGGGATTAGTCTTGAAGAGTACATCAATAAACTAATTGCAAACGATGTAAAAGTGCTGTGCGATGTACGCAAAAACTCATTTAGCATGAAGTTTGGCTTTAGTAAATCGCAACTACAAGCGGCTTGTTCAGGTGTAGGAATCGAGTTTGTACACATTCCTCAATTGGGAATTGATTCCGATAAACGTCAAGAATTAAATACACAAGCCGATTACGACAAGCTTTTTTTGCAATATCGTTCCAATGTGTTAACTCAAACACAATCTTATCAGGATAAATTAATCGATTTACTAAGTAAAAATAAACGCATTGCGCTTACCTGTTTTGAGGCGAATATATGTCAATGCCACCGTAAACATTTAGCCGATGCAATTGTGAAACACCCATCGTTTTCGTACGAATTGAAACACATTTAGCTTATGGCAAAGACTAAAGTTCTTATAACCGTAAAAACCTATCCGGCAATTTCCAAAAAATACGAAGAACTTGTTTGCACCGCTGGTTTTCTTGAAGATGGCACTTGGATTAGAATTTATCCAATGCAGTTTCGCAAAAAGGCATACAATCAACAGTATTCAAAATACCAATGGATTGAACTTGACTTAGTTAAAAACAAAGAAGACATCAGACCCGAAAGTTACAGACCCGTTTCACACGATACCGAAATAAATATAGTTGGCGAAATAAAGCCCGATGGTAATACTTGGTCCGAACGAAGACCAATTGTTTTAAATAAAGTTTACAACAACCTTACTCAATTAATTGCCGAAGCAAAAGACAAAACAATTTGCACCTCTTTAGCTGTATTTAAGCCTACAAAAGTTATTGATTTTGTTTGGGAAGATGTAGATAGAGAATGGTCGCAGGATAAAATTGCACAATTCCAGCAATTGAACTTGTTTCAAAATGTTGCCGATAAAAAATTTGAAGTTGTAAAGAAATTACCCTATAAGTTTTCGTTCATTTATGAGGATATTGAAGGCAAGCGCAGTAAAACGATGATAGAAGATTGGGAAACTGGCGAGCTATATTGGAATTGCTTACGCAGGCACGATGGAAATGAGTTAAAAGCGTGTCAGGATGTGCGTAAAAAATATTTCGACGATTTTTCCCAAACCAAAGATTTACACTTCTTTCTTGGTACATCAAAAGTTCATCATTTTGTCGGCAAAAATCCATTTCTAATAATAGGTACGTTTCATCCCAAAAAAATTGAGCAATTAAACTTGTTTTAATCGTACCGGTTAGGTTAATAACCTGCGAGTCCTCCACATTATCTATTGGTGGCTAATTGCCAATAACTAAAATGGCTTCTGCTGACTATAACCAAACACTTGGCTGTCAAGATATCCCCTGGTAAGAGCTTTTCCCTTTCTCCAATTCCTACGGCCATCCTCCATAAGAGTGGGTACTACTCTCACTCAATTTTTCACCTAATTTATTTACGCATCCCGGAATAGTCAAGGGTTTTAGGCTTTTCGGGATGTGCTTTTTTGATGCAACGCTTCGCGCTCGGTCAAAAACCTGCCGCCCTTCAATCCCGAGTCCTCGGGACTCAGGGAACGGCAGGTTTTATGACATTCGCCCATTGACAAGAATCCTGTCTGCTCAATGTGGTATTGGCTCAAAATTAACTGGCGAGCCACATGCTGAAAAAAGTCTGTAGGGCAACAGCGACAAACAATGCAAAAGAATTTATTTACACAGGATCAGGTTTGCAATTCAAATCTGGCAGAAATCGAAATCAAGTATTCAACACGGGTCAAGCCTTCCGAAATGCAGAAGGTAGTTACTTCAGCAGATGCTTATGAGGTGCTGAAACAGATTTATCCCAGTCTGGAGCATCGGGAATACTTCTACATGCTTTGCCTGAACCGGAATAACAAAGTACTGGGATATTCCCTGGTTTCAATGGGAGGATTGGCGGGGACAGTGGTCGATATAAGAATCATTTTTCAAACTGCATTAAAATCAAGCTGTTGCTCTCTTATCCTAAGTCACAATCATCCGTCGGGGAATCTGGTACTCAGCGAAGCCGACAAAGACATCACCAAAAAGATAAAGGAAGCCGGAAAGTTTCTGGATATTCCGGTGCTGGATCATTTGATTTTAACTCCTGAATCTTACCTGTCATTTGCAGACGAAGGATTGATGTAAGAAAGGAAGCCTCTCGGGGCTTTTTTTTAATCATTTAATTCTTACAACTATGGAAAAATTATTCACATTTTCAGCATACATGGATCAATTGGCACGCAAAAACGGAATCAGCCATGTGTTTGCCGATTTTCTGGAAATGACCGTTTGCGCCCTTTCATTGGGCCAAATGGAAGACAGGTATTTCGAAGTTATTAAAAGGTACAACAAGGATGAACTT
>JBBQSZ010000144.1:0-6595 GCA_038234745.1 Flavobacteriales bacterium | reverse complement strand
GTGGTCAACAAAATGTGTTTCTCCTGCTCGATTGTTTTTGTCCTTGAATTGACCAGGCTTTTTTGATGTTCTGGCTCCTAATAGAATTTGATGTCTGTATTGTAATATATTGATTAATTCGTCTGAATTTGAAGGTGTTGTATTCATTTCCTTTTGGTTACTAACCAACTTATATGTTCCTAAAATGTCGTGTGAATCTTCGTCACGGTTTGGAATTGGAGTTTCGGTTTTAATAATGCTTTTGGCTTCTTCGATTTCGAAAATAGTTCCTTCGATGTAATTGGAAAAATAGGCTTCAAAGAAAGCAAAGTTTCTAAAGGCATTGGTTTCCTTATTTATGTCTTGTCTGTCTTTGTATGGTTGCTGTTGTAGTTCTACAAATAGCTTTTCGAATAATTCTAAGCGGTGTTTGTCATACGGATTTCCTAATGCTCTGGCTACTGCCATTGGTGATGTAAGTATTTTAGATGGTTTTGTGGTTAGCAAGGCACTTATCAGTTTGTTTAGCTTTTCAAACTCGGATTGCATTTTTAACTTATCTGCTATTTCTCTTGCTTTGTCTCGTAATTGATTTAGTCCTTTTTCGCCTTTTACTTGAACAATTTGTTCTAATTTGGTTTCAATTTCTGGTAACGTTATGGTTTTGGAAGTTGCTCCAACTTGACGTGAAGACTGTAAGTTTTCCAATAACGCTCTTTCTTGTTGTGATACAAATAATTCTCCCGAAAAGAGATTGTCTCCTTCAATCGCTGGCATTCCTTCCATAAAACGAATGGTTATTCCAGGCAACTCAATTTTCTTGGTATAAGTATAAGTTACAAATATTTGATTTGCTGTTGTAGGTTTGAATTCTAAAGCAGAACGATGGCTCAATACTGCTCCTGGATATAGTTTGCCTAAAATAGTAAAGATGTTTCTTCTAATAATTATTTCCTCCGATTCATTAAAATTTGAGGTGTAAATACGAGGTGCAATTTTTCTTATCTGTCCTTCCTCTTCCAGTTTGCTTAATTGTCTGTTTAAAGCGATATCGCTTGTTGCAAAAATGATCTCTTGAAGGTGGACTGGGATGTTATTTTCCATTATAATTGCTTTTGAGACCCAAAATTAGTTGTTATTTTCCAGTAAAAAGCAATTTTACGCAAATATTTTCCATTATAAATGGATTGGCAGCCTATTTTGATTTCCACTAAAAAAGACTTTTACCAGAAAATGAAGCCTTATTTTCCAGTAAAGCTTTGTTTTACGCAAAAATATTCCAGTAAAAAAATGCTATTATTTTTTAAAGTTGTAACAAATGTATTCGAAATTTGTTTCAAAAAATGCCCTCGCACTACATCCGATTTACCGAACCCCCCTTGGTGTTTTTAATTTTTATAATTGATTATATCAATAACCAAAACCTGAAAAATCGATTAAATAAATCAATATGAAGTCTATTTGTAGTTGCAAGGTGTTTTCTGAAAGTTAGGCACTTTTGACATTGCTAATCGTTTAAAGATAAACCCAAAAAATGGGGTTTATCTTGTGTTGAAAGGTAACCAAAAGTAGTATGTCCACATAATAGAGGTAAAAAAGTTAAAGGTCTTGAGATAGATACTACAATGTTTAAAGTGTCCACTAGTTTTGCAGTTGGAAGTTTAATAATAGGAGGAGTACTGATTGCTATTTATTCCATTATTTGGTAGAAAATTATCCCAAAATACCCTATTGAGACTATATCTTTAAAGGATATTTTTTTAGAATTACGAATTGATTTCAATTGTAATTCTCATTACATCAAATAAAAAAAGATTGTTTCAAAAGATTAGAAGCAGTCTCTTTTTTTATTTGAACTATTATCAAAAAAACGAATTGAGGATTCAATTTTGTAACAGAAATTTAAAAGAGTTTTTCCAGACGTTGCTCTTGTTTCTTTATTTATTGTATGGGACTGTTTTTTAGTTGTTTGTATATAATTCTGCGTCTTGTTCTTAATAAATTTACTCATAGATACATCTTATTTACGCAAGGAAACAATCTGATTTAAGATTATTTTAACCTTTACATTGTTGTAAAATACGAATGAGAATTTTTTAATTCTATTTTTTATTGAAATAAAATTTAAAACAAAATTTATTTAAGTGTTCGCAACCCATATTATTTGTTGGAAAAGAATAACAAATAGGTGAAAGATAGATTTAATGAACTATTAATATTTTTTTTAACTAACCTAAAGGCGAAACAATGAGATGTAGACCATTAACAACTGATTATTTGAATTCCACATAGTTTGAAAAAGTGGATTTATTATTTTATATAGAAGGAGGGAAATAATTTCAGCACTCTTTAAATAATTTTTAATAATAAAATTGGAATGTGCAAATCGCAAACAAAAAGAATTCAAGTGATTTTAAATACCAAATAGAAAATAGAATTTGAACAACTAATTAAAAACCAACCAAATGAGAATGAAAGAAAAAATGAAGTCAAAAAGAAAACCTTTGGATTTTCTATTGATTATTATGTTGATGCTTTGCTGTACTGTCTTCGTCCAAGCACAGCAAATTACAGTACAAGGTACCATCAAAAGTGCCGATGATGGGTTGCCTATTCCAGGAGCAACAGTTACTGTAAAAGAAACAAAAAATGGAGCTGTGACCAATTTAGATGGAGAATATTCGGTGAAAGCAAAAATAGGGGATTTGATCACGGTGAGCTATTTGGGAATGATGACAAAAAATGTAGCTGTTACAGGTAAGTTTGTAAATGTTACGTTGAAATCCAGCACTCAAGATTTAGATGAAGTAGTAGTAATTGGTTATGGTACTGTGAAAAAGAAAGAACTTACAGGTGCGGTATCCCAATTAAAATCAGATGCTGTAGAACGATTCGTAACGCCGGACTTAGCTTCTGCTATGCAAGGGCAAATTGCTGGGGTCAATATTACAGCAAATTCTGGAGAGCCAGGATCACAATCTAATATTCAAATTAGAGGTATAACTTCTATCTCGGGTTCAAATACACCTCTGTTTGTTGTAGATGGAATTCCACAAGAAGGAGATCCGCGTTTGAGTAGTAATGAGATTGAAACAATTGATGTCCTGAAAGATGCTGCATCTGCAGCGGTTTATGGAACACGTGGTGCTGCAGGGGTTATCTTGATTACCACAAAAAGCGGAAAAGAAGGAGCAATGAAAGTAGAATTTACTACTACCAATGGTATACAGCACTTAGGCTTTGGCACCCCTTTGATGAATACCCAACAACAACTTTATTTTGAAGTACAACAAAAAAAGAATTATTCAGGTGCTTTTGATCCAGGACCTGCTAAGCCAGAGTGGTTAGCAAACAATAATGATTTAAGGGATATTATTTTAATTCCTGATGCTGCAAGTAAAACCTATAACTTAAATATTTCGGGTGGTACAAAAAATATAACTTATAATGTTACAGGAGGTCTTTTTAGTGCTGATGGAGTTTTGATTGGATCGTCTTTTAAAAGATATAATGGTAGAGCAAGCACGACTTACAAATCGGATCATTGGAAAATTAATACTAGTATTGGTTTTATTATCGAAGATAGAAATAGAGCCACTAATGGTTTAATTACAAACGCCATTCGCTACAAACCTTATTATCCTGTTGTAGACCCTAGTGCGGATGTTTTTTATACCGAAGAAGGAAATGGAGGGGTAGAATCACCTTTGAATACTTTGGCACAAAACCTTGGACAAAAAGATAATGAAAAAACGGATAAAATTAATATGAGTTTAAGTGTTTCTAGAGACATCACTAAAGATTTGAGTTTTACCACCAGAATGGGAACTAATATTACCGATCAATTTAGAAATATCTTTAGACCAAAATATACTTTAATAGATTTAACAACGGGTTCTGTTATACCCGCTGATCCTTTATTGAGTGGGGTTTCTGCGGAGGCTTCTAGATTAACTGCTTTTAGTTGGGATGGTACTTTAAACTATAAAAAGAAATTTGGCAAACATGGTATTGATGCCATTGTCAGCTCTTCTTTTGATGAGCGTAATTACAAAGATTTTACCGCATCAAGAAATGGAGTGATCTCGAACGATATTGAGGTGCTTAATTTTACATTGCAAGACCCAGCTGCGACATCTGGCATCAATTATGTTCGTAAGAATGTAGGTTTCTTAGGGAGAATTCAATACAACTACGACGGGAAATACTTATTTTCATTAGTCGGTCGTAAAGATGGCTCGAGTAAGTTTGGTAAAGAGTATCGTTGGGGAACCTTCCCATCAATATCTGCAGCTTGGAATGTTTCGGATGAAAAATTTTGGGAACCTTTGAATGGAACAGTAAATAATTTTAAAATCCGTTTGAGTCGCGGAACAGTGGGGAACGATAGTTTTGATGATTATCAGTTTTCGTCAGGAATTACAAGTCGTAGAAATTATGTTTTTGACATTACAGATACAGCAATTACAACTGGTTCTGCAGTAGTGCAATATGCTAATCCTACTGTGAAATGGGAAACATCTATCTCAAACAACATTGGTGTCGATCTTGCCTTTTTTAAGAATAAATTTACGGTTACTGCCGATTATTACGTTACCAAAAAAGCAGATATGTTGTTCTCTGTACGTTTGCCAGGCTCTACCGGAGTTGTAAATTCACAACCTCAAGATGTGATTTTAAATATTGGGGATATGACGAATAAAGGGTTAGAAATAGGAGCAAATTACCGTGAGAAAATAGGGAAAAGTAAATTTAATTTTGGGGCTACCTTTACTAGAAATAGAAATGTAATTACTAGGATTGCAGATGGAGTAGATATCATTTACACTTCAAATTCACAGATTTTAGGTGATGCATCTACCGTATTTAAAGTAGGTTATGAGGCCGCTTCTTTTTGGTTGTATCAAACGGATGGTACTTTAAAAACACCAGCTGACGTATTAGCTTATAACAATCTAAGCGGAGGAGTAGCAAAAGTAGGAGATTTAAAATATGTAGATCAATTGACTGTCGATACGAATGGGGATGGTATTCCAGATAAAGGGGATGGCGTTATAAACAACAATGATAGAGTCTATTCAGGTAGTGGTTTGCCTGATTTTGAAATGGGATTTAATATGGATTGGACTTACAAAAATTTCGATTTAGCAATGAACTGGTACGCATCAGTGGGAGCCGAAATTATAAATGGTACAAAAGCAGATGCTTATGCCAGATTTCGCCATGCCGATTTGGTAAATATGTGGACCGCTGATAATCCTAGTTCTAATATTCCTTTTGTAGTAGACAGAAATCACCCAAATGCTAGAGGAATTACAGATCGATTTGTTGAGGATGGAAGTTATCTTAGGTTAAAATTAATTACCTTAGGATATACTTTACCTAAAGAGGTTTCGACAGCGGTGGGTATTACAAAACTAAGAGTATATCTATCAGGGCAAAACCCATTGACTTTTACAAAATATACGGGTTATGATCCAGAAATAGGTGGAAATAATGTGGCCCAAAGAGGATTAGATACATCAAGATTTCCATTAACCTCGCTTTATTCATTAGGCGTTAATGTTACATTTTAAAAAAAAATAGTATGAAAAAATTTGTTATAATTTTAATAATTGTATTGATGGGATCAGTACAATCCTGTACGGAATATTTAAATGAAACCAATCCGAATACGTTATCTACGGATACCTATTGGAAAACTTTAGATGAATCCGAATCAAATTTAACTTCGGTATATGCTGCCATGTTAGATAGTTATGTCTTAGATCTTGAGCGTGAGCCTTATCGTGAGGATATTGCAACAAGCTCAACTACGCAATGGCTTCCTTGGTACGAACAACGTATCCTTTTTGATAATGATGATTTAGGGAGACGTTGGGAGTCTAAATACCGCGTTATATGGAGAGCCAATCAAGTGATCGAAGGATTAAATAGCATGACCGATGTTTTGAAAGCTGACCCGCGTTGGAAATTGCAAATGGGACAAGCTCGCTTTTTTAGAGGACTGATGCACTTTTATTTGCATTCAGAATTTAATAATGGGAAGATTATAATTCGTGATAAAGTACCAACAACAACTGCAGAATATTCCAAAAATGTTTCGACTTCGCAGGAAGTTATGGATTTCTTTAGAGCCGATTTAGAGTATGCTTACGCCAATTTACCTGCTCAAATGGAACCAAGAACTCGGGCAGATGGTGGAGCAGCTGCCACTATTTTAGGTACTAGTTACCTTTATGAAGGGAATTATCTCAAAGCTAAAGACTACTTCAACGATATTATAAATAATGTAAAAGGGAATTATGGTTATGCTTTATTGAAAGATCAAGATGTTTATAAAATGTACACAGGATTGTCGGATTATAATTCGGAATCTATTTTAGAAATTAATTATGCGAATAATGCACAAACCGAAAATGGCTTTTTTAACGAAGAATCATTTTTACATAGATTGGCAAGATGGTCAGGTCCTTTAGGTCCAAATCAAGTAACTAAAGAAACTTTTGGTGGTCAATCGCAACTTATACCAGCAGCTTGGCTGACTTGGGAATACATGAAAGAACCTATGGACACCAAAGATCTTCGTAATCGGATTGGTGGAGTCAGTACAGGT
>JBBQSZ010000143.1:0-6743 GCA_038234745.1 Flavobacteriales bacterium | reverse complement strand
ATGCACATAAGAAAACGTGCCGAAGACGACATCAAAAAAACTATTTTAGAGAAAATTTCGGCAGAAGCTAAAATAACCATCAATGTAAAAGTCGAAGCTCCATCACCAGAGAAAAAAGAGGTTACGGATAAATCGATTCCTGGAATCAAAAATATCGTTGCCATTGCTTCTGGAAAAGGGGGAGTAGGAAAATCTACTATTACCGCAAATTTGGCTGTAACACTTGCTAAGATGGGATTTTCAGTAGGAATCCTTGATGCTGATATTTACGGACCATCGATGCCAATAATGTTTGATGTAGAAAGTGCCAAACCACTTTCTGTTGATGTTGATGGTAAATCAAAAATGAAACCTATCGAAAGTTGTGGAGTAAAAATACTTTCTATTGGGTTTTTTACACCTCCAAGTCAAGCGATAATCTGGCGTGGACCAATGGCTGGAAAAGCATTAAACCAAATGATTTTTGACGCCGAATGGGGCGCATTAGATTTTTTATTAGTTGATTTACCTCCAGGAACAGGCGATATTCATCTTTCGATTATGCAAGCTTTACCAATTACAGGAGCCGTTATCGTGAGCACACCTCAAGCTGTAGCGCTTTCGGACACTCGAAAAGGAGTTTCTATGTTTTTGTCCGAAGCGATCAATATTCCAGTACTTGGAATCGTTGAAAATATGGCTTATTTCACACCCGAAGAATTGCCAAATAATAAATATTACCTCTTTGGAAAAGAAGGGGCAAAAAACATGGCTGAAGATTTGCAAGTTCCTTTTCTTGGAGAAGTTCCAATAGTTCAATCTATTCGTGAAGCAGGTGATTTTGGACATCCAGCAGCTATGCAAACCAATTCGATTATCGAAACTATTTTTAAAGACATTACTAAAAATATAGTTCAGGAAGTAGTGAGCAGAAACGAGAATTTGCCAGCATCCGAAGCAATCAAAATTACCAATATGGCGGGATGTTCGGCAGTTAAAAAATAAATCCCTAAGCCAAAAGGAGAACTAAAAATTAGAATTATGAATTTAGAAGAATTAACAGCAAATGTTTTGATTGCACTCGAAGAAGTTCGACCTTTTTTAAATTCGGATGGAGGCGATATACAACTTGTCTCTATTGAAGGAGGTAAGCACGTTACGGTTCGTCTTCAAGGAGCTTGTACTAATTGTAGTGTCAACCAAATGACCCTCAGAGCGGGAGTTGAGACTACGATAAAAAAATATGCTCCTCAAATTGAAACTGTTGTTAATGTTGGATAATTAGGTTATGGATATTACAATTAAAATTAAAGACAGAAAAGGTCAAATACATGAAGTGAAAGCGCCTACAGACATGGCACTTAATGTAATGCAAGTTGTTCGTGCTTATGAGCTCGAACCTGTTGGGACTATAGGTTTGTGTGGTGGAATGGCGATGTGTCATACCTGTCAATGTTATGCAATAAATGATGTCGTTTTACCCGAAAAACGAGAAGCCGAAGCAGGAACACTTTCAAAACTGCCCAATATGAAATCGAATAGTCGTTTGAGTTGTCAAATTCCCGTTACTAAAGAATTAGAAGGGTTAGAGATTGAAATGGCACCTTTATTTTAAGTAAAAATTGTCATAGGAAAGGCTTTTCAGGAATGAGAAGCCTTTTTTAATTTTGTAAAGCGACAATAGCTTTCGGTAAAATCCTTTCTACAAATAAAGAATATGCTTTTTCTGAAGGATGCAAACCGTCTTGAGCCACAAGATTTGTATCGTCTAATCCTCGCCTTGTAATATCAGTAATAGTTATAAATTCGATGGCATTGTTTGTGCAATAATTTTTTGCAAAAGCATTGTAAGTGTCTATTTGCGAAGAAATTGCTGATTGATTTCCAGTTTGCACACCATAAGGAGTATAAGCATAATCCGGAATAGAAACCACAATCACGTTCGATTTATCTCCTTTTGCAAGTGCAATCGCTTTATTGACTAATTCGGGAAATTCAGATTCATATATTGAAAAAGGCATGTTTTGGTATTGATTGTTGACACCAATTAGTAAGGTTACTAAATCATAATTAGCAGCTGGTTTTTGATAATTTATTTCCGAAATTAGGTTGGTTGTTGTCCAACCTGTTGTCGCAATAATCTTTAATGAATAGGAGTTTAAAGCATTTAAATTCGCCAAGGATTTCTTTAATTGCTCTGGAAATCGGCAAGTTTCACACACACTTTGACCTATTGTATAACTATCGCCAAGTGCTAGATATTTATATTCTTTTGTTGTAGTTGGAGAAACTATAGCAGGGATAACCGGAGGAATTACAGGAACAGCAGGAACAGGATTAACTACTACATTAGAATTAGATTTGATGCTATCGCTTTCACCGCTGCAAGCTGAAAGTAAAAGCATGAATAAAGGTATAATCGCTATTTTGAATAAGTTTTTTTTCATTTTAAAATTGTATTTAACCATTTGAAAGCACACTAAAATAAATTTTTTTTAGTTCAACCTCCCTGTAAAAATAAGTAAGCTACTTGAAAACGAGCAGCTTACACTATCAATTTTATAAATACTTTAATAGTTGTTTAACGCTATTTAAAAGCAGAAATCCCCGTGATATCCATTCCTGTAATCAATAAATGGATGTCATGGGTTCCTTCATAAGTAATCACCGATTCTAAATTCATCATATGACGCATAATCGAATATTCGCCTGTAATTCCCATTCCACCTAGCATTTGTCGTGCTTCTCGAGCAATATGAATCGCCATATCTACATTGTTTCTTTTTGCCATTGATATTTGAGCTGTTGTTGCTTTTCCTTCATTTCTCAAAACGCCCAATCGCCAAGTGAGTAGTTGAGCTTTGGTGATTTCTGTAATCATTTCTGCTAATTTTTTCTGCTGTAATTGCATTCCGGCAATGGGTTTGTCAAATTGAATTCTTTCTTTGGCATATCGCAAAGCGGTGTCGTAACAATCCATGGCGGCTCCAATTGCTCCCCAAGCAATTCCAAAACGAGCCGAATCCAAGCAGCCAAGTGGTGCTCCCAATCCTGATTTGTTGGGTAAAATATTTTCTTTTGGCACTTTCACATTATCAAAAATTAATTCACCTGTCGATGATGCACGAAGCGACCATTTATTGTGTGTTTCGGGAGTCGTAAAACCAGCCATTCCGCGTTCTACAATTAAACCGTGAATTCTCCCTGTTTCGTCTTTTGCCCAAACGATAGCGATGTCGGCAAAAGGCGCATTCGAAATCCACATTTTGGCGCCATTTAATAAATAATGATCGCCTTTATCCTTGAAATTTGTAATCATACTTCCGGGATCAGAACCGTAATTGGGTTCGGTCAAACCAAAACAACCCATCATTTCTCCCGAAGCCAGTTTGGGTAAATATTTTACACGTTGTTCTTCGTTTCCGTATTTCCAAATGGGATACATCACCAGGGAAGATTGAACTGAAGCTGTAGAACGAACGCCCGAATCGCCTCTTTCAATTTCTTGCATTATCAATCCATATGAAATTTGGTCTAATCCAGCTCCGCCATATTCTTGTGGAATATAAGGGCCAAAAGCACCAATATTAGCCAAACCTTTGATAATTTGTATAGGGAATTGAGCGCGTTGAGCAAAATCTTCGATGATTGGTGAAACTTCTCGTTTTACCCATTCTCGTGCTGCATCACGAACTAATTTATGCTCGTCCGTCAATAATTCATCAAGATTGTAATAATCGGGAGCTTGAAATAAGTCTGGTTTCATATTTGAAGAATTTATCTAACAAATCTACACAAAGAATTATCACAAAACAATGATAAAATGTTGTGTTTGTAAAAAACATTGACGAATTTGAAAAACGCAATGGTATTTGAATTTACATCTTCAAATAAAAATCCTTTGTCAATTCGATGTATTCTGGAGTATAAATATGTCGAGCCGTTTCAATGATTAATTCATTAACAGGAAAATCAACAGTTTCGTTTCGGCTAAAAGCCAATAAAGAACGTTTGATTTCAGACGTCGGAGTTCCTTTTACACGAGTAATTTTTACAGGAAAAAGTTCCGCTTGGGTGCATAAATCAATAAAATTTTCTTCTTCTTTGAAAGGAATGATAACGGCAAAAATTCCGTTTTCAGAGAGTAATAAAGCGGCAGCTTCAACCAAGTCTTCGAAAGGCATCGCTTCTTGAAACCGCGCCAAATCTCTTTGTTCGTTATTCGATTTATAATCTTCACTATAAAATGGAGGATTGGATACAATTAGGCCGTATTCGTCTTCAGGTTCTTCGATAAATTCGTCTAAGCCAGCGTGAAAACAAAATAAGCGATCAGTCCAAGAGGAATTTTCAAAATTATCTGTTGCTTGTTCGTAAGCGGCTTCGTCAATTTCTAAAGCATCAATCTGTTCGGCTTGACTTCGTTGTGCCAACATCAAAGCGATGATTCCAGTTCCAGTTCCAATATCTAAAATGCTAGAAGGATTATTATCGATAGGTGTCCACGCACCAAGCAAAACACCATCTGTGCCTATTTTCATAGCAGTGCGGTCTTGTTCAATGGAAAATTGCTTAAATTGGAACAAAATGATTTTAGATTGAAGATTAACGAATGTAGATTTTAGATTTCGAGAGACTGAACACTAAATACCGCAAACCGAACACTTTTTTAAAGGTACATTTCAATCAAGCCTTCCGGCAAATCCATAATAACTTTTTTGTTTTCGCGGTCGATTTTAACTAAAAAATGGTCAATCATTGGAATAAGAATTTCGGCATCACCTTTTAGAACTTCAAAAAGAGGTTGAGCCGTACTGTCGTTGATTGATTGAATTTCGCCAACATAACCCAAACGTTTGTCTTCGACTTCAAAACCAATAACTTCGTGAAAATAGAATTTGTTACCCGTAAGTTTCGGCAACATTTTTAAAGGAAGATATAAGTCATTTCCAAGTAAAGCTTCGGCTTCGGCTTCTGTACTTACATCTTCGAAACGAATTCTAAGGAAGTCGTTTTTGTGTAGCGAACTACTTTCAATAAAAAATGGAACCAAGTGTTTGTTGCATTCAACAAACACTGATTCCAAGTTTTGGTATAACTCGGGTTCGTCTGTGTCTAAATAAGCCAGGACTTCCCCTTTGAAACTAAATTTTTTGGCAATTTTACCTAAATAGAAACAATCCTCTTTACGCATTTTTGCCTTCTAAAATTATGCTTCAGTTGTTTCGTTATTTTCTTCTGCAGCAGGAGCTTCTTCAGCAGCAACTTCAGCAACTGGAACTTCTTCAACAGCAACTTCAGCAACTGGAGTTTCTTCAGCAGCAACCTCGGCAACTTCTTCTTCGGCAACAACTTCTTCTTCTACAACAGGATTAGCAGCAGCAATAGCATCAGCTTCTGCTTTTGCAGCATCCGCTAAACGTTTTGCGTTAACCGCTTGTTCTGCTTTGAAAGCTTTTGCTTTAGCATCAGCTTGCGCTTTTGTTAAACCTTCTTTCTTAGAATCAACTTTTCCAGCTTTAGCATCCAACCAATCGGCTAATTTTGCATCTGCTTGTTCTTGAGTCAAAGCTCCTTTGCGGATTCCTCCATCAAGGTGGTGTTTCAATAAAGCGCCTTTGTATGAAAGAATTGCTTTTGCAGTATCAGTAGGTTGAGCACCATTGTGCAACCATTTTACTGCGCTATCCAAATCTAATTCAATAGTTGCAGGGTTTGTGTTTGGATTGTAAGTACCAATTTTTTCTAGGTATTTACCATCTCTTTTTGAGCGAGCATCTGCTGCTACAACCCAATAAAACGGTTTTTGTTTTTTACCGTGTCTTTGTAATCTAATTTTTACTGACATAATCTAATGATTAAATTTTGAGGTACTCGACCTCGATTAATTAAGGGTGCAAAGATACATTTTTTATCAATAAATACTAATTCAATTTGTATTTTAATGACTAGCATTGTTTTAAAGCAATTTTGGTAGTGAATTTGCGTTTGTATTTCTGTTTTTAAAACTAAATAATCTACTTTTGTATGGTTCAATCCCATGTATTATGAAAAAACTGCTTTTAATTTTAGTTGCTTTGTTTACAATTATCGCTTGCACAGATAATGTAAAATTTAATAATCCAGCTTTTGAAGCACAAAAAGACAATGTATTTTGGCGCGCTATTGATGCTAAAGCCACAATTGCTGGAGATAATTCTTTAACAATTGAAGCATATACAAGAAACGAAAAAGTAACGCTAAAAACAACATCTGCAGCGGTGCAAACGTATACTTTAGGAACAAGCACTGCGAATACGGCTACTTATGTGCTAACAGATGCGACTGGAACAATCACTTTCGCTACTGGATTAGGAATTGGAGAAGGCAGAATTACAATCGATGAATATGATGCAGTAAATAACACCGTGACAGGGTCATTTAAATTTAATGCGGAAAACATCAATAATAATCCATTGGCTGGACCCATTTTGAATTTTCAGTATGGTCATTTTTATAAAATACCCATTTCTGCAAATACATCTTTACCCATTCCAAATCCTGGAAACCCTTGATTTTTTATAAAAAAAACATAAATAAGCTAATGTGTAGTAGATTAGAGAAAAATAAGACTACATTTGTGCCAATTATACTAAATAAGTACATATGAATATTTTTGTTGGAAGTCTTCCGTTCAGTATTGAGGAAGCAGATTTAAGAGAGTCTTTCGAGGCTTACGGTGCAGTTGATTCTGTAAAAATTATCACTGATAAATTTACTGGAAG
>JBBQSZ010000142.1:0-6754 GCA_038234745.1 Flavobacteriales bacterium | reverse complement strand
TCTTTGTTTAATTGGCTAATTCAAAAAACTGATATTCAAAGAGCCAATAAAGTGAGGTCAAGCAAAGGATTACTTGTCCATATTTTTGGAAAAATAGCATCAGCTTTTATAAATCTAATTTTTTAACCCTTGATTCGCATTAGTAGTTTTGAAATAGAATCAATTCCAATTTTATTTTAGGTCAAATTCTGATTTGGCGACGAATATCAAGTCTCATTTTTATATAAATTAGAATCTTAGAAAAATAGAATAAAACTAACTCGTCAAAAACTAAAAAATATGAATGTAAAAATAGCTATCGTTGATGACAACAGTTTTTTGATAAAGACGGTTCAAGAAAAACTTTCTTTTTTCGAAGATTTTTCTATAAAATTCACAGCTTTAAATGGTCTTGATTTAATCGAAAAATTAGAGATAAACCACAATATCGATTTGATATTGATGGATATCGAAATGCCAAAAATGAATGGAATTGATGCCACCTGTTTTGTAAAACATAAATATCCTCAAATAAAAATCATAATGCTCACCGTTTTTGACAACGATGAAAATATTTTCAACGCCATTAAAGCGGGAGCCGACGGTTATTTGCTCAAAGAAGTAAACCCAAAGGATTTGAATCAGGGAATTATAGAAACAATGAATGGTGGTGCCACAATGACTCCTTCGATAGCAATGAAAACTTTAAAGCTATTTCGAGACCCAACCGTTTTCGAAAATATTTCAAACAAAGAAGAATACAATTTAACGCCACGCGAAATTGAAGTTTTAGAACAACTGAGTAAAGGATTAAAATACAATGCCATTGCCGAAAACTTGTTTCTATCTGTAGGAACTATTCGCAAACACGTTGAGAATATTTATTCCAAACTCCAAGTTCATAACAAGCTGGAAGCTATACAAAAAGCAAAAAACAATAAACTAATATAGTTGCATTTTTGTTTTTCTTGCAGGAACTGTTCAGTTTTTAAAGTTTAAAAAATACGACAAATGTCGTATTTTTTTGTGTTTAAATGTGTTCTAAGTTTGTCCTTTAACAATTAAATCATTTAAAACATGAAAACAAAAAACTATTTTTCGAGAATTGCATTTGCAATTATTTTTTTATTCGCGCTAAACGTCAGCGCTAATAATGTGACGATTACAGGAACATCTGTATCGGGCTCAGAGGTTACTTTTAACATTAGTTGGGACAACAGTTGGAACGCCAACATTGCTCCTAATAATTGGGATGCTGTTTGGGTTTTTATAAAATACCAAGACTGTAATACGCGACTTTGGTCACATGCGGGTTTAAGCACAGTGGCGGGTGATCATTCTACTTCATCTCCTTTACAAGTTGATCCAGTTGCCGATGGTAAAGGCGTTTTTATTAGAAGAAGTTCACTTGGTGGTGGAAACATTCCAAGCACATCAGTAACTTTAAAAATGACTATTCCAGCTGGAACTTATAATTATAAAGTTTACGGAATCGAAATGGTGAATGTGCCACAAGGAAGTTTTAAAGCTGGTGATACTTCTATTCCTGGAGCTTTTAATGAAATAGATATAATGAACGACAATGCAATTTCGGCAGCGACTTTAGGTGGGTCACCTGCGTCATCAAACGTGCCGATTGCTTTTCCTGTAGGATATAGTAGTTTTTATTGTATGAAATATGAAATTTCTCAAGAGCAATATGTTGATTTTTTAAATGCATTAACTTATAATCAGCAAAAAGCACATACAGTAACAGACCCAATTTCAGCTGTTGGATCTTATGCTATGGGCTCAAGTTATCTAAATAGAAATGGTATTAGAATAGTTACCTCTGGAAATAACAGCGCAATACCAGCAGTTTATGCTTGTGATGCAACTCCAGGAGTCGAAAATAACATAGATGATGGTCAAAATGTAGCCATGAATGTTATTAATTGGGCAGATGTTTCGGCTTATTTAGATTGGGCAGCTTTACGACCTATGTCCGAACTTGAATTCGAAAAAACATGTAGAGGAGTTGGACAAGCGAGAGTAGCTGGTGAATATCCTTGGGGAACAACCGAAATTAATTATACCAATGGAGGCGGAATAATAAATTCATTAAAACCAAATGAAAGTTATTCAACGGTTTCAAACGGATTATGTAATGTTTCTGTTTGGTCTGGTTATACGGAAATTGGAGTAGGGATGCCTTTAAGAGTGGGATTGTCGGCAACGGGCACTTCAGGTAGGGCTTCTGCTGCTGCCTCTTTTTATGGAGCTAAGGAAATGGGAGGAAATGTTTCGGAAGTTGTTGTAAATACAACCGGCGAAGGAATTCTCTATACAGGAACACTAGGTGATGGTGAATTATTAGCAAATGGTGATTCAAATGTAGTGAGTTGGCCAACCTCAATTTCAACAGGTGTCGGAAGAAAAGGAGGCAGTTTTTCAATGAACGTTTCAGGATATGGTGGTACTGGTTTTCCAATTGTAAGAGTTTCTGATAGGAGTTATACAAATTCAAATCCAGCTGGACGTGCCGCTGATTATGGAGGACGTGGTGTTCGTTAATCTGATTTGAAATAGTATGACACATACAATTTTTTTTATAAATTTTAAAAAACAAATCAGATGAAGACAACAAAAATAAAATTCCTTGTTGGACTCATACTCTCTTTATGGGGAACTTTTTCCTATTCTCAGACTTATTGGTACATGGGAGGAAACTCGGATGGCTCTGCCTACGAAAATTTAATTTCAAACACATGCAGCACTCCAAATCATTTTTATGCTTATATGGGCGGAAATGGTGATGGTGGAGGGTTGGAAACCTTTGAATCAACAATGTGTGGCACTCCAAATCATTTCTTTGCTTACATGGGTGGAAAAGGAGATGGTCAAGGTGTAGAAACGATTGAAAACACAACTTGTGGTTTTCCACCGCAATTTTATGCCTACTTTGGTGGTATAAGTGATGGTAGTTCTATGGATATTACAGCCCCAATTTGTCCAACTCAACCTCCAGTTGCTAGTTTTACAGCTTCGGCAACTACTATTTGTGTAGGTCAATCGGTAACATTTACGGATACGTCAACTAATATTCCCGGAGCTTGGACGTGGACATTGCCTGGAGGAACGCCAAACAGTTCAATAGTTCAAAATCCAACGGTGGTTTATAGCACAGCGGGTTCTTATGCAGTTACCTTGAAAGCATTCAATTATAATGGGAATGATACCAAGACGATAACAACATATATTACCGTAAATGATTATCCAACAATTACCTCAACAACTCCAGCGAGTCGTTGTGATGCGGGTACGGTTACTTTAAAAGCGACAGCAAGTGCAGGCACGCTCAATTGGTATGCCGATGCTTCTGGTGGAACAGCTCTTGGAACAGGAACTAGTTTTGTAACTCCGTCTTTTAGCGCAAATAAAACCTACTATGTTGATGCAACTAATGGAACTTGTTTATCTGCAAGATCTCCAGTTATAGCTTCTATAGAGGTTGTAAATGCACCAACAGGAAATGCAAATCAAACATTTTGCGGTAGTGAAAAAGTGGGGTCATTGGCAATTACCGGAACAAATATTGTTTGGTATGATGCATCTACTAATGGAAGTGTTGTTCCAAATAATACAACCCTAGTTTCAGGAATGACGTATTATGCAAGTCAAAACAATGGAACTTGCGAAAGTCCATCACGATTTGCTGTTACAGTAACTACTGGTGCATGTTTAGGAACGGAAAATTTTGTTTTCAAAGAAATCAAAATTTATCCTAATCCTGTTACTTCTATTTTGAATATTTCAAATTCAGAAGCTATGTCAAAAATAGAGGTTACAGATATGTTAGGAAGGACTTTATCAACTAAAGTATTAAATGATTTAGAGACAAAAATAGATATGTCAAATTTACCTAATGGAACTTATTTGATTCAGGTAACTACTGATAATGCTAATAAAACCTTTAAAGTGATTAAAAAATAATTCATCCTTATTGTAGTTTAACCAGCCCACAAAGCGGGCTGGTTTTTTATCTAAAAATACGACAAATGTCGTATTTTTTTGTGTTTATAAAAAGCGCATTTTTGTCAAATACATTTTAAAAAATATAATCATGAAAAAAATAATTACTTTAATTTTAGCTTTGACTCTCTCAAACGCGAATGCACAAATCGGTGGTGGTTGGGATTGGGCTTTTAATACAGGCTCTCTTGGAGGAACGACTTTCAAACACCTTAAATATACTGCCGATGGTTCGGAAATTTTAATGGGCGGTCAAGCATTAGCTGCTGCTTATTTTGGATCAACAACTTTAACGGCACCAAAGCAATTAAGTTATCCAGGGAATATTAAATTTTTCGGAAAAATAAATGCTGTATCTGGAGCTCCCACAATTATACGTTCATTTATAAATATTCCTTTAAATTTTGATTGTATCACTACAGATGATGCAGGTAATTTTTATATTGGTGGTGCATTTGTTGATGTTGTAGATTTCGATCTTGGAAATGGTGTGATCATTCCTGGTTCAGAATTTAAAAAAAGTGTAATTGCAAAATTTGATGCAACTGGGAATGCACTTTGGGCAAAAAGCTTCGATATGGGAACGCTTAGTTCTGCAAGTACTCAAGTATTTAAATTAGCGGTTTCCAATTCAGGAAATATATTTTTTTGGGGCTGGAATCCTGGTTCAGCCAATTATCCTTTGTTCAAATTAAATGCAAACGGAGATACATTATGGTTCAAAAACGGAACTGGAACAGGAGTCGGATCAAGCGATGCCAATTATGATCTAAAAGACAAATTCATTGATAATGACGAGAACGTTCATCTTTTTGTTTTTGGTACAGGAGCTGCCGGATTTACTTTTGACGGAATTGCGCATCCTGGTGGAGATCCTACTTATGGCTATTCTACCTTAATATCGCTAAACTCAACGGGCACAGTGACAAATGCACAAACATTTAAAGGTGGAGCTACTCAATTTCAAGTTAATCGAACTAATGGGAATTTAGTGTTTCGTTGGAGCCAAGGTTCTGCAAATCCTGGAGCATTTCAAAATTTGCCGCATCCACTGGCTGCTGTTAATGCTTATTATGTCAATACTTTTGACGGAATGATGGAAGTAGATAAAAACTTGAATTTTATTAAAGCCAAAGATTATTCTACCATTTCAGACAATCCTTTTCAGATTAATGGAAGTTTTGACAGATTTTTAGCGCTACCTAATGGAAAATTAGTTATTACAACCAAATTTTATAAAGATGGAGCCTATTCTGCGGGTGTAAATTCAGTTTATCCTGCTGATGCAACAAAATATGCTAGTGCAATCATAGAAACCGATACCAATTGGAATATCGATAAATTTATATCTGGTGGAAAAGCAGGAGATGCAGGTCAAACTTATATTACCGCCTATAATGACACCTATCTTTTAGGGGCAGAATTTTCAGCCGTAGCAGCAGGAGGAACAACTACTAGTTTACCTACAACTTCATTCGGGACAGTAAATTTGACAGGTTTTAATGCAGCTCCAGATATGACGACGGCTTACGGCTTTTATTCCACTAATTCAGGGCTTCGCAAAGATGTAGCCATTGCACAATGCAAATCAGGAAATTTTCCAATAATAGCTTCCACCACTTGGTTAGGTGTTAGTAACGATTGGAATTCAATATCCAATTGGACTAATGGTGTTCCAAATAATACAATGAAAGTAGTTTTTGATGCACCAACTACCAATTATCCGACCATTTCAACATCTCCAGTTGCAGCTTCTTTAGAAATAAATTCAGGAGTAACATTACCGTTGCCAACTACTTTAACATTAACCGGAGGGATTAAAAATGAAGGTACAATCGTTCTTAACAATGCAGGATTTTTTCAAGGTTTGGGTTCTAAAGAATGGAAAGGAAATGGAAGTGTAAATTTTACTGGGTCTGATGCGTCTTTTTTATATGCAAATGCATTTTCCAATTCTCTTGTTTTGAATACTACACTTTCTATTTTTTACAATATGAATGTTCCCTCGATTACATTTGCTTCAGGGAAGTTCAATATGAATGGGAAAAAAGTAAGTATTACAAATCCTTCTCCAGTGTCTATTGCTGGAACGTCTGAAACTAGCTATTTATACGGAGGAACATTAGAGCGCGCTGTAAATTCAACAGGTGTTTATGAATTTCCAGTTGGGAAAAGCACTGCATTTCAATCTACTACGATTTCAGCCAATAATTTAGTTGGGGTTACTAAAATAGCAGCAACATTTACTTCTGGAGCAATTACTGGAACCGCTCCTTCAATTTCTTATGGTGGAACTACTATTGACAAAGCACTTAATGCAGGTTCGTTTACAATAACACCAAATGCTCAACCAACAAGTGGAAATTATGATATGACCGTAATGATTAAAGGATCAACAAATTCAGTAGTGGATCCTGAAAAATATACAGTTATAAAAAGAGATAATGGCACAAGTACTTGGAGTGTTCAAGGAACAGGAACGCTTGCTACCATTAATGCTGGAACGGTTACTGCAAAACTTTTAGGACTTACTTCTTTTTCAGATTTTGCAGTAGGAATAGGAACTCAAAAAATTACTTTGGGAACATCTACTTTTGAAAGAGAGGTTTTAAATCTAAAAGTCTATCCTAATCCAACAACTTCTCATTTAAATATTAATCTTTCCAATTCAATTGAAAACGGAACTTTAAAAATTATTTCAATTATTGGTCAAACTGTTTTAGAAAAAAAGAATTTATCGGGAACTGATTTTAATTTAGACGTA
>JBBQSZ010000141.1:0-6801 GCA_038234745.1 Flavobacteriales bacterium | reverse complement strand
AACGATTGTAGTATGTGAAAAAAGAACTGCACTTGAGGTTTTGCATAATGCACTAACTGAAAAAGGCTTGAATTATCATTGCGTATTAATCAGAGATATTGTAAAAGATCGTAAAACGGTTGTTGATTCTGTCAGAGACAGAGTCGATAATTCTGAATACAAACGATACAGATATAACTATTCAAAGGAATCTTTGGATAACCTTATTATCAAAGCCAAAGACTTAATTACAAATATTAATAACAAGCATAAAAAACTTGACAAAAAACTTATTGGAAATAAATCTTGGACAGCTGTAGTTGGCGATTTATTGACAGAATTAAAAGGAAATACTGACGATAGCAATTTAAATATTGATAAGAATTTGTTCAATTATTCTACAAAAGAATTAAATGCACTGCTTGATATAGTTAAGAAAGGGCAAATACTTTACACAGATTATTTGCCGATTGAATCAAAATCGTTTATTAATTCATTAAAGTTGGGTGGCGACAATCCTTACATTATTGAGCAGGGTATAAATGACGATTTTGATAATTATCGTAAGCAACTTGAACAAATCCAACTCCTGTTAGAGGTCAACAAATGTGAATTTGTAAGTTTAAGAAAGACTGAATTGAAAAATCAAATATCCTCCATCAATAGCTGTATAGAGGAGATAGTTACAAAAGAACATGAATTGAGTACATTAGTTTCTGCAACCAGAGAAGATTACTATAATTTTAGAAAAATTAAATTAGCCCAACAATTTGAAAACACATCTCAAATTGTTTTTCAAATTGAGTCAATTTTTAGCATTAACAATAATAATCCTGACTTAACAAATCAATCTAAAGTCAATAGTTTCGGTTTTAGATTCTTATCCGCTTTTTCCAAAAACAAGAAAAAAACAATTGCTGACAATTTAGCGTTACAAAGTAATTTTTCAAAACTTGAAGATTATTTGAAAACTTCAAAGGATTTTCAAACTCTATATTTTAGTGGTACTTTGGAAACAAAGAAAAATTCCTTACAGACATTTAGGAATGGAATCACAAGTGTTAAAAACGGGTTTAACAACAAAATTGAAAACGAATTTGTTTCATTTAATCTGGGTTCTGTATTGAACACAAGTGATAGCAATAAATTTTTCCAAATAATACAATCTGCGATAAACGATTCAATAAATACTGAGGACGTTAAGGCAAAACTCCAATCAATTCAATCCACCATCAAAAAGTATTTGTCAGAAGTAAATTCATCATTCCAAATACTTTCAAAGGATTTAGCAGAGAACAAAGACATTAGTCTGAAATATTCTTTTGATAAGACATTCACGGAGAATAAAGAAGTTTTATCAGAAATAAAAGAAAAGATGGAATTGATTAAAGATGAATTTGATTCTAAAATCCAAAATGAATTTCAACAGATAAGTTTACTGAAAGCAAACCCAAAAGAAATTAAAATTAAAAGCCTTCCTATACTGCAAGAAAAAGTAAATTCATTAGCTGAAAAGATTAAAAACGACAGTTGGACAGTTGAAAAAGTAAAATTCACAGAATTCTACAAATTCATAGCTGACATTGAAACGCTTATCCGTAATAAAACTGAATATTTTAAGTCAGACAATGATTTTTTTACAATAGAATTTAAGTGGTTTCAGTTTTATAATGGCTTATCGGAAATTAACAAATCGATTGTAAACGAATTAAAACCGAAAAACAATTGGAGAAAAACGTTTTTAGTGTTCTACCTCAATTCAATGCTTATAAATTCTGCAAATTTGGATTTGCCAACAAATGATGACGAACATAAGGAACTTGATAAAACTTTAAATGGATTAGAAAATGAACAACTCAAATTCATCAAAGAATTTTGGTTTTCAAAACAAATTGACACCACCAGAGAATTTGAACAGAAAAACATAAATCTCTCAGTTGAGAATTTATACAATAAACGTAGTAGTAATCGTTTCAAAAGACTTTCATTAAGGCAAATTGTTCAATATGATGCAAATCTTTTCACTACCTTTTTCCCAATAATTCTTACTTCTCCGGATGTAGCAAGTAATCTATTCAAAGGAATGAATGGATATTTTGACATTGTAATGTTTGACGAAGCCAGCCAGTTACGACTTGAAGACAATTTGCCAGCAATTTTAAAAGGGAAACAAATCATTATTGCCGGTGACGAGCATCAAATGCCACCTTCTAACTACTTTAGTAAAGTATTTGATGGTGTGGTTGAAGATGAAGATGATTTAGAAGAAGATACTGAAATTATCCCTGACAAAGACAATATGCTTTTGTCTTGTGAATCACTACTTGACTTCGGCTCTGAATTAAATTTCCAAAGAAAACACTTGGATTTTCACTACCGATCAAGGCATCCATTTTTAATTGACTTTTCCAATTACGCGTTTTACAATCAACGTTTAAAGCCACTTCCCAATAATTTTGATTATTTGCCAATTAAGTATATCCAAGTAAATGGAACATTTTCTGAACATACAAATGATGCAGAAGCTGAAATGGTTCTTTCAATCATAGATAAAAACATAAACCGTTTACCAAATGGAGAATATCCAACCGTGGGTATAGCTACATTTAATATTGCTCAAAGAAATTTAATTATATCTAAAATAAATGAAAGAAAAAAATTTGATAAGTTCAGATCGTTTAATGAAAAAGTTCAAGAACTTGGACTAGATGACCCCAAGAGTAATAAATCATTTATTAAAAATTTAGAAAATATTCAAGGGGATGAACGAGATGTTATAATACTTTCTACAACATATGGAATTGGCAAAGACAGAAAATTTGCTCAAAGATTTGGCCCTTTAAACCATTCTAAAGGGTATAGACTATTAAATGTAATTATTACAAGAGCTAAATTTAAAGTTTATGTATGTTCGTCGATACCAGAACAGGTGTTTATGAATTATAAGGAATACTTGGGTATTGAAGGTTCTAATAATAAGAGAGCAGTTCTATACGCATATTTGGCATATTGTAAAGCTATTAGCGACAGAAATGACGAGTTGAGAATATCTGTTCTTACTTCTCTTGCAGAAAATACGACAAAAAGTGCAAGTTTTGATTCTTTCAGAGGCGAGGATTTAGAGTCGCCTTTTGAAGAAGAAGTTTATCAAAGTTTAGCAGAGAAATTGGGCACTGAAAAACTAATTTCTCAATTGCAGTTTGCAGGTTTTAGAATAGATATTGTCTATGACCCCCAAATTGATGGCGTTCCAAAAATTGCAATTGAATGCGATGGAGCTAAATATCATTCAAGTAGGGAAGCCTATCTATATGATAAGCATAGACAAAAAATATTAGAAAATCATGGTTTTGTATTTCACAGAATATGGAGTACAAATTGGTGGAGAAATTCAGGAAGAGAAACTAGTAGACTAATCCATTTTATAAAAGATACGGTCACCACCCATAGTAAAAATATTAGCAATAACAAACCTTCATTCTCCAATGCTTTTACAGATGATATAATAATTATTGAAGATTACGTTATACAAACATCTTTTATTGACATTGAGAAGGACAATGAAATTATTCAGACAATTGAAAGACCAGTCCAGACAAATATTTTTTCTGAAGAAGTAAAACTAAATAGCAAGGTAGAAGTAAAATATGTAAATAACGGTAAGGATATAATAGTTCAGCTTGTCTCTACAGAAAACAATAAAAAAGACAATTCAAGTGGAATTCAAAAAATATATTACAAATCACCTTTAGCATATTCTTTACTAGGACATACTATTGGTGAGATTGTGAAAATTGGTAACCTTGACAATTTTGTAGAAATAATTAAAATAACAAACTAATGCCGACACTTCGCAGTCATACACATTTACAAGCCACACAAGCCAACTCACAGACCAAAGCTTGCAAAAGGGGTATGGTTGTTATTTGATGTAAATTAATTATCTTTGCGGTAAAAAAACCTATGCAAGCAAAAATAATTAACAAAAGTCAGACATCGATAAAAATCGAGATTGAAATTCCTGTATCAAAATCAATGCTTACCTGTGAGGAGGCCATTCAAAAAGCAACAAATTTTGTTGGCGAAATTGCAACAGGGCATGCCTTATCACAATTCGACACTGATGGCTCACCTCTAAAAATTAAAGGGATAAATTACACAAGTAAGGGGCGAGTATCAAAAGCATATCAGACTCCGTATGGTGAGATTGAAATAGACCGGCATGTTTATCAAACTAATAGAGGAGGGGAAACATTTTGTCCATTAGAAAATGATGCACGAATAATAGTAGGTACGACGCCAAAATTCGCAAAGATTGTATCCAGTAAGTATTCCAGAAATGGCTCTCAAATTGTACAAACCGACCTAAGCGAAAATCATGACCGGTATATTTCCCGATCGTTTATACAAGATATAAGCGAAGCTGTTGCCAATACGATTAAAGAAAAGGATAAAAAGTGGGAATACCATGTTCCTGTTTCAACAGAAGAAGTCAACGCCATAGGAATCAGTTTAGACGGAACTTGTATGCTTATGGTAAAGGATGGTTATCGTTCGGCGATGGTTGGCACAATAGCTTTGTATGATAAACAAGGAGAACGATTGTTCACACTTTATACATCAGCAGCTCCGGAATACGGCAAGTCTACATTTCTACAAGAATTTGAGAAGGAAATTTCCCTGATTAAAATGAAATACCCCAATGCTATTTATATTGGCATAGCAGATGGTGCCAAAGATAATTGGATATTTTTAGAACAACATACACAATTCCAAATATTAGACTTCTATCATGCTACGGAATATTTATCGGTAGTTTCGGAAAATGGATTTAAGCAAAAAGGGAAAGGACAGGATTGGTTCAAGAATGCACGCCATCAGTTAAAACATGAAGAAGGATCGGCTAAAACATTACTAAAAGAAATCAGGAAATTCAGAATGTTAAAAATCGCAGATGTTAAAATGAAAAAAATAGAATCTGCAATAACATATTTTGAAAATCATTTGCATCAAATGAATTATTATGAATATGCAATAAAATATTTTCCAATTGGTTCAGGTGTTGTTGAAGCAGCATGCAAAGTAATAATTAAACAACGTCTGTGCAATTCAGGCATGAAGTGGAAAACTCGAGGGGCACAATCGGTTTTATGCTTACGTTGTTTTAATTATACAGATAGCAAATGGTCACAATTTTGGGATAAAATTAATAAATATGGAATTTAATTCTACATTAAATTACGGTCATACCCTGCAAAAGAGTATGCCTGCCCAACCGCACATACTGAAAGACAATGCAGCAAAAATGAAAGAAAATTTAACGAGAAAAATAAACAACGAAACGCTAACAGGCGTTTGCTGTTAGTGGCGTGGCAGTGCTTCGTATGACAGAGACGTGAATATTGAAACCTTTGTTCTTCGTGGTAAGTTTAGTGGTGAAATCGCCACCGAACAGCAACCGCCGGACCGTTAGCAGCAACCATAAAGAAAATCAGTAACAACATTAAACATAGAAAAAATGAACGGACAAATTAAATTTTACAAACCACTTGAATTTTGGGGTAAACTCAATGTTGACGGACAAACAAAAGATTTGTATTTCAGTTATCAGAATGTTCAAGGAGAACTAAAAACACTATTTGAATTTGATAAGTTCAAAGACGAGCCAATCACATTTGACATTGGAGAGTCATCAAAACGAGCAGGTGAAAAAGAAGCTATTAATATTAAACTTGACCTAGCTAAACGACAAGTCGGACACATCGTTTCGTTTGACCAAGAAAGGGGAATTGGGAATATTCAAGACTATAACAGCAATGAGAAAGTATTTTTCCATCACTCTGGAATACGGAAAGCATTTGCTGACAAATATGAAAGAGTTGAAATAGGTGAGCCTGTTGTATTTACTATTGGTAGCAACGACAAAGGCAAATGTGCAGTAGACATTTTAAAAATTGACGACCGTTACCACATTGAAGAATTTGCAAATTACACTAATCTCAAACAAAGTCTTTTAGACTTAAAAGCACTCGCTGAAACGGAAAACTGGGACTATCTTAAAAAGCCGACTAGAGGAGTGCCTGTTTTGTTTAGTTACTTAAACCAAACCTGTAACCGCTTAATTAAACAGGATAAAATTGAGAGAGGTAAATCTACAAAAGACAAAAAGGAATACGCATATTTTAATACAGGACTTGTTACACCGCAACAAGATGAAATATTTGCATATTTTATTAAGAATCCAAACTATTCCAAACTGACAGGTTGGGGCGTTCAGTCGGCTGAGTGGAACTTCATAGAATTTAATACTGAACAATCTGTTTATAGAAGATATTTTATAGCGGTTCCTGATATAGCAACTTATTTTTCTGAAGCAGAAGTTGCAGACTTAATATTTGATACAAGAGTTCCTATCATTCCCGACAAAGAACACCTTTTGAAAAGAAAAATTAGAATTGAATCTGAAAGAATAAGAAATCTGGACGATGAAGCATTTATAGAAGAAATAAAGGACGCTATTGAACTTGCTAAAAAACGAATTAAGAGAAACTACAAAACTGCTATTCCACATTTTTACGACAACAGAATTCAGTTTTTGCTTCCACTTTGTTTTAGGTCAAATAAAGCAGAAGCAGTTGCAGCACTAGTTGTAAACAAAAACGAAAATATACACGAAGCGCATACAATTTTAAGCCTTGACCAAGCATATAATAACGCAAGACTTTTAGCTAAACCTGACAGAGAATGGCTGAATCCATAGAACGAATGGCAGCTGCTAATCGAGTAGGCTGCCCCGCCGGCATCGCCGACGGGGAGAGCCTC
>JBBQSZ010000140.1:0-6899 GCA_038234745.1 Flavobacteriales bacterium | reverse complement strand
CAATGTCATTAAGTTAAGAGAATTTTATATTGCATCTTTCTGATTTTTAAGGATAACTGGTTTCATTCTAGTTCTATATTTTCCAACATCTCTTATATTGTTTCTGTTTTTCCTGATAGGAATCGTGTTTTTAACAAACAGGGATTCTAATTCTTGAAAAACATTTTCTAAAGATGCTTCTTTAAAAAGTAATTCTAAAATTCTATTTTTCAAAAACCCATAAGATAAATTTGTGTTTATCTTTTGAACATACATTTTCCCCTGACTTTTTTCTATCAATTCCTGCTGCAAATCATTGACTATAATTGATTGTAGATTGCTTATAAAGATAGCGCAATAAAAATCTTGTAGAATACTTATCTTGGAATATCCCGTAAAATATTCTACTTTCAATTTGTTCTTTAATTCATCATAAAAAGTTTCTATTCCCCATCTCAAAAAATATAATTCTTTGAACATTTTTGAAGGATACGTTTGGCTGTCAAATAAAGAGGTCATCAATATTTCAATTTCACCACTAGGCAAATCTACACGAATTAATCGCACTTTTATTGCTGTGTTTTTATTGTATTTTTTATCTTTAAAACAATGTTTTTCTTGAGGAAATAGTTCAATGATAGTTGAGGTTTTTCCACTTTCTATAAAAGATTTTACTGCCTTGCTATGACTTATTTTTGCACGGATTAAATATTCAACCCCTTTTGTAATGTGTTCATATTTAAAATCATAAGAAGGATAACCTCTATCATAAATTATCAAATCATTGTTTTTCCATTGACAAGAATGACGTAATGCTAATTCTCGCTCACTTAATCCTATATTGTCTAAAACTGAGTCTAAAACTATACCATTTAACACGTCATACAAAACAGATGCTTTTCCTTGAACTACCGTGGTGTTGGTTTGGTTTTTAGATTCTCCAAAAGTTTTTTTAAGCTCTTCGGTACAAGGTAATGTTATCTTAGAACCATCAACAGCTAAAACTCTAAAGCCATTAAAGAGTTTGATGTTGTTATTACAATTACAGTCATAATTATTAGCTACTATTACAGATGAAAGATATTTAAAAACATCTGGATTTATCTTTTTACGTTTTTGAACAAAGGCACTTGAAGTGAAATTTTGAACACTTCTGTCTTCAATTTTTGAGTTAAGATGTTGCATAAAATTGTCAATTTCTATAACTAAACTCTTCCTTAATAAATTAAACATAAAAAGTAAAACATTTCCAAAAGGTTGTTTTCTTTTTCTGGTAAAATCTGATAGATTCATTTTGTACTCTAAAATTATTTCATCACTAAAAATCAATTCTCTCAATTTTTCTATTATTGAAATCGAGTTTTTTTTGCATCTAAACCATATTTAATTAAAAACATAAATATACGAAATATATTACTTTTAACAATGCAAATAACTGATTATTAATAATATAATTATATCTGTTTTCTTAACTTAATGACATTGAGCGCTAGCGAAGAGACGAAATAAATTCATGTCTAACTTTTTTTAAAGCGAATGCCCTGTATAAGAACTGGAATAGCGTGTCCATTGACTCTTTTTGACTACTTTTGTGCCATACAATTAAAGAAAATGAAAAATAAAAAAACATTGGTTCTTGGTGCGACTGCCAAACCTGAAAAATATGCTTACAAAGCAATCTCATTATTGGTAGAAAAAGGACATTCTGTTCTAGCAATAGGTCAGAATGCTGGTGAAGTCGCTGGAATTAAAATTCAAACGAAGGCCATTCCTTTAAAAAACGTTGATACGATTACTTTATATTTGAATCCAACACGTCAACGTGATTATTACAATTATATCGTTGAATCGAAACCCAAGCGTGTGATTTTCAATCCTGGAACCGAAAATCCAGAGTTCTATCAGTTGTTGGAATTAAATGGTATTAAGGCAGAAGTAGCTTGTACTTTGGTTTTGTTGACCACGAATCAGTATTAGACTGGTTAACTGGTTAATTGTTTAAGAGTTTTCCACGCTGTCTTCCAAAGATTTGGTTGCTCTAGAATAGCTTCTTACGGACTAGTCCTTTGCAATTTCTCCAAATACTTTCCTATTTACTACCGATTCCATATGTGGCATTTTCCAATTTTAGGGTGCTTTTTTCATCTTATACAAAAAAGAGCCACCGAGTATTACTATTGATAATTTTGCATAAATAACTGACTTACTGATATTTAAAAAACCAACTCCTAGCCCCTATAACTCCTGATGTTATTTATTTTGGAGTCGTTGAATCTTCGATTTCAAGAAGGGAATTAGTAGTGCAAACATTCAAATAACGTCATTTTATATTGCATTTTTTGAAAAAAATTAGACCTCTTATTGAAATAAAATCCTTTGAATTGCAACATATTTTTTTTCTCCAATTACGATATTGGGTTTTTTATGGGGTCTTTATTTACTGTTTTTTTGTTGCCATTTTGATGGGGAGAGGTACGGGAAAGGTACGGGAAAGGTACGGGAAAGGTTGCGCTTAAATTGAACATTGCAGCAGTACTAAAAAATAGAATTAGTACAGGCTTAGTTCAAATTAATTTTCTGGTGACTTAGTGCGGTTTTTTGTATTTGCGAATTCACTATTTTGTTAATTCGGGCCAGCAGTAATTTTATTGAACAAAAATGATTCAAAATGAGGAAAACCGTGAGGAATATAATTTTATTAATGTTGTCCGATAAAACTATTTTAAAAACCTGTTAAGTATTGAATTCATTAGGTTTGGTATGTGTTTAAATGCTTACAGCTTATTTTTGATCTTTTCTCGCAAAGTCGCAAAAAAAGTTGCCGAAAACACTGTGAATTAGCGCCTTCGCGAGATACTTTATTTTATAAATCTGGATAAAAAGAAATTTTATCGGACATTAATGATTCAAATTATTAAATCTGACAGGTTTTGAAAACCTGTCAGATTTGTATTTAAAGTTTCGATCCTTGATTCGGATGAAAAACAAACAACGAATAATGTGAATCAAGGGTTAAAATGAAAGATGCATATTACAATTCAATGTTGTCCGATAAAACTTTTTTAAAGACCTGTTAAGTATTGAATTCATTAGGTTTATATGTGTTTAAATGCTTACAGCTTATTTTGATCTTTTCTCACAAAGTCGCAAAGTCGCAAAAAAAGTTGCCGAAAACATTGCGCCTTCGCGAGATAATTTATTTTATAAATCTAAATAAAAAGAAATTTTATCTGAAATTAATGATTCAAAATGAGGAAAACCGTAAGGAATAAAATTTTATCAATGTTGTCCGATAAAACTTTTTTAAAAACCTGTTAAGTATTGAATTCATTAGGTTTGGTATGTGCTTAAATGCTTACAGCTTATTTTTGATCTTTTCTCGCAAAGTCGCAAAGTCGCAAAAAAAGTTGCCGAAAATATTGCGAATTAGTGGCTTCGCGAGATAATTTATTTTATAAATCTGGATAAAAAGAAATTTTATCTGAAATTAATGTAATTTTATACAGTATCGTAACTATTCCAAACAATTTTGTGTCTTTTAACAACTAAATTTTCGCCTAGTCTGTTTTTTTTAAATTAACAGTTGATGATTACTTTTTAAATAGCTGACTGTCAATACGTAAAGTGTTTATTTATTTTGGCTTTTTTGAAACTTATAAAATATGGAAAAGTTGTATATAAAACATAAAGAGGTGTAAATAAAACATAAGCGGTTTTATGTATATTTGCCGGCGACAGATTCTTTCCATTTCGAACCTATCTTGTGAGTAGGGAGGGCGAAGCCATGGAAAGTGGTTAAAGATTTGAACTTACTATAGTTGGTAAGCATCAACTGGATTGTGTCAAAATGCAATTGAAACCCCCTTCGTCGCTGCTATAGTATACTACAATAGTGCTATAAACTTGTAAGCACTAAGCCGTTGGTTGCAATTAGTTTTTGATGATAATTTTTTGTTTCGTTTCAGTCCGAAAAAAAAGCACTACCATTGCCGTTTTAACATAAATAACTGATTTACGGATATTAAAAAACACACACTACTAACCCCTATAACTCTTGATGTTATTTATTTTGGAGTCGTTGATTCTTCGATTTCAAGAGGGGAATTAGAAGTGCAAACATTCAAATAACGTCATTTTATATTGCATTTTTTGAAAAAAATTATACCTCGAACAGACGTTTTTAATAATTGTACCCAACGGGTAAGCACTAATTTTTTTAAATTATAAAAGAAATTCCCATGAATTTAAATTCAAAAATATACATTGCAGGTCATCGAGGGATGGTGGGTTCCGCTATTTGGAGAACACTTGCAGCTAAAGGATATACTAATTTGATTGGAGCTTCAAGTGCTTGCTTAGATTTGCGAAATCAACAAGCGGTTCGCGATTTTTTTGCAAAAGAAAAACCAGATGTGGTCATTGATGCAGCAGCAAGAGTGGGGGGAATATTGGCCAATACTAATTATCCCTATCAGTTTATTATGGAAAACCTGCAGATTCAGAATAATTTAATTGATTCTGCTTTACAGGCGGGAATTGAAAAATTTATTTTCTTAGGTAGTTCTTGTATTTATCCTAGGCTAGCACCAAAACCCTTGAAAGAAGAAAGTTTGCTTACCGGCGATCTGGAACCTACAAATGAATGGTATGCCATTGCCAAAATAACAGGAGTAAAAGCATGCCAGGCCATTCGCAAACAGTTTGGAAAAGATTATGTTAGTTTAATGCCGACCAATTTATACGGAACTTTTGATAATTTCGATTTGAATACTTCGCATGTACTCCCAGCGATGATGCGAAAATTTCACGAAGCAAAACTAAAAGACAATGCCTCCGTTGAACTGTGGGGAAGTGGAACGCCTTTAAGAGAATTTTTGTTTGTGGATGATATGGCAGCGGCTGTCGTTTTTGCCTTAGAAAACAGGTTGCCCGACTATTTATATAATGTAGGAACAGGAGTTGATTTAACCATCAAAGCATTGGCAGAAACCATTCAAAAAATCACAGGACATCAAGGCGAAATCATTTGGGATGCCACTAAACCCGATGGAACGCCACGCAAATTGATGGATATTTCTAAAATGCACGAGTTGGGGTGGAAACACAAAGTGAGTTTAGAGGAAGGAATCCAGTTAACTTATAATTGGTTTTTAGAGAACGAAGGGAAGATTAAGGAAGTGAAAATGTAGAAGTCGTTTAATCGCTTAGGAAAAGTTTAACGGGTTAATCGTTTAGGAAAAGGGTTAATCGGTTAGGAAAAGGGTTAATCGTTTAGGAAAGGGTTAATCGTTTAGGAAAGGGTTAATCGCCTAGGAAAAGTTTAACTGCTTAATCGTTTAGGAAAGGGTTAATCGTTTAGGAAAGGGTTAATCGGGTAGGAAAATTTTAAACAGTTAAACAATTAACCATTTAAACAATTAACCATTTAAACAATTAACCAGTTAAACGATTAACCAGTTAAATTATTAACCAGTTAAATTATTAAACAGTTAAACAATTAACCAGTTAAACGATTAACCATTTAACCAAATCATCAATTAACCGATTAAACAAACAATCACACAACCAATTAAACACTATAAAAATGAATTATCATATCTACTCTTTCGAAAAGTTAGACGTTTATCAGTTAGCTAGAAAATTTAAGATTGATATAAAGCTGATGAGTCGTTTCTTTCCAAAAGAAGAACGATATGATTTGACGAGTCAAATCAATAGAGCTTCAGCAAGTATAGCGGCAAATTTAGCCGAAGGTTCTGGTAGATCTTCTAATTTTGACCAAGCACATTTTACTAATATGTCTTATTCAACGGGATTAGAAACAATTGATCATTTGAATACAGCTTTGGATATGAACTATATTAATGATGAAAAATATACGGAACTTAGAATTCAATTGGATGTCATATTGAATAAACTCAATGCACTTTATAAATATCAAATTAATACTAAAGAAACGTTGAAGAAAAAAGTTTAACTGTATAGGAAAAGGTTTAACTGCTTAGGAAAAGATTAACTGCTTAATCGTTTAGGAAGAGGTTATATGATTAACCAACTAAGCGATTAACCAACTAAGCGATTAACCAATTAACCAACTAAGCGATTAACCAATTAATCAATTAACCAATTAACCGATTAAACAGTTAACCAAATTAATACACCAAAGTCAACTAAAAACAATATGAGCAATACAAAACAAAAAATAGCTCTAATAACTGGAGTTACTGGTCAAGATGGATCTTATTTAGCCGAATTATTATTAGAAAAAGGATACCAAGTTCACGGAGTGAAAAGACGGGCTTCTTCTTTTAACACCCAACGCATTGATCACCTCTATCAAGACCAACATGAGGCTCATGTAAATTTTAAATTGCATTATGGTGATTTGACTGATTCCACTAATATTATCCGAATTATCCAGGAAGTGCAACCCGATGAAATCTATAATCTTGGGGCGATGTCTCATGTAAAAGTGTCTTTCGATTCTCCTGAATATGTGGCGAATGTAGATGGAATAGGGCCTTTAAGAATATTAGAAGCGGTTCGGATTTTGGGTTTGGAAAAGAAAACTAGAATCTATCAAGCTTCTACTTCTGAATTGTATGGCGGATTGGCAGAAAATAAAAATGCAGCGGGTTTCTATGATGAAAATTCTCCGTTTTATCCGCGTTCTCCTTATGGTGTGGCTAAAATATATGGTTTTTGGATTACCAAAAACTACCGTGAAGCCTATAATATCTATGCTTGTAATGGAATCTTATTCAACCACGAATCACCACGAAGAGGGGAGACTTTTGTAACCCGAAAAATTACGATGGCAACCGCAGCCATCGCTTTGGGAAAACAAGATTGTTTGTATCTAGGAAACCTGAACTCACAAAGAGACTGGGGACACGCCAAAGATTATGTAGAAGCGATGT
>JBBQSZ010000139.1:0-7075 GCA_038234745.1 Flavobacteriales bacterium | reverse complement strand
ATTCAGCATTTCTTGTTTTGGAAATATTATTTACCTGAATTTTAAAAAACGGATTTCTTATTAAAAACGGTAACTTTAGATAAACTTAAGAATTCACTAAGCCTTTACAAATACTTCTATTTTGATATTTGTCAAAAATTTAAGTACTATGATATCTTCAACACATTTGCATGCTATGGTGATACATTTTCCCATTGCATTATTGATCATCGCCTTTTTAAGTGAATTAGTAGGTTTAGTTTTTAAGAAAACATTTTTTAATACGGCTGCTTTTTACTTATTAATAATAGGTACATTTGGAACTATTGCAGCTTATTTGTCAGGCGATTCTGCAGGCGAAGGAATGGAAGAAGGAATTTTGGGAAAAGCAATTGGAATGCATCAAGAAGCGGCTATTATAACTTTATGGCTTGCCATTGCAACAAGTTTGGTTTATGGTGCGATACTATTTTTTAAATACCATCATAAATGGTCTAAACTAGTAAGTGTCCTGCTTTTTGCTGCCTTAGTTGGATCTGTTGCACGTACAGCCTATTTGGGTGGGCAATTGGTTTACAAACATGGAGCTGGAGTTGAATTGGGTTTGCCTGATTTTAATGCCTCGGATGGTGAATAAAAATAGTAGTATTTCTTTTTTAAAAATAAAGCAATGAGAATCTTAATTGTAGAAGATGAATCGGCCATTTCGGGTTTTTTGAAGGAAGGACTTGAAGAAGAAGGCTTTGCCGTGGATTTAGCGGACAATGGTAAAAAAGGTCTCGAATTGGCTTTGGATTTTGTTAACGAATATGATGTCATTCTACTCGATTGGATGTTACCTGGTATTAGTGGTATTGAAATTTGTCGCTCTGTTCGCAAGGTAAATAAAGAAGTTCCCATAATTTTCTTGACGGCAAAAGATACTGTAGATGATACCGTCTTTGGTTTAGAAACGGGAGCCAATGACTACTTGAAAAAACCGTTTGCTTTTGAAGAATTGCTAGCCCGAATTAGAGTGCAAATGCGAAAGAATACAGGCGAACAATCGGTTTTTTCTGTTCGGGATATTCAAATGAATATTGAGGTTCATGAAGTGACCAAATCTGGAAAACAAATTATCTTGACTCAAAAAGAATTTGCATTATTAGAATTTATGCTTCGCAACAAAGGGAAAGTGTGTCGTAGAACACGGATTATGGAAAAAATTTGGGACGTGCATTTCGACAAAGACACAGGTGTTATTGATGTTTTTATAAATGGTTTGCGTAAAAAATTAGATGATAACAACCTAGAATCTTTTGTTCAAACCATTCGAGGCGTGGGGTACAGAATTAATGAAGACGAATGAAATTAATCTTAAAAAAAAGAATAGCTACCTATAATTTAATTGCAATCGCCATTTTAAAGGCTATTGCTTTCATAGCTATTTACGGCGTTGTTTATTTTACATCCTACAAGCACTTAGATGATGATATCATTACCGAAAAAACAGAAGTATTTTCAAATTTAGATTGGGATGCTGATGCCATCATTATAAATAAAATGCCCGAATGGGAAGAAGCAGAACATAGCCAAATTGAAGTTAATCCGACCTTTATACAAATTGTTGATTTGAATGGAAAAACCATTTTCAAGTCGCAAAATTTACAAAACAGCCATTTTCTTTTTAATCCAAAAAATAAAAAAACTGTTTTTTATAATACAACAATTAACAAGCAGAAAATTAGGCAAGGGCAGTTTCCTGTTTTTAATGATGATGGCAAAATAATTGGTCAACTCACTATTGGAGTTTCTCAGCAAGAATCGTATAATGTTTTGCACAATTTGCTAATTGTGCTTATCGTCATCTATATTTTTATTATTTCGATTTTATATTTCATAATGATTTTTGTGGCATCAAAGGCTATCGCACCAATCCATCAATTGATTCAATCGGCTTCTAAAATTAATTATTCTAATATCAATTCTCGCTTGCCATTGCCCGAAAATGAAGATGAAATTTATCAATTGGCTAAGACTTTCAATGAACTATTAGGCAGATTGGAGATTAGTTTTTACCAACAAAAACAATTTACTTCCGATGCTGCTCACGAAATGCAAACTCCATTAGCTGCCATAAAGGGAATCATTGAAGTCCTTTTAAGAAAGCCTAGAACTGCAGAACGATATGAGGAAAAAATTCAGGAAGTTCTCCTTCAAACCAATCGTTTATCTCAGTTATATGAACAACTTTTACAATTGGCTCGACTCGAATCTTCTGTTCTTATTGCACATAAGGAGCAAATAGTAATAAAGCATACGATCCAAAGCAGTGTCAAAACCTATAACGCCATTATTAAAACTAGTAATATAACAATCCACTACAACATTCCTTCAGAAGCGACCGTTTGTGCTGACATTCTATTATTAGAAATGATTATAGACAACTTAGTTTCTAATGCCATTAAATATAATAAAACAGACGGAACCATTTACTTTAACTGGGATGAATCTACAAAAATACTTAGTATCATAGATGAAGGAATTGGAATTGAAGACCATCAATTGCCGTTACTTTTTAACCGTTTCTACAGAGTCGATGATTCTCGAAGCTCGCATATTCCTGGAAATGGGTTGGGACTTTCTATTGCCAAACGTTTGTGCGATGCACAAAATATTATCCTCACAGTGAGCAGTGTGAAGGGCAAAGGCACCACATTTCAATTGCAATTTCCTGCTTAAAAACTTTAGCTAATTTTAAGATTATACTTAGATAAGGAAAAGACACTTGGTCTGACCTTTACACTATTAAAAATCTTAAAATAGTTATGTTATGAAAACACAAATTATCACGCTCGGATTACTTCTTCTTGCTCTGAGCTTAACTTCTTGCAAAAAAAACGAAACTACAGTAACCGAAACTCCAGCTACCACAGCAGCACCTGCAACCGTTGATACTACCATGCAGAAATCTAATACTGTAGTAAAAGATTCCTTAAAACCTGCCGAAAAAGGGGAGAATGAAGCTGACGAAAAAAACGAAAAAAAGTAATCTTAATTAATAAATTATAACAGAAATCATGAAAAAAAATGTAATATTAATTGCCTTGATAGCAACAACTATTCTTACTTTAAATTCTTGCAAAAATGCAGAAGGAAACAAAGCTGAAATGAAAAATCCAATTGAATCTAAAGAAAGTACTGAAAAATCAGCTACTGAAACTTCAGTTACTACAGCAGATGCCAAAGAAAAAACCATTGCCGATATGCAAGAAGCCTTCAACGGTGAGTCAAATGCAACAGCTCGGTATGCTGCCTTTTCTAAAAAAGCTGCAGAAGAAGGATATAAAGAAATTGCCCTATTATTTAAAGCGGCATCATTAGCGGAAAAAATTCACGCCGGTAATCATAAAGCGGTTCTGGAAGAAATGGGTGTTGTTGTAAAACCCGCCGTTCTTGATATAAAAGTTTTAACTACAAAAGAGAACTTGGAGTTTGCCATTAAAGGAGAAACCTATGAAGCTACAACTATGTATCCAAACTTTCTTAAAGACGCAAACGCTGCCGGAAACCAATTGGCTTTAATTAGTTTAAACTATGCTTACAAAACAGAGAAGAAACATAAAGTATTCTACGAACAAGCTTTAGCTGCATTAAATAGTAACACGACTAACACATTAGCATCAACTTATTTTGTTTGTCCAACTTGTGGAAATACTTATGAAACCACTGCACCAAAACGTTGTGGTATTTCAATGACTAGTGGAGAACGATTTATTAAAATTAATTCACTTTAAAATAGAGAAATTATGGATCAAACGCATATACATTTACTTATCACACATCTTCCCATTTTTAGTTCACTTTTAGGAACATTAGTATTGGGATTTGCTATCTGGAAAAAAAGTAATACAACAACGGTTGCAGCCTATTACATACTTGTTATTTCAGCACTTGGAGCTGTGATAGCTTATATCACTGGCGAAGAAGCTGAGGAAACAGTAGAAAAAATTCAAGGTATTTCTGAAAATGTTATCGAACAACATTCTGACTTTGCAGTTTTTGCTTTGGTTGGTTTAATTGTAGTAGGAGTTTCATCATTAATTGGAATCTATTTCATTAATACCAAAAGCAACTTTGCAAAAACTATTGCAACAACAACTTTATTTTTAGCGCTTATTAGTTTTGCTTTGGTAGCTCGTACAGGATATTTAGGAGGTCAAATTAGACATACTGAAATTGCGGCGGGTGTTACTCAAAATAGCATCCAAGAAAAAGGAGAACATGATGGTGATGATGATTAAATAATAAATTAAATATAATTCAAAGCAAGCACAAATGTTTTTCATCAGTGCTTGTTTTGGATTTTAATATTTATCGAAAATGAGAAAAGGAATTATTTTTAAAGATGTTATTCCATTCATAGTTTGGTTTTCGACACTGGTATTAGGAGCTATATTAATTGATGTATTGCTTCATTTTTCAAATTTAGTTTTCATTGGTAAATATTTAGGTTATTTAGGAACTTTTACAATTATAATTTCGTTTACATATTCTTTAAAAAAGCGAAAAATTATAAATTTTGGTGTTCCAAAAGTACTGCTAGATTATCACGAATATTTTGCTATGGCAGGTTCAATTATGATTCTTGTTCACGCAGGAATTCATATTAATGCCATTTTGCCTTGGATAGCCATTTTTATGCTTTTAATTAATGTGATAAGTGGATTGATTGGTAAATATATTTTGCAACAAGCCAGCAAAACAATGAAAAATAGAAGGATGCGACTTGAAAAATTAGGTTTGTCATCGGAGGAAATTAGTAAAAAAATATTTTGGGATACCATTACTATTGACAAAATGAAACAATGGCGAACAGTTCATTTGCCCATAACATACTTTTTGACACTTTTATCAATTATTCATATTGTCACAGTCTTAATTTTTAACTAATGAAAAAGTATGTCTTTATTACCATCACTTTAGTAATTTTAGGACTGGTATATGCATTTCCTAATTTGATGGTTTCTCCTGGAAATTTATACCAACAACATTCAGAACTCAAAAATGATTGTTTTGCTTGTCACAAAGTTTTTTCGAGAACGCCAAACGAAAATTGTATTTCTTGCCATAAAATTTCTGAAATTGGAAGTAAATCAAAAAAGGATTCTACTAATTCAAACCCAATCTTATTTCATAAAAACCTTAAAAATCAAGATTGTATTTCCTGTCACTCAGAACATAAAGGTTTGAATTCTAAGCTAGCGTTAAGTAAATTAAATCATATCTATTTGAATAAAAAAGACCTAAATAATTGTATAAGCTGTCATTCACAACCCAAAAATAAGCTTCATAGTCAAGTTACCAATTCGTGCTTCAGTTGCCATTCCACTTCAACTTGGAACGATGGAATCAGTTTTAATCATTCCTTGATAAAATCAAATGCTGCTCGTTCCAATTGTATTTCTTGTCACCAAAGTCCGAAAGATGATTTTCACAACTCAGTAAAAGCGACCAACAATTGTTTGTCGTGTCACACTTTAACCCAATGGAAACCTTCTACATTCCATCATGATCAATATTTTATTTTAGATACAGATCATAATACAGATTGTAAAGCGTGCCATATTGCTACAACAAAAAATGATTTTAAATCCTATTCTTGTTTTGGATGCCACGAACATTCTATGAATTCCATTCGCGAGGAACATGTAGAAGAAGGAATATCCAATTTTACCAATTGTATCAATTGTCATAAAAGTGGTAATAAACACGATATTAAAAATAATTCGGAAGAAGTAGAAAAGTATATTAGTAAAGAGTTTTCAAAAAATAAAGAGCACGATGATGATGATGATTAAGCACAATTGGAATACTTCCGACAAACCATTTTGTATCTTTCGTGAAATAAATTGGCTTTTAATTTTATGAATTGTTTTAAACTATTTTTTCCAAAACTATTTCTAAAGTCCTATCTTTATAACTTAAATAAAACAAATAATTTTTTCCTCTATCATCTCTAAATGTTAGACTTAATTTTAAAAAAACGACGAATATAATGGTAACAATTGATAACTATTTAGATAATCATTACATACACAGAAGCAATTGGTTAAGAGCAGCTGTTCTTGGAGCAAACGACGGAATAATATCCATTTCCAGTTTAGCGATTGGAGTTGCTGCAGCAAGTTCATCAAGAGAACCTATAATTTTAGCAACTGTTGCGGGACTTGTAGCTGGAGCTTTATCTATGGCTGCTGGCGAATATGTTTCGGTAAGTTCACAAACGGATACTGAAAAAGCAGATGTCGAACGCGAAATAATAGAACTAGCTGAAATGCCTGAAGAAGAATTACAAATATTAGCTCATATTTATGAAAATAGAGGTCTCAAAAAAGAAACCGCAATGCAAGTAGCCATTGAATTGACTGAGAAAGATGCTTTGGCAGCACACATTAGAGATGAATTAGGTATCAACGAAATTAGTCAAGCAAATCCCATTCAAGCTGCGGGAGCTTCTGGAGCTGCATTTACAGTTGGCGGAGTTTTGCCTCTTCTAGCTGTTCTTTTTGCACCAGTAAAAGGAATGGAATATTGGCTTTACGGATTTACTATAATTTCATTAATTATTCTAGGTGCAATTGCAGCAAAAACAGGTGGTTCAAGCATCTCAAAAGCAATTTTACGCATTACAATTTGGGGAACAATTGCAATGGGATTATCAGCTCTTGTTGGATCTATTTTTGGTGTTAAATTGTAGTATAAATCAACAATAAATTAATTCTAGACCAACATCTATATAGAAATCTAGTTTTTAGAAAATAAACAACCTCGCTTAAAATTTCTTAGACGAGGTTGTTTTTCTTAGACTCTACAAATCTAATTTCCCCTATAAGTCGAGTATCCAAATGCTGAAAGCGTAATCGGCACGTGATAATGTTTTTCGTCCTTAATTTGAAAAACCACTTCAATGAACGGATAAAAACTATCGGTATTGCTCCTTTTAAAGTAGTCACTTGTGAAGTAAGTTAGCTTATAAATTCCTAAATTTGTTTTATCCGATTTCAGAAAATCGGTTACTCTACCGTTACTATCTGTCAACTTTTCGTCTACGAAA
>JBBQSZ010000138.1:0-7142 GCA_038234745.1 Flavobacteriales bacterium | reverse complement strand
TTGACAAAGCAGAACAAGAACAATTATCATTTCAATGGTAGCCTGTTTTTGAAAAATGACCAAATTAAAAAATTAAAACACTAATAAACAAATAGATATGAAATAAAATCAAACGGTTTTATTTTTTATCGGACAATAATGTTTGGAAGTATCAAATAGTTCCTTATTCTTAACAATGCGATATTAATATGTTACATATTTTGAAACATAGACCACAATACAAATTGTTATTTTCCAAAACACTGAATGTGCTGTATTCAGATTGGTTATTATTCCGTTATTATTCATCTTTTTTTGCTTTTTTTAAGAACACTTCTGTAAAGTGTTCCTTGTGTTTTTCTTTGGAAAATTTTTCTGCATTGTAAGTGTTTGAATTTCCTTTTGGAATAGAAAGTGAAATCCAATTTTTATTACAAATCATTTTTCCGAGAAATACAATTTGTCCGATGTGATAGGGGTAATGTGCAAGTTGTCTATTAATAGCTTCCGTAATAGAATGACCTTGATTTCTGATATAAATTATTTTTGATAAATCATCATCTTTTAAAGAATTAAGGGTATTGAAAAGACAATACCAGCCCTCATTCCATTTTTGTATAAGTTCAGTTTTAGTTTTAATATCATTTTCAAATTCTTCATCACGGTGTCTCCATTCTTTTTCTCCATCGGAAGTCAAAAAATCTGTCCAACGAGAAAGCATATTTCCAGATAAGTGTTTAATAACAATGGCTATACTATTACTTTCCTCGTTGTATTGCCAAAATAATTTATCATCAGGCAATTGAACTATGGTTTTATCCCCTAACAATTTGTAATACTCAAATTGTTTTTTTACACTTACTAAATAATCTGTTTTCATAGTTTTACGTTTTATATGATTAAATCTATTTAAGAACTCGCAAGTATTGAATCCAAGGGCCAACTTCAGCTTGATACTGTTTAGCAATAACACGTATGATTTGAGAGGTATGGTTTAGATCATGCACCACCCATGCAGAAATTAATTGTGACAAGTTAACTGATCCTATTTCTGGATGGGTAGCTGTTTTAGATAATTGTTCGTTTGTTATTTTTAAAGAATGTAAAGCCACTATGCTCGAAGCGCGAATTTGAATGAAATCATTCAATAATTGGTTAAGTGTTTTGCCCTTGCTTTTTTCGAGTTGGGCGAATCTATTGAGCGGTTCGAAATTTCGTACCACTGAATCAGAAAGGGCAACTTCAATACGAGGAATCCAATTACATTCATCGCAATGAATTAAATGACCAAGTACCTCGTAAGGTGACCAAGTATCTCCGCCTTCATTTTTTAAAGTCCAATTATCATTAAGATTGTTTAAAAGCGAATGAAGCGCCTTAGGTGTTCGTTCAAGAATTTCTATTGAATCATTTAGAGAGAATTTCATATGTAGATAATTTTAAGATTAGATTTTTTCGATTACAATTGCAGATGCACCGCCACCGCCGTTACAGATAGTCGCTACACCATATTTGCCATCTTCTTGCTGGAGGACTGAAATAAGTGTGCAAATAATACGTGCACCAGACGCTCCCAGAGGATGCCCTATTGCAACTGCACCGCCATACATATTTACTTTATTGATATCAAAGCCTACTATTTTTTGATTTGCTAAAATGACAGCTGAATAGGCTTCGTTGATTTCAAAAAAATCAATATCGTTTAACGTAAGGTTTGCCCTTTTTAATGCTTTTTTAATTGCAATTGATGGAGTAGTAGTAAACCATTCTGGTGCTTGTGCTGCATCAGCATACGAAATAATTTTTGCTAAAGGTTTTAAGTTATATTTTTCAACAGCTTCTTTTGAAGCTAATAAAATAGCCGCTGCACCATCATTTAAATTGCTCGCATTAGCAGCAGTTATACTGCCGTTTTTATCAAAAGAAGGATTGAGTTTAGAAACCTTTTCAGGAATGACTTTACAAATATCTTCATCATTATCAATAATTGTTTCACCTGTTTTCTGAATTATTTTTATAGGTATAATTTCATTTTTGAATTTGCCTTCGTTTGTTGCTTTTTGCGCTTTTGCATAAGATGTTAAAGCATATTCATCTTGTTGTTCTCGAGTTAAATCATATTTTTCAACACACATTTCAGCGGCATTACCCATATGGAAATTGTTATAGACATCAGTTAAGCCGTCTTTTAACAAACCATCAATAGAAGTTGTATCGCCAAATTTAATTGGCTTGCGAAGTACATTGTAATGAGGAACATTGCTCATACTTTCCATTCCTCCAGTAATTACTAAATCTTCCAGGCCTAATTGAATTTGCTGTGCTCCAAGTATTGTTGCTTTCATGCCAGCTGCACAAACTTTATTCACTGTTGTACAGTCTGTATCCACTGAAATACCTGCAAATATTGACGCTTGTCTTGCTGGTGACTGACCTAGATTTGCTGATAACACATTGCCCATATAAACTGAACAAATAGTATTGGGATCTAATCCCACAGATTGATAAGCTTCTTTGATTGCAATTGCTCCTAATTGTGTTGCTGAAAATTCCGATAGATTTCCTAAAAAACCACCAATTGATGTTCGTTTAGCTGCTATGATATATACTTCTTTCATTTTGTTGCTTTTTTTTATTTTTTAATTACCTGATTATAGTTTTACAAACTATAAAATTCCACTTTCAAGTAAATCCAAATAGATAAAATCTGGTGATTTTACACCCGCATCGGCTCTAATTTGTACTAGTTTTGGAGAGTCAAAAAAATGTTTTGCATTTTCTATATCATTCCATAATGAAAAATGGACAATCTTATTTGGCTCATTTTCGTACTTAAAAATTTTATATGATACTTCTCCTGCTTCCTTTCTTATTATTGATGCATTGTCAAATATTTTTTTCCAAGCTTTGTAGTCTTCAACTTCGTGAATAATTAATAAGTGTTTTAAAGCCATAATTTTATTTAAATTTTAAATTTTTTAAATATTGAACTAGCAATATGTCCTCCAAACCCAAAAGTATTGCTCATGGCATAATTAACTGTTCTGTGTTGAGATTTCCCAAGAGTTAGGTTGAATTTGTCTTTAAAATCTGGCTCCACATTTAGAGTATTAATAGTAGGAGGTATGATATTTTCTTGAATTGCTTTGATACAAGCAATTGCTTCAATTGCTCCAGCTCCTCCAAGTAAATGACCCGTCATAGATTTAGTAGCACTTATATTAGCGTTAGGGTTTACACCAAAAACTTTTTCCATTGCTTTTAATTCACTCAAATCACCTGTAGGTGTTGATGTAGCGTGTGCATTGATATAGTCTATATCACTAGGAATTATTTCAGCTTCTTCAAGTGCTAATTTCATACCTAAAACAGCACCTTCGCCTTCAGGATGTGTACCAGTTAAGTGATAAGCATCCCCAGCAAGACCACCACCAACTATTTCAGCTAGAATATAGGCATTTCTACTAATGGCATGATCATAACTTTCTAAAATAATTGCACCAGCACCTTCACCTAGGACAAAGCCATCTCTAGTAATGTCAAATGGTTTTGAAGCATTGCTAAAGTTGCTATTAGATGTTGACAAAGCCTTTGAACCATTAAAGCCTCCTACAGAACTTTCAGTGATTGAAGCTTCTGAACCACCAGCAATAATCATATTGGCTTTTCCCCATCTGATGTAATTGAATGCATCAATTATTGCATTGTTACTAGCTGAACAAGCTGAAGCTGTAGTATAAGTTACACCTCTTAAACCATACTTTATGGATATAACCCCAGATGCAATATTTACAATTCTTTTAGGTATGAAATATGGGTTAAATCTTGGTGTACCATCGCCAAGTTTAAATAGTGTGAACTGTTCTTCAAAAGTTGCCAGACCACCATCACCTGCACCCCAAATTACACCAATTCTATCTCTGTTTAAATTTTCGAAATTGATATTTGCATTGTGTATTGCTTCATCAACTGCAACTAGCGCATATTGAGAGAATAGATCGTATTTACGAATTTCATTCTTTTCGAATATTTCGGGCTTAAAATTCTTTACTTCACAAGCAAATTTTGTTTTAAATTTTTCAGTATTAAATTTTGATATTAAAGATGCTCCGCTAATCCCATTAACTAAAGATTGCCAATAGTCATTAACATTATTGCCAATTGGTGTTACAGCGCCCATTCCTGTTATTACTACTCTTTTCATTTTATTTATGATATTTTCATTTTACACTTTTAATATACCGATTGGTATATTAAATTTTAAATTTTTTTATACTTTAAGATTTTTAATCATTTTTTCTAGATAATCCATTGTTACTTCCAAAACTTCTGAATTTCCTGTAACTTTTGCTTGCATTACGGCACCCTCTATTAAAGACATAAGGATAAATGAAAATTCATTAGCATTTGTTATTGCACTAATTTCATTACGTTCAATACCAATAATAATTGATTTTTCAATCGCTTTTTTCCAAAAAGATAAAGCTTTTATAGCTTTAGCTCTTAATAATGGATGTGTATCATCAGCTTCTACTGAAGTATTTAGAATTGGACAGCCTGCTTTTAAAATTGGTAATTCTAAAAAATATCTATATGTTTCAGGGTATACTAAAAGTCTATCAATCATATTTGGACGAACTTCAATTTGTGTTCTTAAATAAGATACAATTAAGCTGTAGTTGTAATCAAAAGCTTCTAAGGCTACTTCATCTTTATTTTCAAAATTACCATAGATACTACCTTTAGTTAAACCAGTTGCTTCTGTTATATCGTGCATAGAAGTACCTACATATCCTTTAGCATTAAAAATAGGAGCTGTTTTTTCAATAATAAATTGTTTTGTTCTTTCTGCTTTAGACTTTATCATTGTCAAATTGTATTAAACTGATACAAATGTAATTAAAATATACCAAATGGTATTATTTTGATAGGTAAATTTGCTTTTTAGATATGTTTTGTGATAAAGTAGTACGTTAAAACTTATTTTATCTCTCAAAATCTTCATGTCATCACTCACTTTTCTATCAAAAACTTACGCATAATGCTGTGTTGTTTTCAAGTTTTTATGCTCAAGCATTTTACTTATACTTTCAATAGAACCTCATTTGTAATTGTTATAGTAGTTGTAAAACTATCTAGAGCGATTTGAAGAGGGCACTGAAAAAGTCCTAGTTTTCAAAAACTCATTAAAATATCGATTAAATAAGAGTTTGGTTTAACTTGAAATCTTTTTTTACTCTAATTTAATTTTATGAGTTTACAGAGGTTTATAATAACGATAAAGAGCATAGATATTACCGTTCATGCTCTTTTTTTGTTTTTTGCTATTTTTACATTTTACGGATTTTTTCAGTGCCCTCCGATTTGAATGGTTGGATTTTTTTTTCTTAAATTATTAACTAAATGGTTGTTTATACAAAATGCATTTATAATTTAGTTAAATGCGATATAATATAGTACCGATATAGTATATAATAGGCCAATTTTTATTGGTCTATATTGAATTCATAATCGGTATTACTTATATCTACATTTCCACCAGAAATAATAATTCCTATTTTTTTATAAGTATCTTTCTCTTTTAATATTGTTACTACTGTAACTGTAGAAGATGGTTCTACAACAATTTTTAAGCGTTCTCAAACTAAGTGCATTGCCTTTATAACTCATATTTAATCATTATTAAAATAATATATAGTAAAACTATTAGCTTTATTTATTTTATTTGTGGGAGGAAATCCTCTATAGTACCTGTGTTAGTTCCAATCATTATTCAAGTTATAGCAACATGATCACCATATTCTATAGTAGTTTTAATGACAAAATGAATATTAGGAAAAGAATTGAATGAAAACTCTAGATGTTTTTTAGATTCTGAAAAATTCAATTTCACCTTCCTTTAAGTCTCCTGTATCGAGACTATTAGGATAATGTTCATCTAAAAATAGAGGAATATATATTACTTTTTATTCTATACCTTTTGTAAAAGTGCTCTTAAAATCTTTGTCATTTTAATTAATGTATTAAACTGTTGTTTCACGATTGATGATTGTTGTGATTTGGCTAACTTAATGATAATGGTTGAGCCTAACTAAAAGACGATATGATTATTGATTTAAATTAGCTTATCGCTTCCAGTAAGGTCGTATTATTTTTTTTTTACTTAATTGTAATAAAATGATCGCCGCTATAACACAAAAGATGATTGCTTGAATAGTTCCTTCGGGACCAAATTCTCTACCTGTGAATATTTGAGGTCCCGTAATTTTTGTAGTTAGTAGAACCGATGTTTGTTCATTGCCAGAAGTTGTTGCACCAAAAATTCCAGATTGCATAAAATTCCAAGCAAAATGTATCGCAATTGGAAACCAAAGATTTCTTGCATAAATATAAGCTGCACCCATTAAAAGCCCTGCTTCAACACCTACACATATACCCGAAACTAAAGTACTGTTTGGATTTGTTAGGTGTAATGCTCCAAAAATAATTGCTGTAATTAATAAAGAATTGTAGCTACCTAATTTTTCTTCAACTATTCGAAAAATGATACCTCTGATTAAAATTTCTTCAAAAACAGCCACTGAAAATGCTACTGTTAAAGGAATGATTATACTATTAAAAGAATTAACGGCTACTATTTCGAAACTACCAGCAATAAAAATTACTAAAATAGTAAGACTTTGGAGTGCTATTCCAATTCCTGAACCAATGAGGATGTGTTTAACGATTCCTTTTTTTGAAAATTCTGTTATTATTCTTTTTTCATATTTTTTATAGAAATAGATGTACGCTAAAATAACTGCTGTAGATGAAAAGATACTTTTAATTAGGTTTCTTTGATTTTTACCCGAAACAGTTAAATCCAATATCTTTCCAGTTACTTGTTGTGTCAAAATGAACGCTATAAAGCATACTAAAAGGCCAAAAAGGATTCTAGTTAAAGGTGCATTTATAAATCTTTGTTTTGTGGTAATTGTTACCATATGTTTATTATTTATTTGATGTTACAGATAGTTTAATTTTGGGTTCTCTTTTTGTGCTTAACCCTTCAATAATGGTTATCTTATTTTTGTGTAGTTATTTATTGTCAAAAGTTTCCAAATAAGAATTACAAAAGTAAGTGTCAAAACAGCAGATGATTTCTCAAAGATTGTCTTTGCTCA
>JBBQSZ010000137.1:0-7242 GCA_038234745.1 Flavobacteriales bacterium | reverse complement strand
GAAACTCACTCCAACTACAAGTCCAGTGGGAGTTCAACTACCCAAAACCCCCACCGTTGAAATTTATGCCCAAATATTGAAAGATATGACCGAAGCCGAAGGCAAAGTAGCACCTTCTACCTCTTATGGATATTCAAGCCGCATCTCTAAGACGATAGTTCAAGGTATTCTTTCCAGAGTTTGCTTGCAAATGGCAGGGTACCCTTTAAACGATACCGCAAAATACAAAGATGCCTTAGCTTGGTCAAAAAAAGTAATTGATTCAGGAGAACATGGATTGAATGTAAGCTTTGACGCAGATCCAGCTTTAAAAGTATTTAATCCATCTGATGGTGGTAGTACTTCTAACAATGCGTACCGACAAATATTTATAAATGCAGCACGAGACATTTATGATGTGAAGGAATGTATGTGGGAGGCTGAATTTAAAGGAAATAGTACTGATGGATACTCCGAAACAGGACGTCTAGGAAATACGAATGGTATCACTCTTACAAATCTTGCTTTTACAGATGTATTAGGTTATGGTTATGGTTTTATAAGAGGAACTGGGCGATTATTCAACAAATATGGGGTAGGCGATTTACGTCGGGATTGGGTACTAACTACCTATATTCTTACTACAGGGTCTAAAGTAGCTATAGTTAAAAAAGCAGGAGCAGCTGCATCAGAGTTTCCTTATAGTAGAGACTGCGGAAAATGGAGAAGAGAGTATGAAACAGTACGACCACAAAACAAAAATAATACACCAATCAATTTCCCTATTATAAGATATGCTGATGTATTATTAATGAATGCTGAAGCTGAAAACTATGTAAATGGACCAACTATTGTTGCCTATAATGATGCTAACCAAGTACGCCGTAGAGCCTATGGACTTCCAATTAATACAGCTAGTGCAGTGGCCGATTTGCCAGCGGGTCTTTCTAAAGTTGATTTTCAATTGGCTATTGAAGATGAACGAATGCGTGAATTATGTTTCGAGGGATTACGTAAAGCAGATTTAACACGTTGGAACAAATTTGCATCTACAATGAAAGCGGTAGGAGCTGAAATGAGTGCACTTCCAACTCCAGTGAACCAACAATATGGCGGTTTGGCTGGAAATAATATCGGTGCAGCAGGTCCTGATGGAAATAACAAATTCTTATTATTTCCAATTCCATCTAATGAAATGGGATCAAATAAACTTTTATTAGAAAATAATCCAGGTTGGTAAAACATAAAATACCACCTATTATTTGAAAATATTATTAAATATTTTGCAAAATTGAGCGCAATCGAATTTCCCTCTTTCAAAAGAGGTTTCGATTGTGCTCAATTAGCAAAAAATAGCTAACTTCTAAAACAGAAGGTTTAAATCATTTTAAATTAGCTAAAGACAAATGCCAATAAAAATTAATTTGATTGATAAAAACCCATAAAACACAACAATTATGAAAATAATTAAATGTCTTCTACTCCTGCTTTTCATATCTAGTTGCGGCGTTACAGCTCAAAAAGATAAAGACACTGACAAACAAGTGATGAAAAAAATGATTCAGGAAAATTTTGACTTTGCTGCCAAGCAATATCAGTATTTAGAGAAAGCCACTCCAAAGGATTCAATGCCTAGATATTTCAAGAATAATAAACATGTAAATACCGATGTTTACTGGTGGTGTAGCGGTTTCTATCCAGGAACACTTTTGTATATTTATGAGTATACAAAAAAACCGTTAATATTAGAAGAAGCTAAACAAAGATTAGCGATTTTAGACACTGTAAAATATTTTACGCTAAATCATGATTTAGGTTTTATGATGTATTGCAGCTTCGGAAACGCCTACCGTTTAACTAAAAACGAAGAATATAAAAAAGTAATTCTGCAATCGGCTAAATCATTAGCAACAAGATACCGTCCGAATGCAAAAGTGATTCAATCTTGGGAAATTACAGATGGTGGTTTGAGACAAAAAGGTTTTGTTGGTCCTGTGATTATTGATAACATGATGAATATTGAAATGCTCGAATGGGCAAGTCAAAATAGTCCTGATAAAAGCTTTGCAGAAATAGCTAGAAATCATGCTAACTCTACAATCAAAAATCATTTTAGACCTGATTACAGCAGTTATCATGTTCTTGATTATGATTTGAATACAGGAGAAGTGCGCAAGAAAGTAACTGCTCAAGGATATTCAGACAAAAGTGCATGGAGTCGTGGTCAGAGTTGGGCGTTATATGGCTACACAATGATGTATCGCTTTACGAAAGATCCTGCATATTTAAAACAAGCACAAGGAATTGCAAAATTTATTTTAACTAATCCAAATTTACCTGCAGATAAAGTTCCATATTGGGATTTTGATGCTCCCGAAATTCCAAATGCTTTGCGAGATGCTTCGGCTGCAGCAGTTAATGCTTCGGCATTGTTAGAATTGGGACAATATACTTCTGGAAAGGAAAAAGAAAATTATGTTGCGGTTGCAAGAACAATCTTAAAATCTTTGTCTAGTCCACAATACAAAGCCACTTTAGGTTCGAATGGTGGATTTTTATTGAAACATAGTGTAGGATCAATTCCTCATAAAAGCGAGGTGGATGTGCCCCTAACCTATGCTGATTATTATTTTGTAGAAGCTTTAATGCGATACAAAGATTGGTATTTGTAGAAACATAACGTTTAAAGGAATTGAAATACAAGTTTAAAATCTATTACAATGTACCATTACAATATAAAACACATTCAAAAAATAGCCTACGTTACGTTGAGTTTTCTAGCTTTAGCAACGGTTGCAGCTCAAACCGATTCAAATGTATTTGAAAGTTATAAAAAAGATAAATCTATCTTACCTGATTTCTCTTATGTAGGATATCACAACGGCGAAAAAGAAATTCCTACCATTAAGAATTATAAAGTTTTTGATGTGACCACTTTTGGCGCTAAGCCTGACGATGCTATTTCAGATAAAGAAGCCATCCAAAAAGCAATTGATGCCGCTAATAAAAATGGTTCTGGGATTGTTTTTTTTCCCAAAGGTCGCTTTTTAGTAAATGAAGACGCTGACGGAACCAAATCAATTATCTCTAAGCAAAGTAATATCATTTTTAGAGGAAGTGGTTCGGGTGCAAATGGTACCGAATTGTTTATGAAAAACACACTTCCTCCAGCAAATCCAACACAAATGTGGACCGTTCCTCCCCTATTTATTTTTGGAAGTGGAGGAAGCGATAAAAATATTGGTGTGATAACTGCATCAGCTGCTGTAGGCGATTTCAACATAGAACTGAGCACTACGGCAGGTTTAGAATCTGGAGATTGGATTATGCTAAAATTATTAGATAATGATCCAGCCTTAATTGAAGCGGAATTAAAAACGCAAAAAGTAGAACCTACTTGGACTTATCTTGTCGAAAAAGGAATTGATGTAAAAGTTTATTACCAAATTAAAAACGTACAAAACAATACTCTTACGCTAGAAGCGCCTATCGCCTATCCTATTAATCCAAAATACAAATGGCAGGTTTCGAAATTTGCGAATAGTCAGGAAGTAGGAATTGAAGACATAGCGTTCGTTGGAAACTGGAAAGAAAAATTTGTGCATCATCGCTCTTGGCAAGATGATAGTGGTTACACAATGCTCAGAATTAGCAGAACAACGAATTCTTGGATGAAAAATTGCCGCTTTACCGATTGTAGCGTCGCAGCCATTGTTACGCAGAGTGCCAATATTTCGGTTTTGAATTGTGTCATTGATGGAAATGCAGGACATGAAGCCATTTGTTCTAATGGATCTACTAATGTGCTCATCGCAAAATGTACCGATTTGGCTTCGCAATGGCATTCTTTTGGATCATCACACGGAGCAATGAATACGGTAATTTGGGATTGTAAATATCCTTCCACCACCTGTTTTGAATCCCACGCAAGTCAACCCCGAAATACATTATTAGATGGTGTAGAAGGTGGTTTACTAAATGGTCGCGGCGGTGGAGCAATGGAAAATATGCCCAATCATATGCAAGGATTAGTGATGTGGAATTACAAACAAACCAATGAACCTGTAAAAGATTTTGAGTTTTGGCCTAATCCTAAAGTTTTTCAGTGGTGGAAAATTCCAATGCCAGTTGTAGTAGGATTTACCAGCACGGGAACAACTTTTAAAGCGGAACAATTAGGGCAATCCGAATCAATTGGGAAAGCCGTTGAACCTGCTTCGTTGTATTTGGCACAATTAAAATTAAGATTAAAGAAGTTACCAAGTTGGGCTCAACATTTACAGTAAGTTAATTGCTGTTTTATTTACTATACTCGTATTTAAACAAAATTTTTTGATTTAAAATTGACTTATACTTTTATGAAAAATATAGTAATTATTAATTATTTACTTCTTAGCTTTTTTTTAATGGGGCTTAGTAACAATGTTTATGCTCAACAGCAATATACAATTGATATTACTAATCAAGAGTATAATTTAAACTCCGGTTTTCTAAAAATGGGTACGAACAAATCTCCATCGGGTGAAGTTCTTTCCTATAATAATAAATACCTAACAAAAAACAATAAACCTTGGTTTCCTATTATGGGCGAGATGCATTTTTCGCAGAACGACGAAAAGGATTGGGAAAATTCCATCCTAAAAATGAAAGCTGGTGGAGTTGAAATTATTTCGGTATATATGTTTTGGATACACCACGAAGAAACAAAAAGAGTAATGGATTGGAGTGGCAATAGGAATTTTCAAAAATTTCTATCACTTTGTAAGAAGCATAATATGTACGTGTGGTTACGACCTGGTCCGTGGATTCATGCCGAAGCTCGAAACGGAGGGTTTCCGGATTGGTTGCAAAATTTATCTATCAAATTAAGGTCGGATGATAGTACTTACTTGGGGTATGCCAAAAAATGGTTTGATGATATCGCTAAACAATGCGAAGGCTATTGGTATAAACAAAATGGAACTATTATTGGTGTGCAGCTAGAAAACGAATTGATATTCAAAGATGAAGCGGTTTATCAGCATATGAAAACATTGAAACGATTTGCTATTGAAGCAGGAATGGATGTCCCTTATTATTCGGCCTTTTCACAAGGACCAGACAATCAAGATCAATTTCTATATACCATGGGTGGTTATCCAGATAGCCCATGGGCACAGCATACAGAAAAATTATATAAGCCCGTTTATTTTATAAAACCATTAGAAGCTGATAACGATATTGGTTCCGATTTATTTGGAAAAGTAGATACTAAAGTAAGAAACACTTATCCTAAACTAGGAGCTGAGCTGGGTTCTGGTATGCAAGTAACGTATCACCGAAGGGTCAATGTAAGTACAAAAGATATAGGTGCATTAATCTTCACCAAATTGGCAAGCGGAATTAATGGTTTGGGGTATTATATGTATGAGGGTGGTCATCATCCGATTGGCAAAACCATCATGACCGAAAGCCGTGCTACAGGTTATCCAAACGATTTACCTTATATTAATTACGATTTTCAGGCGCCGATTGGCGATATGGGTGTTATTAGAAAAAGCTATTACGAGCTACGCTTACAGCATCTGTTCTTACAAGATTTTGGAGATAAGATAGCAGTCGAAAAAGGCTTCTATCCTCAAAAAATGACAACTTCGGTTTTCAGTTATGATACTATTCGGTCATCAATTAGAGTTTATAATAATAGTGGATTTATTTTTCTTTCTAACTACCAGCGTTTTGTAAATATGCCTGAAGTAAAAGGGTTTCAATTGCATATTTTGAATAAAGGAAAACAAGTTGATATTCCCCAAAAACCGGTTGTTTTTAATGCGGACAGTTATGCGATGTGGCCATTTAATTTACAAGTTGACAATGCACTATTGAATTATGCCACCGCACAACCTTTGTGTATTCTAAAAAACAAAGATAAAAATACCTATGTTTTTTTTACAGATGCAGATGCTGAATTTGTTTTCGATAATCAAACAATTACAAGTTATACAGCTACTAATTGCGTAGCAAATAAAGAAGGAAATAGTACTCGTTTGAATATTAAAAAGAACAATATAGCTTTATTTAATATTGTAACTAAAGGCAATAAAAAAACAACTTTATTAGTATTGCCTAGAGAAAAAGCTTTACAGGCTTCGAAAATAAAATATCAAAATCAGGATGTTCTAGTGCTAAGTGATGATACTATTTTATGGGATAACAAAACATTGAGTATCGAACATATTAATGATAATCCAACGACAACTCTTACCGTTTATCCAGCGATTAATTTAAAAGAAAATAAAGAATTATTTGCAATAAGTATCATTAAAGTTGCAGCACCTTTTGTTGGTTATCATATTACAGCCAATGTGCAAGCAAAAGCATCTGTAAGCATAAAAGAAGATCATAACATGCTAGATGCAATGGCAGCAAAAGATGCAGTTGTTTATAAAGATTCAATATTGAGATACTATGCAACCGCAAAAAGATTTAACAAATTGCAGCCAGGTCCATTGTACCAAATAAAATTCCACAATCTGCCAGAACAGCATTTATATAACATTAATTTTAATACAAAAGCAACCTCATTGGTAAAAGACTGGATAGTTGATTTTGATTATGCTGGAGATGTGATGGCGATATACAAAAACAGTTCATTATTATATGATCAGTTTAATTATGATAATCATTGTTTTTATAAATTATCAAATGCAAATTTAAAACCTACTGATCAGTTGAAATTACAAATACTACCATTCAAAAAAGAATATGATGTTTATGTGGAAGACGATATGAAAAAGGCAAAAGAAGAAGAATGGACAAAAGGAATTTTAAAAAATATCACGCTAAAACCGATATATGTATTTGAATTGGAATTTAACTGAGATTCAAATTCTAGCAAAATCCAAAAAATTACATATTAATCTTTTGTATTCAACAAGTTTAATAAAAAATAGCAAATCATGAAACATTTAAAAAACAGTTTTTACACTAGGTTTTCTTTTTTACTTTTAACAGTATTTGTAAATTTGTGTAATGCCCAAAACAAAGAAAAAAAAGCACCTAACTTACTAATTATTATTGCCGATCAATGGCGAGCTCAAGCTCAAGGGTATGAAGGAAAAGAACCTGTTATGACACCTAACATCGATAAATATGCTAAAGAAAGTTTGGTTTTAGATCAAATGGTGAGTAACTATCCTGTTTGTTCGCCAGCGAGAGCGATGCTAATGACTGGACAATATCCAATTAAAAATAAAGTGTATAGCAACGTGAATTCTTCCTCAG
>JBBQSZ010000136.1:0-7467 GCA_038234745.1 Flavobacteriales bacterium | reverse complement strand
AAAAAGTATACATTTTATTTGGAAAACACGAATTGATCTGTATATTTGCACCCGTAATGAGACGCCAGCGTAGCTCAGTTGGCTAGAGCAGCTGATTTGTAATCAGCAGGTCGTGGGTTCGAGTCCCTCCGCCGGCTCAACGTGAAACCGTTCCAATATTGGGACGGTTTTTTTATGATTTATAGTTTGCTTGACAAAATGAATTTTCTCAATAGAGCAGAAAAAAAAGACTTTTTGAGTGGAATCAAAAAGTCTTTTTATGGTAACTAATATTTCGGGTTATCTACTGTTTTTTGTAGATACTGTAAATGGTATTGACTGTTTTTGCATCTAAAATACTGTCCACTTCAGTTTGAATATAGTGAAGTTTGAAGGCCGTAATTGCTGCAGGCAAATTTTTTGTGTTGTAACCAATTATTCGCAACCCTAATTCTGGATTAAAATTAGCTGGGGCTGGTTCTAAAACCTCGTCTGGCCAAATACCAAAACCATTAAGAGCTAGCAGTTTCCAAGGAAATAGCTTGCTAGGATCATTTTTACGACTTGGTGCTATATCTGCGTGACCAATAATATTTTGTGTTGGAATGTTGTAATCTTTTTTTAATTTGGTGAGTAAAGCTAACAAGCTTATAATCTGCTTGTCTGAAAAAGGTTCAAAACCATTGTTGTCTAACTCAATTCCAATAGAAGCTGAATTAATATCTGTATTTTTTCCCCAAACTGCATTTCCTCCGTGCCAAGCGCGAAGATAATCGTTTACCATTTGAACCACTCTTCCGTCATCTGCAATTACATAATGTGCACTTACCTGAGGTCTAACAATTGTAAATGTTTTTATGGTTTGGGCCAATGAGTCTTGAGCAGTATGATGGATTATGATAAAGTTTGGTTTTCTAAGGTTGAAATTTACGGTACTTATCCATTCGGTACTTATTCCGTTTAGTAATGTAACTGGTGCTTTTATTGACAAAGTGTCTTTGTAAAATGACAATGGATCTGTGACTACCTCAGTATTGGGTAAAATTGTGGCGCTACTTGTTTCTAATTTGGTAGCTTGCATATTTGAAATCGTTTTTTTGTAATCTTCAAGCTGTTCTTTATACGATTTCTCACTTGCTTTATATGGATTTGTAGAACAAGAAACAACGCTTACTAATGCAAGTAGATAAAAGAGAGTTGTAATTATTTTTAATTTCATGATGATTATTTACCTTCCAGTTTATGGATTGAATTATTTCTTTTTTTGTCTTTCGATTTCGATTTTTTTGGATTTTTTCTGTCTTCCTTGAAAGCGAGATATTTATCTTTTTGATCTTTATTCAAAAAATTCATAATTTTTCGATCTGTATTTTCTGTAAGAGTCTGAAAATCTTTTATTTGATCCTCTTGATTGGTGTCTTGTTTAAAAATTCTTCCTTGCGCATTTAGACTTTCAACTAGTAGATTAGAGATGGCAATTGTTTGCAATTCATCAAGTGCAACAGCAGGTTTCATGTCTTCCATTATTTTAGATACTGTTACTTCAACTGGAATTTCTTTTGGCTTTTCGGGTTGACTGTCTTGATTCATCCCGCCCATTTGACCCCTTCCGCCGCTATGTCCATTTCCATAACCACTTCCGCCATAACCACCATTTCCGCCATAACCATTATTGCCATATTGGGCTGAAATAGTATTAATAGAAAATAGAATAATGATGGCAGCTATAAATTTGTTTGTAGTTTTCATTTTATTAATTTTAATAATGTAAATTTAAATAGGTTCAGCGAATAAATCAAATTCTGTGGCGTCAATAATTTTTACCATTACAAATTCGCCAGTTTTAACATAATGTTTCGAGGCTTCAATAAGCACTTCATTGTCAACATCTGGACTGTCAAATTCTGTTCTTCCCACAAAATGCTCGCCTTCTTTTCTGTCAATAATACAACGGTAAGTTTTGCCAATTTTCTCTTGATTTAAGTCCCAAGAAATTTGAGATTGCAATTCCATAATTTCATTGGCTCGACTTTGTTTTACCTCTTCTGGAACATCATCAATTAAGTCGTGAGCAGTTGTATTCTCTTCGTGCGAATAGGTAAAACAGCCTAAACGTTCAAATTTCATCTCCTGAACCCAGTCTCTCAAAATTTCGAAATCTTCCTGAGTTTCTCCAGGATAACCAACAATTAGCGTTGTTCTAATAGTCATTCCTGGAACGGCTTGACGAAAATCTTTTAGTAATTGCGTTGTTTTTTCTTTTGTAGTTCCACGTTTCATGGATTTCAAAATAGAATCAGAAATATGTTGCAACGGAATATCGATATAATTACAAATTTTTGGTTCGCGTTTCATTATTTCTAAAACATCCATCGGAAAACCTGTTGGGAAGGCGTAGTGCAAGCGAATCCATTCGATTCCTTCTACTTTTACTAAAGCCTCTAATAATTCACCTAAATTTCTTTTTTTGTAAATATCTAATCCATAATATGTCAAATCTTGTGCAATCAAAATTAATTCTTTCACACCATTTTTGGCCAAACCTTCAGCTTCTTTAACTAATTTTTCGATTGTTTGTGAAACGTGTTTCCCACGCATTATTGGAATAGCACAAAAACTACACGGTCTGTCGCAACCTTCGGCAATTTTTAAATAAGCATAATTTTTTGGAGTGGTCGTTAAACGTTCGCCTAGCAATTCATGTTTATAATCGGCGCCTAAAGCTTTTAATAAAGCAGGTAATTCTGTTGTGCCAAAAAATTGATCAACATTTGGAATTTCTTTTTCTAAATCAGGTCTGTATCTTTCTGATAAACAACCGGTAACAAAAACTTTGTCGACTAATCCACGCTCTTTTTTGTCTGCGTATTCCAAAATCATATTTACGGATTCGGCCTTGGCATTATCAATAAATCCGCAAGTATTAATCACTACAATGTTCCCTTCTTGCTCATGAACGACATCTTTTCCGCTCGCTTTTAATTGTCCCATTAGGACTTCGCTATCATATACATTTTTAGAACACCCAAGAGTGATCACGTTGATTCTATTTTTTTTTAAAGACTTGGTTCTCATATATTTATATTTCCGATAGTTTTGGAAGTTGGCAAAATTACAATTTTTATTTTTAGGAGCATAACTCTTTGTGTGTTAATGGTTTTATAAAAACAGAAAACCACTTCAAAAATGAAATGGTTTTCGATATAAATATTTTTCTAACAGCTACATTTCAAATAATAAAGTCATCGTAACATTATTGTTTGTGGTTTTTATTTTAGCAGCATCTGTAAATCCCTGATTGAAGAAAGCTTGTTGCGTGTCTCTTTGTGCATTAGAATAGGATAAATCTAATTTAAAGGCACCAAAATTATATCCCAATCCTCCAGATATAGAGTTTAAATCTCCTATAGTTGTCTTGTTTTTATAAGGACTTTCTTCAAATCGGTAACCACCTCTCAAACTCCATTCGTTGATTTTGTATTCGGCGCCAACTCTTACTTCTCCTGCTGATTTAAGGGTATTCTTCATTTCTGCATTTACTATGCTGTAATAGGGATCGTTTTCTGGTTTAAATTTTATGCTTCCATAATCTTTTAAAGAATAATCAACGCTGATTAATCCTTTCTTTCCGAAGACGTAGGCAAAACTTCCTGTTATCTTTCCTGGTGTAACTAATTTGTAAGGATCATAATAATTCGTAAGTTGAGGATCAACAACGTCGGTTGGTAATGAATTCGTAGTATTGGTCCTAACTGCAACTAAACTTTGTGAAAACTCATCACTGATAGTATACCAAACTGGAGATTCATAGGCAAGACCTAAACGGACTTCATTGGTAACTTTTGCAATGGCACCCACTTGAAATGAAAATCCAGTTCCATAAGTGTGTAAATTATTATTAAATCGCAAATTTCTAACGGTGTAATCTGAAGTTAACGGATTGCTGTTTCTTTCGTAAAAACTTGTCGTGCGCACGTAATCAGTAAAATGAGAATTTAAATTAACACCGATAAAAAGATTATCTTTATAAGAAGTTGCCAAGTTAAAAGATAATTTTCCGTTATAACCGTTCGAACTAAGGCTATTTTCTTGATAATAATTACCTCCAGGAGTTGCATTTGACGTGTAGTTTGTATTGCCAGGAACATTGCTTACAGGATTAATTACATAAGCTTGATAGCCCAAAAAAGCTTGTTGACCACCGTTGTCTAATGCTCCATAAGACGAATCTTGTAAAACGTTTAAAGGAATTCCATTAGCATAACTAACGAAATAGTTGGCTACGGATCGGGTTGGATTAACTCCAGCTGAAAAAAGAGTATTATTAAAATCACTCGTGTTTTCGTAATTTACGCCAAGGGAAATTTTCCTCCAATCGCTAGATCGATTTTGGTTTTTAAAAACAAAAACCCCTCCAGTTTGATTCAAATCAAAAGAACTGTTTGACTCTGATTTTTTGGTTCCAAAATAATCAGAGTCATTCTTTTTATTGAAACTGCTTAATGTTACCGAAACTTGATTGTTTGAAAAAATTGCAGAACCTGCAGGATTTACATTTATTGAAGACAAATCGTCTCCAAGTGCTCCAAATGCGCCGCCCATGGCTCTAAAGCGAGCTGTTCCGTTTAAATTATCCTGTGAAAAACGCAGGGCATCTTGGATTTCTTGCGATTGAGCTAGGTTTAAACCGAACCCAAAAACTATAAGGAATAAGATTTTTTTCATCTTTTAATCTATTAAGTTTGAATTTATTTTTAACGTAGCTAAATTACCTTCTTCCGCTGCTACTTCCGCCGGATGATCTTTGATTACTACTGCTTCCACCACTGTCTCCACCGCTGCTTCTTCCACTACTATTACTATTGTTGTAATTGTAATTATTGTTGTTGTAATTATTGTTTGATGATCTTACGTTGCTATTGCTCTCGTTATTATAAGTTTGTGGAGTTGCAGTTCTTGTGTTATCATAATTTTGACCTCTTGAATTACTAGTTGTTGTATTGGTATTATTTCTAGTTCTCGAAGAAGTATTATTTTGATAATCTCCTGTCATAAATGACGAGCTGGTTCTACCGCTACTTGCGTTGTTGGTAGTCGCACTTCTTCTTCCAGTTGAATAGCTTGATGTGCCATTGTTGTACTTTTGATTTGTAGAATATCTGTTGGCATTCGGGTTATAAGAATTGGAAGAACCTCTTCGGCTTGAATTATAGGAGTAATTATTGTTGTATTGTCCATGTCCGTTCCACGAATTTCCCCAACCATAATAGGAATTGCTCCAGCCATAACCGTAACCATAATAAGGATAGCTCCAACCGTATCCATAACCATAATAAGGATATCCCCAGCCATAACCATAATTAGGACCCCATCCATAATCATAATAGGGTGAAGCAAAGCCATATCCATAAGAAGGGTATCCGTATCCAAAACTATTTCCATAAAAAGGATAGCCAAAACCAAAACCTACAGACCAATTACTTGGACTATTGTAAACATTAACCGTAGTGGTTTCAGTATATCCAGGGTTTTGAAGCTGAATAGTGTCTTTTGATACACTATTCTCATCTTGCAAAGTTTTAAAATAGTTTTTATATTGAATACTTGAAGCAGTTTGCCTTTCATTTGCAGAGTTGCCATATATTCCACCATTATCATAATAGGAACTATTTTGATAAGAACCACAAGATGATAATAAAACACTTAAAAATCCAATTAATGAATAAAGTGTTGCGTTTTTGCGAGAAAAAATATTAGTTTTCATATCGATAGGATTTTTATTGTTGCACATTACAAAAATACTTAGTTTTGTCGAACTATTTAGTTAAAATTATTAAAACAAAATTTGTGCCAAACTATTCAATATGAGCAAGAACCTAACAACACGAGAAGAAGATTATTCAAAATGGTATAACGAGCTGGTTGTAAAAGCCGATTTAGCCGAAAATTCAGGAGTTAGAGGATGTATGGTTATTAAGCCCTACGGCTATGCAATTTGGGAAAAAATGCAAGCAGAGTTAGACAGAATGTTCAAAGAAACAGGTCATCAAAACGCCTATTTTCCTTTGTTTGTTCCAAAAAGTATGTTCGAAGCGGAAGAGAAAAATGCGGAAGGATTTGCAAAAGAATGTGCCATTGTGACTCATTATAGATTAAAAAATGATCCTGATAATCCAGGAAAATTAATGGTAGATCCAAACGCAAAATTAGAAGAAGAACTCATTGTTCGACCGACAAGTGAAGCTATAATTTGGTCAACCTATAAAGGTTGGATACAGTCATATAGAGATTTGCCACTATTGATAAACCAATGGGCTAATGTCGTTCGCTGGGAAATGAGAACAAGATTGTTTCTGAGAACAGCAGAGTTTTTGTGGCAAGAAGGTCACACTGCACACGCTACAAAGGCCGAAGCACTGGAAGAATCAGAAAAAATGATGCATGTTTATGCTGAGTTTGCCGAGAATTTTATGGCAATTCCTGTAATAAAAGGATTGAAAACCGAAACAGAACGTTTCGCAGGAGCTGAAGAGACGTATTGTATCGAAGCCTTGATGCAAGACGGAAAAGCGCTACAAGCTGGAACCTCACACTTCTTGGGACAAAATTTTGCGAAAGCTTTTGATGTTAAATTCGCTAACGCTGAAGGCAAGCAAGAACATGTTTGGGGAACTTCTTGGGGAGTTTCAACTCGCTTGATGGGAGCATTAGTGATGACTCATTCTGACGACAAAGGATTGGTTTTACCGCCAAATTTGGCTCCAATACAAGTGGTAATTGTTCCCATACATAAAACAGACGAGCAATTAGCTGAAATAACTACTGTTGTAAAAGAGTTGTCATTAGAGTTCAAGAAATTAAATGTTTCTGTTAAATATGATGATAGAACCAATCAAAAACCTGGATTTAAATTTGCGGAATGGGAATTAAAAGGAGTTCCAGTGCGAATTGCGGTTGGTCCAAAGGATATAGAAAATGGAACTTTTGAGGTGGCAAGACGTGATATTTTGTCTAAAGAAATTATTTCTAAGGACGGAATTGCGATTTATATCAAAAATCTATTAGAACAAATTCAGATTGATTTATTTGAAAAAGCATTGAATTATCGGGAGACTCATATTACCGAAGTGAATAGTTTTGAGGAATTTAAGTCTGTTCTTGAAAACAAAGGTGGATTTATTTCTGCTCATTGGGATGGAACAGCCGCGACTGAAGAAGAAATAAAAAACTTGACAAAAGCGACCATTAGATGTATCCCATTGTATGGTACAAAAGAGGATGGAAGCTGTATTCTCACAGGGAATCCTTCTGCAAGGAGAGTTCTTTTTGCGAAGGCATATTAAAAAATAAATATTTTTTTTACTTGAACTATTGCACGTTTAAAAAATAGCAGTATCTTTGCAACCGCAATACAGAAATACTGAAGTGGTAAACACGGAAGTAAAGAGTACTGGTCCCTTCGTCTATCGGTTAGGACGCCAGGTTTTC
>JBBQSZ010000135.1:0-7481 GCA_038234745.1 Flavobacteriales bacterium | reverse complement strand
GGTTGATGGACCGCCTTTCACTTGATATTCACCAGAATCAGAATAATTAAAAAACAAGTTATTGATGACTTCTGTAGAACCCGGAACTTCAAAAGGGCCAACATTAAATATCTTTCTGAAAGCCGCAACTTGACCCAAAGGATGTTGATATTCCAAAGTATGAACCCTGTTCCAAGTCCAAGAATTGACTTCTTTTCCCAATTGATTTTCGAGTGCTGTTATTGCTTCGTGAAAAGATTTATTTAGGATTTCTGCTCTGTTTTCTTTTTTGTTTTTTGTAGTTACATTGTCCCACCAAATGGAGTTTTCATTTTTGCTTTGTGGTTCGATAATTTGCTTCACAATGTGTGTACTCAAAAGCATTTTAAAATCGGTATCGCCTAATTCGTCTTCGAATGTATTTTTTAGATATTGGTAAATCCATTTCTGGTAAATAGTAGGCGCAACATCCTTTAAATCATTGGAACCATTCCATTTTTTTAGAATCGAAATAGCATGTTTTTCGTTGGTAGTTAAATTTTTTAAATCCAAAGCAGTTACTAAATTCGCAGTAATGCTTGGTGCAGTTGAAGATGTATTATCATTCATCATTTTGCCAACCTCCTCTTTAGTCCAATTGTTTTTGGGTTGTAACAAACCCGAAATTCTTTTGGCTCTGTCTTGTGGCAAATAGTAGCCCGGATATAAATAACCATCAACTGCTTCTGGTTGATTATTAGCCGAATAAATATAATTCCAACCTGGATTTATAGCGTGAGGATTTTTGGAAAAATCTAGAAATTCTTTTTGGTCATCAATACCATTTGTACCGTTTAAAATAAAATTTGCATTGACAGATTTGTTCAATTTGTATAGTTTTCCCGAAGTATTCCAAGCAATATTTCCAATGGCATCGCCATACATAATATTCAACCCTGGAGCAGCAATTAGCGAAACTCCTTTTCGGAAATCTTCTAAATTTTTGGAATGCGAAAGCGAATAAACAGCTTCGAGTATTTGGTTTTTTTGTTGCGTATAAATCCAAGACATTGCCACTGGTTTTGTGCCTTTAATTCCGTCCAATAAATCGTTCATTATAGGCCCGTGCTGCGTTTCTCTAATATTTAAAACAACATCCGAACTGTCTTTTACTCTTATTGTTTCCTTGCGAATTATATAATTCTGGAATCCCGTAGCCGATTTATATTGGTTACTATTATTTGGATTATTCTCTTCTTGAAACATATCGAGATCATCGTTCTCAAACATTGTCAAACCATAAGCATAGTTGCGATTGTGTGCCAAAAGAGGAAATGGTGTTCCAGCCAAATAATAGCCATAAATTTCATAATCGGGTACGACGATATGCGCTTCGTACCAGGTGCAGGGTTGCGAAAATGCAATGTGAGGATCATTGGCAAAAATGACTTTTCCATTCTTTGTCTTTTGTGGTGCGATTACCCAACTATTGCTACCAATAAAAGCTGGAACAGGCGAATTATCGAGCAAACTAGCTACCGATTTGGAAATCTCTGCATATTCGACAATTTTGCCGTCGAAATTTTTTATTTGAGTTGTTCCTAAAGAACCATTTAGACCAAAATCTTTCAAATATTCCGAGCCTAATTTATTTCGGATATCGGTCATTAATGGATCTGATTTTTGAGCCATTGCGAAACTAAAAGACATATATCCAAAGATATTATAAACGTCTTTCAAAGTGAATTTATCTTTCTTTAAACCTAATAGTTGAAATTCGATCGGTGTCTTTCCTTCTTCCATATATTGATTAATCCCGTCAATATAAGCCATTGCCAATTGATAAACTTCGGAGTTTTTGTCTAATTTTGCGACTGCTTTTTCAGAGTTTTCCTCAATTCCCAAACCGGCAAAAAATTTATCCGTTTTCAATAATTTAGAACCAAACATTTGCGATAATCTACCAGGAGCAATGCGTCGCAACAGTTCCATTTGCCACAAACGATCTTGCGCGTGAACATATCCTAATGCCGTCATGGCCTCTTTTTGGGAGTTGGCATAAATATGTGGAACTCCAAAATCATCAAAGTAAACAGTAGTTTGTTTTTGAATGTTTTTAAGTTGCTGCTCACCTTCATAGGTTGGTTTTGAATAAAAATAATAACTCAAAACTGCAATTGCTAAAATCAAGAACAAGATAATTGTACTGAGAAGAATCTTTTTTAAAATTTTCATTTGGAAATAATTTAATACACAAATATAGGAGATTGTTTCTAAAATTTACAAATGATATTTTACTTAATGACTTCAAGCAAAATTGAGTACCTTTAACTAATCTTAATTTTATAAAAATGAAAACAAACCCAAATACAATAATTATTGCCATTGCTGTACTAATATCTGCTTATTTATTTTCCAATGCTTTTCAGAATCGTAATAAAAACAATGATACGATAAGTGTAACAGGTTTAGGGAAGAAGGATTTTGTGTCGGATTTAATTGTGTGGAGTGGTTCTTTTTCGAAAAAAAGTATGACCTTAAAAGAAGCTTATTCGTCACTTGATGCTGATCGAGAAAAAATAAAAAGTTACTTGTCTAGCAAAGGGATTTCAGCTAATGAGATGGTTTTTTCGGCGGTGAAATTCAACAAAGATTTCAACACCATTTATGACGATAAAGGAAATATGAAAGAACAAATTTTTACAGGATTTACTCTCAACCAAAGTGTGAGTATTCAATCGAAGGAAGTCAATAAAATCGAAGGAATTTCGAGACAATCTAGTGAATTAATTAATTCTGGGGTTGAGTTTTACTCCAATCCGCCTGAGTATTATTACACCAAATTAGCGGAACTAAAAATAAAAATGATTGCAGAAGCAACCAAAGATGCCAGCAATCGAGCTGAAAGTATTGCTGAAAATGCAGGAGCAAATTTAGGGAATTTAAAAAAATCGGATATGGGAGTTTTCCAGATTACGGGTCAAAATTCGTCGGAGGATTTTTCTTATGGAGGATCTTTTAATACGGAATCAAAGAATAAAACCGCCAATATTACCGTAAAATTAGTTTATCAAGTGGATTAAAATTGTAAAACTTGAACTTATATCAAAAAAAATCTCGCCGTTGCTGACGAGATTTTTTTTATTTTCGAAAATCAATTAGATGATTAACATCGCATCACCATAAGAGTAGAATTTATATTCTTCTTTGATGGCTTCGTCATAAGCTTTTTTCATTAAATCGTGTCCACAAAAAGCTGAAATCATCATTAATAAGGTTGATTTTGGCGTGTGAAAATTAGTAATCATGCAAGTTGCCAAGCTAAAATCGTGTGGAGGAAAAATAAATTTATTGGTCCAACCATCAAAAGGGTTTAATGTTCTTTGCGAAGAAACAGCACTTTCTATGGCACGCATCGACGTAGTTCCAACGGCGCAAATACGTTTTTTCTGCACTTTTGCATCATTGACAATGTCACAGGCTTCTTGAGTAATTTTCAGTTCTTCGGAATCCATTTTATGTTTGGATAAATCTTCTACCTCAACTGGGTTGAAAGTTCCCAAACCAACGTGAAGTGTTACTTCGGCAAATTTAACTCCTTTAATCTCTAGTCTTTTCAACAAATGTTTAGAAAAGTGTAATCCAGCAGTTGGTGCTGCAACAGCTCCTTCTTCTTTAGCATAAATCGTTTGATAACGGTCTGCATCTTCTGGAGTTACATCTCTGCTGATGTATTTTGGAATCGGTGTTTCTCCTAATTCAGTTAATTTATTTCTGAATTCTTCATAAGAACCGTCATAAAGGAACCGCAAAGTTCTACCTCGAGAAGTTGTATTGTCAATAACTTCGGCAACTAGAGAATCATCATCACCAAAATATAATTTGTTTCCGATGCGGATTTTACGGGCTGGATCTACCAATACATCCCAAAGTCTTTGTTCCGCATTCAGTTCTCTCAATAAAAAAACTTCGATTCTGGCTCCTGTTTTTTCTTTATTTCCGTATAAACGAGCTGGAAAAACTTTAGTGTTATTTAGAATCAACACATCACCTTCATCAAAATAATCGATCACGTCTTTGAACATTTTGTGTTCTATGGTTTGTTTTTTGCGGTCAATAACCATCAAACGAGATTCGTCTCTGTTTTCGGCTGGGTATTCGGCAAGAAGCTCTTTTGGTAAATTGAATTGAAAATGAGATAATTTCATTGAAAAAAGTTTAATTGTTTAAGAGTTTAAAAGTTTAAGGTTGTTCCTTAAAGCGCTTAAAATCTTTCGGCTGCAAATATACGATTGTGAAATAGGCGTTGTCAAGTAAAAAGCGGTTTATTTTTAAAAACCTACTGTTTACTGAACAACGCCCAAATCAAAACTAGGAAAGCTATTTACTTTAACTTACTTAATAATTGCAATTTCCCGTTCATTTCATTAGAGGCAACTAGGATTAGTGCTCCTTTTTTGCCTTTTTCGTAATAATGTAATTTATCACCTTCTTCCATTTTGATGGTTGTTGTGGCATTTTTTGTCAAGGAATAACTTCCTCCACTTCCAGCATTGATTACTTTTACATCATCGCCAGTATCATTTTTAATTTTGATGTCCAACTTGTCAGATTTATTTACACTGACGATTTCTGTTGAATTTTCAAATTTAGAAAAGCTCATAGAAGCCAATACTAAAGATACAAATACTGCTAGAATTAGTTTTTTCATAAGATTTGGATTAAAAGTTTAAAATTTGTACCTAAAAAACCTTGTCAAGGTTTAAAACCCTTGACAAGGTTGTGAAATGGGAATTTATTTAATTATTAATTTTTGAGAAGAGATTTGGTTATCAACATCTTTAATTTTTACCATATAAACGCCTGGTTTTAGATTAGAAGTATTGATTTTCGTTTCTTTAGCTTCCAATACTTTTTGACCTGCCATATTGTAGATTTCTACAGTTTGCACTTTCTTTTCAGATTGAATATTTACAAAATCTTTTGCAGGATTTGGGTAAATGGAAATGTCTTTGGTTTTTATGATATTTTCTGTGGTGGCTAAAGTTGCATTTGTAAATAATGCCGTTACTTGTGCTTGCGTTAAGGCAAAATTATATATTTTTAAATCGTCAACAACTCCATTGAAAGGTGAAGAATTACCAAACTGTCCAGCCAGCCAAAATACATTTCCACTTGTGCTTGTATTCCAACCATTTTGAACTAGGGTGTTTTTTAAAACTCCATCTACGTACATTTTCGTAGTTTTACTGGAATCAAATGTGGTTACAAGATGATGCCATTGACCATCATTTGATGCATTCGAAAATGAAGTACTGGTATTCCAAGCAAAATTATACCATGTATTGGTAGTATTAAATGAAACTCCATAAGCACTCTCTCCACTACCAGCTCCATATACAAACAAGGTGTTGTTTGCGCTAGTCCCAGTAACTTTATACCAAATAGAAACAGTTCTTGAAACAGTACCAACAGGTAAATTAGGAATAATTGCACTTCTTCCAAAATTATTAGTTTGCAATGCCATTTGAGAATTACTATCTCTTCCCGCGACATAAGTAGAACTATTCACTGCGAAAGGAGAATTTCCATTGATATTATTCATAGTATTATTAAAGTTATACTCTGCAATTGGTTCAGAAGTTCCTGTTATGAAGCTATTTACAGTAGAGCTTGTGCTACCAAATGAATTGGTGGCTACAACTTGATAATAATAAGTGGTTGCTGGAAGTAAACCTGTAATATCTGTAGCAAAAGCAGTATCTGTAGATCCAGAAGCATTAGAACCTGGAATTTGATTGGATAATGCTGTGCTAGACAATCCATAATTAATTACAGAAGTTGTAGCCAATGTATTCGCATTTAAAACATAATTGATGGTACCTCCATTGAAAATAGGATTTGCTGTAGCAGATACTACAGTCGGTGCAGCTTGTTGTACTGCGGCAAAATTATCTAAACCTAATCTAAAAGTATAATCTGCTTGCTGGTACTGCACAAATATTTTCACATTAGAACCAGCAGGAACTGCACTCCCAGGAATTGTCATCGTAAAACCTGCACTACAACTAGGAACATAACCTCCCATTGCATTTAAAACTGTAACATCTGAACCATTATTTACGGAATATCCGATTTTAAAGTTTGCTTGGGCATTATTTGGTCCTAATATTAACATTCTCAAGGTATGCGTAAAGGTAATGTCTCCTCCAGTTGAAACATAATTCTTGGTAGTTACTCTACCAGTAGAATTTACCGCATTGAAATCTTTAGTTAAAGATTTTGTACCAGAACATGCTACACTTCCTCCTATTGTAAAATCAGTAAAAACCCAACCTGTTAGATCTGGTGTGGCAGCATCAAAGTTTTCAGAAAAAGTAACTTGTGCGTTTCCAAATGAGAATATTACTAAAAATAGTAAAAGTAATTTTGTTTTCATAATAAGTAAGTTTTTAAAGTTTAATTCAAATGTATTTCAACTTTTATTCTCAAATAGTGATGAGTTTACCAAACCCTGTTTTGAGTTTACGAAAGCCGTAAAATAGAAAAGAGCACCTTTTTAGATGCTCTTAATCATTAAATAAAAAACTGAATTACAGTCCCAAAAAGAGTTGCGTACATAATAAAAATCAATAAATCTAAGGTGTATTTTTCTAGTACTGATTTTAAGAAATTCATCGTTACTCTTTTATAATTTTCTTGGTTGATACATTATTATCAGCATCTTGTACCTTGACCATATAGATTCCTCTCTCCAAGTGCGAAACATTGACTTGTTTTAAAGTACTTGACAAAACTTGGTTTCCTAGAATTCCATACACTGTTACCGATTTAATTTCGGCTGCAGTTTCGATATTTAGAATATCTTTTACTGGGTTTGGATATAAGGAAACTTCTAGGTTATTTTGGTTAAAATCAGGCGAAGATAAACTATTACTTGTGTAAAGATTTGTTACTTCTGTGGCTGTTAATGCTCTTGTATAAATTTTTAAATCATCATAATCTATAGTTATTCCAGCTTTTCCTATAATAAAGTTTGTCCCTGTTGCGGTGTTTAATGATGTTCTAGCAACAGAACCTCTCAAAACACCATCAATATAAATCCCTAAATTTGTATTATCGAACACCACAACCGCGTGGTGCCAAATCAAAGAAGCGTTAGCTCCCGTAAAACCACTGTCATATCCGTAACCTTGAAATATAGGGCTTCCATCATTTCCTAAATACATTCCAAAAGTTTGGTATTGAGTAGCTGCTCCATACGAAAAAATACCAGGATAAGTTGACGGGGCAAAATTTGAAGTTTTATACCAAATAGATACTGAGCGAGGATTTAAACCTGTTGGTGCTATTAAACTTGCCGAAGATCCAACTACCGTTGGGCCTACTCTCAACGCTCCTGTAGGATTATTGTGTCTGTCATAAGTAAATGAAGTAACTCCTGAAATAGATGAAAAAGGATTGTTTCCTTCAATATTATTATAGGTATTATCAAAAGTATATTCCACAACCGAATTGGCACT
>JBBQSZ010000134.1:0-7677 GCA_038234745.1 Flavobacteriales bacterium | reverse complement strand
TCCGCCTTCAATAGCTAGTTTAATAATATTCTCAGGGTCAAAATAATCTGGATTTTTATAGAAAGAAAAGGCAGCACTATGTTCAATGCCTTGATCGATAGGAAGAATACTTAAATATCCAGTACCTCCAAGGTTTCCGTGGTTGTACAATTGACCAAGACTTCGAAGCACCTGTGGATTTCTGTTACTATTTACAAATACTTTATCAAGACTTTTTTTACTTGGTGTTTGCAACTGGTCTTTTGCGATTTTTTCGCAAACGTGATCCAAATAATAATTTGCTTTATCTCCTAAAATTTCTGATATGTTATTTTCTGTTTTCATTTTAATAAGATTTAATTAATTCCTAAACTTTCATTCGTTTTAGAAATGGATTTTACTGGATCAATTTCGATTCCAGTAAGTGCTCTAATAGCATCTATAGTTTCAGGAATAACAATTGCCTGGTTGTCCACTACATAGGCATAAAATAATTCATCTCCCACAACTTTCAGCATATCTTCCCAAAGTGCTACCTCGTACATATCGCCCCAAGGCCTTCCCATATCTAGAAACATTTCCTTAATGGTATTGTTTGAAACTAAACCTTGGTCGTAGTGGATTAGTTTAATTCGGCTGGATTTTTTGAAAGCATTTAGTACTTCTTCCTTTGTAGTTTGTTTTTTTAATTTCACATTCCAATAATGCATGTGACTTAAAGTTTCAGGTACTTTTATCGCTGAGGTAATGACGTTTAAATCAGGGTCAACACTTTGAGCATCGGGACCTTGGTGGCTCGGAATATCTCTTTCGGGAACCATGGTATTCATAATTCCACCTAAATGGCTTTCCCAAGGATCTGTGGCTCTTCTTAAAAGGGTTCCTCTAGCATAGTCAAGAAGACCAGCTCTTTTTAAAGCACCGAGTGTTCTTAAAATAGATGTTGTATTACATGAAACAACTCTAGTAGAATCCAGATTTAAAGCACTTTTATAGTTGGCTTCTGCACTAAAAGAATGACCTGTGGTTTCATGTTTTTCTCCACCTTGAACAATAAATTTAATGCCTTTGTTTTTATAGATTTCAACATTTTTTGCTGCTATGTTTTTTGGGGTACAATCTACTACAAGATTTACCTTGGAGAGAAGTTCTGTCATATTTCCTTTTATGGAAATGCCAGCATCTTTCATGGTTTCTTCGGCTTCTGGTGTAGCAGCATATATGCCGTAGCCTTTTCTAACGGCATTTTGAATACGCCAATCACTAATTACATCAGAAATGCCTACTAGTTTCATATCATCTTGTGCGTGAATGGCATCTGCGACTCTTTTGCCAATAACTCCGTATCCTACAACTGCTATATTTTTCATATAAAATGTTTTTAATTAATTATTTTTACCATTATTTTCCATTCCCATTGACATATTTCCCTCATCATCTGTATGAGAAATCATAAAAAAACGTTCTAAAATCAATATTAAAAGAATTCCACTTGCAGCCAATATTAATACAAAAGGATCGTTTAGGTACTTGACATAGAGGAATGCTGAAAGAACTACTACGTCCAAAATAATTGCTATGAGTGGTATGGTTGGAAGAAAATCTACTTCCTTTTTAAGGTGACGAAAAAGTCCCCAATGTATAGCAATGTCCATAATAAGATAAAAAATAACTCCAATAGAAGCGATTCTTGTTAAATCGAACAGAATAGTTAGCAAAATGGCAAGTGAAACAGTGAATAGAAGTGCAGGATTTTTAAACTTTCCAACTTTTTTTAAATAGGGTACTTGTTTCATATTACTTAACATCTCTAATAGGCGAGACGACGAAAATACACTTGCAATGACACCAGAAAAAGTTGAAATAATTGCGATGGCTATTGTTATCCAAGAACCCCATTTTCCAAAAACTGGTTGTGCCGCAGCCGCTAAGGCATAATCCTTGGCTTTAATTATTTCGGGTATGCTTAATCCTCCTGCAACAGCAAGTGCCAAAGCCACATAAATTAACGTGCAGATAACAATAGAAAAAACTATAGATTTACCTAAGTTCTTATGAGGGTCTTTAATATCTCCACCTTGATTTGTAATAGTAGTGAATCCTTTATAAGCTAATATTGCCAATGCCAAGGAAGCAACAAAACTAATTCCCTGAGGTAGTCCTTCAGCATTTTTAGAGATATAATTTCCCGTAATAGTTGTAAATCCAGAAACTAATAGGCCTGCAATTGCTAGCAATGCGATACCCACTATTTTTATTACTGCAGTAAAAGTTGCAGTTGTTCCAATGACTTTGTTCCCTAAAATATTCACAATATAAACTACAACCAAAAGTAGAATACCAAGAATAGTAGCGTAACCTGCAAAACGATCTGGGAATAAACGAAGTGTATAAGCTGCAAAAGTACCTGCTACCAAACTCTGAGAAACGACCATTGAGACATACATCAATAAAGAAAATACACCCGTTGTGGTTCCAGGACCATAGGATTTATTTAAAAATTTAACCACACCACCCGAGGAAGGAAAAGCGTTTGAGAACTTAACATAAGAATAGGAACTGAAACCTACAACAACAGCACCCGCAATAAAAGCAATAGGAAATAAATCTCCCACTAGCTCTGCCATTTGTCCCATAAGTACAAATATACCAGCACCAATCATCGCTCCGGTGCCAAGAGAGATGGAACCTAATAAAGAAAGTTTACTGTTCTTTGCCAAACTATTTTTCAATTTAATATTAATTAGATAATTATCAATAGTTTACAGAGTTGCAAATCCTTAATTATATTTTTTTAGTGTATTTTTTTGTACTGTATAAGTGAAACAGAATTTCAATAGGATCACATCTTCATAAAATCCGTAAAATGGATTGATGATGATGAGATCACAATATACGTTATTCTTAAATCAAACTTATTTTTTTACCAAATCCATCCCACATTTAGGACATTTTCCGCCTTTAACTCCCACTACTTCGGGATGCATAGGACAAGTATAAATTACTGCACTATTTTTTTTAGTTACTTTTTCTTTTTCCATCATTTTCATTTTATCATTGCACATTTTACCGCTCATTTCCATACAATCACCGTTTTTCATGGTCATTTTTGTACCGTCTTTCATCGTGCATTCACCGTTGGTCATACACGTAGTTCCGTTTTTCATCTTCATAGATTTGCTCATAGGCATGATTTTTCCATCCTTCATTTCCATCATTTTTCCGTCTTTCATCATGCAACAATCTTTCATTTTAGATTGTTTTTCCGCTGTTTGTGCGTTTGAGTTGCTAACTGTGAAGAAAAGTACCATTGTAAATAATGATGTAATAACTGTTGTAATAATTTTTTTTGTTTTCATAATAAATGTTATTTAATTAAATTTAGTTAATGTTGAATCAATTATTTTCTTTTTTTATACTGTTTTAGGGATACAAATACAATAACTGCAATAACTACTATTGTAATCCACCAATACTGATGCATTCCCATGAACGAGTAGTCATCCATGTGCATATTTCCATTCATTCCTTTTTCATTCATAATATAAGGTATTAAATTTTGATGTTATTGCAAGTTTATCCAGACTTAAAGACTAAGTTTTGGGTTTAACAACACGAATTCTTTCCTGGTTTTACATCTGTTGTGGATGCAGTATCGTTAGAACCAGCCATCGTTATTGTATAGTTCCCAGCTGCTTTTACAGCTTCCTGTAATTCCTCAGTTGGAACATGTTTTTCCATTGTTATGGCAGCCACGGGAGGATCTAAAGAAACTTTGGCATCAATTCCAGCAATAGAGTTTAGTGCTTTTTCAACAGAGCTACGACAACCGTTGCAACTCATTCCGCTAATTTGATAAGAGTGTGTCATTTTTATTTGTTTTATGTTAATATTCCAAAGATACGAACGCTTCTATTCTAATTTGTTGTACAATTTTGGGTATATACTGTAAAATTACAAATCGTTAATTTCTTGTCTCTTCTTATCTTTTAGTTTTATATATTGGCTTGGAGTAAAACCAGTATTTTTTTTGAATTGATTGCATAAATGGGCTACATCGCTATAATTGAGCTGAAATGCAATTTCGCTCAACGTCATTTCATTATAGAGTATTAATTCTTTTGCTCGTTCAATTTTTTGAGCAATAAAATAATGTTCAATTGTTAGTCCTTCTTTTTCTGAAAATAACTTGCTCAAAATACTATAATCCTGTCTTAAATCCGCTGCTAAATAATTTGAAAGATTTATTTTAAGAGGCTCTTTTTTATGATGTACCAAACCAACAATTAGATTTTTAATTCTTTCTACAGTTTTATCGTCTTTATCATATAAAATTTCAAAACCAATAAGATTCAGATTTTTTGACAGTAGTTGTATTTGACTTTCGTCTAAATCAGTTGCAATTTCTACTTCGCCTAATTGCATTGCAATAATTGGAATTCCTAATTTTTCCAATTCTAATCTTACCGCAGTTTCGCAACGGGGACAAACCATATTTTTTATAAATAATTTCACTTGATTATTTTGGTTTTATAAATGAATTGTCGTTTCACGCATTGGAAAATTCATCAAAATTTTTTATTTCTTTGCCTTTTTCAATTTCTAAATTGACTGTAAAACTTTATTTTACATTTTGATTGCTATAAAGATACCTAACAGGTTAATTAAACCTGTTAGGATTTCAATTTAAAATTTATGCAAAACTATTTTCCAAGATATTCTTGACAAGCTTCACTACATTTTTTGCAAGCTTCCGCACAATCCTTACAATGTTGGTGTTCGTGTTTCGCACATTCATCCCCACATTGTTTGCAGATTTTAAGACAGGCTTCAACCAACGATTTTGCATCTTCATAATTCGAAGCAAGCAATTTGGCAGTTGTAGAACAAATTTCTGCGCACGCTTTATCATTTCGGATACAGTTGACCATCATTTTGATGTTGTCTTCATCAAGACAAGCATCTGCGCAATAATTACAGTGTGTAGCACAATTATTTAAGGCTTCAATTAATTTCGTGTTTTTCATAATTTTAATATTTAGAATTAATAACTAATTTCATTTTAAAAACGATAAGACAAACCTCCTCCAGCACCATATCGGTTAGCGTAACCTGCTGTCAAAGAGAAATTTCGAGATAAAAAATATTCAATACCTGCATTCCAAGTGGTTTCTCCAGAATAATTTTCTCCTTTTGGTAAATCATTTGCCCAATCAAAATCAAATTGGTACTCGTAACTACCAAAAAGTGCTGTTCTTGGAAAAATTAATATCGAACGACTAAGTCCAATTTGTGGTCGTAATTTACTGTCAATTCGCAAATCTAAATTGAAGAGATAAGGTGTTAAATATCGGATTCCTACAATTGCTGTTGTTGTAATTTCATCTAAACTTTTATTATTATCGTTTTCAATATTTACACCACCAAAAACTCTAAAATAATCATACAGATATCTTTCATAAGTTACTTCTGCCTCCATGTTTTTATTCCATCCAAATTCAGCAGATACATTGAATTGATTTCGAATATCAGAGGCAACAAAATTAAATGCTGTCATATTTGAGGCAACATCGAGCATTGACCAAGCATAAACCTTATCTGCTTCTTTTATTATACTCTTTACAGGATAATTTGCCATTCGAGGATCGCGAGGTGTTTCATAACTAACCACGCGCGCCATACCACTCATCATATGATATAAAACGTGACAATGAAAAAACCAATCACCATATTCATCGCCATCATTTCCGTGGAACTCGATAGTCACTTGTTGCATTGGAGGAACGTTTACCGTATGTTTTAGTGGAGAATACTCTCCATTTTCATTAATCACTCTAAAAAAATGTCCGTGTAAATGCATTGGATGGTGCATCATAGTCAAATTATTGAAGGTTATTCTGGTCACTTCATCTTTTTTAATGGGTATATTATCGGCTTCATTTAGCGGAACACCGTTTAAACTCCAAATGTACCGTTGCATATTTCCAGTAAGATTTAGCAATATTTCTTTTACTGAAAGTTTTGAATCGTAAACAGTTTTTTCAGGCGATTTAAGGTAGTCATAATTATAATCGGCATTCATATCCATGCCTTTCTTATCATCCATCTTCATATCATCTTTATTAGATAGAGAATCTTTTTCCATATTCATTTTAAAATGATCCATTATATTCATGGTTGAATCTTTAGCGCTATTTTCCTTATCCATACCTTTCATATCATTCATCTTCCCTTTACTTTCAGATGAATTCATCTTCATATTCATTTTGGAATGATCCATTGAATTACTCATGTTAGAATCTTTATTTTGCATATTCATGTCTTTCATTTCATCCATTTTCATTCCGTATTTTTCTTTCATTTCATAGCGTTCATCTTTTTTTGGTTGAAATTTTAAAGCTGGAGCACCCATTTTCATATCCATTTTAGCCATTTTTTTCATCATAGCAATTTTGTCTGGCTTGGGTAAAATTTCGGCGTGAAGTACAGTTCCATTTCCAAAAAAGGCTGTTGTAATTCCTGAACCATCTTGTGCCATTGCTCTAAACTCAATTTTACCATTTTGGGGAATTGAAACAATAAAATCATAGGTTTCAGCAATGGCAATAAACGTTTTACGATGCGCAATGGGAACTACATCATTACCATCGGCAGAAACCAAAATAGGGGGTTCTCCACCAAATGTCATCCAAAATTGAGAAGATGCTGAACCATTGATAATACGCAAACGCACTTTTTCACCCGGTTTAAAATCAGGATATTCTGCGGATTGTTTGCCGTTTATTAAAAAGGCAGGATAATAAACATCTGCAATATCTGCACCTTCCATCCGCTGTTTCCAAAAATTAAGTTGTGCTCCAAAACCACCTTGAGCAATCACCTTATTAAGCGGTGTTGAAGTTCCTTTTTTCATTTGATACCATTCGTTGCCCCGTTTTAAATTTCGTAAAACATTCATTGGTTTTTCATTGGTCCAATCAGAAAGCATGAGTACCAAATCCTTATCGTACGCTAAAGTTTTCACTTTGGGATTTATTACTATTGACCCAAAAACACCGCTTTGTTCTTGAAGCATAGTGTGGGAATGGTACCAATAAGTGCCCGATTGCCGAATTGGAAATTCATATTTAAGTGTTTTTCCGGGTCTAATTGGTGGCGTGGTTAAATAGGGTACACCATCATAATAATTAGGAAGTAAGATTCCGTGCCAATGAACTGAAGTTTCAACATCCATTTCATTTTTCACATAAATAACTGCATATTCTCCCTCCGTAAATTCTAAAGTTGGTCCAGGAATGCTTCCGTTGACAGTCATTGCTGGAACTTCTTTTCCTGCTTTGTTTACCATTTCCTTTTTAATGGTCAAAGTATATTCATGAACAGGTAAGTTGTCTTTGTTTCCATCTCCAAACTGGGCAAAACTATTGCTACAATTTATCATTAGTAAAATTATGACGTATAGTGTGTTTTTCATTTCCATTTTTTATTAGATTATACTATTGTAACAAGCCTATTCATCTATTTAAATTCTGTTTTTCTATAAAAATTACTATTTTATTTTTTATTTTCTAAACGAATAATCATTTCCTGCATTTGTGCTATTTCTTTCTTTTGAGCTTCAATAATTCCATCAGCCAATTTTTTAACTTCTGGATCTTTTAAATCAGCACGTTCGCCAGTAAGAATAGCAATCGAATG
>JBBQSZ010000133.1:0-7699 GCA_038234745.1 Flavobacteriales bacterium | reverse complement strand
TGCAATTCAAGGAGTCGTTTTGGTTTACTACCGCGGTGGTTATGATGAATCCTCTATTGGTGGAAATTTGAAATTAGAAGGAAACACATTCACAAATTGCGGAAAAGCCCAACCAACCGAAAGTATTTTGATTAAAAACAGAGGCATCATTTATGTAACTTTTGAAAACAATACTTTTAAAAACAATGCCGTGAAAACAATTGCTGTTTTATGGGGTGAAAAAAAGCAAGTGCCAGGAAAAAATAGTATTGAAAATTCAGGTAAATTCGAGATTGTTCAAAACTTGGAGATGAAGTTAATGTATTAAATAAATGAAACAAATGAAGCATTCAAAGAACCTTCTCATCGCCTTAAGTTGCGTTATTACTCTTAGTGTTTTTGGTCAAAAAATACCTGCGGAACAAGTTATCGTTTCAGCAAAACTTGTCGATTATTTAAAACCCGAAGTGGTTCAAGAGTTAGGTGGAATAAATGCCATATCAAATGCTAAATTAGCGCAGTATTTTAGAGAAAAATTCTCGGAACGCTACTTTTTCGATTACAAAAGTGCCGATGCGAGATTCAAACAATACAACACGATTTATCCAGAATCTAAAAGCGGACACACAGAACGCGCTTTGGATCATATGGCTAAATTCGCAGCCATAACTCCGTGGAAACTTCCGTTTAATTACCTTAATGGAGAAGCCGTAAATGCCTATGCTATGAGGCATTTGGCTCGCCAACATAAAATGGTAGACATCGCTTTTTACTATAATTATCAAAATAAAAATCCAGAGTATCTAAATTATTTTAAGAATCAGGTAAAATCATTAAACACGGCTTTGGTAGCTGGAAAGTACGAAACCATCGACGATGGCAATGGTGTTTATGAAGCTTTTCGTTCGGGATATCGTGTGCTGAATTGGTTGCAAATTCACAATCTTTTTTTGGGAGAAAAAGAATATTCCGATGAAGATCAGCTCTTAACAATAGCTACTTTATTACAACACGCATCCAATTTGTATGAATCCAACACGGACTTTGTTCCTGGAAACCATCAAACTAGAGGAATGTCGGCTTTGGCAATGTTGTCTATTTTGTTTAGAGATTTCAAGGATTCAGATCAATGGAAAGAACGTTCAATGGGTTTATTAGAACAACATTTATCGAAAGAAATTAACAAAGATGGCTTTCAATTTGAGCGTTCGGTGCATTATCACATTAGCGATATCGACAATTATTATTATGTGTATCAATTAGCAAAAAACAGTCATTTAAAAGTAGATGCTTTTTGGGAAACTAAGTTAAAATCCTTGTTCGAAACCTTGACAAAAATAGCTTTTCCTGATAAATCGGCTCCCGTATTTTCAGATGATACAGATGAACCTTGGGCCGAAAAAAACAATATTTCGGGTGCATTAACTTTAGGCTATTTGCTTTTTGATAATCCTGAAATGGGTTATTTTGCGAATAATTTTGTAGCGTCGGATATGTATTGGTATCTCAGTGATGCCCAATTGAAAATGTTGGACAATATCAAAATGAAAACACCCGAATTCAAGTCGGTTGCCTTTCCTGAAACTGGCTATTATATGATGCGTGAAGGTTGGAAAAAGGACGATAAAGTGATGGCGATTTCTAACGGACTTGATCCCGACAAACCCGATCATCAACACGGTGATATGTTAGGAATTCAGGCTATGGCAAACGGGCAAGTAATTTTACCTAATTATCAAGTGCGTTATTCACTCAAGGATTTTGAATTTTTCAAAAATTCTATGGTCAAAAACGTGGCTTTGGTAGACAACGAATTACAAGGAAAAGACTATGGAGGCAATCAAGGAGGAAGTGGTTTCGGAAAGTTTAAAACCTTACCACAACCGAAAACAATCGCTTGGAATACGAACAAAGATTTAGATGTTTACATTGGAAGCCACAACGGATTCGAAAATATTGGCGTTACTTATTCCAGACAAGTGATTTATTTAAGAGACGATTTTTGGATTGTAAAAGATAATTTTAAATCGAAATCTTCTCATACTTATAAACAAGTTTGGCAAGGGCATTACAGTTTCGAGAAGGCGCCCAATTTATTGCGCTCCACTTTTACGGATGGTTCCGGAAGTGATATTTATCAATTGAAACCAGCAGATTCCGTTACAACTTCAGGAAAGAATGGAAAAGAATGGTCAGTAGTTTCAAAAAACAAACAATCAGATTATAGTTTTATAACCGCTATCGTACCTTTTAAAACTTTTGATGACCGAATTGATGAAGACAAAACCAATCCACTATTAAAAGGATGGGCACAAAACCAATCCAAATGGAAATTTGATGGCGCACAAGCTGTTTCCCTTACCAAAGCAAATCTTACAGTATTCTTTTCAGTCAAAAAAGCAGTAATAGACTCTATTTCCTTAAGCTTTTCTGAAGATGCTGATGTTTTTGTCAAACGAGATGCATCCAAAATAAGCATCCAATTATTGAGTAAAAATGATTTGCAAATGGAATTTATTAATCTAAAGACAAAGAAAACCATACTTCTTAAACCGGGAGAAGTTGTAGAATATGAAGTGAAATAACAAATAGGTTATCTTGCGAGTTAATTTAAAACTTTAATAAATCTCAATAATAACTGTCCAAATAGGGACCATATTTGGAATAATGTTTGACTATTTGGTTTTCCAATACTATTTAAAATGAAAAAAAAATTATCTCTCATCGCCATTGTTTTCATAAGCTTTTACAGTTTTTCTCAAGAGAGCACAGAAAGTTTCAAACCAGTAGATTTTCCTGCAAATTATACTGCTAAACTAGATGTTATTTATACTCAAACCCAAGATTGGGAAGGTAAAGCCGATTTGTACCTTAATCTAAAAAGTGCTAAACCAACCCCCATTATCCTAAACATTCACGGTGGTGGATGGAATAAAGGTGTGAAAGAATCCCAAAGCGGTTTTAATACTTTTTTCAAGGCAGGTTGTGCAGTTGCCAATATGGAGTACCGACTTTCTCAAAAAGCTCCAGCTCCAGCAGCAGTTGAAGACACACGTTGCATGATTATTTATCTAATTCAAAATGCTAAAGAATTGAATATCGACCCAACCAAAATAGTAATTATGGGCGGAAGCGCTGGAGGACATTTGGCATTAATGGGAGGCCTTTTAGGAAATGATCATCGGTTTGACAGTAATTGTAAAACCACAGCAAATGTTCAAGTGGCAGCAATAATCGATAAATATGGAATTACAGATTTATATGATTGGTCTTATGGAAAACTCAAAAGCAAATCGGCATTGCAATGGCTTGGAACAAAAGCCAACGATACAGAATTTATTAAATCCGTTTCTCCTATTAGTTATATCACAAAAAATAGCCCTCCCCTTTTTATAGTTCACGGAGATGCTGATCCAATTGTTCCTTACCAACAATCTGTAGATTTATATAAAAAACTACAAGATTTTGGCGTTAAGTCAGCATTTATTACTGTTCCGGGCGGACAACATGGTAAATTTGAAAAAGACAAAAACTCGGAGATAAACAATGCCATTATAAAATTTTTGGAAGAAATTAATCTGTTTAAATCTTAAACTATCTGGCTAAAACTGCGGCTACACTTCTCAATAACTTTTGCAATAAGAGTTGTATTAATAGAGGCCTTACTAAGAAAGAAAGCTTGCATAATGAAAGGTCTATTTCTGCGGGATTTTCAGCATAATGGAAATAATTCATTCGATCATAAAGTTATTGATGGATTTTGCAAACAAATCTATCGTTTACCTTTAAAATGTAAAATGACTATTAGATACTCATACCAGTAAAAAAAAGGTACACAGATTAAACGGATTTAAGCAGATTATCACAAATCCAAATAAATAAAATCCGTTTTTTATCTGTGTTATCTGTGTTATCTGTGTGCCATTGTAATATAGTCCACAAAGCGGACAATCATAAAATGCAATTCAAATTAATCTCTGCACAATCTTAACTATCGTCCTCAAATTTTACTTATTTATTTTGTTTTCATTGAAAAAGTCTCTTTAAAGACGAAAGGAACAACTAAATTCTTCACGTAAATATTCCTATTTGGCTTAGGCAAAAGTTGAAAATAAACATCAATTCTTACCTTATGATCACTTAACCATTAGTTTTTTTTTTACTACTAAAGACCAATTTTATTTGTTCTACTGCGAGGGCTTTCTTTTTAATTATCAAATATTTAGGCTTAGACTGCAAAATAGTTTCTATTAATTTTTTTTTATCAAAATAATTATATATTTTTGGATTTCCAAATTGGATTACCAGTTTGGAAATCCAAAATTATAATACATTGCCAAGCGAATTACTAACTTTATATATAAACAAAACAATTATGAAAAAACAATTACTTAGTCAAAAAAGACTATCGCAACTTTTATACAGCTTAGGGCTGTTCTTGCTGTGTTTAAGCTCTGTCACTGTAAATGCACAAGCTGTTGCAGGTGATTTCAGATCTGTGCAAACTGGAAATTGGTCAGACGTTACTACTTGGCAAGTTCGTGATAGTGGCGGAGCTTGGGCAACACCAGGCACTGGAGTACTTCCAACTGCTACTTCATCTGTGTTTCTACAAAATGGTTTTACAGTTACTATAGATGCAGCTAGTGTAAATTGTAAAGATTTACATTTGAATTTATTAAGTGTAGTTTCTATAAGCACTAACACAGTAAATATAAATGGAAAACTCCGTGCTTATTCTGGAGCAGCAGAAACTAGTGGTGCTGATGGAGTTGTTTTAGGGACATCTAGTACCGCACCTGTTGCTACTATGATTACACCTGCAGATACTGGTTTTTTTAAATTTGTAGGTACTACAAAAAATATTACAAATACTGGTGAATGGTCAAATGCTCTTTTTCCAGTAAATGTTCAAATTGCAATGAATGATGCTACTCAAACGGCAACTTTAGTTACAACAAATCGATTTACAAGTTTTGAAATTGTAAGTGGTATTTTGTCAACTGTTCAAACACTAGCTTGTACTGGGAATTTTACAATTAGAAATGGAGCAACTGTGATTGCTGCAAAAAGTAGCTCATCTACAGGTACAATAGGTAACTCAACTACAGCACCTTGCGGCACAGTAACTGTAGAAGCAGGTGCTACTCTTCAGTTTAATGCTCAAAAACCATCAATTATTTGTACTGCAATTAGTAACCTCGGCACAACTATCATTGCAAAATCCGGTTCGACCACATCTTATTACTTATTAGGTCAGGGAGCTTATACAGGAAGTGCTTATGCCAATGCAAACGTGTATACTAATTTAACTATTGCAGCTGGAGTTGGAATTACACAAATATTTGCTCCAGCTACAACTGGTACAGTTATTACTGGTCCAATATCAATAAATGGTGTTTTAACGGTACCTGATGGCTGTACATTTAATACAGGAGCTTTGGTAACTCTAAAATCAACGGCTACAAATACAGCAACAATTGCAGCTCTTGGAACAGGAACAATCAATGGTAATGTAACTGTAGAACGCTATATTCCTGCAACTGCAAGACAATACCGTTTATTGAGTCCAGCAGTTACTACAAGTACAACTATACAAGCTAACTGGCAAGAAGGAGGAACTGGTAATCCATTTCCTGGTTATGGAACACACCTTACAGGAACAGGAGCTGGTTTTGATGCTACAACATCTAATCAACCTTCTATTTTTACACATACCAATTCTGGAGCAGGTGCTTGGACAGCTTTAACAAATACAAGTACAAACAAACTTACTGCAGGTTCTCCTTATTTAGTTTATGTAAGAGGAAGTAGAGATCCTTTGAATATTACAGCTACTCCTGTAAATGATGCTACAACTTTAAGAGCTACTGGTACATTAGCAACAGGAAATCAAACGGTAACAGGATTAAATGCAACTGCAGATGGTTTTAGCTTAATTGGAAATCCGTATCAAGCACAAGTAGATATGCAAGCGGTTTTAGGCACTTCAACAAATTTAGTTACCGATTTCTATTATGTGTTGAATCCTGCAAATGGTGCTTATTCTACATATCAATTTTCAACGAGTTTAAATACAGGAGGTAATGCTAATAAATATTTGCAACCAGGTCAAGCTTGTTTCGTAAAAACAGTAAGTGCGCCATTTGCAACTCCAACACTTTTATTTACAGAAGTAAATAAATCGGTAGCAGCTCCTCAAACCGCAGTTTTTAGAACAAAATCGGCTTCAAACATACTTCGTATTTCATTATATGATACAACAAAGGTTGATGCAGTAGATGGTTTGCTCGTTTCTTTTAATCCAAGCGAAACAAACAATGTAAATGATAATGATGCTACTAAATTGATGAACTTCAATGAAAGTATTGCAACCTCAAATAATAATAAATTATTGTCTATCGAAAGTAGAGCCATTCCTACTGCAACAGATGTGATTCCGTTGAATATTACTAATTACAAAGGAACTTCATACAGTTTAAGAGTTCAAGGTTCTGGTTTGACTGAAACTCCTTATTTGTTGGATAATGTTACCAATACTACTACAGAAATACCTGTTGATGGAACAATTGATTATACCTATACAGTAGATGCTGGAAATGCTGCTACTACAGCTGCTAGTCGTTTCAGTTTAGTTTATGCAAAAACATTGAACACAAATACGAATACACTTGCTGGATTTGCTATTTATCCAAATCCATCAAAATCAAATACATTCAATGTGGTTGTTCCAGAAAATGCAAGTAACGTATCTCTAAGTGTAAGCAATTTGTTAGGTCAAAAATTGTACTCAATTAATGATATAAAATCAGGCTCAACTGCAATCACAGTTAGCGAAGTAAAAACAGCAGGAATTTACCTAGTAAGCTTAACTTCTGAAGGAAAAACAACTACAACTAAATGGATTGTAAAATAATTAATAAAACAGAAAAGATGAAAAAATATAGTACAACGGTTTCTTTTGCAAAAATAACAGTAATAGTTTTTATGTTGTTTACAACATTTGCAAACGCACAAACTGGTTTGCCAGATGCACCAGATGATACAGCGGCTCCTGCACCAATTGGAGATCATATTTGGATTTTAGCTTTGTTAGGGATGGTCTTTGTCTTTTTGACATTCAGAGCTATTCAAAACAAGAAAATTAAAGGATAAAACAAATTTAAAAATTTGAGTTTTCAAGCCCTGTTCCAACTTTGGAGCAGGGTTTTTTATTAACAAGATGTCGCATTATGAAATTCAATCCAAAAGTTACAAAAATGAAAATTGCAACCAAAACCGACAAACAAAAAAGGCTTCTTCATTATAGGGATATGTTTAATCAAATCTAGTGATAGAAAAAATTAGAACTTATATAAACAAAAAAAACACTTGCAATAACGGTTTTGCAAGTGATTTTTTTTTACAGTTTATCTGATTTGTATCGAATAATACTATTTTAAAAATTAGCTTTCAGTTTATAATTCATTATAAACTGAAAGCCAATTGGGTATTATTTTATGGAATTGATGATGCTTAAAACGGCAACCGTTTCAGATTCAATTTTAGCATAATCTTTAGCAGCCATTAATGGTTTGCTGATTAATTTGCTTCCCATTCCCACTGCAGAAACTCCAGCTTTGAACCAACCTTCGATGTTTTCTCTTGTAGTATCCACACCACCTGTTGGCATAAAAACTAATTTAGGAAAAATATCTTTAAGTCCACTCAAGAAATCAGG
>JBBQSZ010000132.1:0-7873 GCA_038234745.1 Flavobacteriales bacterium | reverse complement strand
TAGGGAGCAAAGATTGGTTTAATTTATATTTTCGTTTGTTTTAAATTACAAAATAGTAATTTCTTTTTCTACCATTTTTCCATTCGATTTTAGAGCATCGTTAGGTTGACTTCCTCCAACACTTATAGTAACTTTACCACAAAATTGTACTGCTTCCCCATTTTCTTGAATATAAGACAAGTCATCTGGACTAAGCACAAATTTAACCTGCTTACTTTCGCCTGCATTTAAGCTTATTCTAGAAAATCCTTTCAAAGATTTTATAGGGGTTTTGATTTTTGTGTTTTTGTTGGTTACATAAAGCTGTACTACTTCTTCTCCGTTTATTTTACCTGTATTTGTTACTCTTGTTGTAACTTCAATAGTTTTCCCTTTGTTAATAGAAATAGGTAAATTTAAATTATCGTATTTAAAAGTGGTGTAGCTTAAACCAAATCCGAATTCATAAAGCGGTTTTCCTTTAAAATAACGGTAGGTACGATTGTCCATCGTGTACTCATTAAAATTTGGTAAGTCGCTATCACTTTTGTAAAAAGTAACAGGCAAACGACCCGCAGGATTGTAATCGCCAAACAAAACATCAGCCACTGCGGTTCCGGCTGCTTGCCCGCCATACCAAGCATTAACAATTGCAGGTACATTTTCTGCTTCCCAAGGTATTGCAATTGCACTACCCGTCATCAATACAAAAACTACTGGTTTACCTGATTTCTTCAATGCTTTCATTAGCTCTGTTTGAACTTTTGGCAACATAATAGAAGTTCTATCTCCTCCTTTAAAACCAGGAAAATTGACCGGCATTTCTTCGCCTTCAAGTTCTGGTGAAATTCCTCCAACAAATACAATAGCATCGGCCTCTTTTACACGGTTGGTTAGGGCTCCAAAATCGGTACGCTCAAAATACCCCGCTTTTAAACTTACATTGCCCTTTCCTCCTTCTTGTAAATAGTCAACAGACAATTTATAAATCGAATCTTTTTGGGTTTGTAACGTATACACCTGTTTGCCCAATCTTCTTCTCTTGAAAATATCTAAAACTTGTTTATCATTTACACTAAAACGATAGGCCTCGTCTGCATCTAATTCGAACGTAATCGAACTTGATTCTGTTGCTCTGAAATTAGTAGTATAACGAGCCGTAATATCTTTGGCTATGATAGTTGCAATCACCATTTCTCCTTCTTGCCAAGCATGGTTCAGGTCTTTTTCGAACACTATTGCTTCTGGTTTTCCCTTAAATTCTTTGTTATTAAAATATTCTGCTTTAAAGCCTTGCTTTCCTTCCAAACTATATTGATTGCTGATGTCTTTGTATTTAAAGATCGAATCGTTGGTAAAATTGATAGCCTTTTCATAAAAAACTTCTGTATTTTTACCTAATTTATCTTTAATCCCTTTTAAAATCGTAGTTAATTGTGAAGGTGTTCCGTTATAATTTCCTAAAATAGCAATTGCATTATCTGCATTTGGTCCCAAAACCGCTATTTTTTTAATCTTTTTATTCAGTGGAAGTGTGTTGTTTTCGTTCTTTAATAATACAATAGATTGTCGTGCCATTTTTAAAGCATGCTCTTGATGGGCTGGACTTTCTAAAACTGACGCTGGTGTTTGTGCATATTTTACCATTTCTACCGGATCAAACATACCTAAGCGAAAACGTATCATATACAATCGTTTCACCGAAACATCAATTTGAGATTCAGGTATTTGACCAGTATTTACTGCCGAAACTAAAGCTTTATACGCCGATGTTCCGCAGTCTATATCAGTACCATGAAAAACAGCATCGGCGGCTGCTGATGCGGCATCTGGATGTGTTTTATGATTTTTATAAAAATCATCAATCGCCCAACAATCCGAAGTTACATAACCTGTAAATTTCCATTGTTTTCGCAAAATGTCGGTCATCAAAACATCACTGGCACAACAAGGCTGCGTTCTAAAAGCATTGTAAGCGCACATTACACCCGCAACTTTAGCATCAACCACCAACTTTTTAAAAGCGGGTAAATAGGTGTCCCACAAATCGTAAGGACTTACATCTACATCAAAAACATGACGCAAAGGTTCTGGACCACTATGAACCGCATAATGCTTGGCACAAGCTGCGGCTTTAAGATACTTGGGGTCATCACCTTGCAATCCTTTTACAAATGCTTCTCCTAAAATCGAGGTTAGGTACGGGTCTTCACCATAGGTTTCTTGTCCGCGTCCCCAACGTGGATCTCTAAATATATTGATATTGGGTGTCCAATAAGTCAAACCAGTGTATCGTAATTTAGTAAGTCCCATTGCTATTGATTTGTTATAGATTGCTCTACCTTCTAAAGCAGAATAATCTGCCATGGTTGCTAATGATTTTTCATCAAAAGTGGCCGCCATTGCAATAGCTTGTGGATAGACCGTTACCTTAAATGGACTTCGTGCAACGCCATGCAAAGTCTCATTCCACCAGTCGTAAGCAGGAATCCCCAAACGTTCAATAGCTGGAGAGGTATTAAGCATTTGCGAAACTTTCTCTTCTAAGGTTAACCGACTTACCAAATCATCTACTCGTTTTTCAAAACTAAGTTCATAATTGTTAAAAGGGTATTTTTCAATTATTTCTTGACTGATTCCTATAAATGGAATACTTGCCAGAAGGACACTCTTTAGGAAGTGTTTACGATTTATTTTCATCTTAAATTTTTAAAAATATTATTCATTGGATATAAATAATTTAATCCTTTATAAATACTTGTCTTTTTTATCTGTTTAGCAATGCTAAACGTAAACACAAAAACTACATTTAATATTTAGCTAACGCTGCTATTTATTTCCACTCACTCAATCGCGAAGGGAAATTTTTAGGTGCAGGAAACTTAAATACATAAGAACCTGAACCTAATTCATACTGAAAACCTTTTTTATTTTTACCGATAGTTTTACATCCTTTAGTATTCGATATTGAATTTCCGTTTTCGGTGATTTGATCTGCTGAAATCACTGGTATCGTTGCTGTTGCGGAACTATTAGCTGGTATTTTTACAGTCCAAGTAATGAAACCTCCATCTTGAACCCAACTACTTTCGGCTTGACCGTAAGGAGTAGCAGTGATTAATTTTGCAAACGGTAATTTAGCAGGAAAATGAGGCGTTAACGTAAAATGTTTAAATCCGGGGTTATTTTCATCTACTTTTATACCACAAACTGATTCTGTAAACCATCTTGCAGGTTCTTGCATTTCGTTTTGATAGCCTGAGTATCTAGCTGGAAGATATTCGGGTTCTGTTGGTCCTTCTGGGATGATCTTATTCCCCGATTGCAACATCCACGTAAAACTAGGAAAGCTCGTGGCATTCATCATATCATAAGTCGTTTCGATCATTCCATTATCTACTAAAACATCATACAGTATTTGTGCAGTAATATGCCCTGTAGAGGGATGATTGTTGTAATGTTTTTTCATATCCAAAATACAATTTTCAACAATTGAAGGAACATCTTCTTCTGGCGCAATACCTTTGGCTACAGCCATAGCCATCATACCATGCCAGCCCGTACTATTATCAACAGTGTCTCCTTCGTCTGCGCCCATATTGCCACCAATTACTTTTCCAGCTTGACTATTACTGGCTGCCGAAACTTCTATTTTGGCTCCTGCATAGGTTTTGGTTTCTTTATTGTACCACTTTTCATTGGTTTTTTCTTTTATTTTTTTTGCTAAAACTTCAAAGTATTCTGCATCTTCTGGTTTATTTAATTCTTTAGCAATTTTCGCCGTTTGCAAAGTATATTCATAAAGCATAATAGAAATCATATTTTTGGGATCCCAAGCAGGTGACCATTTTCCATCTTTGCTCATTTCATAATAAAAGTGGTCATTCCAAGCTCCCATCATGGCTTTATTGTAGATTACTCCATCATTATTGGGCATAAATGCATTTATAAATGCTTTCATATGTGGATATTGCGCTTCCATTTCACGCATATCGCCATAATAATTATGATACACCATTGGCAATTCAATATTAACCGATTGGGTTACCATATTTCTAGGAGAAAGATCGGTTTGTCTAGTTCCATAAACGGCCATTCCAAATTCAGGTTTTTCTGGATCAATCGAATTACTCAAACGCAAATCTTCCATCACTTTTCGCCACATATTGGGATACCACAAAGCATAAGCAGCAAATGGTGCTGACCACGAATGATACACTTGCGATTGAAGGCGTTCGTGTCCGTTATCCCAAGTCATTCCGTGCGTCAAGAAACGAGTGGAATTCATACTTGCTTCCCAAAAATTATTAAAACGCTCATTCCCAGAAGTAAATTCACCAATAACTTCCTCATCGCTGGAAATAACTAACCCTGTTAATAAATCAAGTGATGGTTCTTTGTCAAGTCCTTGAACTTCGATATATCTAAAGGCGTGATTGGTAAAAGAAGGACGCCATTTTTCGCCAGCAGCATCGCCATTGGCAACATAAGTTAGGGTTGGCACACCAACTTGTGCATATAATTTTGCCGTTGTTTCTTTTAAAGAAAAAGAACCTGAAAGATACGATTGCCCACGAGGTCTTGCTATAATCATTCCCTCGGTGCGTTTTGTTAAATCGGTATTGTCATAATACAATAAATTAGAAGTGAATTTTGGTCCTTGTTTGGAAGGATTCCAAGTCCACTCTGCAGAGCGCATGGTGATTTGTGTTCCGCTTTTGGCTTTTACGTTTAATTCTACCGTTCCCATCAATATTTGACCAAAATCATACACATAAATACCTGGTTTTGCTTGCGTTACTGAAACTGGTTTAATGCGTTGAATTACACGTTCTGGTTCTACCATTTGCGATACTAATGTGGGTACTAAATCTCCCACAACAGTCACATCCGACCATTTTAAAGTACTGCTTTTTCCATTAAGCCATCCTTTTGCTAAACGAGCATCATAGACTTCGCCCACATAATAGTGACTTTTAGTTATGGGACCAATAGCTGTTTTCCAATCTTTACCGGTAGCAATTATTTCTTTTTTTCCATCTGAATATTCAATTTCAATTTGCGCTTTTACACTCGGTAGTCCAAATACTTTTCCATTTCCCCAAACTACAGGTTCGTTCCACCAACCACCACCAATAATAGCAGTAAAAACGTTGTCTCCTTTTTGCAGTAATGCTGTAATATCATGGGTTACATAAGCACCTCTTTTGCCATAAAAAGTCACACTCGGATCGTGCATGCGATTGCTTACTGGAACTCCATTTATAAACGATTCTTGAAAACCCAATCCACTGGTGTAAAGACGAGCTTTTTTGATGTTCTTTTTCACTGGAAATTCCCTTCTAAATGCAGGAACAGGAAGAATTGTACCCAAAATTTCGCGTCCTTTTAATCTAGCCGGTTCCCATAAATTTTTGTCTTTCATAATCACATTATTGTTAACTTCCTGAGGAATAAGCGACATCTTCATCCAATCTGAAACTACATCATTCGAAATGGACTTACAAACTGGAGATTGAATCCAGCTAGCTGTCCAATCATAAGCGTTCAAAAGTCCCATTTCCCACCAACTCGGTTTTGAAGAAACTTTCTTAACCATTCCATCAGCTGATTTGGTGGTTAATTCTACTTTCCAGTAGCATCTTAATCTGGATGTTAATTTTTTTCCTTGATAAAGTACCATTTGACTTTTATCAGAACTCCTTTCGCCACTATCCCATAAATCGGCTTTGTTATTTTCAAGCAATTTTTCGGATGTTGCTACAAAAATTTTATAAGTAGTTTTTACAACACCTCTATTGTTATCGATTATATTCCAACTTAAAGCGGGTTGTGTTTTATCAATTCCTAATGGATTTTGTAGAAACTCACAACGCAAATTTCCAACTTCACTATCTATTGTCTTTGACTGAGAAAATAAGAAATGGGAACTCATTAATACTATAATAATTAGAAAATAAATCTTTTCAATATGACTTTTTTTGTTCATAATTTACGGTTTTGACATAGGTGTTTTTAGTAGACATTTGCTTTCAGTTTAATTTTAAACTTATTTTTTATTAAACATTATTTGCATTTGCTCTCCAATTTTTTATTAATTATTTTTTTAAAACAATTCACAGGCGGATTAATCGCTCTGTTAATTCCTATTCCATTGCAAAACAAATGCTTTTTGAGCATCCATTTTATTCAAAGTTTCACCATCGCCTTGTTCTACTTTTTCGACAAAAAGATTTACGATTTTAGAATTCTTCCATAATTCGGTATCAAAAGTCGGCTCCCAAAAGCCTACTGATGTCGTTGTTAAATCTTTAAATTTCCATATCCCTTTTTTTATATCCGAATTAATGGCAACACTTACTTTACTTCCCCTTTCCTCGTCTCTAAAAAATAGATAGAGTTGCTTTTTTTCTTCATTAAAAACCAGCAATGGTCTAGAAATAGGGATTCGTTTTGATCCTCCACCAGATATGGTAAAGTATTCTTTTCTGTTTGAAATTTGTTGGGTTTTCCACTGACCATTTTGTTTATAGATTAAACGGTACTGCGGAACGCTATCTTTTTTGGTAGCAAAATAAGTGGCAATGTATGGGTTACCCGCTTTATCCGACGTGATTGAAGTGGTATTTATCAATTGGGAATTTTGGGGGATTTTCAGCGCATATTCTGAGTTTGTAGCTGTTATTGGAAGTGTGTATTTTTCGCCTGTACTTTTAAGCCAAGTTATTCCACCATCAGCTGATTTTGCAAAGCACATATCATGGTTCGTTTCTACTTTTGCTGTTTCTCTCCACACCCACGAAAGATATAATGTACCCTCATTACCAATTGCCATTTGCCAATAGGCATTTCTTTGCCCTTCGCCATCAAGCCATCCATCCTGAATCATTTTCCAAGTTTTGGTTTTAGTATCATACTTATTAAGCATCAAATTCCCATTGCCAGATCCGCCATCTCTGTACAAAAACAATAAATCTCCATTTGCCAACTGATAAAACTCAGGATAAGTCACGCGCTTTTCTTTGTAACCAGTCATACTTAATTTTGAAGTAAATTCTAACGAACCTGGTGCCACGCTTTTGCAATAATTCAAAGCATTTGCATGATGTCCCCAAGCCATGTGTATAAAACCCTCTCCATCCACCATTATACTGATACTTTTATGAGCGTCTGTTGCATCGCCAGTATACGGAGTTTCTTTGAGTTCCCAACTTGTAGCATTACTATTTCTTTTTCCTATTACTACATGTTGGGCGTTGTTATAATATGCGATATACTGTGTGTCCTTAAAAGTAACTAAAGAATTTCGTCTAAAGATTGTGGTGTTAATCGAGTTTTGTGCCCAAGCATCGCCAGCCTCAATAATATCAACACCTTTAATTGGTTGTATTTGAGCATTTATATTTATAAATCCCAACATCAGAATCAGAAGTAGTATTACAAATGTTTTTGAATGTTGTCTATCATAAATTGTGCTTTTCATAATACTATTATTTAATTGGTGAAATTCTAAATTCACATTTGTAGCTTTCGGCTTTTGCTTGGTATTGCATTAAAGGCTCGGCACTCCAACTATTTCTGCCTCCAACTCCAATTTGATTGGCATCTATATTGAAAAATATATTGGATGAACGTTCCATTTCAAAAGCATACTTTGCTTTTTCGATAGTATCATCAGAATAATAGCGAGCACCCGTTCCAAAAGGGCTTCCTAGAGTTTCAAAACGCAAACCTTTTCCCGATTTATCCGTCATTGTTACCCAACGTACGTCTGTTTTATATCCATTTTCTTGTGGACGAGCATAATTCGTCCATTGTTCATCAACCGTTCCTTTATACAAACCAATTGTTTCGTAATTACGATCGGCATAGGTTTCTTCTGGACCACGACCAT
>JBBQSZ010000131.1:0-7881 GCA_038234745.1 Flavobacteriales bacterium | reverse complement strand
ATGGCTATTTAGTGATGGCAATTTATTCCATAAAAAAAGGAAAACTTTCATTTTCCTTTTTTTGAGCCGGCGGAGGGACTCGAACCCACGACCTGCTGATTACAAATCAGCTGCTCTAGCCAACTGAGCTACGCTGGCGACTCATTACGGGTGCAAATATAAGTCTGAATTTTAATTTTCCAAAAAAAATCAGATCTTTTTATTGACTTTTTTTTACTGTAATTCGTTAATCTTAGCAATTAGTTGATTTGCAGTTTGTTCCAATTCAACATTGATTTGTTTGAAATGGGCTTTTTTGTTTTCAACTTTTTTCGCATTCACTTTTGTAATCAAACCATCAAAAGCAGCGATTGCTTCGTCGATTAAAGCATTAGTTTCGTCTGTTGGTTTTCCTGTAGTAGAAATTTCATACAAGTAAACTGCTTCAATAATATCTCCTAAAACGTAGTTGATGTCTTTTTTTAAATTCTTAACGTTTGCCATTTTATTTTTAATTTTAATTTGCGATTGCAAAAGTACACATAATCTTTGTATTACTGACTATGAAATGTAAATTTCTAAAAGTGACGCTTTTCCAGTCATCGTAAAATCTTTTAAACCAGCTGGAATTAAAACAGTATCACCTTTTTTGTAGTGAATTTTTTCAGCTTCAAAATCAATTTCGAATTCGCCTTCCACACACATATAAACTGTAAAAGATTCTCCGGTTTTGTTTACTTCTATCTTTCCATCTAATGGAATAAAATTCGTAGTAAAATAAGAACAATCTACAACCGAATTGGATTGGTTTTTGTTTTTACTATATTTTTTATAAGTGTCTATCTTATTGTAATTAATGGCTTCCAAAGCCAAATCAACATGCAATTCTCTAGTATTTCCATCGGCATCTACCCTATCGAAGTCATACAAACGATAAGTTATATCCGAAGTTTGCTGAATTTCCGCAATCACCATACCAGCACCAATGGCGTGAACTGTTCCTGTTTCCAAAAAGAAAACATCGCCCACTTCTACCTTTATATTATCTAAAATACTCAGCAGTGATTTATTCTTTAGATTTTCTAAATATTCTTCCGCATTGGAATTCTCCTTGAAACCTACGATTAATTCTGAATCTTTATCGGCTTGCATCACATACCACATTTCAGTCTTTCCAAAAGAATTATGACGTTTTTTAGCCAACGCATCATTAGGATGAACCTGAATAGACAAATCTTCACGAGCATCTAAATATTTGAAAAGCAAGGGGAATTGTTTTCCGAATTTGGCATAAACTTTAGTTCCTAAAACTTCTTCAGGATTAGAATCAATTAATTCATTCAGCGATTTTCCAGCAAGAATACCATTAGAAACAACGCTTACATCGCCTTCTACTGTTGATAATTCCCAGCTTTCACCCGTTATCTTAGAAGTGATTGGTTTGTTTAAAATCGTTTTTAGCTTTTCGCCTCCCCAAATTCTTTCTTTCAGAATCGGTCCAAATTGTAGTGGATATAAGTTCATTTTTTGCGTTTTTAATCGAATTGATACTGCAAAAATAAACAAATTTTAAATCAGATTACTAATAGCATTTTACTATTCTATAATACTATTTTATTAATCATTTGTAATGCCTTTGGAATATGATTGGTAGCCATCATGCTGTCAAAAACCAATTTTACAATACCGTTTTGATCTGCCACATAAGTCACACGTCCCGGAAGTAATCCGAATAAATTAGCTTTTACACCAAAAAGATTTCTAATTTTATTACCTGAATCCGAAAGTAAAATAAAAGGCAACTTATATCTTTGGCTAAATTTTTCGTGTGAAGTAACGCTATCACCACTAATGCCAATCACTTCGGCTCCCAAGTCTTTAAAATCTTGGTACTGATCTCGAAAACTACAAGCTTGTGCAGTGCAACCCGGCGTGTTGTCTTTTGGATAAAAATAAATCACAACTGGTTTCTTTCCGATAATTGTACTGATGTCAAAGTCGTGGCCTTCACTATCTTTTGCGCTGAAATTTGGGATTTTATCTCCTACTTTTATGGCCATTATTCTCCTTTATAGGTTACAAAATTTCTAGGTGTTTCGTATAAAACCACTTCTAGATCTAAATTTGGTTTTATTTTTTTTCTGAGCTTATTCCAAATGACAACTACAATATTTTCGGCAGTTGGATTTAGATTTTCAAATTCGGGAACATCCAAATTGAGGTTTTTGTGATCAAAAGGTTTTTCGACTTCGCTAAGAATTAAATCGCTTAAATCCTTAATATCAATCACATAACCAGTTTCTGGGTTGATTTCGCCAGTGACACTAACAATTAGTTCGTAGTTGTGTCCGTGGAAATTGGGATTATTACATTTGCCAAAAACAGCATCGTTTTGCTCGAAAGTCCAATCTTTTCGATACAATCGATGGGCTGCGTTAAAATGGGCTTTTCTAGAAACGGTTACTCTCATTTGATTTTAGATTGTTGATTAACGATTCTTTATTTCTGATTTTTTATTTTTGCATTCTGATACAACCTTCTAATTATCAATCTTATGTTCTTCTAAATAATGATAAAACTGGTCGAAAATAATTTTAAACCAAACGGTATAAATTTCAGGTTGCAACTTCATGTTTTTTGCCACAGCTTCAATACTCATCCATTTCCAATTTTCAACTTCTTCAGGATTTATTATTGGTTCTCCATTATAATAACCTATCATTACGTGATCCAGTTCGTGCTCGGTCAAACCGTTATCGAATGGCGCTTTATAAATAAAATGAAACAATTCTTTCAAACTGGTTTCAAAACCCATTTCTTCAAATAATCGTCGGCTTCCAGCCTGAATATTGGTTTCGCCATTGCGCTGATGACTGCAACAAGTATTCGTCCACAACAAAGGAGAGTGGTATTTTTGACTTGCCCGCTGCTGCAGCATAATTTCGTTTTTTTCGTTCAATACAAAAACAGAAAAAGCCCGATGCAAAACAGCCTTTTCGTGCGCTTCCATTTTAGGCATCAACCCAATTTGTTCGTCTTTCTCGTTTACCAATATTACGTTTTCTTCTTCCATACTTTTTAATAGCTTGCCAAAAATACGAAAAAGAAATTGGGAACCCCATTTTTTGAAAAGTGAACAATTGTTAAACTTTGTTTAAATTCATCTGTTTTGAAAACTGGACGACATTTCTTCCCGTATATGTTTGTAAATTTACACTAAAATCAAAACTAGATTACTATGAAAAAGATCTTCAATTATTTGATACTAATACCTTTATTTGCCTTAAACGCTTGCGGTCAAACGACCAAAAAAACAGAATTAAATTCAAAATCAACAACTATGGAAAATGTTATTAATAAACCTGAAAATCCCTATTACTCGAATACCGACACCACAAAACTAAATGTTACTGATGCCGAATGGAAAAAAGTTTTGTCTCCAGATTTGTATGCCGTTTCCAGAAATGCCGACACTGAGAGAGCTTTTACCGGAAAACTTTGGGATTCTGATGCCAAAGGAACCTATTATTGCGCCGCTTGTGGAAACAAATTGTTTCGTTCCGATCAGAAATTTGCAAGCAGTTGCGGATGGCCTAGTTTTTTTGAACAAGAAAACAAAAATAGTGTTGTTTACAAAGACGACAATAAGTATGGAATGAAACGAATTGAAGCCCTTTGTGGACGTTGCGACGGACATTTAGGACACCTTTTTGATGATGGCCCTGCGCCAACGGGGAAACGGTATTGTATGAATTCTATTGCGCTAGATTTTGTTCCCGATGGAGTTCTTCCTAACAAAAATAAATTAGAAACAATCACGCTCGGTGGTGGCTGTTACTGGTGTGTTGAAGCGGTTTACGAGAAATTGAACGGAGTAAAATCAGTAGTTTCTGGATTTGCAGGAGGAAAAACAGCCAATCCTACTTATGAAGAAGTTTGCACCGGAAGAACAGGTCATGCCGAAGTAGTTCAAATTACTTATGACCCAACTGTTACCAATATTGACGAAATTTACAAAGTATTTTTTACCGTTCACGACCCAACCACTTTAAATCGTCAAGGTGGAGATATTGGAACGCAATACCGTTCGGTGATTTTTTATGCCAATCCTCAGCAAGAAAAAGAAGCTCATGCAATTGTTGACAGATTAAATGCAGACAAAGTGTATGGCGACCCTGTAGTAACCACAATTGAACCCTTAACTCAGTTTTACAAAGCCGAAGATTATCATCAGAATTACTATGAAAACAACAAGAAACAACCCTATTGTCAAATGGTTATTCAACCGAAAATAGAGAAATTCGAGAAAATATTTAAAGACCGACTAAAAAAATAAATTTGAAACTAAAAACCAGAAAGAGATTTCTGGTTTTTTTTGTTTTCAATGCAAAAATTTTATTGATATTTCCATTGTAGTTTTGGTAAAAGCTAAGTGATAATTATTATATTTGAAATATCTAATAGTCAATTAACATCCAAATCCTAAAATTATTTTACAATGAAAATAGCGCTTTTTTCCAATGAGTTTCCTCCAAACATTTATGGAGGTGCAGGTGTTCACATCGATTTTTTAAGTCAAGAATTAGCCAAATTAGGCCAAATAGAAGTGCGCTGTTTTGGCGATCAAAATGTAGATACTGATTCGATGCACGTTCGCGGAATTAATTCTTCGTTAACTAAAATGGTTGACGATGCCAATCCACACATCAAAATGTTTCACAATATGAGTCGAAATGTCGAAATGTCGCAAGCCACGCCAGAAGCCGACATTATTCATTGCCATACTTGGTACACGCATTTAGCTGGAATTATGACACGCGAATTGTTGCAATCGCCTCTGATTTTGACGACACACAGTTTAGAAACACATCGCCCTTGGAAAGTAGAACAACTCGGAAACGGTTATTTCCTTTCGCGTTGGATCGAAAATAGTGCTTACAACACCGCCGATGGAATTATCGCTGTAAGCCAACAAATGAAAGAAGATGTTATCGAAGCTTATGGTGTCAATCCTGAAAAAGTCACGGTGATTCATAACGGAATTGATCCCGAATTCTACAAACCTACTTTTGACAATGCGCTGCTTTTAGAATTAGGAATTAATCCCGACATTCCTTTTGTGTTGTTTGTAGGGCGCATTACCCGTCAAAAAGGAATTTCGCAATTGATTTCGGCAGCCAAATATTTCAACAAAAATTGTCAAATTGTGCTTTGTGCTGGAGCTCCAGACACCAAAGAAATTGCCGAAGAAACTGAAGCTTTGATTAACGATTTGCGAAAAGAACGTGATGGTGTAATTCTCATCTCGGAAATGTTGCCACGCGAAAAAATAAAAGTTTTGTACAGTCACGCTCGTGTTTTTGCATGTCCATCTTTGTATGAGCCTTTTGGCATTATCAATCTCGAAGCAATGGCTTGTGAAACTCCAGTGGTGGGAAGCCACGTTGGTGGAATACCAGAAATTATTGTCGAAGGCGAATCGGGTTATTTGATTCCGCTAGAAAGTGTTTCTAGAACCGATTTTAATCCTGCCAATCCGGAAGCATTCCAAAAGGCTTTTGCTGCCAAAATTAATGTTTTATTAGACGACGAAGCTCTTGCCAACCGAATGGGAAAATCAGGAAGAGAGCGTGTTTTAAAAATATTCAGCTGGGAATCCATCGCCAAAACTACTTTTGATTATTACCAAAAAGTGATTGATGGGTTTGTGAAGGAGAAGGCATAGATAGTAAACTGACAACATAAAAAAGCGCGTAGCGTTTTTTTATGTTGTTGGTTTTAAATAATTAATAATCAACAAATTAAGTAGACTATGGTTTTAAAACATGCGTCTATTTGTGAGTTGGCAGACATATTTGAAAAACGAAACGCAATTGAAAATTAATTATGAAATTTATTTACCTAATATTATTTACTTCATTAATTTCTTGTAATAATCAGAAAAAAGAAATCGCAACAAATAAATTAAAATCGAAAGTGGAAAATACAAAAAAAAATGACGAAGTGTTTCTTGGAAAAGTTGTAATCATTTTATCCGAAGAATTGAAAGGAAATGAAAATTTAATAAATATTCAAGATTATGTAGAAAATGGAAAATCATTCATTCCAATTTTTTCTTCAATTGAGAAATTTAACGAGTCAACTCAAGGAAATGTAAATAATCAGAAAATTCAAATTGATGGAATGTTTTTATTGTCGATAATGAATGGAACTGAAACTTTGAAATTAAATCCAGGACTTAAAGATGAAATAGTTTTTAATTCAGGAAAATTAAAAGAAAAGTATTTTGAAAATATAACAAAAGTGAAAGCCGAAATGGAAAATATAAAAAACGGAAAAAAATAATACGTCTGCCAACAGCGGTTTGCCGCAATTGCGGGAAATGTGCAAATATGACGATCATCTTTCGCAAGAAATTTTTATATTTACAGAAAATAAGTAGTCACGAAGCCCGCAACTGACGGCAAGCCGCGGGACGTTAGCTGCAAGTGGAGTGGACGACACAACAACCAAACGACAGACAAAAAACAGTAAGAAAATATGAGTAGTTCAGACAGAGAGGAAATGATTAAAAACTTGAATGAAATTGTTGTTCCAGCTTTACGACAATTAAACTTCAAAGGCTCGTTTCCAAACTTTAGACGATTGACAACAGACCGTATTAACCTTTTGACTTTTCAGTTTGACAGAAACGGAGGAGGATTTGTAATTGAAATAGCAAATTGTATTTCGACAGGTTACAAAACCGCATTGGACAGACCAATTCCACCCAATAAATTAACAGCACACGACTTCAATACCAGAAAAAGAATTCAATCAAATATGAAAACACCTGACAGTTCAACAGAAGACTGGTTTCGTTACGATAAAAAACATTTATTCGGTTTAGGTGACATTTATAAAAAAGTTTGCAAAGACGTATTAGCAAAACTTGACATAGCAGACGACTATTGGAAAAATGGAGAACTTAACTAAATAGATAATGATTTATAAAACATCGTTTTTAAAATTCCTATTCAAAAAACTATTAAGAAATATGCCAGTTACTAAAAAAGACCTTGACGAGCTACCAATTTCATTTTGCGGAAAAGACGAAGTTTGGGTAATTGTTGGACCTTGCAGTGGAAGTTGTTGGAAAGAATACAAGATTGCACTTGACGGAAGGAAATATAAAACTGGAGGGACTATAATTTTTAAAAACGGGCAATCATTTAGAGCAAGTTTTTACGTTGACACAACTACATTTGACTTTGTAAAAAGTGACAGCATTTATTTAAACATTGGAGAAGATTGGTATAATTTAGAAGAACACGAACTTTTGACAAAACTAAACATAACTCAAGGAGACATTTATCCTTTAAAATGGCAATCAGACAGACCATTAGACTATCACGTTAAACCACCATTTACATTGACGAAATGAAACCACCAGCAGCTAACAGCACCTATAAGAAATTGGCGGTTCAGTGCTCCGCAGACAGTTTTGAGGTTAATCAAAGTTTGGTTCTCCGCATCAACATTTGTGGTAAAAATCGCCAACTTCTTATAGCTGCAAAACGTTGGGCGTAATTTTACGAGAAACCAACGAGAATAAGGAATGACATCAGAAATATAGAAATCTAAACTTAAAATGATTAGAAGAATTACAGAAATATTTTTAATCACCATAACTCAAATTTTTTGTTTAGTATTTATTTATGAAATACTTAATTATTACTTTTCTATGCAACACAAAGAAGTTGGATTTGGAATAATGGTATATCATTCTTTTTTTACTTTTACTTTATCATTACTATTTTGTAATTATTATTTAAAATTTTTTACAAAAAGAAAATTAATACTTGTTCTTGGTTTGTTACTAATTACACTGATTCTTCCGTTTGAAGCATTAAGATTTAGACC
>JBBQSZ010000130.1:0-8250 GCA_038234745.1 Flavobacteriales bacterium | reverse complement strand
ATCTGGAGCCATTGAATTATGTGATTCTCCAAAATTACCCTCGGGCCTTCTTCGACTAGTATTTCCTCTTAAACGTATGCCAATGCTATCTAATTTTACTGTTCTACCGTTTAATTCAAATAAAAATGATGCAACCACTTTTTTGTCATTTTGCGAATTCAAATCATAATTTGTCAAAAGCGTATTCCAGTCTTTTACGGGAACAGTAAGCTTAATTTCAGGTAAATCTTCTAATTGAAAAAGAGTAAATTTTTCGGAAGAGTTTGTATTTACGCCTTCACTACTGTTATCACAACTAACGAGTAATAAGCTGAAAAACAAAAAATATATTATATTTTTTAATATCGAATTATACGATTTCATGTTTATTAATTTGGATGACAAAATTAGTTAAAATATAAGAACTGTTTATCATAATTGTGCTGTTAAAAACTAATTTTTTGATTGAATTTTTATAATTTTTTATCAACTTTTAAATTTGATACCATTTTAATTTAGAATTTCCTATTTTTACAAAAAAATCTAACGAAATGCGTCAGTTTACTTTTCTATTTTTTATCGGAATGCTTATTTCTCTTAGTTCATGTCGAACTGATTTTGAAACTATACCTAGCCAAGGAGATTTGAAATTCTCAAAAGATACTATCTATTTAGACACTGTTTTTACGAACATTGGCTCTAGTACATATACTTTAAAAGTTTACAATAATAGCAAAAATGATATTACAATTCCAACCATTCAGTTAAAAAAAGGATTGACTTCTAAATACAGAATGACTGTGGATGGAATGCAAGGTAATCAAGGAAAAATATTTATTAATGTGAATCTTTTGGCTAAAGATAGTTTGTATATTTTCATTGAAACTACTGCGAATATCGCCGATGCTAACCCAACCGATTTTCTTTACACCGACCAAATTTTATTCGATGGAGGAAGTAATCTTCAAAAGGTGGAGTTAGTAACGCTTATTCAAGATGCCGTTTTTCTATATCCTAAAAAATTTGGTGATGGCACCACCGAAACACTTCCTCTTGGTGATCAACAAATTTATGGTTTCTTTCTTGACGAAAATGATCCTGTAAACGGAAATGAACTCAAATTTACTAAGCAAAAACCTTATGTAGTTTACGGTTATGCAGCAGTTCCTTCGGGTAAAACGGTCACTTTTGATCCTGGAGCGAGAGTTCATTTTCACGCAAATTCCGGACTTATTTTAGCAACCAATGCTTCCTTAAATGTAAATGGAAGTAATTCTACAACTGATAAATTAGAAAATGAAGTTGTATTTGAAGGCGATCGATTAGAACCTGATTTTGCCGATGTTCCTGGTCAATGGGGAGCAATTTGGCTTACAGATGGCAGTACAAATCATAAAATAAATCATTTGACAATAAAAAATGCAGCCATTGGTTTATTGATTCAAAACAATGATGGAACAACAGTTACTATAAAAAATACCCAAATTTATGATTCCTCTAATTATGGAATTCTTGCCCAAACTGCCAAAATAACTGGTGAAAACTTGGTCATCAATAATGCAGGATTAGCTAGTTTAGCCTGCACTTATGGAGGCGATTATAAATTTACACATTGTACTTTCAATAATAATTGGGGAAGTTCAAGTCAAGTTGCGCTTTTGGTAAATAATTATTTTACTGGCGCAATTCCAGAATCAAAAAATTTGACAGGAGCGACCTTTAATAATTGCATTATTTATGGTTCTTATTCCAATGAAATGATTTTGAATAAAAAGGCTGGAGCTACCTTTGTTTATCAATTTAATAATTGTCTTATTAAGTTTGATAATACTTCAAATCAGTATTCTAGTAATCCTGAATATCAATTCACCACTGACCCAACACATTATAATTCGATCATTCAAAATAAGGATCCTAAATTCTTTAAAATTACCGATAACAAACTAAATATTGACGAAACTTCTGCGGCTTTTGCCAAAGGAAATGCGACTTATCTTGTTCCATCAGACATTATGGGGAAAACGAGAACTTTACCTCCCGATTTAGGAGCGTTTCAAAGCAAACCTTTCCCAAAATAAATGTTTTAAAATTACCATTTAATCGTACAATTACGTAATGCTTTTGCGTAATTTTGTGATTTAATACTTTATTCAAATTATAGCGATCAATGAAACTAAAATTATTATTTTCCGCATTATTATTTTCGATTATTTCCTTTGCACAAATTCCATCTGGATATTATGATGCTGCAACTGGAACTGGTTATGCCTTGAAAACGCAATTGTATGGAATAATAGGGCCACATACCAATATAACTTATGGAGGATTATGGAATTTATATTATACTTCAGATGTAAGATCTGACGGAAAAGTGTGGGATATTTATTCCAACTGTAATTTTGTTTTTGGAAGATTTGATACAACTGGAGGAAATCAAGATGATGGAACTTCTGGAACATCCGAATGTCAAAAATACAATAGAGAACATACTTTTCCTAAAAGTTGGTTTGGAGCAGTGACAACCAGTCCAATGTATTCTGATGGTTTTCACGTGATGCCAACTGACAAAAAAGACAATAGCCTTAGAGGAAATATGCCGTACGGACTAGTATCGCCATCAGTAGTAAACCCTCTGGGAAATGGTTGGAGAATTGGAACATGTATTGCTCCAAATTCTCCTACTTCATTAACTGTTTTTGAACCAGCAGATGAGTACAAAGGAGATATTGCAAGAAATTATTTTTATATGGCAACCTGCTATGAAAATTTAATTAGTACTTGGCAAAATATTGATGCAAATGGTGCAAAAGTTTTAGATGGTAGTTCTGATAAAGTGTACCAACAATGGTATTTGGATTTAATGTATGCTTGGCATCTTGCCGATCCAGTAAGTCAAAAAGAAATTGATAGAAATAATGCCGTTTATGCCGTTCAAAATAATAGAAATCCATACATAGATCATCCTGAATGGGTTCAAAAAGTTTGGAGTTCGGCTTTAAGTAAAAAAACTTTTGATGATTTATTGGCTACCGTTTCAATTTATCCAAATCCATCTAAATCCAATAGAATAAACATTGAAACCGAAAGTGAACTAAATGAAATAGAATTAGTGAATATAAATGGGCAAATTTTACAAAAAATAGTCCATCCAAAAGCAAATCAAAAAATATATACCCTTGATAATCTTAACCAAGGTATTTATTTTCTTAAATTAAATTCTTCAGATAAATCTATCACCAAGAAGATTATCATCAACTAAATGGAAAGCGTCCCGAGAAAAATCGGGACGCTTTTTTTTTAAAACTTAATTGATTAAATTTGCCAGCAAAACAACACTAACTTCCCTATTACAATGATTCATTACTTTGAAAACCAAAGCAAGACTATATTTGCAGTCCAAACGCAAAACCTCCTTTCGAACGAAGACATTTCAAAACTCAACTGGCTTTTTGCTGATGCAAATAAAATCGAGAAATCCGTATTGACGGATTTTTTTGTTGGACCTCGAGCCGCAATGATTACGCCTTGGAGCACTAATGCTGTAGAGATTACTCAAAATATGGGGATTTCTGGAATCATTCGAATTGAAGAATTCCACAAAGCAACCGACGATACTTTTGATTTTGATCCAATGCTTTCGCAAAAATATACCGAGTTGAATCAAGATATTTTCACCATTCAGATTCGGCCCGAAGCGATTTTAAATATTGATGATATTGCAGCCTACAACAAATCAGAAGGATTATCATTGAGTGCTGAAGAAGTACAATATTTAGATGATTTGGCTACCAAATTAGGAAGGAAATTGACTGATTCAGAGATTTTTGCTTTCTCTCAAGCCAATTCAGAACACTGTCGTCACAAGATTTTCAACGGAACTTTTATAATTGACGGTGTTGAAAAAGAAACTTCTCTTTTCAAATTAATCAAAAAAACATCTCAAGAAAATCCTAACGATATTGTTTCGGCTTACAAAGATAATGTGGCATTCGTAAAAGGACCAAGAGTGCAACAATTTGCTCCAAAAACTGCCGACAAACCTGATTTTTATGAAATAAAAGAATTTGACTCGGTTATTTCTCTAAAAGCAGAAACTCATAATTTCCCAACAACTGTAGAACCTTTTAATGGAGCTGCAACAGGTTCAGGAGGAGAAATTCGCGACCGTTTGGCTGGTGGACAAGGTTCATTACCAATGGCGGGAACTGCAGTTTATATGACTTCGTATTCTCGATTAGAAGAAAATAGACCTTGGGAAGAAGCTGTAGCCGAAAGAAAATGGTTGTATCAAACACCAATGGACATTTTGATAAAAGCATCCAACGGAGCTTCAGATTTTGGAAATAAATTTGGGCAACCTCTTATCACAGGTTCCGTTTTAACTTTCGAACACGAAGAAAATAATCGCAAGTTAGGTTACGACAAAGTTATTATGCAAGCTGGTGGAATTGGTTACGGAAAATTAGACCAAGCCATCAAACACAAACCACAAGAAGGTGATAAAATCGTTATTTTGGGGGGAGAAAATTATAGAATTGGAATGGGTGGTGCTGCAGTTTCTTCTGCCGATACTGGAGCAATGAGTTCTGGAATTGAGCTAAATGCCGTGCAACGTTCGAATCCAGAAATGCAAAAACGTGCTGCCAATGCCATTCGTGGTTTGGTAGAAAGTGATCACAATCCAATTGTATCTATTCACGACCATGGAGCTGGAGGACACTTAAATTGTCTTTCGGAATTGGTCGAAGAAACGGGAGGATTAATTGATTTGGACAAATTGCCTGTGGGCGATCCTACCCTTTCGGCTAAAGAAATTATCGGTAACGAATCTCAAGAAAGAATGGGATTGGTTATTGGTCAAAAAGATTTGGGTATTTTGCATCGAATTGCCGATAGAGAACGTTCTCCAATTTATGAAGTGGGTGATGTAACGAACAACAATCGTTTTACATTCGAATCAAAATCTACTGGTGCAAAACCAATGGATTATGCTTTGGAAGATTTCTTTGGAAGTTCTCCAAAAACGGTAATGACGGATAAAACTATTGATTATAATTACCCTGCATTAGAATATAGCGTAAGAAACATTTCAACTTATTTAGAGCAACTATTGCAATTAGAAGCCGTTGCTAGTAAAGACTGGTTGACCAATAAAGTCGATCGTTGTGTAGGTGGAAAAGTAGCCAAACAACAAACAGCTGGACCACTTCAATTGCCATTGAACAATTGCGGTGTAGTTGCTTTGGATTATTTAGGAAAAGAGGGAATCGCAACTTCTATTGGGCACTCTCCTATTGCGTCCTTAATTGACCCAGTTGCAGGAACCAGAACTGCGATAGCAGAATCCTTATCGAATATAGTTTGGGCTCCAATAAAAGACGGATTGGGCGGCATTTCACTGTCTGCCAACTGGATGTGGGCTTGTAAAAACGAAGGAGAAGACGCTCGTTTGTATGCTGCCGTTGAAGCTTGTTCCGAATTTGCCATCGAATTGGGAATCAACATTCCAACTGGAAAAGATTCGCTTTCAATGAAACAAAAATATCCAAACGACGAAGTAATAGCACCAGGAACGGTAATTATTTCGGCTGGTGGAAATTGTACTGATATTAGAAAAGTAGTAGAGCCTGTTTTACAAAAAGACGGGGGTTCTATATATTATATCAATTTGTCACAAGATGATTTCAAATTGGGTGGTTCATCGTTTGCACAAACCTTGAATGCCATTGGAAACGAAGCACCAACTATCAAGGACGCTGCTTTCTTAAAAAACGCATTCAATACCATTCAAGAATTGATTTTAGACAATCAAATTCTAGCGGGACACGATATCGGTAGCGGTGGATTGATTACTACTTTATTAGAAATGTGTTTTGCCGATGTAAATTTAGGATTGAAAATTGACTTCTCTGTTTTTGAAGAAAAAGACATCATCAAATATTTATTTTCTGAAAATATCGGAATTGTATTCCAAGCGAAAGATGATGCTACAATAGAAAAAACATTGAATAACAAAGGAGTTTCATTCTACAAATTAGGAAAAGCTACAACCGATGCTACTTTAGACTTTGGTCCTTGCAAATTAGATATTACTAAATACAGAGACATTTGGTTTAAAACTTCTTTCTTGTTAGACCAAAAACAAGCCAAAAACGGAACTGCAAAAGAACGTTTCGATAATTATAAAAATCAAGTATTAAAGTACACTTTTCCAGCCCATTTCAATGGAAAATTACCTATAATTGACCACTCGAAACCACGACCAAAAGCAGCTATTATCCGTGAAAAAGGAAGTAATTCCGAACGTGAAATGGCAAACGCAATGTACTTGGCTGGATTTGATGTGAAAGATGTTCATATGACCGACTTGATTTCGGGTCGAGAAACTTTAGAAGACATTCAATTTATTGGTGCTGTTGGAGGATTCTCAAATTCCGATGTTTTAGGTTCGGCAAAAGGTTGGGCAGGAGCATTCAAATACAATGAAAAAGCAAATACAGCTTTGAAAAACTTCTTTATAAGAGAAGACACATTATCAGTTGGTATTTGCAATGGTTGTCAGCTATTTATGGAATTGGAAGTAATCAATCCAGAACACGATGTTCACGGAAAAATGCTTCATAATAACAGTCACAAACACGAAAGTATTTTTACGTCGGTAACTATTCAAGAAAATAAATCGGTGATGTTATCCACTTTGGCTGGAAGCACTTTGGGAGTTTGGGTTTCGCACGGTGAAGGAAAATTCAGTTTACCCGAAGCTGAATCTAACTACAATATTGTTGGAAAATACGGTTACGACAGTTACCCAGCCAATCCTAATGGTTCTGATTTTAATACCGCAATGCTATGTGATACAACAGGCCGTCACTTAGTCATGATGCCACACATTGAGCGTTCAACTTTTCAATGGAACTGGGCGCATTATCCAAAAGATCGAAACGATGAAGTATCCCCTTGGCACGAAGCTTTTGTAAATGCTAGATTGTGGATTGAGAAAAACTAAATTTTAGTTATTTATATAAGGAAAGCGTTCTCGAAAGAGAGCGCTTTTTTTTTGGCATATTGGAAAATCTTCTCTCAATATTTTTTTAAATTTAAAAAAGTAATTATTTATAGTAATATATGGAAATATTATCCTAATTTTACGTCAAAATAAAATGTAATCGATTACTTAACTAAAAATTTATTATTATGAAAACAAAATTACTTTCAATTATTCTACCAATGTTCTTATTTACTTTGGTTTCTAATGCACAAACTAAGGTTTGGGATTTTGGTGCAAATCCAATGGGTACTGGATTTACTGATATGATTACGGTTGCTAATCAAACAACTTGTACACTTTTTACTACAGGAAGTCTTACTGGCGGTGCTGATGCTAGTCATCAAGTTGCTGCATTAACAGCTAGTGCCACTTTTGGAGAATTACTTATCAATACATTTGCAGGTGATAGATGGCGGTCAGATAATGCAAGTTTAGTTCTTTATGATTCTCAACTAAATAATAATGCTATCACTCCTGTATTTACTGGAGCAACAAATTCTGGTAGATTGGCTTTTAATGGAACAGGAAGTGCTGTTAGAAGATATTATTCAATAACACTTGCTGCAAATGAAACAGCAACTTTTTATTATAAATCTAACGTTATTGCTGCGGGTAATTGGACTGTTACTGTTCCTGCTGGATCTTCTGTAGCTGCAACTGCTGCGATTCCAGCGGTTACTAATGTTTATGATATGAGAACATTAAAAATTACTGCTGATATTGCTGGCGTATATACAATTGGAGAATATGTTAATAAACCAGAAATGTATAGAATTTATCTAGGAGATGTTAATGCAGGTATAAATCTTTCCAACAAAAATTTTGAGGGAGATGCTTCTTTAGATATTTTCTCAATTAAAAATCTTGTGCATATAACTAATATAAATTCAAATACTCAAATTGATGTTTACAGTATGACAGGTGCTTTAGTTAAATCAGTACAAGCTGTTTCTAATACAAGTTTTGAATTGAATGCTGGTTTTTACATAGTAAAAGCGAAATCAGCTGCTGGTGAAAAAACAGTGAAAGTTTCAGTAAAATAAAAATTTATTTTTTATTAAATAGAAAAAGGATGTCCATTGGGTAGTTGTGGTCGGAAGAAAATTTCTTCCGACTTTTTTTATTTTACACTTTAAATAAAGTGTTTTTATTTTTACTATTTAACAAGATTTAACTTTCTTTTTAAAATTTTTATTTGTATATTTACTACTGTAAATCAGTAA
>JBBQSZ010000129.1:0-8303 GCA_038234745.1 Flavobacteriales bacterium | reverse complement strand
GGTGGATACCTTATTTTGCTGGGTTTGTCGTGAACATTTTATAAAACTTTGATTTTTTAAAGCCTTCTTCGATAATAATTTCATCTGCAAAAAGATTGATATTGTCTTTTGCAAAACGGAAATATTCAATTTCTAAATTATTTGTTTTTTCAGATTTATATAAATCTTTTAAAGCCCAACCTACACGTTTTTTATTAATTCTTTTAAAATTGATTTTAGATTTTAATATCGGGAATTTTCCATTTGAAAAATATTCAAACAAAGCATTAACCAAAATATCATAACCATCGCCATTTATTTCAATTTTGAATTCTTCAAGATAATCTTCAATAGTCGATTTTAATACATCGTTTAGCTCTTTTCCTGTATCCTCTTGATTTACTATATTAATATTTTTTTCTACATTATTTTGTCCCAGAAGAGACAAGTCGTTTGAAGCTAAATAAGCTTTATGTTTAGTTAAAAAATCTATCTTTTTATTATGAGAAAACAAATACTGTTTATAACCTAACTTTGAAATAATACTATAAGCTTTTCTAAAATTATCAAAACCCGAAACGGAATATCCATCGTGAGCACTTTCAGAGTTCTGTATATCATATAAAATGTTTTCTAAAAATTCAAGTTCTAGATCTACAAAATCAGTTTCCGAGGCATCATAAAATTTATCTAAAAAAATTAGATAACGATTGACATAATTAAGTTTGAAATTTTCATAAGAACATCCAAAAAAAAATACTTTATTATGATTTAACTCTTTAACTAAGTTGATAAAAGCTTTTTCAATTTCTAACTTTTGATTTTCTTCCCACTCTTCAAAACCAGGTTCGTAATTATAGGTAACAAACAAACCATTATCTGAACTACTTGTTGCTTTGGTTATTTGATCTAATTTTAAATTTTCACTCAAAACAATGTAATTATTTTCAGGATTTAATAAGGGATCATTAATTAGATTTTCAAAAGAGTCAGACATTGAGAATGTTAATTTTTTAATTGGAACTGTATTAGCTGGTTCTAATTTAAAATTAACCTTTTGCTCAAAAGATTCATTGGACGCATTTTTTACAATTTCTGATATTGTAGGCATTTCAAAACTATAATCATCAAGATCAACATTTATTCCAAATTCAGAACTCCTACTATCGTTAATATAAAACAACTCATTACAGTCTCTATTGAAATTTTCATTTTCATAAGCATCCTGATTCTTAAACTCACTTTTATCATAGGCATAATAAAGTTGTGATGAGAAATAGTAATAACCATCCCTTAAACTGTAGTTTTTAGCATTAACATTTTCTAACTTATTTAATTCATTGAAAAACAATGTAAAACAGTCATTAAACAAAAAACTTTGATAGGTAGAAATACTTCCGTCCATAAACTTCTCCAGTCGAAAGAAAGCATTGTTTATATCAGAAATAAGCTTTTCAATACTTACATCCGGCAATGGAATTTCTTTTCTTAATTCAATAATATTATTTTCAAACTTCCTCTTGTATTCGATGATTATTTTTTCGTTGGGAACTTTTCTTAAAATGGCATTGCAAACATCAATTTGATAGTTAAAATAACGTTCTTCATAATTATTATAAGAATCAGTTATATAATCTGGTTTTTCTTCTATGATTAAAGGAATAAGTAAATACTCAAAGTTAGCTTCATAATTTTTTAACCATTTATCAAGATTTTCATCGAGTCCAGGATTACGACTTTGCTTTAATACTGATTCTCCTAATTCATCAATATAAGTTTGTTTAGTTACATCATTTTGTATATTATTTTGTTCACCAATAAATTTCAAAATTGCAATTGAGCTTTTGATATGGTTTTCAAGTGCCAGTACATCAATTTGAAATTTATTAATTTTTAAAGCCGAAAGTGATAAAGCATTAACTGGAAAAATTGGATTCAAATCAGTCACTATAATATTATATGCTATTGGATTTAATGTTTGTAAGTCATTCACAACGGCACTGTTTACGATATTTCCATCTAATTCCGGAGAAGAAACTGCTGCTAAATAATCTTTTATTTTAACTAAAGCCTTTTGATAAGATTGGTATTTATTTTTTTCGCCTTGTATAAATAAATTTTTTGTATTATCTTCATATTCATTTAAAAACGCTAATAAATTAGTTTTAAAACTTTCTTTGTATTGATTTAAAGTAGAGCTTATCATAATGTTGGGCATTGAAAAAAAAGTGAATTTATTAAAATAAATCCAAACTTATCAAAATCTATCAAAAGTAATTTGTCAATTCCATTGCAATATCCTTATTGCTTTTACCAATATAAGTCAGAAACATAGCTTCTGTGCTATGTCCAGTAACATAAATTAAATAGGATGTTGGAATTGTGCCGTAAAAATTAGTCGCAAAAGAACGTCTACCAATATGAGAAGAAACCAATTCATATTTTTTAAAAGTATCTGATTTTTTTCTAAATACCCCGCTGTCCTTAGCTGTTTCCATTCTTTTGCTACCAAATACTAAATTGTTGATTTTAGCTATTTCACAAACATTTTTTATATAGTCATTGTATTTTTGGTCTGATATTGAATAAGGAAATTCACCACCTCGTTTCTCCAAGATTTCAATTACTTTTTTATGCAAAGGCACTGTCATTATTTTCCCTGTTTTCTTTTGCGTAAATTCAATTAATGATTTTCCTTTCTCCACGCGTATTTGGTCCTTTGTAAAATGTAAAAAATCTGAAATTCTTTGCCCAGTATAGCAGCTAATAATTAACCAATCTTTGGCATTTTCGAGGCTATCGGTTAAATCATTTTTTTTGATGTTTTCAATTTTTGTCAAATCATCAAATGATAAATAGATTTTTTCAACCTTCGCTCTATCCAATCGTAAAGCATCTAATTGAGAATGTGTTTCTAATCCCAAATAACGTGCGTGTTTGCAAAAAGTTTTTATAAAAACTAAATCCCTTTGCATAGTGTTTTGAGCATATTTTTGCTCTTTGTAATATTCAACAAATTCTTTTTTGAAATTTTCATTTATATCACAAATCAAAATAGGTCTCTTTCTTTTAGTTTGAAACCTCTCCATCTTATGCTTGATTACGTTAAATTTCTTTCGAGAAGATTCGCTAATTTCGTGTTTGCGATAATCTTTATAAAAATCTATGTATTTAACTAAGTCTGTTGGCAACTTTACTTCCTCTACAATTTCAATTGAAGTATCTAAAAAGTCTTTTAGCCATTGAGTATTGATTAATAACTTGCCATTTGTTTTATTATAATATTTCAACAAATCACTTTTTAAAGTAACAAGCTCCGAATTAAGATTGACATAATGTATATCTTTCAAATCCTTTGGTTCTTGTTTTACTGAACTCCAATCCTCTGGATTTATACAATATTTAGTTTTCGCCATTACATCAACTTCCCTTCCATCAGATAGTCTAATATAAATTGATGCTGGATTGATTTTTGATTTTAATAATACTTTAATTCTTGCCATAATTTGATTATTTTAATGCTTTATCAAAGATACGAAATTCCCAACATCTTCCCAACATCTTCCCAACAATAATCAAAACATATCCAATACAACAAAAACACATCCAATATTAAATACAGATAAACATCAGCATAAACAAGGGATTAAACTAATAAATTAACTATTTACACATAAAAACGAAGTTACATTTTTTGATAAAAGTATTCTCCCCGACTCCACTAACCTATTGTCAAATAGAACTAAATGCCCGTAAATCTTAGGATTTACGGGCATTCCTGTTTTCAATACTTTCAAAAATCACTATTAAATCATAATGTCGAGGGTGCAAATTCGGGTACCTAAAAAAATCAAAAAAAAGGTAACCGAATTTTATGAAACCACCTGTAAAATAAGGGGTTCAGAATATGAACATCTTGACAACGGTAAATTAAAAGTTTAAATTTAACAACTTCAAAAGTCACCACATTATGAAAAACAAAATTTCAATACTTTTTTACGCAAAAAGTGCCAAAAAATCAAAAAACGGTTTACTACCTATTTATCTAAGAATTACTGTCGATGGGGTTCGCATAGAAGTAAGCACATCCAAAAGTATTGAAAAATCAAGATGGTCGGTTGAAGGAGGCAAAATGAAAGGCAATTCAGAAGAAGCCAGAACAATAAATAGTTATCTTGATATTTTAAAAAACAAAGTCTATGAAATTGAAAAATTCATGATTAACAACAATCAGGTGATAAATGCTACTAGTTTCAAAAACAAATTCTTAGGGATTGAAGAAAAAAAAAGAATGTTGGTTCCAATTTTCGAAGAACATAACAAGCGAATGAAAGCACTTGTCGATAAAGAATTTGCACTAAATACTTATAAACGTTATCAAACGTCGCTAGAGCATATCCGAAGTTTTATCAAAAATAACTATGCTTTAAATGACTACCCAATTAAAGATGTAAATTTGGCTTTTATCAATGATTTTGACTTTTATCTTCGAAGTGTAAAAAACTGTAACAACAACTCGACAATCAAATATGTTAGAAATCTCGGCAAAATAATTAAATTATGCTATGCAAATGAATGGATTGATAGAGATCCATACCTTAATTATACTGGTAAAGTCAAAGAAGTAAATAGAGATTTTCTTTCACAAGAAGAAGTAAATTCAATTTACAAAAAGGAATTCATAACAGCTAGACTTAATCAAGTCAAAGATGCATTTATCTTTTGTTGCTTTACTGGGCTAGCCTACATTGATGTATTTCAACTTAAAAAATCGAATGTAGAAATTGGTATCGATGGCAAAAAATGGATTTTCACCCATCGCCAAAAAACAGACTCTCCCTCAAGAATTCCGCTTTTACAAATTCCCGAAGAAATTATCAAAAAATATTTAGATCATCCTCAATGTATAAATGAAGACAGATTATTACCTGTTTTAAGCAACCAAAAAATGAATAGTTACTTAAAGGAAATAGCCGACGTTTGCGGCATCAATAAAGAATTAACCTTTCACATTGCCAGACACACATTTGCAACCACTATAACCCTAACAAATGGTGTTCCAATCGAAAGTGTGAGTAAAATGCTAGGCCATAGAAGCCTAAGAACAACCCAGCATTATGCTAAAATATTGGATAAAAAAGTAAGCGATGACATGCAGCTTTTAAGAGATAAGTTCCAAATCAATATTCCTACAGCTACCCTAGAATCCTCAAGTTAAACTGTACAATTATTAGATTTAATCTCTTTTGGTTTAATTCCTCGAAGCTCTGCTTCGATTTTTTAGTATTTTTGTTATGTGAGCGAATATATTCATAAAAAGCATAATGTATCAGTTTTGTTGTATCATTTTGTATGTCCGGCAAAATATAGGAGAATTGTTTTTAGTGAACAAGTTGATATTACTTTGAGGGAAATTTGCCTTAAGATTTCCAAGCGTTATGATATTGCTTTCATTGAGATTGGAACTGACAGCGATCATGTTCATTTTTTGATTCAAAGTGTGCCAATTGAAAGTCCGACAAAAATAATTCGTACAGTAAAAAGTATCACAGCAAAAGAAATTTTTAAAAAACATCCAGAGGTTAAATTGAAATTGTGGGGTGGCGAATTTTGGTCTAAAGGATTTTATGTTAACACAGTAGGTAAGCATGGAGATGAGAACACAATTCAGAATTATGTAAAGTCTCAAGGAAAAGAAAAAGAATATAAAAAAATACATAGTCAACAGTTATCGATGTTCTAATACCTCTGGGGCTCTGCCCCGAGGTAGTTTATTATTTAATGTCTTAATCTTAGTAGTAAAAAAATCAAAATGCAAATCTAATATGATTATGATTTTAAATGAAACAGAACTCAACACCCAAAAATTAAGTGCCATTTTGTATAAATTTATAGTCCTTAAACTAGGAGTAAATATTCCTTTAATGCCAGGAAAAAACAGTATTTAAGGGTAGTTATTTTTAAATTCATTTTTATGATTTAAATTCATTGGAGAGGACTCATTTCTTGTCACTCAATCCTAATTTATTTATCAAAATCCAAACAGCAGAATGATTATTGTTTTCTGCTGTCTCTCTTAGGAATAAACTTGGATAAAAATTACTTTGTTCTCTTATTCATTGGATGGTGTACCAGAGGTGGCAAGAATTCCTCCATCTACATAAAGAATGTGACCGTTTATAAAATCACTTGCTTTTGAATAAAAGAAAATAGCGGCGTCTTGTAAATCTTTGCGACGTCTTATATTCTTGTTTTTAAATTTTGTTATTGTCAATAGATTTAATTAACAGATAATAATCAAGACTTTCATTTACAAAATATTAGATAAATTCGCTTGAAAATAATACGTTTATCAATGTTGTTATCTTTGTGAATTATTATTTTGAAAAACTTCTGGTATGTTTTTAGGATTACTTCCCCATTCTTTATTTGGATAAGCCCCCATTTTTAATTCTAATGATCCCCCAATTTATTAAATCATCGTGTGTAAACCAAGGGCCATTTAATATTTTACCATTCAATTTTGCGCTTTGAATGTATTTGTTAGTTTCATTACATTCTGGAGCTGAAATAATAAATTTCTTACCATTAGGAAGGTTCAATGTCGTTTTTGAAAAACATCGGACTGCCTATTGTATAAATTGAAATACCGGGTGTTATTGTATAAAAACCCATTGAAGAGAACACAACAAAAGCTGAAGTTCCGCCACCGTCTTCATCACCAGGCTTTCCGAAAATATTGTATTATTAAAATTAGTTCTTAAAAGCATCCTAGTTTTTTGGTTTTTAATCTCCGCAGAAGTCAAAAAATACTTAAGATAAAATAAATACCGTACTGAATTTATAATTCATCTCGTGAAAATTTGATTTTGAATAAAAATAAAAAGTCTAGTACAAAATTAAACTCCACTAAAAATGGTAAATCCACCATCTATTTCGATGGTACTTCCTAATACAAAAGAGGAATCATCACTCAACAAATAGATTAATGCAGATGATAATTCTTCGGGATTTCCAAACCGGTTCATTGGTGTTTGTTCAATGACTTTATTCCCTCTATCGGTTAAATTTCCGTCTTCATTTGCGAGTAGCGTTCGGTTTTGTTCTGTTAAAAAGAAGCCAGGCATTATGGCATTCATCCTGATTTTACCCGCATAACGCTTTCCTAATTCTACCGCAAACCATTTAGTATAAGTTTCAATAGCAGCTTTAGCCAAACTGTATCCTAAAACTTTGGTAACAATTGTTTTTGCCGATACCGAAGAAATATTTACAATACTTGCAGTGCTTGGATTTAGTTTCATTGTTTTTCCAAAAACCTGTGTAGGTAAAACGGAACCAAACAAATTCAGCTTCAAAACCAGCTCCAAGGCTCCCATATCCATAGAAAACAAATCATCTTCTGGCTGAATAACTGCTTTTAAAAGTGTGCCACCTGCTGCATTGACCAAGCCGTCAATCTTCCCGAATTTTTCTAAAATGAGTTGGTTGGCGTTTTGTAAATCGGCTTCATTCAAAACATCTGCGGTAATGCCCATTGCTCTTCCGCCCAAAGCAATAATTTCATTGACTCTTTCTTCTGCTTTTTGTTTATTTCTGCCAAGGATACATACAATGCCTCCCTCTCTAGCAATGGCCTTATTAAAACTGTAACCCAATATTCCCGTGCCACCAGTAACTACAATTACTTTATCTTTTAATTTCATATCTAATTAAATAGAACGTTGTATGCCTAATTCTAAACCTCTTAATTCTGCCAAACCTCTTACTCTTCCTATTGCGCTATAGCCTGGATAGGTTTTCTTCTTTAAATCATCAAGCATTTGGTGACCGTGATCGGGTCGCATCGGAATTGCAATATTTCTTGTATTCATAACCGTAACTATTTCTTTTACAACTGCGTACATATCGACATCTCCATCTAGATGATCGGCTTCATAAAAATTACCTTCTTCATCTCTTTTGGTACTTCTCAAGTGTAAAAAATGAATATGATTTCCAAGTCGTTTAACCATTCCTGCCAAATCATTGTCTTTTCTTACGCCAAAAGAACCTGTACAAAAACACAATCCATTTGAAGGTGAAGGTGCGGCATCTATTAACTCTTTTGCATCTTGTTCAGTAGATACAATTCTTGGAAGACCTAAAACCGAAAACGGTGGATCATCAGGATGAATGGCCATTTTTACGCCAAATTCTTCAGCTACGGGAATAATTTGTTGTAAAAAATAAAACAAATGCTTTTTTAATTGATTGGCATCAATGCTTTCATATTCTTTCAAAGCGGCTAGTATTTGCTCTTCGGTAAAACGTTCCTCGCTTCC
>JBBQSZ010000128.1:0-8416 GCA_038234745.1 Flavobacteriales bacterium | reverse complement strand
TATCCTGGCAAAAGATATTATGGTGGTTGCGAAGTGGTTGATGTTATTGAACAAATAGCCATAGATAGAGCCAAAGAATTGTTTGGTGCCGAGTACGCAAATGTTCAGCCTCACTCCGGTTCGCAAGCCAATACAGCAGTTTATCACGCTTGTTTGAAACCTGGCGATACAATTCTAGGTTTCGATTTATCTCATGGTGGACATTTAACTCACGGTTCGCCAGTAAATTTTTCGGGACGTTTATACAATCCAGTTTTTTATGGTGTTGACAAAGAAACGGGACGATTGGATTATGATAAAATTCAAGAAATTGCTACTAAAGAAAGACCAAAATTAATTATTGCTGGAGCATCGGCTTATTCTCGTGATATGGATTTTGAACGTTTTAGAGTAATTGCCGATAGCGTTGGCGCGATTTTATTTGCTGATATTTCGCATCCAGCAGGTTTAATTGCTAAAGGATTAATGAACGATCCATTACCACATTGTCATATTGTTTCTACAACGACACACAAAACGTTGCGTGGACCACGTGGTGGTTTGATTTTGATGGGAAAAGATTTTCCAAATCCAATGGGTTTGACTAGTCCGAAAGGAGAAATCAGAATGATGTCTTCCTTATTAGATTTAGCTGTATTTCCAGGTAATCAAGGTGGACCACTGATGCACATTATTGCTGCAAAAGCGGTTGCATTTGGAGAAGCTTTGTCAGACGAATTTTTTAGATATGCTTTGCAATTGCAAAAAAATGCTAATGCAATGGCCGATGCTTTTGTAAAAAGAGGGTATAACATTATTTCAGGAGGGACAGACAATCACATGATGTTGATTGATTTGAGAAATAAAAATATTTCAGGAAAAGACGCTGAAAACGCTTTGGTAAAAGCAGAAATAACGGTGAATAAAAATATGGTTCCCTTTGATGATAAATCACCATTTGTAACTTCTGGGATTCGTGTAGGAACTGCTGCGATCACCACTCGTGGATTGTTAGAAGAAGATATGGAAACAATTGTAGCCTTGATAGATAAAGTTTTGGTAGATCATACCAATGAAGATGTCATCGAAGAAGTGGCCAATGAAGTAAACGAAATGATGGGAGAAAGAGCTATTTTCGTTTTTTAATTAGAATCTATTTCAAATAACGATTTCACTAATTTTCACCAACTATTTGTGTGTTAATTAGTGAAATTCGTGTTTTAATTGGTTTTCAAATTGGAGTGTTGTACCGCTTTATTTTGTAATTTTGAACATTAGAAAATTAATTAAAATCATTATAAAATGAGAATAGAAACAGAAATGAAATTAGGGTTTAAAGATGTTATGATTAGACCTAAAAGATCCACATTAAAGAGTCGTTCTCATGTTAGCTTAGATAGAGAATTCAAGTTTTTGCATAGCACCGCGCTTTGGACAGGAGTGCCAATTATGGCAGCAAATATGGATACAGTAGGAACTTTTTCGATGGCAAAAGCTTTGGCCAATGAAAAACTTTTTACAGCCATTCACAAACATTATTCAGTTCAGGAATGGAATGATTTTTTGCGTGATGTTTCTCCTGAAATTTATGATTATATCGCAATAAGTACGGGAACAGGAAAAGAGGATTCTAAAAAAATAGCTCAAATATTCGAAGCCAATCCGCTTTTGAAATTTATTTGTATTGATGTTGCCAATGGCTATTCAGAACATTTTGTAAATTTTGTGCAACAAACCCGCAAGCAATATCCTGACAAAGTGATTATTGCTGGAAATGTAGTTACTGGCGAAATGGTCGAAGAATTATTATTGGCTGGAGCCGATATTATAAAGGTAGGAATTGGACCTGGTTCTGTTTGCACCACCAGAGTAAAAACGGGAGTAGGTTATCCCCAACTTTCTGCAATTATAGAGTGTGCCGATGCTGCTCACGGTCTTGGTGGACAAATTGTTAGCGATGGCGGTTGCAAAACTCCTGGTGATGTTGCCAAAGCTTTTGGAGCTGGAGCCGATTTTGTAATGCTAGGCGGAATGCTAGCAGGTCACACTGAAAGTGGAGGTGAAATGGTGGAAATTAATGGCGAAAAATTCAAACAATTTTACGGCATGAGTTCAGCTACTGCAATGGATAAATATGTTGGTGGCGTTGCCGAATATAGAGCAAGCGAGGGAAAAACAGTTCAAGTGCCATTTAGAGGAGATATTGAAGTTACTTTGAAAGATATTCTAGGCGGTTTGCGAAGTGCTTGTACTTATGTTGGTGCTTCAAGATTAAAAGAATTAACCAAAAGAACCACATTTATTAGAGTTTCAGAACAAGAAAATACGGTTTATACTAAATAATGATTACCATTTCACAAGCCACATATAAAGATATACCATTAATTCAAGAAATAGCTCATACAACTTGGCCTATTACTTACGGTAAAATATTATCAAAAGCGCAATTGGATTATATGTTAGCCAATTTTTATTCTGATCCATCATTACTGGAGCAGTTTGAAACAAATCAACAGTTTTTCTTGGCGTATGACAACGATTTGTGTTTGGGTTTTACAAGTTGCGAAATCAATTATCAAAATAAAAGAGTAACACGCATTCACAAAATTTATATTTTACCAGAAGGGCAAGGCAAAGGTATTGGAAAATTATTAATCGAAAAAGTTATTGGTTTAGCTAAAGAAAATCAATCAGAAGTTATTTCGTTAAATGTAAATAAATTCAATAATGCCGTTACTTTTTATAAAAAATTAGGTTTTGAAATTGTAGGTGAAGAAGATATAGAAATAGGAAAAGGTTATTTGATGGAAGATTTTAAAATGGAATTGAAGTTGTAAACCGCTTTAAATTTATGTTAAATCCCCTTTCTAAGTTTTTGCTTAGAAGGGGGATTTTGTATTTTATGGTTCACTAAATTACATCATTATTATTATGGTATATCATTACTTATTTTTATGAATTGCTTAATTTATTCTCTTTTTTTTGATCAAAAATAGTTTGTAATTGCTGATTTCCAGAAGAAAACGAGGCAAAATCAAAAAATAAAAAAAACTACACCGTTATCGTAATTATTAGATTATTGCTTCAAAAAGAGGTATAAATTTCATTTAATAAATTATTCTAGCTATAACTATGTTTTATTCTCTTTAATTTAAACGAAATGGTAAAGTATTTGTAAAAAATCAGTCAATTATAGAATCAATTTACATATTTCGTAAATTTAGATGTAGAAAAAAGATAGATAAAAAAGAAAAACCAAAAATAAATAAATGGAAAATTTAATAGCAAATTTAGAACTTAAAGTAGGAGTTTGGAAAGATAGTATTAATGTACACGATTTTGTTTTGCAAAATCTAAAACCGTATGAAGGCGATGCTAGTTTTCTTGTAGGACCATCTTATAAAACGACTCAAGTTTGGGATGTTTGTAAAGAAACACTTTTAAAAGAAAGAGAAAATGACGGTTGTCTTGCAATTGACACGGACGTTATTTCTAATATTACATCATTTGGACCAGGATATATTCAAAAAGAAAACGAAACTATCGTTGGACTTCAAACAGACGAACTTTTAAAAAGATCGATGAAACCTTTTGGTGGAATCAAATTAGTGCAATCAGCTGTTGCTGAAAAAGGATTGAAAGTTTCAGAAAGAGTCGTTGATATTTTTAATTATGCTAGAAATCACAATCAAGCAGTTTTTGATGCTTATGATGGTGAAATTAAAACTTTTAGATCAAAACACGTTTTAACAGGTTTGCCTGATAATTATGCCAGAGGAAGAATAATTGGCGATTTTAGAAGAGTTGCTCTTTATGGTATTGACCGATTAATTGCCGAAAAAAAATCAGATAAAGTAAATGTATCTGGTGAAATGAGTGATGCAAAAGTTCGATTGCGTGAAGAAATAGCAGAGCAAATCAATGCGTTGCAAGACATGAAAAAAATGGCACTTTCTTATGGAATTGACATTTCAAAACCTGCAACAAGTGCTCAAGAAGCGGTTCAGTTTACTTATTTAGGTTATTTAAGTGCTGTAAAAGAACAAGATGGAGCAGCAATGTCTCTTGGAAATGTTTCTTCATTTTTAGACGTTTATATTCAAAACGATATCGAAGCAGGATTGATTGATGAGATTCAAGCGCAAGAATACATTGACCAATTTGTAATGAAATTGAGATTAGTTCGCCACCTTCGTCCAGGAGCTTACGATGCTATTTTTGGTGGAGATCCAACTTGGGTTACCGAAGCTATTGGTGGTCAAATGCACGATGGTAGAACTAAAGTAACCAAAACATCTTTCCGTTTCTTGCAAACACTTTATAATTTAGGTGCTTCGCCTGAACCGAATTTAACTATCCTTTGGTCTGAAAAATTACCGCAAGGTTTCAAAGATTTCTGTGCACAAGTTTCTATCGATACGTCATCGCTTCAATATGAAAATGATGATTTAATGAGAGACAATCGTGGTTCAGATGATTACGGAATTGCTTGTTGTGTTTCTTATCAAGAAATTGGAAAATCAATTCAACACTTTGGAGCTCGTGCCAATTTACCAAAAGCGCTTTTACTTTCATTGAATGGCGGTAGAGAAGAAGCTGAAGGTGTTCAAGTGGTGAACAATATTTCTGAAATGGACGACGAAGTTTTAGATTATGATACGGTTATGAAATCATTCAAGAAAACCTTGGCCGAAGTAGCTCGTGTGTATGCAAAATCAATGTATATCATTCATTATATGCACGATAAATATTATTACGAAAGAGCTCAAATGTCCTTAATTGATAGTAATCCAAAAATTGATATTGCTTATGGTGCTGCCGGGATTTCAATCATTGCCGATTCACTTTCTGCTATTAAATATGCTAAAGTAACTCCAATTAGAAACGAATTCGGATTGACCCAAGATTTCAATATCGAAGGTGATTTTCCAAAATTTGGTAACGATGATGATAGAGTAGATAGCATTGCACAAGAAGTGACTAAAATATTTATTGATGAGTTGAGAAAACACAAAACCTATAAAAATTCTACTCCAACACTTTCGTTGTTGACTATTACGTCAAACGTAATGTACGGTTCTAATACAGGAGCTACTCCTGATGGTCGTAAAGGCGGTGAAGCTTTTGCTCCAGGTGCAAATCCAATGCACGGTAGAGATGAAAATGGAGCTATTGCTTCTTTAAATTCAGTAAGTAAATTGAATTATAATGATGCGCAAGACGGAATTTCTTATACTTTTACAATGGTTCCTAAATCATTAGGAAACAATTTAGAAGAGCAAGTGGCTAATTTAACCACAACATTGGATGCCTATTTTGGAAGAAATGCGCATCATTTGAATGTGAATATTCTAAACAAAGAAACCTTGTTAGACGCTTATAACCACCCAGAAAATTATCCACAATTGACGATTCGTGTTTCTGGTTATGCTGTGAACTTTGTAAGATTATCAAAAGCACATCAATTGGAAGTTATCAGTAGAACGTTCCATAGCACGATGTAAGCGAATTTGATAATTAAAAAAAAGAGGATTTACATTTAAAGTTTTTCGACACGAATTACACGAATTGTCACAAATTAAAATGATTTTAAAATTTAATTACACGAATTCTCCGTGTATGAAGAATTAGTGTAATTGAATGTAAATTGTTATTCGTGTAAATTTGTGTAATTCGTGTCTAACTTTTTTTAAACTAAAAATGCCTTCTAAAAAAAGACTGTATTTTATAAATTCTATTTCTTTAATTTTTAACTTAAGGAAATAGAATTTAATTTTAATAACAAACACCTATGTATTTCCCAGAACAAGATACCCATTTATTAAACGAATCGGAAATTGACTTATTGAGAATTCATTCTTTGGAGACATTTGGAACTCACGATGGTCCCGGAATTCGAATGGTAGTATTTGTTCAAGGCTGTCAATTTCGATGTTTGTATTGTCAAAATCCGGATTCGATAGACATTCACGGTGGAACATTAGTCACTATTGACGAACTCGTTTCGAAAGCAATAAAACAAAAATCTTATTTTGGTAAAAAAGGTGGCGTAACTGTTTCTGGTGGAGAACCTTTATTGCAAAGAGCCAAATTAATTCATTTTTTCGACCGTTTGCACGAAAATGGAATAAATACCTGTTTAGATTCTAATGGACGAGTTTTAGACGATCATACCAAAGGACTCTTAGACCGAACCGATTTGTTGCTATTGGATGTTAAACACATCAACCAAGAATGGCACAAAAAACTCACTAGTTTGTCTAACACTACAACTTTAAAAATTGCCGAACACCGAGAAAGTACAGGCAAACCAATGTGGCTGCGTTATGTTTTTGTTCCCGGATTAACTGATCAAGAAGAATATTTACACGAATGGGGGAAACATTTTTCGAATTATAAATTTATCGAAAGAGTTGAAATTATTCCTTTTCACCAATTAGGAAAACACAAATGGGAGTTGATGAATATGAAGTATGAACTTGCAGACACATCGTCACCAACAACCGAAGCATTAGAAAAGGCCAAAGCTATTTTTAGCTTGTATTTAGATAATGTTTACATCAAATAAATTAAAAACACATCTCTCTTAAGAATAAGAAATGAAAAAGAATAAATATTTAATCGTGTTAGCAGGAATGATTATGCAACTGTCAATTGGTTCTATTTACGCATACAGCAAATGGATCGAACCTTTGACTACAGCTTTAAATTGGGATGCTCACGATACCAAAACAGGTTTTAGTTTAGCCATTTGTTTTTTAGGATTAACAGCGGCTTTTATGGGTAAATTTGCTCAAAAAATTGGTCCAACAAAAGCGGGATTATTAGCAACAGTATTTGTAACCATCGGATTATTAGGTACAGCTTTGTCCGTAAGTATGGGCAATATCTACTTGTTTTACTTAACTTTTGGTGTTTTGCAAGGAATTGGGTTAGGATTTGGTTATGTCGTTCCGGTTTATACAGTGGTAAAATGGTTTCCAGAAAAACCAGGAATGGCTTCGGGTATTATCATCATGTCTTTTGCTTTAGGATCATTGTTAGCTTCTTTTTTAATTGGACCACTAATTGCCTCAATGGGATTGGCAGGAGCCTTTGCAGCACTCGGAATTGCTTACGGAATTTGTATGTTAATGAGTGCATTGTATTTATCAAATCCAGAAACTACAAGCACGGCACATCACAATCACATCGATTTGACTGCAAAAGAAATTTTAACCGATAAACGTTTTATAGCGCTTTGGTTACTGTTATTCCTGAATGTATGTGGCGGAATTGCCATCATTTCAAAAGCGGCAGTTTTGGGCGAAGAAGTTGCAGGAATGTCAGGTTCACAAGCTACGATGTTTGTTGCTATCATTGGTTTATTCAATGGAATCGGACGTTTATTTTGGTCCAGTATTTCAGACAAAATTGGCTGTTGGGCAACTTTTATGATTTTTATTGGAATAAACGTGGTTTGTTTTGCTTTGATTCCTAGTTTTTCAACAAGTTTAATTGCTTTTCAGGTTTTAACTTTCATCGTTATTGCAGGTTATGGAGCAGGTTTTGCTACAATGCCATCTTTTGTAAAAAGTATTTTTGGAACCGAAAATTATGGACAAGTGCTTGGTTATACTTTAACAGCTTGGTCTGCAGCAGCATTTGTTGGCCCATTATTGTTAGGATTAAGTACCGACATTACTATATTTTATTTATTCGCAATATTATTAGTCATTGCTTTGCTAGTTGGATTATGGCTAAAAGGATTGTTAGCAAAAACGATTTAAATTTCAAGAAATTTGTCAAGTACTAAATAATCGATACATATTATTTAGCACTTGACAAATTAAAATTTCCTATCTAATTAACTTCCTGTATTTCAAACGTTTTGGAGTTAAATCACCACCTAAGCGTTTCTTTTTATTTTCTTCATATTCAGAAAAACCGCCTTCGAAATAATACACTTCAGAATCGCCTTCGAAAGCTAGAATGTGTGTGCATATTCTGTCCAAAAACCATCTGTCGTGCGAAATCACTACGGCACAACCGGCAAAATTCTCCAAACCTTCCTCCAATGCTCGAAGTGTGTTGATATCCAAGTCATTGGTAGGTTCATCCAACAAAAGTACATTTCCTTCTTCCTTTAAGGTCATCGCAAGGTGCAAACGGTTTCGTTCTCCACCAGATAGCATCGATACTTTCTTATTTTGTTCGCCACCACCAAAATTAAATCGTGATAAATAAGCTCGAGAATTTACTTGTTTTCCTCCCATCATTACCAATTCCTGACCGTCGGCAAAATTTTCCCAAATTGATTTATTCGGATCAATATTAGAATGTGCCTGATCGACATAAGCAATTTTGACCGTGTCGCCAATTAAAAACTCACCACCATCTGATACTTCTTCGCCCATTATCATTCTAAAAATAGTCGATTTACCTGCACCATTAGGCC
>JBBQSZ010000127.1:0-8483 GCA_038234745.1 Flavobacteriales bacterium | reverse complement strand
GCGGCGGGGTTCCACCTCTTCCCATTCCGAACAGAGAAGTTAAGACCGCCAGCGCCGATGGTACTGCATTCACTTGTGGGAGAGTAGGTCGTCGCCATTCTTTGATTAAACTCCATTCCTTTATTGGGATGGAGTTTTTTTATTGCCAGTAAATAGCTAAATTTTGGTTTTTATTTTTGAGATGTATTTACCCCACTGGCACTCCGCTTGTCCATTAAATCAATTTACGATTGTGAAGTCCTGCTGAAAATCTACTTTTTTACTCTTTAAATTTACAAAGTATATCCATTTATAAAAACAATACGTGATTGCCAATTAGCAATTAATACAAACCTGTAAACCAATCATGCTAAATAATGTATATGCACATGATTGTATCTTTGAATGCATAGTGAGTGGATCAATAATTTTATTTACATATAAAAAATCGAATTTTTGATTATTTTGTTATATTGCAATGCTGTTTTATGGCCTGTTTAAGCTCGAATATGAATATTGAAAATTTTACAGACATAATATAATACCATGCTTTTCACCTCAATTGACTTTGCAATATTTTTGCCAATCGTATTTTTGGTCTATTGGTTTGGAACAAGAGGAAACTTAAGTCATCAAAATATTTTATTGCTTGTTGCTAGTTATTTTTTTTATGCTTGTTGGGATTGGCGTTTTTTGTTTTTACTTGTCTTTTCGACCTCATTAGATTACTTTACGGGTATTAAAATATTTGATGCGTCCAGCAAAAAAAGCAAAACGTTTTGGCTATGGCTTAGTATTTGTATAAACTTGGGATTTCTGGGCATTTTTAAATATTACAATTTTTTTGCTGACTCGTTTGCTGATGGGCTTAGTTTGTTGGGGATGAAAGCCAATTTAGGATCTATTCAAGTAATATTACCTGTAGGCATTTCTTTTTACACTTTTCATGGTTTATCTTATGTACTTGACCTTTATAAAAACAGAATAAAACCTGAAAGGAACTTCGTCAACTATTCTGTTTTCGTTAGTTTTTTTCCACTACTTGTTGCAGGACCTATTGAAAGAGCAACCCATCTTTTACCTCAAATAGTTAAAAAAAGAGAATTTGTATATTCAAAAGCTGTTGATGGGTTGCGTCAAATTTTATGGGGCTTATTCAAAAAGATTGTGATAGCTGACAACTGTGCTGAATATGCAAATGCAATCTTCAACAATTCTGCTGACTATTATGGAAGTACTCTCTTTTTAGGCGCATTGTTTTTTACTTTCCAAATCTACTGTGACTTTTCTGGATACTCGGATATTGCGTTAGGAACAGCCCGCTTATTTGGAATAGAACTATTAAGGAATTTTGCATTTCCATACTTTTCACGTGATATTGCTGAATTTTGGAGACGTTGGCATATTTCGCTTTCCTCATGGTTTAAAGACTACCTCTACATTCCATTAGGAGGGAGTAAAGGTGGTATGTGGATGAAAGTACGGAATACTTTTATTATTTTTCTTGTGAGTGGTTTTTGGCATGGTGCAAATTGGACTTTTATTGTTTGGGGCGCATTGAATGCTGTTTATTTCCTTCCATTATTACTAACTAAAAATAACCGCAACTATATAGATATTGTGGCTCAGGGAAGACTTTTACCAACGGTAAAAGAATTGTTTTTAATGCTTTTGACTTTTGGGCTTACTATTTTTGCCTGGATTTTCTTTCGGGCTGAAAATTTGGGGCATGCTATCCAATTTATTACCAGTATTTTTAAACATCCAGGTACTTTTTTACAATTAAGCATTTATCTAAAATACGTAACTATACTTTTACTCATATTTCTATTTGTAATTATCGAATGGATCGGCAGAGAAGAGCAATATGCCATTGCTCAAATAGGAATAAAATGGAAACATCCATATAGATATTCCTTCTATTATGCTATAATAATCGCAATATTTTGGTTTGGAGGAAAAGATCAACAGTTTATTTATTTTCAGTTTTAAAAAAGTAAAATCAAGTCATGAGAAAATTTATATTCAAGACAATTTTATTTTGTATTCCGATTTTGGCGGCATTTTTATCGAATGTTTTTTTGGGAGCAAAAGATAAAGGTGACTTAATAAGAATGGGCTATTTACTTGATAAAACTGGAAATTACAGAGATATTTTTAAAGAAGCCTTTTCTTCAGAACAAAAGTTCGTCGATTTTTCTAGTCAAAATATGCAACATAAACCCAAATATACGATTTTCACAATAGGCGATTCCTTTTCACAACAGGGTAACTTTGGGTACCAAAATTATCTGGCTTCAGATAGTAGTATTTCGTTACTCCATTTTAACAGTTGGGGCAATCCACTGGAAATTTTAAATGGAGTAATTAATGGTGACATTCTTGATACCATAAAAGTTGAATACATTATTGTTCAGTCTGTGGAAAGGAACATCGTGCAACGAGCACATAATCTCGATTCAACTTATGTTATTGATTTTCGAAAAGCAACAGAACGCGATTGGAAATCAATAATATCACTTGAAAAGAATAAATTAAGTAATCAAAAAATAACATTATTTTCCGATGCCGTAATTAAATTTCCTTTATACAATTTTCTTTATTTGTATGATGATAATGCTTTTTTTTCTGAGGTGTACAAGGTTAAATTGACGAATAAATCATTCTCATTAGAAGAAAATGAACTCTTATTTTACTTCGATGAACTAATAAATATTAATTCGAACAACAATTTAAAGTCAATTCAAAACCTTAATAATGAATTAAATAGACTTTCATTGCGACTTAACAAAAAAGGGATCAAACTTATTGTCCTTTTAAGCCCCGATAAGTTTGATATTTATTACTCAAATGTTGTGAACAAAGAACAATACCCAAAGCCTTTATTCTTTGACTATTTTAATAAGCTATCAAAAAAATATATTTATATTGATTCCAAAGAACTGCTAATGGATGCGATTAGTTCTAAAAAAGATATCTATTTTTTTGATGATACTCATTGGTCTCCTTTTGCTGTTCAAATAATTGCGGAAAGTATTAAAGAAAAAATTAAACAAGATCGGCAAGAAGGAAAATCTATTGTTCTGCGGTAATACTGTTTTTGCAGTATCATTATTTTATTTACACATACAAATGACAAATACTCTTTTAATTTTAAATTATTTTTTTTTCAAAACAATTATTTAAATTATAAGTTATGGTGATTATAAAATAGCAAGTTATATATTTGTTTAGTTGGATTATGCGGTCAGGAAAAATATGAAAAGATTTCTGGTTATTATTTCTCTATTTTGGATTTTCATCATGTTATTAATGGGATTTTTCACATTAAAGCATTTTCATGGAGAAAAGAGAGTGGATGAAACCAAAACCGTTTTTATAAAAAAGACAGATACTGGTTTTCAATTGTATAGAAATGGAAGTCCTTTTAATATTCAGGGAGCCAGTGGAAACTCCCACTTTGAAGAATTGGCTCATATCGGGGGAAACACGATCAGAGTATTTGACACTATTAACATACACAATATTTTAAATGAGGCGCAGAAAAATAACTTAGCTGTTATTGTTGACATTCCTTTACCTAAATATACCCCCGAGTACAATTCATACTTAAATGAGAATAATAATATCGTTTTAAAACAGAAAATTAGAATTCTTGTCAATAAACATAAAAATCATCCTGCACTGTTAATGTGGAATTTAGGTAATGAAGTGCACTATCCTATTGTCCTGTATAAAAGAAAATTAATTAATTTATTTAGTAAGACATTGTTTAGCCAGGAAAATAATTTCATTAAAATTTATAATGAATTAATTGATATTGTACACTTAGAAGATCCAAATCATCCTGTATGTACTACCTTGATTGCGGTTGAAAGTAAAAATCAAATCGAAAGTATCTATCTGAATTCTCCGGAAATTGATTTATTATCATTCAATATTTTTGCAAAGATTAAAGATTTTAATTTCACTTCAGACAGAGTCTCTTTTTTGTTTGGAGCTAAACCCTATTACATCAGCGAATGGGGAACTGACGGACACTGGGAAAGCGAAAAGACTTTGTGGATGGCGCCAATCGAACAAACGAGTGCAAAAAAGGCGGAACAGGTAAAAACAAGGTACAATATTATAAAGGAAAGAAATGATGGGACATGCCTTGGCCACCTGATATTTTATTGGGGGCAAAAGCAAGAAATTACACACACCTGGTTCAGTATTTTTGATGCGATGGGCAGAAAATCGCAGATATATTATGAGCTTCAAAATATATGGAAAAACCAATCGAATACCGCTAACGGAGCGCCAAAAGTGAGATACATGCTTATCGATAAAAAAGGGGCTAGAAGTCAGTTGGTTTATAAACCGAATGAAATTAAAAAAGCTCAGGTTTTTTTAGATGGCGAGCCCGATACAACATTACGATATAATTGGGAAATATATGAAGAGAACTGGAACTATAAGGGAGCGAACGACAGGCAAAAAATATCAGAGAAAATTTCAGGTTGTATTGAAACTTTGGAAGATAATACGGCAATATTTCGAGTCCCTGCAAAAGAAGGACCATATCGGATTTTCGCATATATTTACGATAGGAAAGGAAATTTTGCAGTAACGAATACACCTTTTTACGTCTTAAACTCTAAATGACATATAACAGAGAAATAAAGGTTCCGAAAAGGAAAGAAAAGTTTACACTAAGGATAATGATCATCCTTGGGTTGATAAGTATTGCTTATTTTTTCTATTGGTTTTTAAATCCGAACTTAATTGAAGACCAGTTTCTATTTTGGATTTTGATTGTTTCATTGGTGTATGAATTTGCAAAAACCGCTTACATTTGGTATCATTATTGGGATATTTCTATACCTGTAAGGCCAAAAAGAAAGCCAAATCTCTCGGTTGACGTTTTCACGACATATTTCCCCGGAGAACCTTATGAAATGGTCAAAGAAACACTTCTTGCCATTCAAAAAATAACTTATCCACACACTACCTATTTGTGCGATGAAGCCAATGACATCCATTTAATTAAGTTTTGTCAGGAGCATAATATTATACATGTTACCAGAAATAATCGGATAAATGCTAAAGCAGGGAATATTAATAATGCCCTAAAGCAGGCTAAAGGTGATATTTGTCTTATTCTAGACCCTGACCATATACCCTTTGATAATTTTCTGGACGAAGTAGTGCCATATTTTGAAGATGAAACTATCGGTTTTGTTCAAACAGTACAGGCTTATTACAATATAAAGGAGTCTGCAGTGGCTAAAGGAGCAGCTGAACAAACCTTTCATTTTTATGGCCCTTTTATGATGAGCATGAATTCCTATGAAACCGTAAATGCAATCGGAGCAAATTGTGTCTTTAGGAGGAAAGCTCTGGATTCTATTAGAGGTCATGCTGCAGGGTTGTCGGAGGATATGCATACTGCCATGCAATTACATGCTAAAGGATGGAGGTCAATTTATTTGCCCAAAGTATTGGCAAAGGGATTGTCACCTGCTTCTTTAACTGCTTTTTATAAACAGCAATTAAAATGGTCGAGAGGAACTTTGGAATTATTGGTTGCTGTATATCCGAAACTTTTTAAGAAATTTTCGTGGCGTCAAAAAATACATTATGGAATTTTGCCATTTCATTATCTTTCCGGGATTATCTATCTAATAAACTTTTTAATTCCTATAATTTCCTTGTTCACTGCAACAACTCCATGGAAGGGAAATATATTGGATTTTGGTCTGGTATTCGCTCCGGTATTTATTTGCTCTTTGGGGATTCGTTTTTATGTACAGAAGTGGGTAATGTATAAAAGTGAGAGGGGACTGCATTTAACTGGAGGATTATTGCAGATATGCACCTGGTGGATTAATATTATTGGTTTTATTTACACCTTAATACGCAAAAAAGTTCCATATCTGCCAACACCAAAAGAAGACAAGGAGCGCACCAGTTGGAAGATTTTAGTACCCAACCTCCTTGTTGGAATAGTTTCAGTACTGGCTGTGATTTATGGTCTTTCAATTGATTTTACACCATTTTCGATTTTCATGTCGGGTTTTGCCTTACTGAATGCCTTTTTCATGTTTTATACTTTATTTTTTGCTTACCAAAAACAAAAGGTTGTTTCTCTAAAGTCTGATCTGGCAGAAACAGAACCTTCAATGATAAGCCGTTTGCAGAACCTGGTCTTTCATTTTTGGAGAAAGGCAGCATTGCCAGTAATTGTTCTTGTTTTGGGTACATCAATATTGTTTCAGAATCGGATAGAATATAAGAAATGGGGTGGTGTAACTCCGGAAGTTCAAAATAAGAATATTGTGAACTACCTTGGAATTTTTGCACCTAAATTTGATAATGGAATTTCCAATCTCGATAATGTGAAAGAAATCTCAAATCAAATAGACGAGAAGTTCGACATTATTTCACTTTATTTAGCTTGGAATAACAACGCAGAATCATCCTTTCCCCAATCTTTGTTAGATTCTGTATATATGCATAAATCTATTCCAATGATTACCTGGGAGCCATGGATAAATTCATTTCCACAAGATCATATTAGCGGCAAACATGTTTTCGAACTCATTGAAGAAGGTTATTTTGATAGTTATATTGTAAACTTTGCCGAGAGATTAAAAAATTTGCAAAGACCAGTATTCTTAAGATTTGCTCACGAATTCGATAATCCATTTTATCCCTGGTATGAAAGGGGTGATGAAGCTCCGGTAAAATTCAAAAAGGCCTGGATTCATACTTATGAATTATTCATTAGTAGTGGTGCATCCAATGTGATATGGATTTGGAATCCTTGGAAATCAAATAATATTGCCGCATTTTACCCGGGAGAGGAATATGTTGATTGGATAGGTGTTAATGTCCTAAATTACGGAAACTTAAATCAGGATGGTCAATGGCATGATTTTGAAGAATTGTACAAACCTTTTCATGATGAACTGGTTAATTTGCCAGCTACCCCTGTCATTATTTCTGAATTCGGAACATTAAAGGAAGAACATAAACAGGATGAATGGCTCAACAGGGCATTTAGTTCAATTGAAAATGATTTCAGGGAAATAATATCTATTGTCTATTTCAACAGCAAAGTCGATAACAACTGGCCGGAAGAAATACAAATGAAGAAGAATCTTGATTGGACAATTGCTAAAAACCAGGTAATTAAAAGTTCATTCAGCAGAAAAGAAGTGCCAGATTACGTTTTTAATCCATTGCCAAATTTCAGATCCAATAAGTCGACTGCTTTACCTCTTAAAACAACTGAATTTAAAAATATTAGAGGAATAAATCTTAAAATGGGTCATGATTGGCGAAAGGATTATCATGTTTTAAGTAGGGAAAATCTTAGAACTGCCTTCGAAAAAATAAAACGTTTGGGCCTTAATACAATCAAATTTGAAGGGAATTCGATATACAGTTATAACCTTCTGAACATTTCCAAAGAATTTGATTTTGATGTTTCGTATGGTTTCTGGATACCTTCTGATTTATCATTTGTTAGAGACACCCTGAAGGCAAAACAATTGGAGCAGTCTATTTTAGCTGAAATTGACAAACAAAAGTATTATTCTCATATTACTTCATGGAACATTCAAAATGATGTGCAATACAATCAGAAAGATTTTTTCCTTAAACCCAGACTACTATATCAAAATAGTTCCTATGTTTTGTGGTTAAAAAACTTAGTCAGAAAAATAAAAGAAATAGATCCAACAAGACCATTAATAGTTGATATAGAAGTTAACTCACAATTTATTGCACATGCTAAAATGCTTATGGAACATGTCAGGGGGATCGACGCATTCGGATTAGTTATTAAAGATGATAAATTTCTAAATCATGTAATTGACTACTTAAAACAATCCAATACAGAATTTGTGTACAGCGAAATAGCTGTTGACGCATTAACAAAACCGGAAATATTTGGTTCCGGGAAATCATTTTTTATAACGGCGTGGCAAGATCAGCACGAAAGCAACAAACTCACTTTTGATGGAATTGTTGACCGAAATGGCAGATTTAAAACTGACTATTTTACGTTATTAAATACATTGCAAAAATCTGATATTAAAGTTGAATCTCCAATAATGAAAATTCTGAAGCCTGCAACCCTTATTTATGAAGGTAATATATTAGACTATTATGCGATGTATTATGATTCGATTAAAGGTTGGAGAAGGGGACGAGAAATAAAAGATTTAAATTTTGAATGGTCATTGGTCAAATGCGATATCCATGGCAATTATCTTGCAGTAAAGGATATTGGAAATGATGCGAAGATATCATTGAAAATACCTGAAGATCATGAGACTTACCGATTATTACTAACCACAACCAGAGGTGAAATTATTACGACTACCATTACGAGATTGAATACACCATTGGCACGAAAATAGAATAAAACTAAATCACGAAAAAAGGAAAAAATCAGTCCTTCAATCCTTCAATCCTTTAGCCCTTCAGTCTTTTGGTATAATTCCCATCTTCTT
>JBBQSZ010000126.1:0-8641 GCA_038234745.1 Flavobacteriales bacterium | reverse complement strand
GGCAAACCAAACCATCTGTTACCCCAGGAAAAGTGGTAGGAAGCGTTGCATATCCTAAAGTTCCTGCTGCACCTGAGCCAGTATCAATTCCATCAATTTTTTTTACGATCCAGATATTCATATAATCTTGCGGATTCCAGTAATAATCTTTGAACAAAATAGCACTATCGACCCCTGAAGTTTCTCCCTTTAATCCATTTGTGTTGTATTCAGTTCCGTAAGATCTTGAAGTTACGTCGTGTCTTTCAATACCAGTAGTTGCGCTTCCATCTTCTTTGACCTTAGCTAAAACAAAATCAATTTGCATTGGATTATTGTAAAAAGTAGATCCAGCATAAATACTTTGATTTTTAAAGGCATCGTTTAAGTTTTTAATTGCACTGACAATTTGAGCATCGCTGATGTTTGGATAAGTACCAACTGCCTCTCCATTATAAATAACATGCACAATGGTTGGAATTGTAATGCTAGGTGCTGACATTTGTCGACCATTAGTTTTTACAAAAGTGCTCGTAAACTGTTCGACTTTTTTTCGCCTAAGGTCAAATGAACTTGGGTTTTTTTCACGTTCTTTTTGTGCTAAAACGTCTGTTGCACATTTTTGATGTTGCTGTGCATTGGAAACGACACTAGATAAAATAAGCATTAGCGTCATACAGCTTAACTTTAAAGTAATTTTCTTCATTTTTAAAATTTTATTAGGTTATTAATTGATGTTTGTTCCCACATCTTAAGGGCTTCTTTTATTGGAACCGGATTTTCCATATAATTGATAACTGATTTATCATTAGATTTTAAAATTTTCTCCCGTCCACTTATAAATTTTTCTTGGAGTTCTGTTGAAAGATTTTCAAAACTTAAAAAATAAGCTGCTTCACCTTCCCTACCCAACTGCAATTTATAATTGCATTCTAGTTTTACGTGGTATTTATTTTCAAAATCCCTTATATAATTTAACAAATGATTATCCTGTTTGTAATCCCGAGGACAACAAACCGAACCATACATTTCGATGTATTTAACTTTTATTTCAGTACAAACTGAAGACTTTAAGGCAACAGGCTTACAGCCAATAATCGAAAAAAGGATTAGAATTAATATCAACGTAGTTCTCAATGAGTAGGATTGTTTTTATGTGATAAATTATTCTTGTAAATTTAATTTTACAGAAAAGGAAATGATTTGCAATATTAGCGATATTTACATTCTGTCTAGTGATAAACTGTAAATTTTTCTTAGGGTTAAAATAAAATTAATCTTACTAATTTGTCATAAAAAAAATAAAATTGATTATAATTTTTCACAAAAGTAAATCATTACCATCGGATTACCTGAGTCAAAAAGGGTAGTTGTGGGGTAGTTATGCACTACCCGACTGGGTAGTTTAGTATTTTATCGTCTGAATTTTGCCCAAAACTATGCAGATTCAATTATTACATTGCAAGATGCGTTTAAAACGGAACAGAGCAATAGTACCAAATTCGACATAGCACACAATTTAGGTTATTGCTATGAAATAAATGGAGATCTAGAATTGTCTAAAAAACGGTTGACAGAATCTTTTACTTTATCCGGAAATAATAAAACTCAAAACTAACTTGATATTATAAATAGAAGAATTGCAGAGGACAAACAGCTAGTAATACAAAACAAAAAATAAAGAGCAAGCGAACGATAACTAAGCTCGTTGCTTACAAAGAATAAACAATAAAGTTTTAATTAATCGGTTTGGTATTTTTAGTAGAATCAATTAGATTAATATAAAAATTTAAAGAAAAATGAAGAGGACTCCAAATGCTATTGAAGTCCTCCTTTTTTTGTAAAAAATAATAAGCTTCTTTCTTATTTTCCTTCACTTTACTGATTACTTCTCAACTTGATATGTACTCTTTATCCCAAAAAGATACTTAAAATATAATATACAATTGCTGCCAATAATCCCGAAACGGGAATCGTCAACACCCAAGCCCAAAGCAAACTTACAGTCACTCCCCAACGAACTGCCGAAACACGTTTAGTCAATCCAACCCCAATAATGGATCCTGTAATAGTGTGTGTTGTACTTACTGGTACTTTAAAATGTTCTGTAAAATAAAGCGTCAAAGCTCCTGCAGTTTCGGCAGCTACACCCTCAAACGAAGTTACTTTTGTGATTTTAGAACCCATTGTTTTTACAATTTTCCAACCTCCACTTAATGTTCCAACGGCAATAGCAGTGTAACAAGCTAAAGGAATCCATTCGGGCATAAAACCTTCAATTCCATTATCTGCATCAGGAAGAACGACTTGCAACCAATGTGGAAGCGCCATAATATCAGCACCACTAGTTTTAATGTAAACAGCAACTGCTGCCGCTATGATTCCCATAACTTTTTGTGAATCATTTCCACCGTGTCCCAAACTAAAGGCAGCAGAAGATAACAATTGCATTTTCTTTAAAACAGCATCGGCTTTATGCAAACTCAAACTACTAAAAAACAAACAGAAAGTAGAAATGGATAAGATGATAAAAGCTACTAAAAACCATTTAATATTATGTGATTCCAATATAACACTCCAAATTTGAGAATCAAAACGGGGTTTTTCTATTTTTTCAAACGGAACCATCTGGCTATAAACAAACCAAATAGTTACAATCATTAAACCAATCGTAAACAATTTTGGCAAAATAGTTTTCTTAGAAGCATTCAACAACCAAATAGAAATCAGATAGGAAATTACAGCACCCAACAAAGGAGCTAAAACTATAAAAGCAATAATAATCAAAACTCCTGAAGGCATACCACCACTGGAACTTTCCTTATACCAACTCACAATATCATACCAATGTCTGGTATGTGCAACTCCATTTTCGATTAGCATGTAATCTGAAAATCCGTGCATTGCAATGGCGTGAGCAATCGCAGCACCGGCAAAACCGCCAATTAAAGTGTGCGAGGAACTCGATGGAATTCCTTGCCACCAAGTAATTAAATTCCAAATAATAGCCGCAATAACTCCAGCAAGAATTACAATTAAAGTAATTTGACTTGCATCAGCTGTTTTGGCGACCGTATTGGCAACACCTAAACCAAAAACCCAATACGCCAGAAAATTAAAAAAAGCCGCCCAAATAACCGCTTGAACTGGTGAAAGAACTTTTGTTGCAACAACAGTAGCGATCGCATTCGCAGCATCATGAAAACCATTGATGTAATCAAAAATCAAAGCCAATACAATAATAACTATAAGTAGAGTAAACATAAATTGAATTGAAAGAGTGAAAAAATTTCGAAATAATTAGGAATGTTTTACTGATATAGATTCTAAAACGCTGGCAACACCTTTACATTTATCAGTTGCTGTTTCTAGCACTGATAACACTTCTTTGTATTTGATAATGTTTTTAGCATCGGTTTCGTTCTCAAAAAGATCTGCAACTGCTTTGTCATAAACAGTATCGGATTTTGCCTCCAACTTGTTAATTTTTGCACAAGCATCTGTAATTTTTTTCATTTTCTTCAAATCTCTCAATTCTTTTACTGCAGCATCAATGTTCTGGCAGGCTTCAAGATTAATTTCGGTCAATTTGCGAATCGATTTTGTAATTTTACCTACTTGATATAATCGCATTCTACTCGAAGCTCCATGAAGGTTATCGGCTACTCTATCTATTGAAGTAATCAAGGAGTAAATATCTTCTCTATCAAATGGGGTGATGAAATTTCTACTCAATTCAAGATTGGTTAAACGAGTGATATCTTCTCCTTTCTGTTCTAATTCGTCGATTTTTAAAAAAAGTTCATCTCGCTCTTTCAAAGGAAGATTTACTGCTTCGTGCAAAATAGAAGCCAATTGGACTAAATTTGATGAAGCTTGCTCAAAAAGTGGAAAGAATTTTTTATCCTTTGGAACCAAAAACTGAAAAATACTATTTATTGACATTTTAATAATGTTTAATTAATTCTAGCAGCAAAATTACTTCTTTATTTAATGCTAATGTTAAGTAATTGTTAACAATTTAATTTCGACCCAAATCAAGGCAAGAAAACCAAGAATTTATCACTATCAAGACAAAAAACAATTACTATTATTACTTGAACCTATTTTCATCAAGAAAATATTCTGCCGATTATGATACTGAAAATTTTAATTTTCAAATCTCACAAAGTCATTGATGCAGTAATAATATAGAATATTTTTTAGCTAATTATTTTTATATTCCGATTTCGACCCATCGTTTATTAAAATATTCGCAAAAACCAAAGAAAACATTTTTTTATTTTATTAAAAACAGTACTTTTGACAAATAATATGAAAAACAACAAAACATATCATTCTTCGATATCAACTCCATCCCGAGTTGCGTTTGCTGTTACTTTCACTACTACAACAACTACCACTACCCTTTAAGGGTATACATTTTTACATATAATCCAGTTTCTTTACTTTTTTCTAAATGAAGAGAGTTCATAGGTGTATAAAAACCATTTGCATTAAAATATAAATAAAACAAAATGAGAGTATTAAAATTTGGCGGAACTTCTGTTGCCAATGCACAAAATATAAAACTTGTATTAGATATAGTTATCAAAAAAGCAGCTCAGGAAAAATTAATTGTCGTGGTTTCTGCTTTTACCAAAGTGACCGATCTATTAGTTCTTGCTTCTCAAAAAGCAGCTTCAAGCGACGAAAACTATAAAGAAATTGTAGCCGAAATCGAGAAAAAACACCTCGATGCCATTAAAGAATTAATCCCAGTTAGTGAACAAAGTGGCGTGTTGAGTCACATCAAAAGAATCATCAACCACCTCGAAACCTTATTAGACGGTTGTTTCTTACTTGGCGAATTATCTCCAAGAACTTCAGATACTATTCTAAGTTTTGGTGAATTATTATCTTCTTATATTATCGCCGAAGCTTTCAAACAAAAAGATAAAAATAGCGGTTACAAAGACAGCCGCGAATTGATAAAAACCAATAATAATTTTGGTAAAGCTGCCGTAAACTTCGAAATCACAAATTCACTAATTTCGGATTATTTTGCATCGAATGAAGCGCAAATCGTTGTAATGCCAGGATTTATTTCATCGACTCAGGAAGGAATTGGAACCACTTTAGGTCGTGGCGGTTCTGATTATACTGCTGCAATTTTAGCTGGCGCATTAAACGCTTCCGATTTAGAAATCTGGACAGACGTTAATGGAATGTTTACTGCCAATCCAAAAATTGTAAAACAAGCCCAACCTATTGCTACCATTTCCTATCAAGAAGCAATGGAATTGTCTCATTTTGGTGCCAAAGTTTTGTATCCACCAACCATTCAGCCTGTTTTCAAAAAGAATATTCCAATTTGGATTAAAAACACTTTCGAGCCACAAGCTAAAGGGACTTTTATTTCAAACCAAGACAATTCGCATTCGAATCCTGTAAAAGGAATCAGTCATATCGACAAAATTACTTTAATCACTTTAGAAGGTTCGGGAATGATTGGGGTTGCTGGAGTTTCTAAACGCTTATTTGAAGTTTTATCTCACGAAAATATCAATATTATATTCATTACTCAAGCTTCGTCTGAACATTCTATTTGTATTGGAATTCAAAATAACGATGCCGATAATGCAGAAAGTGCTATCAATAAAGTTTTTCAACAAGAGATCTCTCAACACAAAATCGATCCTTGTATCGTTGAAAAAGACCTTTGCATCATTGCTTTAGTGGGCGAAAACATGAAAAATCACCAAGGATTGAGCGGTCGAATGTTCAGCACTTTAGGAAAAAATAACGTAAATATCCGAGCGATTGCTCAAGGTGCTTCCGAAAGAAATATTTCGGTAGTCATCAACGAAAGAGATGTCAAAAAAGCATTGAATACACTTCACGAAAACTTCTTTGAAGAAAATACAAAACAACTAAACCTATTTGTGATGGGAGTTGGAAATGTGGGTGAAAAATTCATCGAACAAATCAGCCAACAAAAGAAATTCCTAAAAGAAAATCTAAAAATAAACTTGAGAGTTATTGCTGTTTCCAATTCTCGAAAAATGTATTTTGACGAAGATGGAATTTCTTTGAAAGAATGGAAATCATTAATAGAAAATGGAGAAACTTCCGATAAAGAAGCCTTTATTACTAAAGTAAAATCGCTCAACTTACGTAACAGTATTTTTGTTGATATTACTGCCAATCAAAGCGTATCGGAAACGTATGAACATTATTTGAAACAGAATGTTGCGGTTGTGACTTGCAACAAAATTGCTTGCTCATCGGTTTATGATAATTATAAAAAACTAAAAAACCTATCTCGTCAATTCAATGCTCCATTTTTGTTTGAAACCAATGTGGGTGCAGGTTTGCCAATTATTGATACTTTAAAACATCTAATTGCGTCTGGTGATAAAGTGAACAAAATTCAAGCAGTTTTATCAGGAAGTTTGAACTTCATCTTCAACAATTTCGACGAAAATAATTCGTTTCACGATGTAGTAAAAGAAGCAGGAGTTCAAGGATTTACTGAACCCGATCCAAAAATTGACTTGAGCGGTGTAGATGTTGCCAGAAAGATTTTGATTCTAATTCGTGAAAGCGGGTACCAATTCGACATCGAAGATATTGCCAATAAATCGTTTTTACCTGCAGAATGTTTAGCAACAACCAACAATGAAGATTTTTTCAAATCACTAATTAAGAATGCGTCTCATTTCGAAAATTTATTAAAAGAAGCTCAAGCAAAAGACTGTCGTTTGAAATATGTAGCCACTTTCGAAAACGGACACGCCAGCGTTGGATTAGAATTTATTCCTAAAGAAAGTCCATTTTACAATTTAGAAGGAAAAGATAATATTGTACAATTTTACACGGATCGTTATATCGACCAACCTTTATTAATAAAAGGCGCTGGTGCAGGAGCTGCGGTTACGGCATCGGGAATTTTTGCCGATGTAATTCGAATTGGGAATATATAATGTAAAGACGCGATTAATCGCGTCTCTACAAAAAAATAAAAAAAATGAATGAAATAAAAATATTTTGCCCTGCAACCATTGCCAATCTTTCCTGTGGATTTGATGTGCTTGGTCTTTGTTTAGCGACTGCAGGTGACGAAATGATTATTCGAAAATCAAATGTAAAAGGCGTTCGCATCACTAAAATAGTTGGAGCGGATTTACCAATGGAAACCGAAAATAATGTTTCTGGTGTAGCTGCTTTGGCAATGCTAGAAGAAGTAGAAACGGAGTTTGGATTCGAAATTGAAATCTACAAAAATATCAAAGCGGGAAGCGGAATCGGAAGTAGCGCTGCAAGTTCTGCAGGAGCTGTTTTTGGAATTAATGAATTGTTAGGACGTCCTTTTACTCGAAAAGAATTGGTGAAATTTGCGATGCAAGGCGAAAAATTAGCCAGTGGAAATGCCCACGCAGATAACGTTGCTCCTTGCCTTCTCGGTGGTTTTACTTTGGTAAGAAGTGCGAATCCTTTGGATATTATCAAGATTGACAGTCCGTCCGAATTGTATGCCACTGTGGTTCATCCTCAAATCGAGTTGAAAACTTCGGATGCACGTTCGGTATTGAAACAAACGGTTTCTCTCAAAAGTGCGATCACTCAATGGGGAAATGTGGGCGGATTAATCGCTGGATTATATACGAATGATTACGAATTAATTGGGCGTTCGCTGCACGATGAAATCATAGAACCTATTCGCAGTATGTTAATTCCAGGCTTTGATTTAATCAAAAAAGCTGCTTACGAAAACGGAGCTTTAGGCTCTGGAATTTCAGGTTCAGGTCCTTCTATTTTTGCGTTAAGCAAAGGAAAGGAAGCCGCCGAAAAAATCGCAAAAGCAATGAGCAAAGTCTATGACGAAATCAATTTGCCTTATGAAATTCACGTTTCGAAAGTGAATCCGGAAGGAGTAAGCATATTATAACACAATAAAATTATTTAAGATTTTTGATTACCGATTTTTGATCCCAGATGTAACTCAAGTTGCTAAAAATCGTTAATCTTCAATCAGAAATCAAAGATTAAAGATCAAATGAAATACTACAGTTTAAACCATAATGCCCCAAAAGTTTCTTTTCAAGAAGCAGTTATTCAAGGATTAGCAACCGATAAAGGATTGTATTTTCCAGAATCGATTACACCAATAGCGTCGAGTTTTTTCGACAACATCGAAAACTTAAGCAATGAAGAAATTGCTTTTGAAGCGATTCAGCAATTTGTTGGCGATGAAATTCCAACCGAAACGTTGAAACAAATCATTGCCGAAACTTTGTGTTTTGATTTTCCTACCGTAAAAGTAGAAGAAGGAATTTATGCTTTGGAATTGTATCACGGACCAACAATGGCTTTTAAAGACGTCGGAGCTCGTTTTATGTCTCGTTGTTTGGGTTATTTCAATAAGGACAAAAAAGACAATAAAAACACTGTTTTAGTCGCGACTTCTGGAGATACCGGAGGAGCGGTTGCCAGTGGTTTTCTTGGTGTTCAAGGTGTGGAAGTCATTATTTTATACCCTTCGGGAAAAGTGAGCGACATTCAAGAAAGACAATTGACCACTTTGGGACAAAACATCAAAGCATTGGAAGTAGATGGCGTTTTTGACGATTGTCAAGATATGGTCAAAAAAGCCTTTTTGGACGAAAGTTTGTCACATCAT
>JBBQSZ010000125.1:0-8652 GCA_038234745.1 Flavobacteriales bacterium | reverse complement strand
ATGTTAATGAATATCATTTCTGGAAAAGGAACCGAAGCTCAAAATAATGTGGTTTGTGCCAATGCAGCAATGGCGATTGCGACCGTAAATGGAAGTTCTTTAAAAGAAAGTTTTCAATTGGCAAAAGAAAGTTTGCTTTCTGGAAACGGATTGCGTGCTTTGAATAAATTACAAGAATTAAGTCTTTAAAATCAAATTATCATGTTTAAAAAAATTGTTTTAATTTTCATATTGCTGTTTTCGATTCATTCGTTTGCACAGAAAATTCCATTTGAGAAAGAGATTGAGGCTTTCCGAAAAGAAGATAGTTTAAAAGCGCCAATAAAGAATATGGTTCTTTTTATTGGAAGTTCTTCTTTTACAAAATGGAAAAGTGTACAGCAAGATTTTCCAACAATTCCTATCATCAATCGTGGTTTTGGAGGCTCCACTTTATTGGATGTAATTCGATTTGAAAATGAAGTTATTTATAAATATGAACCTCGAAAAATAGTAATTTATTGTGGTGAGAATGATATCGCAAGTTCTGATAAAGGAATTCCAGATGTGGTTTTCAATCGTTTCAAAACTTTATATAAAAGCATTAGAAAGCATTACCCAAAAGTTCCAATAGTATATATTTCTATAAAACCTAGTCCATCCAGATGGCAATTGAAAGACAACCAAATGGAAACTAATAGACGTATTTCAGCATTTATAAGCAAGAAAAAAAATATCGTTTTTGTGAATATTTGGGATAAAATGCTGGATGAAAATGGAAATCCGAAAGCGGATATTTTCACTTCCGATCTTTTGCACATGAATAAAAAAGGCTATCAAATATGGATTGATGCCTTGAACGGAAAATTGAATTAAAACCAATTTTTAAAATAATTAGACCTTTCAAACAAAAAATAATGAACATACTCGATAGAATTATTATTGACAAAAAAAGAGAAGTGATTCTCAAGAAATCCATCATTCCCGTTTCGCAATTGGAAGCATCGGTTTTCTTTGAAAAAAAGACGATTTCTTTAAGTCAAAGTTTACGAAATAGCACTACCGGAATCATTGCTGAACACAAACGGAGATCGCCTTCAAAAGCGGAAATTAATTATAGTTTCACTGTCGAAGAAGTAGTCAAAGGATATGAAAATGCTGGCGCTTGCGGAATTTCAGTTTTAACGGATGGCAAGTATTTTGGTGGATCATTAGACGATTTACTTTTAGCGAGAGCTTCGGTAAACATTCCGCTTTTGCGAAAAGAATTTATTGTAGATGAATATCAAATATTAGAAGCTAAAGCACACGGAGCCGATTTAATCTTACTTATTGCAGCCGTTTTGACTCGGGAAGAAATCAAATCGTTATCGGAATTTGCGAAAAGTTTAGGTTTGGAAGTATTATTAGAAATTCATAATCAAGAAGAATTAGAAAAATCAATTATGCCAACTTTGGATATGATTGGTGTGAACAATAGAAACCTAAAAACATTCGAAGTGAGTCTGGATTTCAGCAAACAGTTGGCAAACCAAATTCCGCATGATTTTGTAAAAGTTTCCGAAAGTGGGATTTCATCAGTCGAAGCTATCAACGAACTAAAACCCTATGGTTATAATGGTTTTTTGATTGGAGAAAACTTTATGAAAACGGATAATGCTGGAAAAGCTGCTGCGGAGTTTATCTCAAAAATATAAAAGACAACCCTGTCAGAATTTAAAACTCTTACAGGGTTAATAATCAACAACTATGAAACTCAAAATTTGCGGAATGAAATACCCCGAAAATATTCTCGAATTAGGTTCACTCCTACCCGATTATATGGGTTTTATATTTTGGGAGAAATCGGCTCGCTATTTTGATGGAATTATTCCAACATTGCCAAATTCAATCAAGAAAGTGGGTGTTTTTGTAAATGCTTCTTTAGAAGAAATTCTAGAGAAAATTGAAAAATATGATTTACAAGCCATTCAACTTCACGGAGATGAATCGGTAGCATTTTGTGAAAATTTAAAAAAAAACAGTCCAAACCTGACAGATATCATAAAAGTTTTTTCAATTTTGGATACCTTTGACTTTGATTTGCTTCAACCATTCGAAAATAGCTGTGATTATTTCCTTTTTGATACCAAAGGAAAATTACCCGGAGGAAATGGAACCACTTTCGATTGGAAAGTCCTAGAAAAATATCCTTCAACGAAGCCGTTTTTCTTGAGTGGAGGAATCGGAATTGAGGAAATGGATGCTGTAAATGAAATTTTGGAAACCAATTTACCCATTTATGCCATTGATGTAAATAGTAAATTTGAAATTGAGCCAGGATTAAAAAATATAGAATTATGTAGAGACGCGATTTATCGCGCCTCAAACATCAACATAAACACGAGAATTCGGAAATAAAAACGAATACAGACGCGATAAATCGAGTCTATAGATACAACGATAAAAAATAAAATTATAAAAAATAAAATTATAAAAATGTCATACAACGTTAACGAAAAAGGCTATTACGGCCAATTTGGAGGAGCTTACATTCCCGAAATGTTATATCCAAATGTAGAAGAATTACGTCAAAAATATCTTGAAATTACAGCCCAACCTGAATTTAAAGCTGAATTTGATCAATTATTAAAAGATTATGTGGGTCGGCCGAGTCCGCTGTATTTTGCCAAACGACTTTCGGAAAAATACAATACCAAGATTTACCTCAAAAGAGAAGATTTGAATCATACAGGAGCTCACAAAATTAATAATACCGTAGGACAAATTTTAGTCGCTCAAAAATTAGGCAAAAAAAGAATCATAGCCGAAACTGGCGCGGGACAACACGGAGTTGCAACAGCTACTGTTTGCGCATTGATGGGATTAGAATGCATCGTTTATATGGGCGAAATCGACATCGAACGTCAAGCACCAAATGTGGCTCGAATGAAAATGTTGGGAGCCGAAGTTCGTCCAGCACTTTCTGGTTCAAGAACGCTAAAAGATGCTACCAATGAAGCCATTCGGGATTGGATTAACAATCCTGTCGACACGCATTATATCATTGGCTCAGCCATTGGACCGCATCCTTATCCAGATATGGTCACTCGTTTTCAAAGTATTATTTCCGAAGAAATTAAATGGCAATTACAAGAAAAAGAAGGTCGTGAAAACCCTGATTATGTAGTAGCTTGTATTGGCGGCGGAAGCAATGCTGCTGGAACTTTCTATCATTTTCTAGACCAAGAGGAAGTAGGTATTATTGCGGTTGAAGCAGCTGGAAAAGGAATTAGTAGCGGACGCAGTGCTGCTACAAGCAAACTCGGAAAAGTAGGTGTCATTCACGGTTGCAAAACCCTGTTGATGCAAACTCCCGATGGTCAAATTACCGAACCGTATTCAATTTCAGCTGGATTGGATTATCCAGGAGTTGGACCAATGCACGCAAACCTAGCAGAAACAGGACGCGCGGAATTTTTCTCAGTAACCGACGATGATGCGATGCTTTCTGGTCTTGAATTAAGCCAACTCGAAGGAATTATTCCAGCTATCGAAACTTCGCACGCTTTGGCGGTTTTAAAAGAAAGAAAATTCAAATCAGAAGATATCGTAGTGATCAGCTTATCGGGTCGTGGCGACAAAGATTTGAGTACTTATATTGATTATTTTAAATTATAATTGACCTTAAGATAAAATGCTATGATACAATTATTCACTTATGGAACTTTGCAACACGATGATGTGCAAGAAAACCTTTTTGGTCGCGTTTTGGCAGGAACACCCGAAAAATTGATTGGCTATGTTTTGAAAAAAATTCAAATCGAAGAAGAGTTTGGAATAGTTCAATATCCTGTTCTAGTTGAAACGAAAAATAAAAAGGATTTCATCGACGGAATTGTATATGAAGTTACAGACCAAGATTTGTATCAAGCTGATTTGTACGAGGGATTGCATTACAAACGAGTAGAAGTCCATTTGAAATCTAAACAGAAAGCTTGGGCTTATACCTCTGCCAATTTTACACATTATTAATTATTTTATAAATTCAAGAAGCATCACCGCGCTGCTACACCCATAAAAATGAACAGAATAAATCAAAAATTACAAGAAAATCAAAAGATACTTTCCATCTATTTTTCGGCGGGATATCCTAACTTAAAGGATAGCATCCAAATTATCCAAGATTTAGAAAAAAACGGTGTCGATATGATCGAAATTGGGTTGCCGTTTAGTGATCCATTAGCTGATGGGCCAACGATTCAAGCGAGTTCGACTCAAGCGTTGCAAAACGGAATGACGACACAATTTTTATTTGACCAACTCAAAGATATTCGCAAAACGGTTGCTATTCCATTAGTGATTATGGGTTATTTTAATCCAATGTTACAATATGGTATTGAAAAATTTTGCCAGAAATGCGCCGAAATTGGAATTGACGGTCTAATCATTCCAGACCTTCCCGTAGATGTTTATGCGGACGAATACAAAACTACTTTTGACAAATACGGACTCAAAAACATATTCTTGATTACGCCACAAACTTCTGATGAGCGCATTCGTTTTATAGACAGCGTTTCCGATGGATTTATTTATATGGTCAGTTCGGCGAGTGTTACGGGTTCGCAATCTGGTTTTGGTAATACTCAGGAAGCTTATTTCAAACGAATTTCCGAAATGAACCTGAAAAATCCTCAAGTAATTGGTTTTGGAATTAGCAACAAAGAAACGTTTAACCAAGCGACACAATTTGCCAAAGGAGCAATTATCGGTAGTGCATTCATCAATCATTTAACGAAAGAAGGAACTGGAAAAATTAGTGATTTTGTACAAGCAATTCGATAAAATCACTCTTTATTATAACATTGAAACGGCGTTTAAAGATGATTTAAATGCCGTTTTTTTATGGTCAAATGGGTACACTTTTTTAAAGAATTATAGCTACATTAGCGGAGCTTAATAAATAATTTGTGGCGACAAGCAAAACTAATGAATCTAAAAAATACTTTATTAAAATATAATGGAAAACCAAAAGAATTATTTAAACGAATTTTTATAATATTTTCTTTTGCATATTTACCGTTCCTAATCTTATTTATAATTTTAGCAGGTTTTAATTTAATGCCTGTAAATTTTAACACTGAAAAAGTTTATGGCTTGAAAGCAATTATAATTTTAATTTGTTTTGCACCTTTAATGATTTTAATGTTCAGCATTTTTGCTTATTTATGGTTTGTATTTGGAAATTTCATATTGCAAATATTTATCGCAATTTTACCCGAAAAGAAATAGCTATCTGACAACAGCCTTTTCAAGAAATTGCGAATTTTATATTAAATTTGCGTTTCGCAAGAAGTTTTAGCTTTAACCGAAAATAATTCGTTCCTAATTCCCCAATTTCAAAAAGTTTGAGCACATAACTCCATTCCTTCCAAACACCACAAAATAAATACTAAAATAATTTCAATGGAAAATAAACAGGACAGTCCTAAGACTTTTAAAAATAAATACATTCCTACTACTGAATTTTATAGCCAGATAATTGACAGCCTGCAAGATTATTCTATTTTTACTTTGGACAATGATTTCATTATAAACAGTTGGAGTTCTGGTTCGACAAAAATATTTGGTTACGAAACCGAGGAAGCTATTGGCGAGCATTTTAACCTAATATTTACAGAGGAAGATCAAAAAAATGCTATTCCAATAAAAGAAATTGAAACAGCTCTTGAAGTAGGAAGAGCAACAGACAATAGATGGCACATTGCTAAAGACAAGAGTCTGTTTTATGCCTATGGATTGGTTTTTCCGCTTACGGGTTTAAACGGAGAGCTGCTGGGTTATGTTAAAATTTTGCGCGACCTTACCGATAGAAAGCAATCGGAGGATGCCATAAAAAAATATGTGGTAGAACTGGAAGATCTAAATACGCATAAAGAGAGCGTTCTTGCCATACTTTCGCACGATTTAAGAAGTCCGCTGGCAGCCATTATTGGAACAGCAAAATACTTGAAAGAAAATTTTAATAAAATGAAACCTGAATCCGTTCAGGAAATGCTGGATTTACTGTATAAATCAACAATAGATGAATTGGAGATGTTAGACTATTTGGTTGAATGGGCGAGAATAAAATATGCCTCGGACACTTTTTCGCCGAAAAAAATAAAACTAATCGACTACATTACTAAAGTTTTTGAAACTTTAAACGAAACTGCTTCCATAAATAAAGTCAATCTACATCACGAAATTGAGGAGAATACTTCGGTTTTTGCAGATGGTAAAATGTTAATTTCCATCATTCAAAATATTGTTTCCAATGCTATAAAACATATCGAAAAAGGAGGTTCAGTTACGATTTCGGCAACGAGTAAAGTGGACAAAATTATTGTTGAAGTGAAAGATACTGGCATTGGAATGTCTAAAGAAATAATAGAAAAACTTTTTGCGCCACAAATGAAAAAACTATCCGAAGCACGAAAAAAGAACAAAGGAGCTGGGATTGGATTACTATTGGTAAAGGGATTTTTAGAAAAAAATGGTGGCGAAATATGGGTAGAAAGTATTGAAGGAGAAGGATCTACTTTTTACTTTACTTTACCCATTGACGAACCTTCGCACAAAATAGGTAGTTCCGATGAAATTATGTTTGATGAAAGTGCCTAATTCAATGATGAACAAAATAGAAACAAATTATTCTAGCTTGAAAAACTACATCCTATAAAAGCGAAGTTTTCGTTTCATTCGATGTAAAAAAGAACAACTTTTTAGTAGAAAAACTAACCTCAAAACCAAATGGAACAAAAAATCAAAGCCCTAAAAACCATTCATCTTGCCATTTGTGCAGGAACAATTTTAGCCTACATTATTCTAGGAGACACTGTGATCGATATGATGAAATTTCCAGTAATTAATGCGGAATCAGTTGTTTATTTAGTGATACCGATTATGGCAATTCTCGTCGGTACTTCCCTGTTCAGAACGCAGTTAAAAAAAGCGGATAAACAGTTGAAAATCGAAGACAATTTAGGCGTTTATCAATCGGCATCGATTATTAGATGGGCAATTCTAGAAGGCGCTGCACTACTAATTCTTTTCTTAAAACCTGATTTTATCATTATTGGAATCCTCGTAATTATATATCTAATTTCTCTAAGACCAACAGAAGACAGAATAAAAAGAGATCTTCAATATTTTGGTTAAAATAATGTAATATTAAACCGCAAATTCGCAAATTATTTTTTCGTTATCGGAAAATAAAATCTGCTAATTTGCGGTCAATTTTAGACTGAAAAACTAAACTGTTTCTTCTTCTTCAACGACAAATTCCATTTCATCTTCTAATTCTGCAGCAATTTCAGGTTTAGAAGCTTTGATCGCATTGAACTTTTCTAATTGTTCCAATTCGCCTTCTTCGCCACTAAAATAAGGGAAAATATCCATAATTGGAGATTCCGAAATGGCTGGAATGGTGTAATCTCCCATTGTTCCTTTCATTACTTCGGTCGTATTATCAAAAGCTTCTTTTACATCGTTAGCTTGCACCAAAACATACATATTGGTCTTGCGTTCTTTGCCGCTTTCCTCGTCATAAGCCATTAATGAAACTTTGGATTTAAACCAACGATCGGCATTTTCGAACGGATGAATTTCGGCATAATTGGACACTTTTATATTTGTGATTTTAAATTCTTCACTGATGTAAGCCTTCATTTCTTCATTGATTCTAGATTCGGCTTCGGTGTAGGATAAAGCATCAACCAAATACGGTTCGGTTGTCACTTTCTGTGCTCCAATATCATCTGTTTTTCTATATTTTACTTTGCATTCGTACCACATTGCGCTCATCTATATTTTTTTTTAGGATGTCAAAGATAGATTTTGGAGGTGAAAAATAATGACATTTTAAAAATAGATATTCACAATTTTGAAAGAATTACGTAACTATAAGAGTATCTGATTGTCCGCTTTGTGAACATAAAAAAAACGCACACAGATTAGGTAGATTAAACGGATTTTAATTCTATAAAACTGAGCATAAGTATTAAAAACCGTCTAATTTGTGTCACAATGTTGCTCCCGTAAAAGTTACGGAAATTCGATAAAATTTATTTTAAAATAGTTTCAATCTGATCTAATTCCGATGTAGAGAAATAAGTATTTTCCAAAGCATCAATATTATTTTGCAATTGGGAAACTGAACTAGCACCAATCAATACTGAAGTAATTCGATTGTCTTTGAGCAACCAAGCCAAAGCCATTTGGGCCAAAGATTGGTTTCGATCGAGAGCAATTGCATTCAAGGCAATAATTTTCTGAATGATATTTTCAGTAATATCCTCTTTTTTCAAAAATCCGCTTACTTTTGAAGCTCTCGAATTTTCTGGAATTCCTTTGATGTATTTATCGGTCAAAAGTCCTTGTGCCAAAGGCGAAAAAGCGATACAACCGATTCCTTTTTCATCTAAAACATCCAGCAAACCTTCTTCGGGTGTGCGAACAAACATAGAATATTTGACTTGATGAATCAAACAGGGCGTACCTAACTTTTTTAGAATCGCTGCAGCTTCGGCAGTTTGCTCAGGATTGTAATTAGAAATTCCAGCATACAAAGCTTTTCCACTTCGAACGGCATAATCCAAAGCCATCATTGTTTCTTCTAATGGTGTTTCAGGATCAAAACGGTGCGAATAAAAA
>JBBQSZ010000124.1:0-8911 GCA_038234745.1 Flavobacteriales bacterium | reverse complement strand
CCAATAAATTTCTAGCATCGGTATCAGTAAGAGATTGATTTGGCATACGCAACAAACAAATTTCTAATTGTGCTTGAAGTTCAGGATCTTTATCAATCATTGCGTCTGGATTGGTAATAAAGTTCATAATCCATGCTGGTTTTTGTCTAGAAGTAACACCTTTCCATCCTGGACCAACTAACTTTTCGTCTGTCAATTTATGACAAGCAGAACATTTAACAGCTTGAATTTTTTCTCCTTCAGCAGCCATGGTTGCGTCTATGGTAGCTCCTAATTCTACAGTGGTAAATTTTCCAATACCTCTGTTTGGATCATACTTTGAAACATCGGTTGTTTCTTCAGTTTTTGCTGCTCCTGTTGAAAAATCCTCGTTCGAACTCTCCTTTTTACCACATGAGGTGAATAAGGCTAAGGCTACAATAAATAATGATAATTTGTACATAAAAATAGTTTTTAAATTTCTTATACAAATTTGCGAATACTTTAAGAGTTGAATTATGATTATAATCATACTTCAAAAAGTTTTTTTCATGTACTTACAAGAAATAAACTATTTTTTTTTTTTAACTAAACCTTTGAATCTATTTTATGTCTTATAATTATAACTCAAAAAAAACACTAGATATGAAAACTAAAATTCAAGAATGCTCAAAAAGCAGTTTTATAATTGCGAGCAAAAAATTATTTGTTTTGGCACTATTATTAGTTGGTACAACTTTGCTAGCACAAAACGGAAATAAAATGCCGCAACGAAATAAAATGCCACAATTTACTCCTGAACAACAAACTCAGTTGATGCTAAAAAAGATGACTTTAGCATTGGATTTGAATGATTCGCAGCAAAAAGAAATGAGTGCTCTTATTGCAGATAAAATAGCAAAAAGAGAAGCCTTTAAAACCGAAATGAAAGCCAGGAAAGAAAAGGGAGTACAACCTACAAATGATGAGCGATTTGCTATGCAGATGAAAATGCTTGACGAAAAAATGGCTGCAAAAAAAAGAATGGAGAAAATTTTAAGTCCAAAACAACTAGAAAAGCTGGCTTCCATAAAAGAAGATTTTAAAGAAAATCGTCACGAAAGATTGAATAGAAATCATCAAGGAAGAAATCAAGGAAAAAGACAAGGTTAAAAATAATAGTTGGTAATTAGTTTGTTGATAACTTCCGGCTGGTTACCGGAAGTTTTTTTTTCCATCCAATATAATAATGGAATCTTTAGGTTTTAAAAAGTCTTCGAAACTTTATCGACAGCTTGAATCGTAAAATCTAAATCTTCATAAGAAAGCGCATCGGTAATAAACCAAGTTTCGTATGCCGATGGCGCAATATAAATTCCTTCTTTTAACAAACCATGGAAGAATTTTTTGAAAGTTTCGTTGTCGCCTTTTGCAGCAGATGGAAAATCGACAACCGGAGTATCAGCAAAATGTACCGAAATCATCGAACCTATCCTATTGATGGTAAAAGCTACTTTATTTGCTTCTAATACTTTGTCCATTCCCGCCGCCAAATAAGCCGTTTTTTCGTCTAATCTTTTGTAAATATTTCTATCAGAATCCAAAGCTTGCAACATCGCTAATCCTGCCGCCATTGCCAATGGATTTCCTGATAAAGTTCCCGCTTGATAAACAGGACCAAGTGGTGCCAAATGAATCATAATTTCGTTTCTGGCTGCAAATGCGCCTACTGGCAGACCGCCTCCAATTACTTTTCCGAAGCAAACAATATCCGCTTTGATATTGAATAACTCTTGAACACCACCTGCCGCTAATCTGAAACCAGTCATTACCTCATCAAAAATCAAGAGAATTCCATTATCCATACACATTTGGCGCAAGCCTTCAAGAAAACCTTTGTTTGGCGGAATACAACCCATATTTCCGGCGACTGGTTCCACGATAATAGCTGCAATTTCGTTTTTATTCGCTTCGATTACAGCAGCAACATTATCTAAATCATTGTATTTGGCAAGCAAAGTATCTTTTGCAGTTCCAGTGGTAACTCCAGGACTATTTGGCGAACCAAAAGTAACAGCACCACTTCCAGCTTGTATCAAAAATGAATCGGAATGCCCGTGATAACAACCAGCAAATTTAATTATTTTGTCTTTTTTAGTAAATCCGCGAGCTAATCGAATGGCACTCATACAAGCTTCAGTCCCTGAATTTACAAAACGTATTTTATCGATATTGGGAACCATTTTCACTGCCAAAGCTGCAATTTGAGTTTCTAATTCCGTTGGCATTCCAAAAGAAGTTCCGAGTTTTGCTTTTTCGATTACAGCATCTACTACCGGTTGAAAAGCGTGTCCCAAAATCATTGGTCCCCAAGAGTTAATGTAATCTATTAATTTATTTCCGTCTTCGTCTAACAAATAAGCACCTTTGGCACTTTTGACAAAAACTGGAGTTCCTCCTACTGCTTTGAAGGCACGAACAGGCGAATTTACGCCACCTGGAATTACTTTTTCTGCTTCAGCAAAAAGCTGACTGCTTCTTTGATATAACATTTGTTTTATTTTTGAATTAGTATGGATTGTCCAATTGAAATGGCATTATCCGAAATATTATTTTGTCTTTTTAAATCTTCTATTGTGATATTAAATTTTTTGGAAATCGAATATAAAGTATCGCCTTGTGCAACTACATATTCTTTTGAGTTAGCATTTACGACCGCTTTAGACGAAGATTTTATTTCTTGATTCGTATCCAAAACATAGTCATTTCCTAAAACCATGCTATCGTATTGGTCTAAATTATAGCGTTCGATATAATTAATTAATTTTTCTGGATAACTTGGATCGGTGGCATAACCAGCGGCTCTTAATCCTCTCGCCCAGCCTTTGTAATCATCTTTTTTCAAATTAAATAAAGAGCCATATCGTTTTCTTTTGGTAATTATATCAGCGTGATCTTGATAAGATTCTTCTGCTCTTTTATATTTTCTAAAACATTCTTGGGCAGAATCGTCATCTTGATTGACGGTTTCTCCTTTCCAATCGGTATAACATTTTATACCAAAATGATTGTTTGCTGTCAGTGCTAATTTGCTTTTTCCTGCACCCGATTCCAGGATTCCTTGAGCCAAAATAATACTGGCAGGAATACCAAATTTTTTCATATTGCTCATCGCAATATTTTTGAACTGAGACACATAATCATTCACCAATTCTGAAGTAGAACCATTGGTTCTGCTTGTGGTAGAAGTTGTTTTAGGATACTTCGAATTACCAGATTTAGACGTTACAATTCTAGACTTAGAAGAGGAACAACCAACCAAAGAAAAAATAAATAGTATTAGTAAAATCTTTTTATACATCGATGTTTATTGTTGGTAAATGTTTGTTTTTTAATTTCATATTCATTCCTTTAATTCCCTGAAGTCCGCCGGTGTGAATGAGTAAAATCTTGGAATTTTCTGGAAAATAATTTTTATTGATCATATCCATAACGCCAAAAACCATCTTTCCTGTATAAATTGGATCTAAAGGAATCTGATTTTCGTCATAAAATTGATTGATAAAAGCAATTAATTCGGTATTCACTTTACCATATCCGCCAAAATGATAGTCCAAAATTATTTCCCAATTATTCTTTTGTACAAATTTACGAATTTCCTCTTTTAAAAAATCACCTTTTAAGGAAGGAAAACCCAAGATTTTTTGATGCGGCAAACTACTGTTTATGAGTCCGCTAATTGTTCCTCCAGTTCCAATGGCACAACAGATGTAATCAAATTGCGAATCTTTGTCAGTTAAAATTTCTGCACATCCTTTGACAGCCAATTGATTCGTTCCACCTTCTGGAACAAGGTAAAAATCGCCAAATTCATTTTTTAAGTTTTCCAAAAAATAGTCTTCGGTTTTATGGCGATAGTCTTCTCGATGGACAAATTTAAACACCATTCCACATTCTTGTGCAAATTTCAGCGTTGGATTTTCTGGTATTTTACTTTCTAATTCGTCGCCTCGAATAATGCCAATGGTTTTGAAACCCTGTTCTTTTCCCGCAAAAGCTATTGCAGCAATATGATTGGAATAGGCTCCACCAAAAGTGAGCAAAGTATCATACTTTTTGGCTTTGGCTTGAATTAAATTGTATTTGAGTTTTCGGAATTTATTTCCCGAAATAAAAGGATGAATCAAATCTTCGCGCTTGATACTCACGACGACTGAATGGGGTGCTTTTATGATTATTTGTTGATTCAAGACTTTTAATTTTCACAAAGATAAAATTTATAAATAACAAAAATGCAACCTTTTTATAGATTGCATTTGTACTATTATCTGTTTTAGAAAGTTAATTTTTTACAATAATTTTTGTTCCCATTTCATTTTTGTCATTGGTAGTCAATTTAACGATGTAAATTCCATCACTAAGAGTAGCTGTTGAAAACTCGTAGGACAAATTAGTCCCCAACTTCGCTTTACTGCTAATTAATCTACCTACAACATCATATAATCCATAAGTTGCAATTTCTTTTTGCTTTGGATTGCTAATAGTCAATTTTTTATTTGCGTTATTTTGTTGTACTTCAAAGTTATTTTCAACCGCATTTTCAACTCCTAAAGTGCCATTGATAAAAGTAATTTCGTATTGTGTATTGTATGTTCCTGCCGGTAATGTTAAATCATAAAAACTATTTTTAATGTCGTAAAATTGATTAGTAGTTTTATCATGCAGGTAAACATTTGAAACTTCAGGAATGTTTTGCATTTCGTTTACCATAATTTTATAATTGGCTTGGGCATAATTTCTAAATCCAATAGCAATTTTCTTGTCAATATCAAATGGAACCACCTCAATAATAAATTCGTTATCATTAATTACAAAGTAGTTGTTTGCGGGTCCGTCATTGGGTGATGCTGCATCCAAGGCTCGATCAACACCGTCTGTTGATAAGGGATCAAACGCCAAAACCATTTGACTAACTGGTCCATTGTCTAATAAAGTATTAAACCGTATTTGAGGCGTTACGGTCGCATTTACAGCCTTCTTTTTATCGGCTTTTCTTTGGAACTCCGAATTATTTGCAATGCCTTCTTTTACAAAAAATCGATAGCTATTTTTCATTTGAACATTGCCAGTGGCTGTAGCACTCCCTTCAATTAGAAAACCTTGGCCTATTGGAGAATATTTTCTTTCGTAACTCTTTGGCGTACTTACTACCGAAGTTGTTTCTCCACCAGAACCGTTATAGGAATAAAAGGTGGCTCCAGTATAAATATTAGTACCTCCCGAGTAGGAACCATAACCCCCTTTATAATCAGCTATATAATGTGAATTGACCGTGTTGTCTTGTTCCCAAAAATAAGCAATACCGGTACAATTTGTTTCAGCAAGTAAAAATGCCTGCAAATTTATAGCCGATGGATAAGGATTTCCGGTTAATGTTAACTCTCCTTTTAAAACTTGTATTTCAATTGTTCCATCATTTGGTTTCCCTCTAAAATCGTAACGTTGGTGCTTTCCGTCATTGTTATTTTGAACACCATCTACAGTAGTTGCATCTATACCAGAAGTTCCTTTCATAGTAAAACCCTCGCCAGGATTTATTGCAATTGCGGAACCCACTGCAACCCAATCAGAATAAAGACTATTATTTATAAATTTATTTATCCAATAAGTGGAAATTGCCATGGGACTTGACTCACCATTATAATCATTCGAACCCAAAATAGTTGTTGGGGTTGTCGCAGTTGTTGTTGTTGGTCTTCCAAGAAGTGAAACTCCAAAAGGGTTATTTATGGAGTTTGATGTTGCTGGATTCCCAACTGGCGAACACCAATAATTGTATTGAAAATTATTCACAGTGCCTTCTTGAAAAACAGATAGTTTACCCACTCCTTTATTGGCTCCTGTCCCAGTTGTTCCTTGTATCAACTGACCTTCTTTTCTTAAATAGAAATTACTGTTTGTACCATTTAATTCTAAAGCGTTTTTTATATAAACAACTTGATCGCTCACAAAAACATAAACATTTGCATTGTCTTTCACATACATATCTTGGGCATTTGTTCGTGGTTGAATCAAAACAAAAACTAGTAAAAAAAGGGTTTTTAATAAATTTTTCATAATCGTTTGGATTAGGTTATTTTCTTGCCTTAGTACAAACCTATCTGTTTGGCTCGATGCACAAAACTCGTCCTTGATTTACTGTAATAGTATTATTTGCATTAGCAACTGTCCATTGAAGCGTAACTGTAGTGTTTTGGGCTGTTGTAGTGTTAATTGTTGCTAAAGTTGTACTGTCGGGAGAATTAGCAATATTGTCAATCCATAAAACGGAATTAAATTGCATTGTCCCTGATGCACCTGTACTTCTACAAGTAGCCGAGACTCTGATTTCAAAAGGTGTTCCAGCAGCAATTGTTGTACTTGTCTTTGTTGAAATAGTTTGCAAAGTTATTCCAGCATACTTAATTCTAACATCAAGTTTACCGCTACCCGAACTGGTTTGTTGTATTACACCTCTTAGCACGATCTCTTCACATTTTCCAACTTCAAGATAATTTGCTCCATGCTCAGCAGTTAAAATTGGAGCGCTTTCACTAGTACTACTTCCCACAATATCGTCAGCAATTAAAACTCCCTGACTCATTGCTACTCCTCTACGTTTTACTAATTGTGAAAATTGTAAACTATTGCCCACTAATTCCATTGCACCCTGTTCTGGCATTGTTAATGGTGCTACCTGTGTCGTTAATTTAAAAGGTGCCGTTCCAGCAGCAATTCCTCCGGCTTTTATTTGCAATATTGCGGTTGGATCTGTCGTACCAATTCCTACTTGTGCCGCAATAAAGTGTGTATTAAGTAGGGAAAACAAAATTGCAAAAACATACAATTTGCTGTTTTTGCTTTTGATAGTAATTTTTTTCATTGTAGGTAATATTTGGAGTTAATCTATAATCTTTTTTAAATGTTATTTCTTACAAATAAAATAAACACTTACTTTTCATCGAATAAATCTACCTATTATCTATAAAAAAAAGTATGACTTAAATCATACTATGTGTGTTTCGGCACAATAAAATCGTATTTTTTTTGATTATTTAAATAAAAATAGGAAAAAGAAGAGGATAAAGTAGCAGAAAAAATTTGGAAAAAGAAACGATACAAAATATTGACTGTTAAAGAAGTTTTTTGATAAAACAAGCGTTTAAATGTAAAATACGACTCAAAAATAAAACAATTCAAATAAATTAAAATTAGGGTAATTGTATAGCTCTAGCAGTATTTCAAAAAACCCCAAAAAGTTCTTGTTTTCAAATAATCACCATTTTCTTCATTGGCGTAAGCTTCTCGCTCAAAACTGATATTTCGATAGGCCAAATCTTTATTTTTGAACTGCAACAATCGAATAAGAAACTCCAGAAAATACCAAATTAAAAATGGAAATACTAACAGTTCTAATTGTTGGCGCAGATGAATTCGTTCGTGATTTAAAAAAACAACATTGATTTTATCACGCCGTTCTTTCATAAAAACAAATGGAAATAAAGTTAATCCACGATAACCTTTAGGAATTAAATATTGGGTAACAATTAGAAACATTCGCTGTAAGTGTATAAATTTGCAGTATGAACGAACAAAGTAATGAAAATAAATTAATTGAAGGCGAAGATTTTTATTATACGCCCGAAGGTTATAAATGTTTTACGGCCAAATACCATCTCAAAAAAGGGTATTGTTGCAAAAATGGATGCCGTCATTGCCCGTATGGTTTTAATAAAAAAACTGGGGAAGTAAAAAAGAAATAGTGTTATCCTTTTATCTTTTGGTTGAAATCCCCTTCTTTTTCAATCACATTTCCTTCGTACCGCAATTTCCATCCCATTGAATTGGTCAAAATCAATATTTTTGAAAGTTCAGAAATCAAACGGTTTTTGGCATTGCTTTTTAAGGAAGATTTCTCAATTTTCTTGGCGAGATTTGCTTTGACAATTTTATTTATTTTGTTGTAATCATCGCCCGTAAACTGGTTTAAGTTGCTTTGCTCGATGCTGTAAAACTTAATGTCGGGACTTATTTTGATTTCTTCTTTGGGGATATTGATGATGGTAATGGTTTTGTTAACTTCATCAATATCGTACTTTACCAGACTCAAATCGAAACCAACTGTTACATCAGCATTGACAACAACTAATGCTTTTTTCTCAAAAGAAACCATATTCAATAGATATTTTTTCTGGTCTTTGTAGGTGATTACTTCTGCGAAATGCCCTTCGGTAACGACGAGTTTTCCAACATTTTTTATTTGCTGTTGGATTAAATTTGTATCGTATTCAACGGTAGAAGTTTCGTCTTTTTTGGTCAGTAACTGGTATGCTAAATAAAAAATAACAGCAAGCAAAATAAGAAAAATCCATTTACGAGATTCCGTTAGAAATTGTAAAAAGGTTTCGAATCCGGTTTTATTAGGAGTTGTATTTGAAGTAATCTTAGTCATAGCCTAGTATTTGATACGAAGATAGAGAACTTAAATTAAAAAATAAAAATCGCCTTCAGAATTTCTCCTGATGACGATTTTTAAGAAGCACCTAAAAACGAAGGTGTTTTATTTACTATTGTACAAATGCATCGCGGAAAATTAATTCTAATCAGCCGGGTTTAATTAGTTCTCGATACATTTTTTGCTTCGCTACGCTGCACAAAAAACACTCGAACCGACGAGCAGAATATTTTCAACTTCTTATTTTTTTATAAACTTACTGTTGAACTTCGACCCTTTGTTATTTAATTCCAAAATATAAGCTCCAGAACTCAAATTACTTACGTCTAAATTAAAATCAGTTCCCGATAAATTCTTTTTTTCTAAAACAGTTTGACCAATAATTGAAATAATTTTTAAAGTTCCGTTTTCAATTGAATTGGAAAGATTAATATTTAAATGAGAAGTTGTTGGATTAGG
>JBBQSZ010000123.1:0-9023 GCA_038234745.1 Flavobacteriales bacterium | reverse complement strand
ACAGTGAAAATTCCATAACACAACATTGCAATACCAACAATTTTTAAAAGCCAACTAAACTTTTCATATGTCTCCAGTGTCTTTTTGTCTGTAGTTGGCTTGTATATTTTAAAACCAACTAAGACCAACATTGTCCCAATTAAAATATTAAATAAAGGGAAGATTAAATAAAAATAATTCATGGTTGAAATGTAATTTTAAATTAAATGTAATAAATATTTGTCAGATTATATTTTGTCTTTGTCTACTCGTGTTCATTTCGCTTCACCACTTGCAGCTAACGTTTTGGAGCTAAAAATAGTGCGGTTTGAAACTCTTTCTACCGAAACGTTTAAATAAAGATACAAATGTTTCTATGTATTTGCAATGCAAAATAATTGTCTTTCGCGAAGCGGCATTTATTGCAAATACTTTGATGTCTGCCCGCATTTTTTTTAGGTGCTGTTATGTGCAGTTTTACTAGTCTCCCATTAGTTTCTGGTGATATAAATATTCAGAATATAGGTCAAGATTTTTATGAATTTTTTTAAATCGTTTAGTGAAATTTTCGAGATCTATTTCTGTATTTCCAACAGTACCTACATAAAAATGATTGTCGTATTTGTTATTAAATGGATATCGTGAGAAATCCATTTTGTCTTCTTTAGGTGTCGCTTTTATTTTAATAAAAAGTTCATCAATATAGGACTTCAGTTCAATAGTTGCTTTATCAAAATCTTTAAGTTCAGAGTCACCCATAAGTTTTACTTTAGAGCGGACTGTTCTATAGATTTGGTCAATATTATGGCTACCCTCAATTTTCTGAGTACTGCCATTTATTTTATTAAGTGTCCACGTTATACCTTTTAAGTATAATTCAATTGCATGATTAGCATTTGCTAATATGGGAAAAATTATAATGTCAGCCCTTTTTCCTTTATTGTTTCTTAAACAGGTCTGAGCCGAAATAATTGAGGATAGCATAAAGCCATCAGCAAGATTTAATATATTGTTAATCTCTGTCTGGTGTTCCATTCTCCAATTCAAAAAAGCCATCTTATTGATGTCTTGATTTCGTGAAAAAACTGGTTTAATAATTTTCGTCATTTGTGTATTAGTTTATCGTGTGTGTCAAGTGAAATTGCACATAACGGTTGGCGGTATGAAATCGTTGGGGATTGCGGGCTACTTACCTGTCAAAATACACCGAACTTGATGCGCGGCAGAATACTCGGATAACCACCTAAACCCCAATGTTTTATACCGCATGTTGGGCTTTCGTACTTATTTTTCCATAAATTCTTTCAATATTTCATTCACTTCCTTTGGTTTTTCCATCATAAGGAAATGATTCACACCATCCATCTCTATATATGTCAAATTAGGAAATTGTTTCCTTAAAACATCTTCATTGTCAGGTGATAACTCAGCAATTTTAGCATAAATCGCAATAGTCTGGTTATTGATTATTTTCTTGTCCCAATACTTTTGGTTAATTAAACTTTTCATAGACTGAAAACCAATTATTTCAGGTGTTTCGGTCATTGTTGATAATATATAATCACTTACGTTTTCAGGGGTTGTTTCTGTGATAAATCCTTGACAGAATTGCTCAACATTCTGCTTGTAGTTTTCACCTTTAAACATATTGACAAATTCGTTCAATCCTTCTTTGTACTGCTGATTTTCAATGCTGTCTGTCGGGAAGTCAAAATAAACGCCATCAATATTGCACAGCATTGCGCTGTCATTATTCAATTGTTTCAATACTTCAATCGCAATAGGAAGTCCCATACTATGAGCAATCAATACGGGCTTTCTTATTTGTAAATCACTGATTATTTTCAAAACAGATTGAGCAAAAAAATCAATTGTATATTCTTTCTCAGCTTTATCGCTTTGTCCATAGCCAGGTAAATCAATAAGTACTAAACGATACTGATCTTTAAAATAGTCAAATTGATATTTCCAAGTGTTCAAATCGCATCCCCAGCCGTGAATAAATATCAGGGTTTTGTCGCTTTTACCATATTCCTTGTAATGAATTTTAAAATCATTAACCGAAATATACTTAGATGGAACAGAATCTAATTTCCTTTCGCTTTTATCGCACGATAAGATAAAGAATATCAGAAGGAATACTGTTGTAATTTTAATAATTGTTTTATTCATTTGGTAGTCTTTTTTTTGTATGAAGCCCAACGGTTCTCAGCTATACGCAGGCAGGGATTTCAACCACTGAACTTCCTACGAAGAACTGAACTTTAATTTTAGTACTTCCCTGTCTTACGAAGCACCAAACCCCTGCTTGCGTATAGGTGATGTTAGGCAATCGTGCTTCTTTTTCGTCCGCTTGTTTGTCGGTCGTTTTTCTTGTGCGTTGGGACAGACGCACTCTTTGCCAAGCTTTGGTTTGAGCGTTGATTGGTGCGGCTTGGCAATGTGTGAGGCTGTGAAGGGTTGGCATTTCTTTCCTTTTATCTTATTAATAAACTTCTTACTAGTCCAACAAGGTTTCTGATAACTGGGTCGTATGTTCCTTTGAAATATCTGTCATTTAATTCAAGTCCTTTTCTCATGAATAGCTGGTTTCGACCTTGCATTTCTAAGTCTTCTTCTGATTTATCTTCTTCAACTTTGTCCAGTAGTAATATAAAGTCAATAAATGGATAGAAAATAGGAGAAGGCTCTCTAAATGAATCAAAATAAGTTTTGGTGCCTGAATCATAATCGTATCCGCAACGCTTCATGATTGTTTTCTTTTCCAATTCGGATTTGTAGGCAAACATTCCGCAAACTATGTCTGAGTTTACTGCTTTTATCCTTTGAGCTTCCACGTTTAATTCATTCAAATATGTTCCTGTCAAAGTGCTTTTTACTTCAACCATCATTGAACAGTCTTCAGGATTTACAATTACATTCCCTCTGCTACCTAAGTCAATTAATTCAGCAAAGTTCTTGACCAATAGAATATCGGCTTGTCCGCTTTGTTCTTCTTCTCCAAGGTTAATAAAACCACGTTTTAAAAATCCATCACAACCTTGGATGGATTTGTTCAAATACTGAATAATAAAATCTTCACGAACTTCTCCTCTTGTCAAACTGTGTTTGATAATCTCTGAAACCTCGTGTTGTGCTAGTAGAAGGTTTTGGCTGTAATGATGATATTGTTCAAATGATTCCATATGGCCTATTTATTTCCCCCAAACTTTGGCAATTCTATCCTTTATATTCTGCTCATTTTCAGCTAACAATTCTTTAAGACTTTCGATTTGCATTTGATAACTTTCAATTTCAGAAACTATTTCTTTTTGAACCGATATAGGAGGGAGTGGGATTTTTAATTCTCGAATGATTTTCTGAGAAATATTAGGCTGTGCTCCACCACCACTAAGAGAAATCAAATACTCTTTTTGTGACTTGAGTATTAGATATAGATATTCTGGAATTGCCTTTTCATTCGGCAATATTCCACAAACGGCCTGATTAGTTGACGATTCAAACTTTAGTATACCTACTTGACCTGCAGTTGCTCCATACATAGCAACCAAAACAGTGTCAACTGGAAACATTTTTGCGGATGAATTCTTTAAGCCTTCTTCAGTAATGAATAATTCCGATGATAAAATATACCCTTGTGCAACTTCACCGCTTCTTAGCCACGGAATTGTTCCGTTTTTATAAAATTCATCTCTACTCTTAAGAGGAGTCCCTCCAGACGATGTTTTGAAAATGTCTCCGATCTCGACAATTTCATATTTAGATGAAGACAAATCTTGCCTAATCTTATATCTATCTCCAGTCAAGTTATAATCATCGTTTTTTAAAATCTCAGTTTTAAGTACCGCATGAGTAATCAATGAATCTCTTAACTCACCTGATTTTGCGAATAAACAAGTCAGTTCAATAGCTTCCTCCAATTGGCTTCCTTGCATTGATGTGCGTTGTGCGCCAAGATTGTATCCATCATTATCAATTTTTATGAAAAGGACTTCATCCCGTTTTTTAGCAACCTCTTTATCCATTAATAAAATGGACGTTTTTACACCACTGTAAGGATTAAAAACACCTGCAGGTAAACTTACTACCGCATACAAATGGTTTTCTACTAACATTTTTCTCAAATCCTTGTAAGCAGTACCGCTTTGGAATATGATGCCTTCGGGTACAATGATGCCCGCCTTTCCATTTGGGTTTAAGTGTTCAGCTATATAATCCACAAACAATACTTCACTTCGGTTGCTGCTAATGGTAAATTTCTTATGGGGTCTTATACCACCTTTTGGACTCATAAAAGGTGGATTTGCCAAAACCACATCAAAGCTTTCATTCCAACGTTCTTCGCTGCTTAGTGTGTCGTATTCATGAATGTTGGGAGTGTTAAATCCGTGCAAATACAAATTCACCAAACTTAATCGCACCATGTCGGGCGAAATGTCATAGCCCACAAAATTTTGAATCAATTTTTTACGGTCGTCTGGGGTTAATTGGTCTCCAAGATTATTGAAAGGCTTTTTTTCTAGTTGGTTGTACTCGTAAATATTCAATCTCTGCTTATTGTCTTTTGAGTATTTGAGTAGAATATGTTTATAAGCAGAAATTAAAAAGCCTGCCGTTCCGCATGCAGGGTCCATTATGGTATCGCCTTTGTCTGGGTCAATAATGGCTACCAAAAAATCAATTATATGTCGTGGTGTTCTAAATTGACCAGCATCACCTTGCGAGCCCATTACAGAAAGCAAGTATTCAAAAGCATCACCTAACTTCTCGCTGTGTGTGTATTCAAATTCGCCAATGGTTTTTAGAAATAGCTTGAGTGTTTCAGGGTCTCGGTAAGGCAAATAAGCATTATTAAAAATGTCCCGAAACAGTTGTGGAATGTTCGGGTTTTTCTCCATCCTTTCAATCGCTCCCGAGTAAAGTGTGAGCATTTCACTAGCAGTAACTTTGGGGTGCATCAACTTATCCCAAGCGTATTTGCTGAACTCAATGACTTTATCTTTATTTCGGTCATTGGGAAATTCAGGGTCTGGTATTTTATAATCGGAAAAGAATTTAGCTTGACCTCCCAATTCAACAGCTTCTTTGTCCATGTCGTCCATGAACTTATAAATTAAACCTATAGTAATTTGCTCAATTTGAGCTTTAGGGTCTGGCAGTTTGCCTACTAAAATATCACGGCAATCGTCTATTCTTCTTTTCGTTTGTGTATCTAACATATATTCCTTTGTTAAGCAGCAAACCGCTCTATATTTATGTAATCTTTAATGTAAACAGGAATCACTTCTCTGTACTTATTAGCAACTGCTTTAAATTGTGAAATTGTAAGCGTTGGATGCGTTTGCAAAGCATGAAAATCTTTGGTTTCAATGATTTTTCGAATGTCTTGGTCAACTATATACGCCTTAAAAAAGTATTTCAATGCTCTTAGATTTACATCTTCCTCTGGTGGATAGATAGAAATAAATTTGTCAAATTCTTCTTCCAATAATTCGTCTTTGGACTTGAATTTTGGAATGATACCAAAGATTTTTTCTACCACTTCACGAATGGAGACCTTACGGTCAATCTTGGCTGCTTTCCTTATTTTTTCAAGATTGAAGTATTCATGTGGTTTATCAAAAATTTCTTGTTGAATATGGCTTGCAACTTGTTCCCAGTTTCCAAGCTCTACATTCTTTTTGATAATGTCGTCCATAATGATACGGGTTTCAAACTTCCTAAAAAGTTCTCTATCAATCCGCATTCCTTCTGGACCAATCGGCTCTTCAACTAAACTCAAAAGTGGGTCGGGTTGGTAAGTTGTGTATTTGTCAATATCAACGCCACCACCACCGTCTTCACTGTTTCCTTTTTTGGGTTGTGGCAGTTTTAATTTTTCATCATAATCAAACTTTTCTTCGAAGTACTCGCAGTTGGCAAAAAAGTCGAACAATTTGAATATTTCTTTATCATGGCGGATGATTTCTTCTTCGTTCAGTTCGTTTTTGAACTTGAACTCAAAAGTATTCTTGCGTGTTCCCCTTCCTTTAATCTGAACAAAATCAGCAGGACTAAAAATCGGTCGCATCATACAGATGTTCAATAAATCGGGGCAATCGTAACCAGTAGTCATCATGCCAACCGTAACACAAACCCTTGTTTTGCAAGATTTATAACCTTCCAACCAAGTTGTTTTTCCGCTTAGGTTATTGTTGGTAAAGTTGATGGTCATTTGTTGAGCATCCCCAACTTGTGAAGTTACTTGAACCGCAAAATCAGAATTGTACTTACCTGGGAAAAGTTGCTCTGCAAATTCATTGAGCATTTCTGTCAGTTTACGAGCATGATTTTGACTTACTGCGAAAATGATAGTTTTCCCAATCTCATTTGTTATTGGGTCACGCAGAGCATTTTCTAAAAAGGTTTGGCAAAAAATGCTGTTTGTCTTTTCAGAGAAAAACTTCTTTTCAAAATCTCGTGAAATAAAAGTTTCTGTTTCTCCCCCTTCTTCGGTAGGAACAACTACTGCATAACCTTTATCAGAAAGTAATTGTGTTGTGATTTCTGTCCGAGCATCCAAAACTTTTGGATTAATCAAATAACCATCTTTCACACCGTCAATTAATGAATAACGGAAGGTTGGGTCACCACCTTCACAACCGAAGGTTGAGTAGGTGTCTCGCAGCATTCTCCGTTCTATTTCTCTTGGATCGTTTTCCTTTACCTTATCAGGGTCAACACCTTTCAAATAGTCTTTTGGCGTTGCAGTCAATCCTAACTTGTAACCGTGGAAATATTCAAAAACTGCTCTTGCATTTCCCGAAATTGAGCGGTGTGCTTCATCAGATATTAAAAGGTCAAAGTCAGTCGGTGAAAAATCGTAGCGATATTTATCATTGTGCATCAGCGATTGTATGGTCGTAACCAAAATGTCGCATTTCCTCCAGTCACTTTTATGTTCTTTGTAAATAAAAGTCGTGTAGTCGGGTTTCAAATATTCAGTAAAAGCTTTCCATGCTTGGTCTTCCAATTCCAAACGGTCAACCAAAAACAAAACTCGCCTTGCGTTTTGTGTTCTCAAAAACAAACGGATAACAGCCGCAGAAGTCAATGTTTTACCTGTTCCAGTTGCCATTTCAAAAAGGAATCTATCTTTTCCTTCTACAACAGCACCTTGCAAAGCTTGAATTGCTTTTAGTTGATAATGCCTTAAAAATCTTAATCCGTTTGACCAAATAAAATCCTTGCTTGCTTCAATACTACCGTTCCATTCAGGTTGTTCAGCATAGTCAGGCATTTGTACTTTAACGATATAGTCAACCGTTGCTTCTTCGATTGCAAAAGAATCTCTGTCAGGATTCCAGTTTTTGATTGCACCAATTTCTTCAGGTGAAGGAAATTTGTAAATCGGTTTTGGATTTCCTTTTGTCGTGTCCCAGAAATAGTGAACAATGCCGTTAGAAAGAATCACATATCTAGCCCCAACTGTCTTAGCATATTTTCTTGCTTGTTCCTTTGCAACCAATGGGTGTAGGCTTTCTTTTTTTGCTTCAAGAACACAAATTGGTTTATTGTCGCTGTCAACAAGTAAAAAGTCCAAAGAACCATTCTTCGTTTTCTCATAGTCGTTACCCCATGCGTCAATTTCTTGTTGCGTAATCTTCACATGATTCTCAAGCAAAATGTTTGCTTTTCCTTCCTCATTGTCAAAGAATCTCCATCCCGCTTCTGTCAGCAGTTGGTTTATTTTAATTCTTGCATGAGCTTCATTTTTCATTTTCTGTCTCTATATATTTTTGTCGAGCGTTGGCAAAATTCAAGCTCTTTTGGTTTTTTGTTTGGGCTTTGCGTGTCGGCAAAAACCAAATGTGCTTGAATGTGCGTTGGCTCTTTTAGCATGTTGCCTAACGGTTTGCAGCTATAAGAAGTTGGCGATTTCGAAGCACTAAATTGTCAACCTGCACGAAAGTTTGATTGAAAAACTGAACTTCATTTAACCACTGAACCGCCAATTTTTTGTAGGTGCTGTTATGCGTTCGGCTTTCTTTCTGTCCGCTTTTAACCTGCATATTTAATTGGGTTTTGACTTCCTTGAATTATGTAGTTGTCGAGTGATTGGTTTAAGTATTTGTCACGAACTATCGGTTCGGCAACTTGTCCATTAAATTCCCAACGGTCGCCTTTACTGTTCCAACTGTCAATTTTATAAACTTCTCTTACAAGTCCACGATATGCTGCAACCGCATACAATACATTGTTTCGTCTGTGTGAAGCAACTTTCCAAGCGGAACGTGTTGCATCATAGAGTTGTTGCGGTGTCATAAAGCGGTTGTAAAGTCGGTTGATATTAATGATAATTGTCGGCTCAGTAATAGTTATAACTTTTGCATCATAATGTTGTGCAACTTCGTCAACTGTTTTTAGCCCACGTTCCCAACTGTCGTGTCCTTTAACTGCGTTGGTTAAATTATCAAGTCCAAGCAAATCAATACAAGCACTTTCAATTTCAAATGAAAGTTCCTGTGTCAGTCCGTGACGAAGTATATAATGCTCAACTTTAAATCCTGCGTTGTGAATTTCTCTGATTAAGTTCAATTTGTCACTAATTGCAGGATTTGTCAAAGCACCAGCAACGTGCTGAAAAACACGATTGCCAATGCCTTTCCCAACATAGAATGTTGTTGAAGTTCTCGGGTTTTTCAGAATATAAACGTAAAACCCGATTTTTTCGCAAACTGCTTGTGAAAATTCGTTCATTAGATTGTTCTGATTAATGAACCGCTTTCTTTTCTTACTTCTGTTTTCCCTTTGGCTGTCGTAACAAGAATGTCGCTACCGCTAAATTTTGCATTAGTTGCATCTCCGTTACCAATTGACCTTACCAATGAACCACTTTCTTTTCGTAGTTCAACTTTGCCCTTTACAGTCGTCACCAAAATAAGTGAGCCGTCATTGTTGATGTCTGCGTTTACTGCATCACCGTTGCCAATTGTCCTAATAAGAGAACCACTGTCTTTACGAAGTTCTACTTTTCCGTTGTTGATTTTTAAAATGTTCATTTT
>JBBQSZ010000122.1:0-9028 GCA_038234745.1 Flavobacteriales bacterium | reverse complement strand
TATCGTGAGAGGCATACACATAGGCAGTGTCTTTAAAAATATGAATGTGCGGATCATTTAATCCTTTGTTTGGAACTATTGGGTTTTGCGAAAAAACAGAAATAGTACTAAATACAAAAAGAAGTAGAACTAAATTATATTTTCGATTTAGAGGATATTTTTTTATATTCATTGTAATGAAATTATTATTTATTTATTAACCATTTATTTTATTCTTCTAATAAAAAAGAGACTGTTTTACCTGCTAGACTTCCAGATGGCAAATCCACTTTTAAAACGGATTGATTGTTTTCTGCAGTCAAGTTGTTTCCTTTATACTTTTTATTAAAAGTAAGATTGATTGTTTTTAATTTTTGTGTTGGGTCGCTTATAGAAACTTTGAGACCATTGTTTTCTTTTTTTAACATCACTACACAAGCTTGATTGGCACTAAGTCCGCTAAAAACAGTTGCTTTTGCCGCTTCATAAAATACAATTCCCGCAATAGTTCCTTTTTTTGAAACTACCGATTGATAGTTTTTGTTATTTACAATTTCAAAAGGTTGTTCTTTTTGCAATTGTTCCATTGCTTCTGGATTGGTGTTGGGTACCAAAATATATTGATAATCACTATTTTTAGGAGCTGTTCCATGATTTAACCACAACCTAAAAATCTCGTTGGTCAAAATAATTGGTCGGTATCTTTTGGCGACAGTATTCCAACTGGCTTCTATCATTTTTGTTTCGATTTTAGCTGAACCTTTTTGAGGAAACAAATAGCCTTTATTATTGTGCAAAACCCAATCAATTTTATCTAAATTTTTGGCTTGATTTGATTTTTGAATTTTATTTTCTTGCGACACAAGCACACTTCCATTCAAAAACGATTGATCAACAGCGGTTGTTACGGGAAAATTGATATCGGAATTAATATCAGTTCCCAGACAAACTATTTTATCTTCGAACATAAACCACGATTTTTTTGCAGTAACTCCATCGCGATTATAATCCATCACCGCAATTCCGTTTATCGAATCGGAGACACCGCCAACAAAATCACTTTTATTGTGATACCCATAAGCGGTTAATACAGGAAGCGGTTTGTCATCTTGAATGGCAGTTGTTCCTGGTAATTTTTTCCAGTCCAGAAATGGAGCAATATTATCATAATCCTTAATATTTTGGTATAAAAAAGTAACACCATCGCCCATATAATAGCCTAAAATATTTTCTTGATTGACACTTTCACCACCTAAAACTCGATTGGAACACATTTTTAACGAAAAATAATAGTCATTGGTTCGTTGTACTTGAAAATCAGAATGCCAAAAATACTTGTTTCCATTTAGATTTTTATAATCTAATGCTTTCGTAAATTCCGATTGATATTGTGGATCTAAAACCGCCATCTTTTGAATATTTTCACCCAGTCTAATGGCTTTTTTATGTTGTTCGTCTTGAAACAATTGGCGTCCGGAAGCACTAATATCATAGCGATCTTTCCAGGTTACCCATTGTTGTCCATAAAGAACATAATTTCTTAGAATTTCTTTTTTAGAATCTTGAAAACTAAAAGATGTTTTATTCAAAATAGTGTACCAACGCATCATATCCTCAATATAAGACATTCCGTAATTCCCAAATTGCAATTGTGCTCCGTGTTGATGATACGACCAATCCGACTGAATGCCTTCTCCAGAAGTAACCGCTAATTCTTCTTGAATGGATTTACTTGCCAAAGCAATCGAATCGGTATCACGAGTTAGCAGGGAACGAAAAATCACATTTCCGGACAACCAAACTTTATTTTGCCCAGTCATTTTAATGTCGGCTCTTCGCATCAATACTAAAGCTTCCTTCATTTGATCGACCGAAAGTTCCTTTTCCATCAAAAAAAGTGTTGGTGCTAAAGCTTCTGGAACTCCAATATGTTGATCCCACCAGTTGGTACTCAAGAAATCATTTTTCAACCAATAATTAAGCGCCAAATGTATTTTTTTAGATACACTTTCCTTTTGATAAAAAGGAGACCCTATGGTTTGATAGGCTCGTGCTAAAATTTGAACATATTCTAAATGCTCTTTTACAGTCCAATTACCTCGTCTAGAATCCGTGTAATCAATACTAGCCCAAGCACCATTTTTATCTAATTTTTCTAGTAAATCCGAAACTTTTTTATAATCATTTGGAATGTTCAAATAATAATGAATTACGTTATCGTGTAATTGATTCAAATTTTCGGGATAATTCACTTTTTTTGAAGCACATCCAGTAAGAAAAATCAAGAATACTAGCGACAGTGGTAGTTTAATTTTTTTAAAAAAGTCTATGATTTTTATCATTATTGAAAATAAAAATATTGATTACATTACTAAAAACTGAATTATTGGCTAATTATGAATGCTACTCTTAAAAAAAAATGAGCTATTTCACATAATAGTTTGTGATACAGCTCATTTTTTCTTTCAAATAGTAACTATCTTCTGAGCTACTATTTTTTCTCTCTTTTTTCTTTTTGATAATCTGCCCACGTTTTCATTTCAGTAGCTCCCAGAATTTCTCTTGTGCTTGAAAATGCTTCCATATTAAGTGCTTTCATTTCTTCTTGAATTTTAGGCTGATTACCAGCGTTTTCTTCACGAATAGCTCCTCTTTTGATGTTGTTTTTTAATTCCAATGCATAAATTTGATCTGATTGCTCTTGTGATAATTTTACCACTCCTGACATTTCTGTTACGGTTGCTTTAGCAGCATCTTCAAATCTTTTTTGAGCAGACATTGTTACTGTTCCAAACACTAATAATGCGATTATCATTAATTTTTTCATAGCTTATTTTTTTATTTTAAGTTATTTGTATAGGTTTTAATTATTTTTTTGCTCTTTGAGCTTTTTTATAATCAAAATAGGTTTTCATATCAGAAGCTCCAATGATTTCTTTTATAACATTGGTCGATTCTTTGTTTATAACTTTCATTTCTTCTTGAAATTTTTCCTGATTGTCAGCATTATCTTGTCGAGCTTTCGCTTTTTTGATATTATAATCAAGCTCATTTGCATACAATTTATCCGATTGTTCTTGAGACAATTTAATTACTTCCGACATTTCTTTTACTGTAGCTTTAGCACCATCTTCAAATCTTTTTTGAGCAGAGACAGTAACTGTTGTAAAAAGTAAAACTGCTAATACAATTAATTTTTTCATCGTTTATATTTAATTAAGTTATGTAAAAGCTAATTTATTAAGAACAAACTAAAGAACTATCCTGAACTGTCCTGTAAGTATGTGAAACGTAAATTATTACTTTAAAAAAAATACAAAAGCACATTTTACTTAAAAAATCCCAGAAAAAACAATTTAATTTCTTCTGGGATTTATCATTTTGTAATGCAAAACCTAAAGTATTACATTGATTTTTTATAACTGAATTGGTAGGTTCCTGAACCTACAGTTACAATAAGATCATTGCCAGATTCTTTTATGTTTTCCTTCATTTTTGAAGTTACAGCAGCGGAATTTACTAATAAATTAGTCCCTTTGGCTTTTGCCAAAGTCACAGTTCCTGTTGTATTGGCAGGAATTTCTATTGTATAATTAAAAGTACCGTCTTTGATTTCCCAAGCTGATTTCACTTTTCCATACAAAGTGTTGAACTCTGCATTGGCATTGGTCAAACCGCCACCTGGATGAGGATTGAAAATAGTGTGTTTGTAACCCGGATTTTCTGGATCAATACTCAATCCTGCTACATGATTGTACAACCATTCTCCAATAGCTCCATAAGCATAATGATTAAAACTATTCATTCCGTCAATAATAGTTCCATCTGGTTTTTGGGTGTCCCAACGCTCCCAAATTGTAGTTGCTCCTTGAGTAACCGGGTACAACCAAGATGGATATTCTTTTCTGTTCAATAACATAAAAGCCAAATCATCGCGTCCGATTTGAGATAACGTTTTACACAATAAAGGTGTTCCTAAAAATCCAGTGGTTAAATGCCCAAATTTTTTCACATCAGCAGCAAAGTACGCCGCACTTTTTTCTTTTAAATTATCAGGAACTAAATCAAATGATAACGCCATTGCATAAGCCGTTTGGGTGTGCGACATCATTCGTCCGTTTGGTGTGATGTATTCGTTTGCAAATGCTTTTTTCACTTTTGCAGCCAAGTCCGTATATTTTTTCACATCACTTTCGTTGCCTAAAACTGCGGCAGCTTTGGTAAATATAGTAGTCGAATAATAAAAATAAGCGGTTGCAATTAAATCTTTTTCGGTTACAGAACCTGCATAATCAGGATTGTCAGAATGAAAGGCCAACCAATCGCCCCAATGCCAACGCTCTTGATTCCATAAATAATCGTCTCCTGCATTTTTAGCCATATAATCAATCCAATTTTTCATACTCACATATTGTTGTTCCAAAATGCGTTTGTCTCCATAGGATTGATACACAGTCCAAGGAACAATAACGGCTGCATCTGCCCAACCGGTGCAACCTCCCATTTTGTTTTTCCACATATCGGGAATGATATTCGGAACTTCGCCATTAGGTTGTTGATCCAAAGCTAAATCTTTTAACCATTTGGTATAAAAAGAAGCCACATCATAATTATAAGCCGCAGTCATACTAAAAACCTGAGCGTCTCCTGTCCAACCTACACGTTCGTCTCTCTGAGGGCAATCAGTAGGAATATCTAAGAAATTATCTCTTTGACCCCATTGAATATTTTTTTGCAATTGGTTGATTAATGGATCTGAACATGTAAAATTCCCTGTTTGTGTCATATCCGAATGTATGACCATTCCTGTAATTTGATCGACAGTTGGTGTCCCAGGATAACCTTCAATTTTAATAAAACGAAACCCATGAAAAGTAAAATGAGGTTCGAAAACTTCCTCAGCTCCGCCTTTTAGAGTATAAATATCTGTTGCCTCGGCTGCACGAAGATTTTTAGTGAAAAAGTTACCGTCTTTGTCCAAAACTTCAGCAAATTTCAAGGTAACAACGTCTCCTTTATTCCCTTTTACTTTCATTTTTGCCCAACCCACTATATTTTGTCCTAAGTCAAAAACCAATTCTCCTTTAGGTGTTTTGATTATTTTTATAGGTTTAATTTGTTGAGTTATGCGAACTGGCAAACCATTTGAAGCTACTAAAATCTCTTTCGAATGATTCAAAACACCCGCTTTTGTCCATTTGCTATCGTCAAATCCTGTTTGAGACCAATTGCTCATTTCTAAACGCGCATCGTATTTTTCGCCATTATAAATATCAGATTTTAAAATAGGCCCATATGAAACTTTCCAACTTTCATTCGAATTAATGGTTTCCGAAGTTCCGTCAGTATAATTAATTTTCAACAGAACGATTAATCCCAATTGATCTCCATAATAACTACGAAGCCCGTCCCAACCTAAATAACCACGATACCAGCCATCTCCGACAATTGCACCAACGGCATTTTTGGACCCAATCATCGAAGTTACGTCATAGGTTTGGTATTGAATTCGTTTGTTATAACTTGTAAATCCTGGAGTAAACAAATCATCATTCACTTTTTTGCCATTCAAATACAATTGATACAAACCTAATGAAGTTACATAAGCTCTAGCAGAACTCACTTTCTTAGCAGTCGAAAATTCTTTTCTATAATATTGACTTGGCAAGGAACTAGCTGCTTTTTGTTCGTCTTTCATCGTAATCCAAGATGCTGTCCAAGAAGAAGTTTCTAAAATTCCCATTTCCCAATAGGCTGGGATACTCCAATCTGAAACTTGATTTTTGCTATCCCAAACACGCACTTGCCAATAGGCACGCTCCATCGATTTTAGAGGATTTCCTCCATAAAGAATATTTACAGAAGCGTCACTTGACACTTTTCCTGAAGTCCAAAGTAAATTCTTGTTAGATTCTAACTCAGATTCTGTTTTTGCTACACGAATTTCGTAGGCAACTTGTTTCACATTTTGACCTTCGGCGGTCATTTGCCAACTAAGTCTTGGCTTGAGTACATCAATACCAACAGGATTTGTGTGGTATTCACAAACGATTTTCACCACTTTAGTTTTTGGCGCTGCAAAAGAGGATTGCATACAAAAAAGTAAAAAAACCAAACTAAAGTGCATGTTCATTTTTAATAATTTCATCTGTTTATTTATTTATTGGCTAATTAAGGAACTATTTAGGATTAATTTGTTTGAATGTTAAAAGTAAAAGATAAAAAATAGCTAAGTATCCTGTACCATCCTGCAGAATTTTTCAATACTAGTAAATGTCTAAAATTATAAAAATATTTTATTATAAAATCTAAAAATATTCGAAAAATAGGGATTGATTTCCTTCTCAAAATTTTCTATTTCAACTCCTTTAGTACCCTAATCTAGGGTTAACTTTTTCAAGACTTACCTGTACTATCCTGTATAATTTATTGAAATTAATAATTACATTTGAAGTCAGAAACATCAATTTTAAACTTTATTTGTATAAAACTACTATATGAAAACAAACCCAAATCCAGACGAAATTTACTTTTTATTAGAAGCCGATACAAGCTTAAATGCTATGTCAAATGTGGCTCAAGAGATGCAATTGAAAGGAGTTGCAGTTGTTGCTTATATTGAAGATCCTGAAAAAAACACATGGATTTCTAAAATGAAAATCTGTGGTGCACTTAAAAATGAAGAAGCTAACTTTCTTGCTATTGCTTATACCAAAGCAAGCGAAATGGCTGATAGTTTGCAAAATAGTGGCACAACAGAAAGAAAAATATTATTGGGTGAATTTGGCTTTTTGGGCGGAATCATTAAAAAAACAAACAAAGGTTATTATTTATCTGTTTTTTCAGGCGCAACAGGAGAAGAAGACACGGTCATAGCCGAGGCTGGCTTAGCTCTTTTAAAAAATTAGAAATAGCTAAAAAAAATGAAAAAACTATTTATTGTATTATTCGTTTATTTAACTACAAATTCAATAGTAGCACAAGTTCAATGGAACAAAGCTTCGGAAATTATCAAAAAACTTGATCCTGTTATTTTTCCAAATAAAAATTTCCTCATTACGGATTTTGGAGCAATTGCCGACAATAAAACCCCTTGTAAAAGCGCCTTTGACAAAGCCATAACTTTATGTACCGAAACGGGAGGCGGAACTATTATTGTACCCAAAGGAAATTATTATATGAATGGTTCTTTGGTTCTTAAAAGTGGTGTTTGCATCGACCTAAAAGAAGGTGCGCAATTGAATTTTAGTGCCAACGAAAAAGACTATTTACCGATGGTTTTAACCCGATGGGAAGGTACTGAAGTCTATAATTATTCTCCACTGATTTATGCGTATCAAGCAAAAAATATCGCCTTAATTGGCAAAGGAACGATCAACGGAAACGGAGCCCAAAATTTCTCGAAGTGGAAAAACAAACAAAACAATGATAAAACTGCCTTACGCAAAATGGGAACCGAAAATACTCCGGTAAAACTGCGTCAATTTGGCGAAGGTCATTATTTAAGACCTAGCTTTTTTCAACCTTTTGGCTGTACGAATGTTCGAATTGAAGGAATCACCATTTTAGATTCCCCTTTTTGGGTCATTCATCCTGTTTATTGCGATAATGTAATTGTAAGAGGAGTTACCGTAAAAAGTTACAACACCAATAATGATGGTTGCGACCCCGATTCTTGTACTAATGTATTGATAGAAGATTGCACTTTTGCCACGGGTGACGATGCCATAGCCATTAAATCGGGACGAGACAATGATGCTTGGAGAATAGCAAGACCCACCGAAAATGTGGTGATTCGAAACTGTCAATTTGAATCTGAAATAAATGGGGTTTGCATTGGAAGTGAAATTTCTGGAGGTGTTCGAAATGTATTTATCGAGAACATCAAAATTCCGCAATCGGCGAATGCTATTTATTTTAAATCAAATACCAATCGTGGTGCTTTTATAGAGAATATTTTTGTTCGAAATAGTAAAGCCGATAACGTAAAAGAAGCTTTAATTCGGTTTGAGCCGAACTACAAAGGAGAAGGAAACGGAGAACATCCAACCAATTTTAAAGGGTTTTATTTAGAAAATATCAGCAGCGATTCAGTATCAGGCTGTGGATTGTATTTAGCTGGTTTGGAAAAATCAACACTTAAAAATGTGACTTTATCAAATATCAACATCCAAAAAACACCAGAACCTTATTGTTTAATGTTTGGTGAGACTATTATTTTCAAAAATGTGATGGTCAATGGTGAGGTATTAAATGAAAAACCAGAAGAAAAAGCATTGATTAAATTGAATACTTTTTAATTATAATCTAAAATTTCAATTGTCAAGAAAAACAAAAAGCCCTCCTTTATTTACAGAAAATATTGGAGGGTTTTATAATATAAATTATTCACAAAGAATAGCTAATTTTTATAATGACATTGACCCGCTCTTCAAAGTTTTCTTTAAAAAAACTTATCTGGCTCGATGGCTCCTAGACTTGGTTTTTTATTTATGGAATTGCCTAATATTTTCGGTATAGCATTAAAAAATGAGCAATAACCTTTTAAATCTCTGGAAGTTATACAAAACGCTCCATTTTCAAAAAAAAAAAGCATCTTTTTTTTTAATACCATTTCGGTTTATTTGCTAGAATCACAGAGACAATTTCTTTCTAAAAAACCGAAAAAAATAGCTGATTTTAGAATTCTTAAATTTCATTTTAAAGATTGACTTTTTATAATTGTCCATCAATAAAGCTTGAATCTGAATTCAGTTTTGTATTTAAAACCTTTATCCGTTTTTTACAGCTTTTTTTCATTTACTTATCATAAACAAAATCAATGTTAACTTAATAAAAAAAACCTTTTAAGAATAGTCCTAAAAGGGCTTTTTACTTTTGATATTCCTACCAAAAAACCGAATAAAGTGCAATCAACACTCCTATGATGATCATACTTCCAACGGCAAAACCATTAGAAACTTTAAACATACTGGTATCAACAACAAGTCCTTTCACTTTTTTACCACTTTTATGATCTATCAAACTGATGATGACCATAAAAGCCACA
>JBBQSZ010000121.1:0-9075 GCA_038234745.1 Flavobacteriales bacterium | reverse complement strand
CCTACCCACGCACTTAAAGGAAGTCAGCCTATGTTTAAAACAGTAACTAAATATGTTTGTCCAATGGACGGATCTACTTCTGACAAACCTGGAGAATGTTCAAAATGTGCAATGAAAATGGTAAAAACCACCGAAGAAGTGCCTACTCACGCTCTAAAAGGAAGTCAACCAATGACTAAAACCGTAACAAAATATGTTTGCCCTAAAGACGGTTCAACCTCTGAAACGGAGGGAATCTGTTCAAAATGCGGAACAGGAATGGTAAAAATTACTGAAAAAGTGGATGCACATCCGCAAAAAGGAAGCCAACCTAAAAGCAAAATGGTGACCAAATATGTTTGCCCAATGGACGGTTCAACTTCTGATACTGCAGGTAAATGCCCTAAATGCGGAATGGATATGACACCAAAAGAAGAACACAAACACTAAAACTAATTTTCAATAACTACAAAATTTAAATAAAATGAAAAAAATAGCTATTATCGCAATCCTTGCAATGACATTTGCTTCTTGCAACCAAAAAAAATCAGAAAACGAAGCTCATAATATGGAAGGAATGACTGAAAACTCAATGTCTTCCACCGATAAAACTGTTGAAAATGAATCGCAAACCTCAACAGAAGCTGTCAATAAATCCTCTTTTTCTATTGATGAAATTATAACTAATTATTTGACTTTGAAAAATGCCTTAACAAAAGATGATTCTAATGGAGCTGCCAAAGCAGGTAAAACTATTGTTGAGACATTGTCTAAACTCGATATGAAAGCCTTATCTGGAGCACAAATGAAAAGCTATATGGATGTTGCCGATGATCTTAAAGAAAATGCCGAACACATTGGGGATAACGCTGGTAAATTGGATCATCAAAGAGAGCATTTTGTACTTTTAAGCAAGGATTTAAATGACTTGATAGAAACTTTTGGAACAAAACAAAAATTATATCAAGATTTTTGCCCTATGGCAAATGATAATAAAGGGGCTATGTGGATTAGCGAAATCAAGGAAATTAAAAATCCATACCTAGGAGCTGCAATGCCTACTTGTGGTACCATAAAAAAAGAATGGTAAAATGAAACCAATCATCAAAAAGATATTTTTTATTGGGTTAATTATTTTTTTGTTGATACAGTTATATCAACCTGCTCAAAGCATTGTTTTTGAGCAGGATATAACTGCAAATTTTACAAAAGCTTATAATGTTCCTAAAAATTTTCAAATGATTCTGCAAACCTCGTGCTACGATTGTCACAGTAACAATACAAATTACCCTTGGTATTCTCACATTCAACCAATTAGAATGTTTATGGATAGTCATATCAAAGAGGGTAGAGAAAATTTGAATTTTAGTGAATGGGGAAACTATGGTAATCATAAAAAGAAAACCAAATTAAATCAAATTGCTAAAGAAATTAAATCAAATGAAATGCCTTTAACATCTTATACTTTAATCCATAAAAATACAAAACTTACGGCTAATCAAAAAAAAGAAGTATTGGATTGGATAGCTAAAATTGAAGATAGTATTTCATCAAATAACAAAAAATAATAATGGTAGAAAAATTAATAACATTCTCGCTACGAAATCGAGCCGTTGTCTTGCTTGTTTCCGCCTGCTTATTCGGTTGGGGAATTTATAGTGTGCAACAAAATCCCATAGATGCCATACCTGATTTATCCGAAAATCAAGTAATTGTTTTTACGGAATGGATGGGAAGAAGTCCACAAGTCTTAGAAGATCAAGTAACCTATCCTTTGGTTTCTAACCTTCAAGGAATCCCCAAAGTTAAAAATATTCGTGCTGCATCAATGTTCGGGATGAGCTTTGTGTATATCATTTTTGACGACAATGTCGATCCTTATTGGGCAAGAACTAGAGTACTGGAAAGATTAAACTATGCGCAACGATTATTGCCTCAAAATGTAGTGCCCACACTTGGCCCAGACGGAACCGGTGTAGGTCACATTTTTTGGTATCATTTGGATGCAAAAGGAATGGACTTGGGCGAACAAAGAGCCTTGCAAGATTGGTATGTGAAGTTTGCATTGCAAACTGTTCCTGGAGTTGCCGAAGTAGCTTCGTTTGGTGGATTTGAAAAACAATATCAATTGGTACTCGATCCTTTGAAAATGCAATACTACAATGTGAGTATAATGGAAGTAATGAATGCAGTCAAAGCAAATAATAATGATGTTGGCGGTAGAAAATTTGAAATGAGCAATATGTCCTATATCATCCGAGGATTGGGATATATTAAGAATATAAAAGATGTAGAAGATATTGCTATTAAAAACTATAATTCTGTTCCTGTAAAAGTCAGAGACATTGGTTCAATTCAAATGGGTGGGGATTTACGTTTGGGGATTTTTGACGAAAATGGTACAGGAGAAGTGGTTGGTGGAATTGTGGTAATGCGTTATGGAGAAAATGCCGATAACGTAATAAAAGCAGTGAAAACAAAAATGAAAGAAGTCGAGAAAGGACTACCAGAAGGCGTTACTTTCAAAACCTCTTATGACAGAAGCGAATTGATAGAGAAAGCAATCGAATCCGTTAAAGGAACTTTAATCGAAGAAATGATTGCTGTTTCCTTGATTGTGCTAATATTCCTTTTTCATTGGAGAAGCGCCTTAATCATCTTGATACAAATTCCCATATCCGTTGCTGTTGCATTTATCTTCTTGCAGGCTTTCGGAATATCTTCGAATATTATGTCGTTGACAGGAATTGCTTTGGCAATTGGTGTTTTAGTCGATGATGGAATTGTAATGGTAGAGAATGCATATAGGACAATTTCAGAAAAGCAGGAAGAAATGGAAAATAACCAACAACCTAATTAAAATGAAAGATAAACTGAAAAATATATTCAAAAAAGAAAATGACCCCTTAACTTCTGAAGAGAAGCTAAAATTAATTGAAGCTTCGTCTAAATTGGTTGGCCCAGGTGTGTTTTACTCGACAATAATTGTAATTGCCTCTTTTTTGCCTGTATTCCTACTGACAGGAATGGAAGGCAAATTGTTTAGCCCATTAGCTTGGACAAAATCTTTCATACTCATTGTTGATGCTTTTTTTGCAATCACACTTACTCCTGTGCTAATTAGCTTTTTACTAAAAGGTAAACTTCGTACAGAAAACAAAAATCCGATTAACAGAAAATTAGAAAGCATTTATACTCCCATTTTAGCACTCTGTCTAAAATGGCGAAAAACGGTATTAGCTGTTAACATAGTGGCATTATTAATTGGCGTTTTAATGTTTACCCGTTTAGGTTCAGAATTTATGCCACCACTAGATGAAGGTTCAATTCTATTTATGCCTGTAACCTTACCCGATGTGTCCAATTCCGAAGTAAAACGGATTTTACAAGTTCAGGATAAATTGATAAAATCAATCCCTGAAGTAGCCCACGTTTTAGGTAAAGCAGGTAGAGCAAACACAGCAACAGACAATAGTCCAATCAGTATGATTGAAACAATTATTTTACTGAAGCCACACCAAGAATGGAGAGAGGGCAAAACGAAAGAGGATATTGTAAATGAAATCAATAACAAACTCCAAATACCAGGAGTAACAAATGGATTTACACAACCAATTATTAACCGAATCAATATGCTTTCAACGGGTATTAGAACCGATGTAGGGATAAAAATTTACGGTGCAAGTTTGGACACTATCAATGTATTATCTCAAAAAATTAAAAAAGCATTGGAAGGAACGTCTGGAGTAAAAGATTTGTATGCTGAACCAATTACAGGTGGAAAATACATTGATATTGTACCCAAGCGAGAAATCATTGGTAGATACGGGCTTTCAATTGATGACATTAACAATGTGGTGGAAGCTTCAATTGGTGGAATGAAACTCACCACAACCATCGAGGGAAGACAACGTTTTTCTGTAAATGCACGTTATGCACAAGAATACCGCAATAGTATTGAAGCCTTGAAAAAGTTACAAGTACAAACAATGGAATTTGGACCCATCCCATTAGAAGCGGTGGCTGATGTAAAAATTAGCGATGGACCACCAATGATAAATAGTGAAAATGCAATGCTTCGAGGAAGTGTTTTATTTAATGTCCGTGATCGCGATTTAGGGAGTACTGTAAAAGAGGCACAGAAAAAACTCAACACTATGATGACCAAAATGCCAAAAGGATATTATGTTGAATGGAGTGGACAATGGGAAAATCAAATTAGAGCTAACAAAACATTGAGTTTAATATTACCCATTGTAGTACTTATTATTTTTATCATTTTATACTTTACCTATAACTCAATGAAAGAAGCATTAATCACAATGATTACAGTCCCTTTTGCACTGATTGGCGGTATTTTTATGGTCTATTTTTATGGGATAAATTTATCTGTTGCGGTAGCTGTGGGTTTTATTGCATTGTTTGGCTTGGCTGTCGAAACGGCTATGCTGATCACTATTTATTTGAATGAAGCAATGAATAAAATGGTCGAAAAATACGGAAACAGTTCAGAGACCATTACCGAAGATATATTGAGAGCATATATTATTGATGGTTCCGCCAAAAGATTACGACCAAAACTAATGACGGTTTCAGTTTCCTTATTTGGATTAATCCCCATTCTTTGGGCAACTGGAACAGGAGCTGATGTAATGCTTCCCATTACAGTTCCACTAATTGGCGGTACTATTACCTCAACGATTTATGTATTATTAGTAACTCCTGTTGTTTTTGAAATGTCAAAACTCCGTGAATTAAAAACAAAGGGCAAAATAGATCTTATAGATGCAAAACATTAAATTTTATTTCGCAATAAGTTGTTTGATAGTAAGCTTTACAAATGGTAGAGCTCAAACACTTTCCTTGGATAAGGTTTTGATTACAATCAAAACAAATAATCCACAACTGAAAATGTATGATGCCGATATTCAAAGTATGGATGCATCAGCAAAAGGAGCCAGAAGTTGGATGGCACCACAAGTAGAAACGGGTTTCTTTATGACGCCTTACAATACTAAAATGTGGAAAGCCAATGAAATGAATCCGGGTATGGGAAGTTATATGCTGGGTGTAACCCAAATGATTCCAAATGTTTCAAAGCTAAATGCCAATGAAAATTTGATGAAAGCGATGTCATCGGTTGAAAGTGAAAATAAAAATTTCACAATCAACCAATTAAACGCATTGGCAAAAACGTATTACTACGAGTGGATTATCATCAAGAAAAAAATAAAAATTGCCCAAGACAACCTGCTACTGCTCGATTATATGATTAAAAGTATGGAAATACGGTATCAATACAATATGGATAAACTACCAACCTATTACAAAGCCAAATCCCAATATGCTACTTTACAGAGTATGATAGTAATGTTAGAAAATGATGTGTCACAGCGAAAGTATATGCTCAACACCCTTATGGCTCGTGATAAAAATACGGATTTAGATATTGACTCCAATTACGAGATAAAGGATTTTAATCTTTTTGAAACCGATTTATCTTCCTATATCAACAACCGTAGTGATATAAAAGCCATTGATAAAACAAAGGAAATCAATAATTTAAAAATTGAAGTTCAAAAAGCTGAAACAAGACCCGAATTTGGCATTAAATATGACCACGCTTTTACTTTCGGAGAACAGCCGCAAATGTTTTCATTAATGGGAATGGTAACAATTCCTGTTCCTTGGTCAACTAAAATGAATAAGGCAAATATCGAAAGTTTCAAAATTAAAAACGAAAGTTTAGAATTTCAAAAACAAATGATTGCCAACGAAGCCAGTGGGATGATAAAAGGGATGAATGCTGAATTCCTGAATTTATCAAAACAGTATAAAATTACTACTGAAAATATTATTCCTGCTTTAAAACGAAACTATGATACAGCAATATTGTCTTGGCAAAATAACACTGGGGATTTATTCGTAGCATTAGATGCTTGGGAAGCTATGAATATGGCTCAAATCGATGCTTTAGATAAATTAAAATCGATTTTGACAACTCAAGTAGAAATCGAAAAACAACTAGAAACTGAAAAATTATGAACAGATATTTAAAAATCATAACGCTAATCTTGGTTGCTGCTTTTATTGGAATTGCAATTTATTTCTTCGCCATAAAATCAAACAATCATTCCGAAAAGGAACATCAAAAGGAGGTTTACACTTGCTCGATGCATCCTGAAATCATTAGAGATAAACCCGGAAATTGTCCTATTTGCGGAATGACTTTAGTAAAAAAAGCGACAGAAGGTCATTTCGTAAAAAATGATTCTATTGACGACCTTTTGAAACCTACCGATAATTTTGTAATAGGAAATTATGAAATCACAACTGTAAAAGACACCCTTATTCGTGGTGAAATCAGTTTACCAGGAATTATTACATACGATTCAAATTCATCAGTAAATATCCCCGCACGTATAAGTGGTAGAATAGAAAAAATGTATGTCAATTATAAGTACCAAAAAGTAAAGAAAGGACAAAAAATATTTGAATTGTACAGTCCTGAATTAGTATCTGAACAGCAAAATTTTATCTATTTAATTTCTAATGATAATCAAAACACATCAATTATTAATGCTGCTAAACAGAAATTATTACTCTATGGAATGACCAATAATCAGATAAATACATTGATTTCCTCAAAAAAAGTGAATCCTGCAATAACGATCTACAGTCCTGCTACCGGAATCATTACAGGAACTGAAAAAATGAATAATACTAGTGATTCTTCAATGCCAGAAGGAAATAGTAACACAGAATCTTTAGGGATCAAAGAAGGTAACTATATTAAAAAAGGAGAAGTTATTTTCAAGTTAATGAATACGGATAAAGTTTGGGGTATTTTCAATGTTTTACAGGGATACAATAGCCTAATCAAAATAAATCAATCTATTGCTATTACTTCTGAATTGGATGAAAAAAACAGTAACAACGCAAAAATAAATTTTATTGAAACACAATTAAATCCAACGGATAAAACCAATAGAATTCGAGTGTATCTGAATAATTCAAATCTAAAATTACCCATTGGAACAAGATTACAGGGAGTAGTACAGTTAAATTCAGAAAAAGGAATTTGGTTGCAAAAACAAGCTGTGGTTAGCGTGGGTGAGAAAAAAATAATTTTTGAAAAAAGAAACAATGGCTTTAAAGCAAAAGGAGTACAATCAGGTATTGAAATTGAAGGTTTTGTTCAAATTATTAAAGGTGTTTCTGTAGGAGATACAATTGCAAAAAACGCACAATATTTAATTGATAGCGAAAGCTTTATTAAAACCGAATAATTATGAAATGAGCATAACGGAAATGCGATGCAAACACCGATGATGATATGCGAATTACATATGACCGATAAAAAACAATAAATATCAACATATGAAAAATATTAAAATATTCAGTATTCTATTAGTACTATTTACGGTATTAATTTCTTGTAATACTAAAAACAAAGAAGAACAAGGTAGTCAAGAGTCAAATGTAAAGGCTACTTACACTTGTTCGATGCATCCGCAAATAAAAGAAGACAAGCCCGGAAACTGTCCGATATGTGGTATGGAATTAATTATGGTAAAGAACACAGATAAGGAGATGACCAATGAAATTTCTTTGAGTAAAGAACAAATTAAATTAGGAAATATTAGTACACAGCTCATAAGTAATAGCCAAAATACTATTAATCAGAATTACACTGGTGTTTTAACAATTAATCAAGATAAAATTAAAACCATTTCTTCGCGAGCGATGGGTCGAATTGAAAAGTTGTATTTCAAAACTATTGGTGATTATGTCAGTAAAAACCAAGCCGTTTATCAATTGTACAGTGAGGTTATTGCCATTGCTAAACAAGATTATTATACTGCTTATAAACAACTTTCTATGCCTGGAGATTTTGGAAAAAACGCACTAAATTTACTTAATGTTGCAAAACAAAAATTAGTGTTTTTTGGCTTAACTAATTCCCAAATCGAAAGTATTAAATCAACTAAAGAAGTTTCACCATATACCAATTTTTACAGTACTGCAAGTGGCACAATATCTGAAATAAGCACCACCGAAGGTAGTTATCTAATGGAAGGTTCTGATGTCATTAAATTAGCAGATTTAAACAGTCTTTGGTTGGAAATACAGGTTAATGTAAACTATGCTAAAAATTTAAAAATAGGTCAAAAAGCGCTAATTACATTTACTGATTTTCCTAATAAAACCGTAAATACCCAAGTCTCTTTTATCAATCCTGAAATAAATCCGAATACACGTCTACTTTTAATTCGATTAGAAATTCCAAATCCAAATCTGCAATTAAAACCCGGAATGCAGGCTATAGCTAAATTGACTCAGTCCAATGTAAAAGGATTATATATCCCAATTGATGCCGTAATCAGGGAAGAAAACGCCTCCTATATTTGGGTAGAAAAAAAGCCTGGTGTATTTGAAAATGTGATGGTTACAACTGGAAATGAGGTAAACGGAATGATAGAAATTAAATCTAAAATCGACACCAATAAAAAAGTAGTAATTACTGGTGCCTATGCTATAAATAGTGAATATAAATTCCGAAAAGGCAGTGACCCAATGGAAGGAATGAAAATGTAATTGGCTTTTCTTGAGGTTTAAATAGTGTAACAATTCTTAAAAACCTTGTAAATTAAGGGATGAATTTATCTTTAAATTTAGCTAACTAAGAAAACATGTATAAAAGAGACAAAATTTAATGGATTTTTTTTTGAGAACTAAATTTAATAATCTTTAAAACAATAGAAAATGGAAACTACAATGCAAAATAAAAGCGAAAAAAATTATCATAAATTTTACCTCATGTTAGGTTTATCTTTTTTGGCTATGTATGGTACTATGTACCTCAACACCTATGCGCTTGATCATGTATATTTTAGTATGACACGTTTTTATATGTCTTGTCTAGGCATATCATTGATGGCAATTATTATGTTGCTTGTTATGAAAGAAATGTATAAAAACCGCAAAAAAAATATACAAATTTTAATTGGTTTCGGATTACTATTTTCTGTTGCCTTGACATTGGTTCGAATGCAAAGCCCTGTAATAGGAGACGTTCTCTATATGAAAGGAATG
>JBBQSZ010000120.1:0-9121 GCA_038234745.1 Flavobacteriales bacterium | reverse complement strand
AGCACGATCGGCATCATACATATCTAACACTGGTCCAGGATAATTATGTAAATCTAAAATATCTCCTGTTTTATAATGGTTTCCTCCACTTGCAGGATTCACTAATCGACTTGGATCGTAGGCTTTGGTCCATTCGACAATTTCTTCGGTTTTAAATTGTCCCCACGCTTCATTAAAAGGAACCCAAACCACAATACTTGGATAAGAATACAGAGAATCCATAATCTCTTTCCACTCTTTTCTATAAATGGCTTCCGATTCAGCAGTACGAATAAATTCTGTTCCTTTAAAATAACCACGTCCTTCCCATTTTGGACCACCATCACCACTTGGCATATCTTGCCAAACTAAAATCCCTAATTCATCACAGTGCGTGTACCAACGCGCTGGCTCTACTTTTATATGTTTACGGATCATATTAAATCCTAATTCTTTGGTTTTAATAATATCGTATTTTAAAGCTTCATCTGAAGGTGCAGTGTATAATCCATCAGGCCACCAACCTTGATCTAAAGGGCCAAATTGAAAATAATCTTTGTTATTTAATTGCAAACGCACGATACCATTTGAATCTCTTTTTGTAGAAATTTTACGCATGGCGAAATAACTTTTTACTTCATCCATTTTCTTACCATTCGAAATTAATTGAATACTCGTTTGATATAAAAAAGGCGATTCGGGCGACCATAATTTGGCGTTTGGAATAGGAATTTCTAATGTTTCAGAAAAGCTACCTTTAACAGTTGCAATTACTTTTCCTTTGTCTAAAACAGTAACTTCGATAATATCACCGTAAGAAGCATTTGAAACATTTGCCGAAATTTTAATTGTTCCACCATCCACATTTGGATTATTTTTTATGAATTCGATGTGTTTATTAGCAACCGGTTCTAACCAAACTGTTTGCCAAATTCCGGTTACTGGCGTGTACCAAATAGATTCTGGTTTTGTAACTTGCTTTCCTCTAGGTTGCGGACCATCACTTGTTGGATCCCAAACCTTAACGGTTAATTTTTGATTTCCTTTATTTAAAAATGGTGTAATATTAAAGGTAAACGGCGTGAATCCTCCGGTATGAGTTCCTACTTTTATATCATTTATCCATACTTCAGTTTTCCAATCTACGGCTCCAAAATGCAATAATATATCTTTACCATTCCAATTTTTAGGAGTTGAAAAAGTGGTGTTGTACCACAATTCTTTTTTGGCTCCCACTTCTTTCATCACTCCGGACAAACTAGATTCAACCGCAAAAGGCACTAGGATTTTATCTGAAAATTTCGTTGGAACTTCACCTACATTCGTAATAGAATAATCCCACAATCCATTTAAGTTTTTCCATTCGGAACGTTCCATAATTGGACGTGGATATTCTTGTAAAACTTTAGCAGGATCTAATTTAACTCCCCATTCGGTTTTGATTTTATCTCCAGCAGGTTTCCATTGTGCAGTTGCGGGTACAATTGTCAATAGAATTAAAATGGCAAAAAGTGGTTTGGTCATCATAAATGGTATTTAATTCCTAATTGAGTTTTTAGACAATTGCTCAATTTCCTTTGCGTTTTTAGCAATAATATCAATAGTACTTTTATCCGTATTGTAGATTGAATTCAATCCTTGCGCTTCGCTGTACGGATCTGCGGTAAAAGTGACATCTCCTTTTTTCCACATATGATCTTTTTGTTGGCCACGACCTTCACCGCCCCAACCCCAAAAATTCACTCCATTTAACGGCTCTCCTTTTGCAATAGCCTCTTTATAAATTTTCAAAATAAACTGATAATATTCATCTCTAGCTTTGGTGCTGCTTTCAGGTTCACATTTTTCGCCATCTCTTACAAAACCAAACTCTTCGATAACGCTTGGTTTGTTTAATTTTTGAGCTAATGCCACGTGCTCTTTAATATATTGAGCTGTAAATTCTTTGGTTTTGTCCATCATCTCTGGTTTTTCGGCTTTGAACCAACCCCAGTTTTTAGGCCACATATGAAATGTAGTGTAGTCTATAAATTTACTACTGTGCGCTTTTTCTGTATAATCTAAACTGTTCAAAGTTCCTTTACTTCCTTCACTTCCGGTTGTAACCAAATGGTTCGGATCCAGAGAATGAATAAAACCTGCTGTTTCATCAACCCATTTACTGAAAATTTTCACATTTTCATCTTGATTTCCCGTATTTAAAGGACGAGGCTCATTTGCCAATTCCCAAGAAAAAATAGAAGTATCGTTTTTATAACTCTTATTAGTAATCGTGTTCGTTCGATTCACCAACATTTCAATATATTTTTTGTAGATTTTTTGAGCTTCTGGAAGTGTATAAAATGCACCTGCAAATTTCAAATAATCATCCCAAGTCTCGTTTTTATTCACCGAAGGATCGACCACTTTTTTTCCGGTTACCCAAGAAACATATTGCCCCATTCCGCCAGACCAATCCCAATTATTATTCAAAACGAGCACCGCTCGCATATCTCTTTTTTGCATTTCCGAAAGTAAAAAATCCAAACCTTTAAGTAAAGTTTCATTGTACTTCCCGTTTTGATATTGAAAAGGAGGATCTAACGGCAATCCGTAATTTGACTCCTCGGATGCGGCAACAACACGCAAATTTGTAATTCCGTTTTTCTTCATTTGATCTAATTCTCTAATCAAACGCGGACGATTACCGTAATCAGCTTCGGCTCCTAGATAGGCACCATACCAAAAATTTGTTCCCACAAAATGGTGCGGTTTATCATTGATGGTAAAATTAGTTCCATTGACTTTTACAAAGCTTTTTTGTGATTGACAAGCAAATAATAAAGCGCAAAAAGTTAAGGTTATAGCGGTTTTTAATAGTCTCATTTTATACTTGTTTATTTTTTTATTTTTAATTCTTCTCCTGTATATATTACCGTTTTATCTATTTTTGAACTTACTAAACTTCCTGTTCCGTGGTTTGCATCTACGAAAACAATATTAAAAGTTCTCTGTTTTAGCATTCCATCAAAAGCACCTAATTGTTTACCAATAGTCAATGTTTTAGAAGCTTCATCCCATTTGAATGGAATTGTTGCCAATTTTCCTTTTAGATAATTATTATTGCTACTTTCATCCTCATACAATGAAAATTCACCATTAGCACCGGTGTACACTCTAAGTTCAATAACATCGGCTGGTTTTTCATTAGCATATTGCAAATCGGGTCCAAAAGACACAATCGAACCTGCTTTTACGAACAATGGCATTTCATTTAGAGGTGTCGCAACGGCAACAGTTTGTCCACCTTGGAATGTTTTTCCTGTCCAGAAATCAACCCAATTGGTATCTTTTGGCAAGTAAACATTTCGATTTTTTACTCCAGCGTCGGTTACAGGACAAACCATAAACGAAGGACCGAACATATATTGGTCTTTAATATCAAGCACCTTAGTATCTTTTGGAAAATCCATCACTAACGCTCGCATCATTGTATAATCGTGCGTATTTACCATTCCGTTTAACGTATAAATATAAGGCATTAAGCGGTAACGTAAGGTATTGAATTTTAGCTGTGTTTGGTATGTGTCAGATTTCTCATCGCCAAAAAACCATATTTCACGTTCCGTATTGGAACCGTGCGCTCTGAATATGGGACAAAAAGTACTAAATTGATACCATCTTGTATAGAGTTCTCTGTATTTAGGATCTTTATTTCCTTCTTTATATTTAACCCAAAAACCGCCTGTATCAGTTGTCCAATAAGGCATTCCTGACATTGAGAAACTCAATCCTGTTGGAATAGAAGCTTTAAAATTATTCCATTCTCCAGATATATCACCAGACCAAACTATAGTGGAGTATTTTTGTTGACCTGCAAAAGCCGAACGCGTTAAAATTGTAACTCGTTTATCTGGATCTACCTGCATTTGTCCATCAAAAACGCCTTTAGTGTGCATCAATGGATAGGCATTTAAATTATCAAATCCTGGCCCTTCGAAAGTTGGATTCATAAAATGTGACATATTTTGTGGGGTCGCATCGTGATCTGGCATTTCAGGTTCTGCAGCATCCATCCACCAACCATCAGCACCTTTACTGTATAATTTTTCATTCAGTTGTTTCCAATACATTTTTCGAGCTTCTGGATTAAAAGCGTCATAATAAGAAAAATTAAATTTTAAAAAATCAACCAAATTTTCTTCTAAAGGTTTTGGATATAAAAACCCTGCTTTGTTCAATTCTCTAAAGTTATCACTGTTTCTATAAAATTTTCCCCAGACCGATACAATAAATTTAGTGTTCAATTCCTTATGCAAAGTTTCGATCATTGCGGTAGGATTCGGATAACGATCAGCTTCAAATAAAGCAGAACCCCATTCGTCTAATTTCCAATATTGCCAATCTTGAACAATGATATCTAGCGGAACTTTTCTTTTGCGAAACTCCTTCGTTATATTTAATATTTCCTCTTGCGTTTTGTAGCGTTCTTTACATTGCCAAAAACCCAAGGCATATTTTGGTAAAATAGTCGCTTTGCCTGTTAAAGTTCTGTAACCACTTATAAGCGAATCCATGTTATTACCTGCAATAACAAAATAATTAATTTCTTTTCCTGATGCTGACCATAGAGAAGTTTCGGATGTATCGTGTGGCGTTCTCCATTTCAACTGAAAAGAATTATTGGAATGATATCTTTCCCATTCCACTTCAATTTGATATTTTTTCCCTTTTTCTAATTTAATAAAACCCAAGTCTCTTGCATTGGCATACGGTGCCCAATTATCCAGAATTAAAGTTCCATTAATTTTCACTCTAAACTTTCCATCAGCAAAGCTGTAGAAAGAATATTCACCCGTTTTATCTGCTAATAATGAACCTGTATAACGTGCTGACTTCACTGGATTTTCTCTTTCTATGGCAAGTGTAGCAGTATTTTTTACATCACTTTTTACTGGTTCTTTAAATTCATTATCATTAAAAAAGCTAACATCTAATCCGCCTGATTTTTGATTGGCACCAAATAATTGACTGGCAGGAATTGCTTGAACTTCATCAGGATTTCCAAATTTTGTATGAGACAAATTGTTCCATAAAATACCATAACCATTGGTAGACATAAAGAAAGGAACATAAACCTCCGTGTTGTGTTGGTATAAATCTAAATCGTTACCTTTTAAATTTAACAAGCGATCTTGATGTTGTCCTAAACCATAAAGAGCTTCATTGGCTGGAGATTCAAATTTTTGTGATACTGCTTGTGTTTTAAAGTCTTCAAAGCTATTAGGCTTGACACTTCTTGCTTTTTCTTTTAGAATTTCTTTATCGTTTTCATCAAAGAAAGTAACGGCACCCGATTTTTTATTAATTTTTGCTTTTATTTTTTTGGCCGAAATAATAATTTGATCTGCAGTTTCTTTAACGTCAAATGGCGTTTTTGTAAATGCTTTGTCTTCTATAAAAAGACTTTTTTTAGTATCAAAACTATTCGCAAGCGTGAACTTTACCTGCATTATATTTTCATTACAAACAACAATCTGCAACTGACCGTTATTTACGGGATAGGTAATTGTGTTTCCGTCTTTTTTGTACCCATTCATTGCTGAACTACCAAAAAATACAAATAAAAAAAGCAAATAAGCACAAGGCACTCTTTTATTACAAATCTTAATCATACCATTCTATTTTTAAATAAAAAAAAATTAAACGCCAATTTTTTTCACAATCAGCAATTCTATATAAAATTTACGAATTTTACACTAGGTAAAAATATACTTTGATTTTGATTAAGCATGATAGTATTTTGTCAAACCCTTGTGTTAAATTTTATTTTAAACAAAATCGATGCGATTTTTAGCTAAAAGGCATTATAAAAAACAAAAAAAAGAGACTGTCTTACTAATTTCAGACAATCTCTTTTCGGGAAATATTTAGGTAGAATTCAAGTTAAAATAAAATTCATTTTATTGAATTAACATTTTTACAAAAACCTACTATTCAACAATAAATGAAGAAGCAGGCAAATTTGCTTTGTTGAATAAATTTGCTTGTGTCATATTTCTCCAAGCATAACGCACTTTTACTGGATTGGCAACGGATTTACTTTCTAGAATAATTTTATTATTTTTTATACTGGAATTAGCAAAGGAATAAACTCCATCTGCTCCTGCTACTTCAAATTGCTGCTCTTGATTTGCAAAGCGCAATCCATCGGCATTATCAAAAGAAAGGGTTACTTTATTTTTTTTGATTTCAATACTTTTATAGAGCGGTCCGTTTACAACATTAGCATTTGTTTTATAGGTGTTTACCAATGCCAAATTAGCCAAACGAGTACCAACAGTTTGTTTGTCTTTGGGGTGAATATCATCCGTTTTTGAAATATCCGAGGTTACAATCATTCCGGTTTGCGGAATTGTTTGCGCTACAAGACGCTGTGCATTTCTGATTATTGCGCCACCAAAATCATTTCCTTTATAATTATAAGGTGCAATCTGTACAAAGTAAAAAGGAAAATCTTGTTTCCATTTGTCTCTCCACGAAGTGATCAATGCTCCAAAAGTTTTTTCGTAATTCGTAGAACCCACATTACTTTCGCCTTGATACCAAATCACTCCAGCAATTCTTAAACCAACCAAAGGATTAATCATAGCATCATAAGTTCGCCCTGGTTTTCTTGGACCGTTTTCTTCCGTACCCCGTTTTTTTGCACTTTCTAATAAAGCAGCGTCATTATTTATTACTTCTGCTGGCATCCAAATTTCAGCTGGTGTTCCTCCCCAATTTGAAGAAATCAAGCCTATTGGCACTCCTTTCAAATCTTCTTGCAAACGTCTTCCAAAAAAATAACCAACAGAACTAAAGTTTCTCATGGTTTCAGGAGTTGATTCTACCCATGTTCCTGAGAGGTTATTTTGTGGGAAATCTGCCGTTGCTTTTGCAACCGTAAAAAAACGAATGTTGGGATTCGTAGCATTTTTCACTTCGTTATCTCCATCTTTTATTCCCCAATTGGCAGTCATTTCCATATTAGATTGTCCAGAGCACAACCAAACTTCTCCAATTAAAATATTTTTAAGTTGAACTTCATTATATCCTTTTATCGAAATCGTAAAAGGTCCACCAGCGGCAGGAGTTTTAATGGTAATTTGCCAATTGGCCATAGCATCAGTTGTGATTTTGTACTCCTTATTGTCCCAACTTCCAACTAATTTTATTTCTTCTCTAGGACTTCCCCAACCCCAAATTTTCACATCAGAATTGCGTTGCAACACCATATTATCAGCAAAAATAGTAGGTAGTGTTACATTTGCCAACATAACATTGGAAAACATAAATAAGAAAATAAACTTGTAAATAGTATATTTCATTTTAGATATTTTTTAAAAATTGTCCGTATTGGTCTGCCATAATTTTCTGATCGGCAACATCAGGATGCCCTCCGCAACCGTGAGGAGTCATAGGTTTATAGTTAAAGATAAGAATGGCTTTATGTTCTTTATCATTTGCAAATGCCTCTTTAATTTTATTCAAACAACTTTCAAAAACCACAGCATTGTTTCCGTTAACCATTGGACTATTTGTAATTACGATTTGCGCTTTTGGATTGTGAGAATACAACATTTTTATAAAATTGACATAATTAGAAACGAATTTTTCGACATTAAAAGAAGAACGAACTTTTTTACCATCGCCATTAGAAAAATCATTAGTTCCCAAAGCGATGCTAATAATATCAGGATGAAAAGCAAAATCAAATTTTGGTTTTGTAGCATCGCTTGTCAAATATAAATTTCCATAAACATCAGGCATAATGGGTTGTTCTCCGTTTTCGTCATTCCAATTACGATAAATGCCAATTCCAGAAACCGAACTCATTAAATAATCAGCACCAATAGTTCTAGAAAGTAATGGACCATAAGCATAATAACTGTTGTGATGATCCATATATTCTCCTTTGTCGCAAGGTGTATCAGATGCATCACTTGCAGCTCCACAAGTAATAGAATCACCTATAAATTCTATTTTTTTACCTTTCTTTTTGGCTTTAATACACGTCAATTTTGCAGTGGTTCCAGTAAATAAAACGTTTCCGCTTGTGGCTTCGGTATTTTTGTAAATGGTTAAATTATGAACCTTTTTGTTTGAAGTAATCGCTATAGGAAAAGATTGTGCCGCTCCTTTTTCAATTCTTAATTTACCAATATAATTTCCGTCTAAAACTAAGGAAACATAATTGTGATGTTCTGAATAATCAATACTTTGCAAAGAAATCGAACATTTTTCTCCTTTAAAATTAAAAGATACTGAGGAAGCGGTTCCGATTAAGAGAACACCTTTGTTTTCTATTTTATCGACTCTGCCAGCATAAAGAAATTGACTATCTTTATTTTGCGAAATTGAAACTACAGAAAACTGCAACAATAAAATTAAAAGCGCAATTTTTTTGAAAATCATAATTTTTATTTTTAAAATAAATACAAAAATACAGAATTTAAAACGCAATAAAAGATACTAAAACATCAAATAGTAATATAAAATTTAAGTTAGGAAAACCAAGACGGTTTTTTAAATCTTACAATTTTAACCATTTGCCTAACAACTAAAATGACTTATTTTTTGAAATTAAAATTTGCAAAAGCGATAAATTGCTCCCAATCACACCATATAACATCGTGAATTCCGGAACTCATGTAATAGCCTAAAGTCCCGAAAGCCGGGACTTTTTCTTTAGGAAGTTCTTTTATAGACAATGGTTTTTGACCTAAAAATTCATAAACTGGACTAAGCCAAAGCTCCCAAAAATTCGCCATAAGGATCACAAACATAGCCTTCTTTGGCGCTTGCAATTAATAAAGGTTGCGGTGCGATTAAAGTCATCATCAAATGTTGATCAAACGGAAGTATTGAGCCTTGATGGTTAATTTTTTGGAAATTGGTGCTGAACCAATACGGAAAAAATCGACAAATTTGAGCATTATCCTCGATATAAATATGATAATACAATTTAGCTCCACCCGCTCGCGCAATGTCATTAAGTTAAGAGAATTTTATATTGCATCTTTCTGATTTTTAAGGATAACTGGTTTCATTCTAGTTCTATATTTTCCAACATCTCTTATATTGTTTCTGTTTTTCCTGATAGGAATCGTGTTTTTAACAA
>JBBQSZ010000119.1:0-9243 GCA_038234745.1 Flavobacteriales bacterium | reverse complement strand
GGTCTTGAATGGTACTCAATCTCAGTTTTTGACTGGTGGGTTATTCTCTTGTATTATAATTATGTTTTTTAAAGAGTTTTCTATTAGAAAAACAATGGCTTAGCCCTGATCGTAGTGGAAATCCTTGTGAAAAGAAAGGCTAATTTTTTCTTGTGTGAAAAGAGCGACCAAAGGAAGCTCCTTTTTATGCTTAGAAAAATAGCCTGTCTTGAACAAGATTGAAACGGAGAGCGGGAAATGGCTCCTGAAAAATTGCAATGAAACTAATCGAAACGAATCGCTTTTACTGGAGAAATCTTCGTGATTATATAGGAAGGAATTAGTAAAACTAGAAAGCAAATTGTTACTGTGAGCAGGTTTAATAGTAATATGTACCCTACATTAATATATACTGGTGCTTGATTGACATAGTAGTTTTCGGGATTGAGTTTGATTATTCCGAATTGTTGCTGGAGCAGTAGCAGCGAAATACCGATTAGGTTCCCCCAAAACAATCCTCTTACTATTAAGTAGAATGCATTGTACAGGAATATTTTTCGTACCGACCAATTGTTGGATCCTAATGCTTTGAGTATTCCTATCATTTGAGTGCGCTCGAGGATCAGTACTAAGAGGGCGACTACCATATTGATGGTGGCCACTAGTATCATTACGGCTAAGATGATTATAATATTTAAGTCGAAGAGTTTGAGCCATTCGAATATGTAACTGTATTTTTCGATTATAGTTTTGGAATCGAGTGTTGAGGATGTTTTTTCATACACTTGTTCACCAATAGATTTAATATTAGTAAAATCATTTGCGAAAACTTCAAAAGCGCCAACTTGATCTGGTTTCCACTTATTGATGCGTTGAATGTGCCGAATGTCGCCAATTATATAGGTAGCATCGAAATCTTGAAATCCTGAATTGAAAATTCCAGCAATTTTAAATCTACGGATATTGGGTAATTTGTTCTGGTCTTCTTTGATAAAAAAAGTGTTGAATGAATCTCCTACTTTGAGATTGAGCCTATTGGCGAGAAATTGTGATATTAAAACATCTTGATTAAGTCCTTTAGAAAAATCTGGGACTTTACCACCAACAATATATTCCTTTATATTATCCCATTGATAATCTGTGCCCACTCCTTTTAGAATAATTCCTTCGAAAGCGGTTTCGGTTCTAATAATTCCTGCTTTACTGGCAATGGCTTGAACGTGACTGACTCCAGGAACTGAATGGAATTTTGGGTAAAAATTTTGATATTTTGAAATAGGAACTAGTGTAACGTCAGATTGATTGTTGTCGTAATTCGAAATTATGATGTGACCGTTAAAAGCAGAAACTTTATCCCGAATCTTCTGCTGCAATCCAATTCCAGTAGCAACTGAAACAATCATCATAATCATTCCGATGGCAATGGCGCAAATTGCAATTTTGATAATTGGCGCAGAGATACTGCTTTTATAATCTTTGGCAGTAATCAGTCGTTTGGCTATGAAATATTCTAAATTCAATTTGGTGTGGATTTACTTCGCTAATGCCAAAAGTACAGTTTAAAGACTAATTGAAGATTATCAATTGGTCGAAATTTATAAAATTGCTTCTGTTTTTGAATTTACAACGGTAATTTTTTCTTCATTTCTTCCACAATATTGTACGCTGCAGGACAAATAGCTATATTTTGCAAAGTCAAATCGGTGATTTGTTGAAACTTTTTACGATCGGTATGTGGAAACTCTCGACACGCTTTTGGACGAACGTCATAAATAAAACAAGTATTATCAATATCAAGAAAATTACAAGGAACGGATTGCAAAACATAATCTTTGTCTTCGTCTATTCGTAAATATTGTTCAATGAATTGTTGTGGTTTTTGACGCAAATGCTTTGAGATTCGTTCAATATCAGCCAATGTAAATAATGGCCCTGTAGTTTTGCAGCAATTGGCACATTCTAAACAATCGGTTTTTTTGAATTCGGCGTTGTGCAATTCCTGCATTACGTAATCCAAGTTTTTTGGCGTTTTCTTTTTTAACTTGTCGAAATACTTTTTGGTTTCGTTATGTGTATCTTTGGAAAGTTTTCCGAGTTCGTTTAAATTTGGCTTTAGCATTTTTTTAAATTTCTATCGCAAAGTTAAACAACTTGAAACTTGAAACCTTAAACTTTACACAAAAGTAATGAAAGACCTTTTCGGAAAAGCCATACTCGATTTTCAAACCAACAATTCTCCTGAGGATTTAATTACCGAAACCACCATTTCTGAAGCCGATGATATGAGCGTTGCCTATCTTTTCCGTTCCTATGATGAAATGCCAAAATTGGAGCAAAAAGCTTTGCAACTTGCCAAAGGAAAGGTTCTAGATGTGGGTTGTGGCGCAGGAAGTCACAGTTTAACTTTGCAAAACGATCGAAATCTTGATGTTATTTCAATAGATATTTCGGCAAATGCAATTAAGGCGTGCGTGCTTCGGGGTTTGAAAAAAGCCAAAGTTCAGGATGTGATGACATTGGAAAACGAAAAATTCGATACTATTTTACTTTTAATGAATGGTGCTGGAATGTGCGGAAGACTTAAGAATATTCCTAATTTTCTTCAAAAACTAAAATCATTATTGAATCCTCGCGGTCAAATCCTTCTTGACAGTTCGGACATCATTTATATGTTTGATGACGATGACGATGGCGGAAAATGGATTCCTTCGGATAATGAATATTACGGAGAAATAGTATTTAATATTTCCTATAAAGACGAAAAAGAAAAACCTTTCGACTGGATGTTTATCGATTATAACACCTTGCAAAATGCGGCTTTAGCCAATGGTTTACAATGCAAATTAATTTTGGAAGGAGAACATTACGATTATTTAGCAAAACTTTCGATTTAAAAAACGGACGTAATTCGTAATAAAATTTTCCTGGTTACTGGTTTATTATTTAGGAACATTGATATTAATAGGGAAGATGTAACTTCCTTTAACTGGCTTACCATCCTTAATAGTTGGCTTCCATTTACCATTAGTTGTTTTTAAAACTCTAATTAATTCTTGTGCTGTTCCATGTTTTAAATCTTCAATGATCTTAAAATCTCCTATGCTTCCATTCTCATTAACTACAAAAACCACCACCACTTTTCCTTTCAAACCTGGTACATCAGGAATTATATAATTTCTAGCAACATATTGATATAATGCAGATTCTTTTGGGACTTTTTGTTCTGTGGATATACTGCCTTCAGACTTGGAATTAACCCTTGCTTCTATTTCTTGAGCAAAATTAATATGGTTAATGAAAACAAGGACAATTAAAAATAAAATTTTCTTCATCTTAAGGAATATTCAAATATTTATGTGTTTGTAAAGACACTCTCCATTTTGGATTGTTCATTACATAATCTACAATAAGTGGTGTCATTTCATCTTTTTTGCTCCATTCGGGTTGCAGGAATAAAACAGCTTCTTTGTTGACCTTTTCGGCTTGTTCTTCGGCAAAAACAAAATCGTGTTTGTTAAAAATAATTACCTTCAATTCGTGCGCTTTGTCATAAACGGTTTGAGTTGGCAATTTATTTTTCTTTGGCGAAAGACAAATCCAATCCCAGATTCCAGAAAGTTCGTAAGCTCCTGAAGTTTCAATATGCACTTTTAGATTTTTTTCCTTTAACTTTTTTGTTAGTGAAGTCATATCCCAAGTCAATGGTTCTCCTCCAGTTACCACTACTGTATCGGCATATTTACTTGCATTGGTAACAATCAAATCTATATTTGTTGGCGGATGTAGTGCTGCATTCCAACTTTCTTTGACATCGCACCAATGACAACCGACATCGCAACCTCCAATTCTTATAAAATAAGCAGCTGTTCCAGTATGAAAACCTTCGCCTTGGATAGTATAAAACTCTTCCATTAAAGGAAGCATTGCGCCTTTATTAACTTCTAATTGTATTTCTTTTGATAACATTTTTAAAATTTAAAGTGCAAAGATAGTGAATTAAAAGCGTTGCCCTGTAAACATAAAAAAACCGATAGTTTCTAAAACTATCGGTTTTTTATACATGATGAAAAATATTATTTTTTCAATTTAGCTAATGATTCTGTAGCATAAGCGTTTGTCGGATCAACAACTAGCGTTTTATTCAAATACTCAATTGCTTTTACTTTATCAGTATTCGCATAACTGGCTGCAATATTATTATACGATTCAACAATCTTTTTACTTGTGGCTGGTTTTGCTAATTCCTCAGGACCTTTTTCAGTAGTTTTGTCAACATAAGCTTGATAATACTCTATGGTCAAAAGGTCTTTACCCATCATACTATTAGTTCTTGCTCTATAAAGATAAGCGTCCAAATAAGTTGGCGAAGCCACAATTACTTTTTCAAAAGCAGCATCGGCTTTTTGTAATGCAATTGGATCTTTAACCTCTTTTTTGCTATTAGCGTAATAAATTGACAAACCATAGTAAACATTGTCTTCTATATAATTTTTTCCTTCAGCATTTGCTGCCCCGAACTCAAATATGGAAGCTGCTTCTTGATAAAATTTTAATCCAAACAAATTTTTACCCACTTCATTAAAATCTTCAACAATCAATGGCTCAATTTCTATTGCTTTTGCGATGTCAGCCATACCAGAATTGAATAAAGTTGGATCTAAAGTTAATCCGTCGGCGCTTATTCCTTTTTTGAATTTTGAATTTGCTAAATACAAATAATCAGCAGCAATAATTTTGTTGTTAGGATTAGAAATGTATCCTTCTAATGATTTAATGGCTAGATCCACATTACCATTTTCGTAAGCAGAATAACCTAAGTAACGAAAAATTCTTGGATTTACTTTATCCATTTCTGCCATTTTATTGGCTTCAATTTCTAGCGCTTTGTAGTCTTTTACAAGTACAAGGAAATCAGCGTGACGCATTCTAGAATTTAATGAATAATCCGTAAGGCTCATATATTTTTCATAAAATCCAATTGCTGTTTGCATATATTCAACAGATTTGGAAGGTTTATTTCTTCCCCACTTATAATATGTTTCTGCTAATTCTCTGTAAACAGGACCATAATTAGGATTGATTGCGATTACTTCATTAAATGATTTTATTGCCTCATCGTAAGATTTTGCTCCTTTCAACAAAACCCCCAATTGCATTTTTGCTCTTAATAAGGTTGGTTCTAATTGAAAAGCACTACGGTAAGCCGCATAAGCATCATTTTGATTTTTATCTCCAATGTAAGCATCACCTAGCGCTAATTGAACCATTGCGTCATTAGGATTTATAAGCTTTGCTCTATTCAAAACCTCAATAGCCTTTTTATAATTAGGTTTAGTTGAATTTGTGTAAGCACGTCCTACTGCAACTAATTCCTCAGTATCTTTCTTTCTGGCATCTTTTAATGCGAGAGCAAAATTTGCCTCGGCCGCAGTAGTATTACCAGCATCTAAATCTAGGGCTCCTAAACCAATGTAATTTAATTTAGCACCATCTGTTCCTGCAATTCCTTTTTGAAAAGCAACTTTAGCAGAATCATTTACAGATTGAAGAAGGTATATGTTTCCAAGTATAAAGTTTGCCCTTCCGTCTGTGGAATTATTCTTTAGCATTGATTTTAACATCGATTTTGCGGTTTCATATTGCTCTGCATCTACTGCCTTTTTTGCTGTATTTACATCTTGTGCAAAACTACAAGTTACCGCGGCTAATAGTGCTATACTAAATATCTGAAGTTTGTTCATTTTGTTTTTAAATTTATTTTTTTTCATTACTAATTTCATTCCTTATGTTAATTTTTCTGCCTGGAATCCTTACTGGCAGTAAACCTGATTTCAAAATTATTCTCTGTCCGATATCTCCAGCTACAAATGAAGCAAACCCCATTCCTAATCCAGAAAAACCTTGTGCATTGATTATATACAAATCACGTGCCAAAGGATATGTCCCCTCCGCAATGTTATTTTGAGTTGGCAAATAATAAGACGAATTTTTTGATCCTTTAACGCTTAAAATGGCTGTCTCATCAATAAACTTCTGCATTTCTGGCATCGGTTGCGTCAACCAATTTAAACCAACTACACCAATCATTCCGTCGTTTTTTGCGACAAATTTTATTACCTCTTCGTTTGTCTTAAAGGAATACACTCCTTTTTCAGCGACTGCATTTATTTTTGCTAATTCATTAAGATACCGAACTGTACTTGAATTAGGGTTATCAAAAACCAAACCTTTGATTTTTGGATTTTGAATACCTTTCATAAAATTAATTACAGTTTTTAACTCTATTAAAGTGTCTTTATTGTGTTTATTTGAAATAAAAACAATTGCATCTGTTGCAAATTTAGTGATTTTTGGCGTAATTTTTTTTTGCTGAAAGATTTTATTTTCGTTTATGTTCAAATTTCTTGCTAAAATTGCGATACCAGACTTTTCTTTGAACAAAGAAAGCACTATTTCTGATTCGGATTTAGAAACAATTTTAATTTTAGCATCATATTTACTTTCAAAAACTGCTTTTTGATCTTCGACAATAGGCGTCAAAGTTTCATCCACATATATAGTTGCGAAACCTTTCAAAATAGATTCAGAATCATTTTTAGACTTTTCAGATTTATTACACATTACGAATAAAACAGTAACAAGACCTAAAATTAAAAATTTACTAATTTTAAACATACTTATTCATTGTTTGAATTAAAAATCCTAAAAAAACGTACAAATGCGTATACAATTAAAACCACCCCAAAAGCAATTCGATAAGTGGATTGCATTTGTATTGGCATTGATTTCCAAAATATAAATATCAAGCCTAAAATGAGATACCCTAAAAATACGGTCATCCCTATAACGAGAAGAAATCGCTCTTTGAGCGATTTCTTCTGAAAGTTTGTAATACTATTTTTCAACATTATTCCGCTGATTGAATGCTAATCGGCAAACTGAAAGTACACCTTACCTTTTTACCATTTTGTTCTCCTGGAGTCCACCTTGGGCATTTATTAAGAACACGAATAGCTTCTTTTCCTGTGCCATAACCAATATCTCTAAGAACTTTGATATCTGTTAATGAACCGTCTTTCTCTACTACAAATGTCACATAAACTTTACCTTTAAGTCCTTCTTCTTCTGGAGCTTGATAATTTTTTGCCACAAAAGCATTAAATTTTTCCATTCCTCCAGGAAAATCTGGCTTAACTTCGATTCCTGCAGTGTTGTAAACTGTATTGTCCTCTTCAATTACCGCTGCAGGTCCTTTTCCAACAGGCTCAACAGTTAAAACTGCATCAGGATCTCCTTTAATTGTTTCTTTACCAATGTTTTTATCTTTAAGATCTTTTACAACGGCAATTTCTTCTACAACTTCATCAGCTTTTGCCACAACGGGTTTCACAAATTTTACTTGATCCACTTTTGGTGGTGGTGGTGGTGGTGGTGGAAGGTTAATATCTTTTGGTTCCTCTTTTTTAGGAGGTAATTTCACTGCTGTTATTTTCTGATCCAACGTAGTATCGTCTTGTGCATCTGGAATCATTCGCATAAGAGTTGGTATGCTTACAAGAATAGCAAACAAAATGGTACCAAAGATAAAAGATCTTATGGTTCTATTCGTTACTGATTTTCTCAAATCATAAGCACCGTATTTTTTATTACGATCTTCAAAAACAATTTCAAGCCAGTGATTATTTAATAAATCTAATTTCATATTTCTTAATTATTAGGTTATTGGGTTATAAGAGTTATCTTAATTTCCTTCTAACAATTTTGTTTCTTCGGGAGTAAAATCGTTCACAATTGCATAAGTAGGTACATCTACAATTGCCATTTCGTCTAATATATCAACTAAATTTCGGTAATTAGATTTCTTACTTGGTTTAATAATGACAATCATTCCGTTTTTTGGTTTCCCTTTTGCAGTAGAATAAGCCAAAACAGATGCTTTTCTAGACAATAATTCTTTACGAATTCCCTCTTTTCCATAAATAAAATCTTTAGGAGCTCCACCATCAACAGGAGTTGCTAATAATCCTACATAACGAACTAGTTTATTATCTTTTCCCAACAATATCGTCATTGTACGATTTTCATCTACTTTGATTGGCTTTGCGGTGGGATCATCATCTTTATCTGGCAACCCCAAATTCATAGATTGTGGTTTAGACAAGGTAGTAGTAAGCATAAAGAACGTAATCAATAAGAAAGCCAAATCCACCATAGCAGTTAAATCTACTTTTGAATTTTGTTTTTTACTTCTTACTTTCTTGTCCTTTCCGCCTCCACTGTCGCCTGTATTTAATTCAGCCATTTTAGTGTGTGTTTTTTAATTAAAAATTCTTTCCTCTCAAACCAGTAACCAAGCTAAAGGTATTGATTTTTTGGTCTTGTAAAATATCCATTACTTTACGAATAGATGGATATTCTTCTTTTGCGTCACCTTTTATAGCTATTTGCAATTCTTTGTCATTCAATTCAATATTGGCAAGACGTGCATTTTGAACCCATTCTGCTAATTGATTATCTAACGAATCTTTTGGCACACCTGGTTGACCTGCTTTACTTCGATCAGCAGTTTTCATACCGATAAGTTGTTTCAAGTTTTGAATTGGAACACCAATTCCTTCCATTAATGCGAATTTAGATTTTTCATCATCTGAAAATTCAACTCCATATTTTTGACCCATCAATTCCAAAGTTCTTTTACGAACTTCTCTTCCTTTTAAATCAAAAAATACTTTTCCCTTTCCGATGGTCAATGTAGCTAAATCGGATTCGGGCAATTTAGTTTGCACAGTTGATTGCGGTGTATCCACAGGCAATGCTTCAGGTATTTTGGCCGTGGCGGTCAAAATAAAAAAAGTAAGCAACAGGAAAGCCACATCACACATAGCTGTCATATCAATAGACGCTGCTTTTTTGGACGATTTACCAGCCATTAATTTTATATTTAATATTAGTAAGGAATTAGCAATGCTTATAACACAACGCTAATTCCTTAAAAATTATTACTAATTATTTTTGTGTACCTCTGAAATGTCTGTAAGTATTCACGATTGTGTTACCTGCTTCATCAATAGAATACGTTAAAGTATCGATTTTTGAAGTAAACAAGTTGTAAACAACAATTGCCAATGCAGAAGTCGAGATCCCTGTTGCTGTGTTGATAAGCGCTTCAGAGATACCATTTGCCAACATCGCTTGGTCAGGAGTACCTGAACTTGCTAACGCACCAAATGCTTTAATCATACCTGTTACAGTCCCTAACAATCC
>JBBQSZ010000118.1:0-9441 GCA_038234745.1 Flavobacteriales bacterium | reverse complement strand
TCTGCAACGAAGTCGTCGATCTCGGCAACGAGGTGCGCGTCGGTGCCTGCATATAAGGATTTACATAATCGACAGGATCTTTTAGGTCTGATGTCTTTTTTAGTTGTTGTGCGCTGCAAACCGAAAAGATTGCTAGAGTAACAACTAATAAATTTTTCTTTAAATTGATTTTCATTTAATTCTATTTTTGATGTCGTATTTCATTATTTAGGAACAAGAATTCCCATCTTTTAATATTGGGTTATTCTTATACTCTTAATACATATTTTTAGTAATAATGTCTAATTAAAACCAAAAAGGGTTTGAAATTAAATTATTTCAGTTATTCAATTTGATTTAAATTATCCCTCTCTAATTGGTAATTAGAATCCTAAATAGTATCAAAGAGGGATTTATTTATTGCTATACTAACCATTCACAATAAACTATAAATCTTATTATTCTTGTAAAAACTAAATAAAGTGCTTTTTGCAACTTGTTTAATCGATAAATTTTTCAGCAGTTTTTCTGTTTGCCAAAAACAGTTTTCTTTCGATTTGTCAAATCCCGATTATAATTGTTCTATATTAATCCTTCTAACTGGTTTGGTTTCATTATAATTCTCTTCATTATGAAACCATCTTGCTCCCTGACCAGCTAACCACAAATAATAATCTGTTGGTAAATCATCTTCAATCCCTACAAATTTTCCTCCTTGGTTTCCATTTAATGGTACATTTTTTTGATTCAAAACCTTATAAATAGCGGTGCCTTCGTCTATTTCATCAAACATTGCTATGTATAAAGATTTGGCACCTCCTTTTTTTGCACCCGCAATTTGTTTCCACAAAAAATCACCTTTTCCCCTAGGTATTGAATTATATGAATGGGTATCGTTTTTTAAGTTTCCCCAAGAAAAACCTGGGAATACTAACGGGACATAATCGACACCATTATTTTTAGCCCATTTCACGTCTTCTGCCACAATGGACGAGTCGTAGTTTTCTACCTTATAGCGTCCTACTGCCCATGGCATTATGATGTCACATTTTTTAATTAGGTTTTGTAATGCTGGATTGTTTTCAGTATCTCTACCTAGAGTTCTCCAATAATAGGGAACTCCTAACATTACTGAAACCTTATTTGTTGATCCTTTCAGTTTTGTAACTAAAGCATCTACATCGGCAATACTGTATTTTCTATGATCGTTAAACCCAACGCCCCAAATCGTAACCAATGGTTTTCCTCTATGTCTTAAATAGGTAGGATTTTTGATATTATCAAATAATTTAAATAGACTTTTTAGTTCATTAAAATCCTTTTCGATATAGCCAATATCTTTCTTAGTACATCCACTGAGATCATACATTACACTTATTGCTCTTCCATATTTTATAGAAGCTTTAAGCGCATTTTCCAGAACTTTATTAAAATGGCGTTTTCCACTTGGTTTTTGTATTTCACTTACAAATCTTTGCATATGCACTCCGTCAATTCCGTACTCTTTCATCCATTTGAAATGGAGATCAATTGTGGATTCGTCATAAGGACTATACAAATACGCTTTTGATTGATTTGCAAAAGAAAATGGGGATTCATACTTTTTTGAATAGTCGCTCATATCTGGCCACATATCAATGGTAGAACATCCAGGAGCAAAACCACACTTAGCATTATAATGATACCAACCTCTCTTAGATTCATCACCTTGAGCTGCAAACCAACCTTGGTATCCGGCCATTACAAGTTTGTCATAAGACTTGTAAAGACAGCCTGTTTCATCATAAATTGTATCAAATGGTTTATCACTATATTTTATAGGGGCAACCGCACGATGATTCACTATTGAAAAAGCAAGTAATGGTAGTATTGCTACACTAAAAAAGCGAAATATTTTCATGAAAACATGCGTATGATAAAACCTGCCATCGTTTGATAACAAATCTCAAATTAAATTTTAGATAAAAAACAGCCTTTCTTTGATCTTTCAAATTTTCTATTGAACTGGAAGAAGAAAGAAAGGCATAGTTCCTAATTAGAACTGTATTGCAACTACCAAAGGTGCATAATTAGATCTTGTTTCAGGTAATACTGTCAAAGCTCCAACTCTGAAATAGTAAATTTTTCCTGCTACGATATTTATGTTTCCAGCAGTTTCCAATTCAACGGAATAGACTTGATCTGGAACTGCAACTGCATTAAGGGTTACCTCTGTTTTAGCAGTTTGCATATATTCGCCAAGATTAGGATCTCTATTGGAATAAAGACCTATTTTTTTAATTAAATCGGCTGTAGTTTGCTCCATTTTGAAAGTAGCGACAACTTTAGTTCCAACTTTTTCGATTTTAGCATCTAAAAGTCTAATAAAAGGTTTAACGGTAAAATCAAGTTGTGTTTGTCCCTTAATCAGTACTTCTTGAGTTGCTATAGGTTGAAAATTAGGTCTAATAGGCATTACCATATACTTATTTTCAAAAAGCCTACTATTTTCATAAGTTCCATTGTTTTTGATAATTAAATTTTGTGGCGATACGGTAGCATATCCAAACTCGCGAAGTTCAATTATTGCACCATTTATGATATCCTGTGGCACAAGTTCACCGGTTTTTTCGTCGATAATTTTTCCAGACAAACCAGCTGTAGGTCCATCCAAATTATCCAATTCGCAGGAGCCTAAAAAGGCTGCGAAAATTACTAGAGTTACAATTTTTATAAATTTATCCATGATATTAAAATCTTTAATGGGTTAATTTTTTAATTAAATTTTTAAGTAGGATTTTGAATTAATCCATTAAGAGCTGTTCCTGGTATTTGCAAATAATAATATCTTGTCAAGAATAATTGTGGATTTTGAGCTTGATTTTCTCTAACAAATATAGTTTTAAAAGGAGCAGTACCTCTCAGATCTAGTAATGGTCTTAATATTTTTTGTTTAGAATTATTATACTTTTCATGGTACTCTCTTCTTCTGATTAAATCCCAATATCTTTTGTTTTCAAAAGACAACTCTACAGTTCTTTCTCTCATTACATTGGTAACTGTCAAAGGGATAGTAGTCATAAATGCTGCTCTTCTTCTTGTAGCATTCATTGCTGCAGTTGCTTTTGTAACATCTCCTAGTCCGCTTTCAGCAACTGCTTCTGCATAATTCAATAGAATTTCAGCATATCTCATTTCCATAAAGTCGGATGTACTTAAATTCCAGCCTGGTGAAACAGTTGCGCTTGTTAAGAATTTCTTGAAAGAAAAACCAGATTTAGTATGGTCGTTTTGTGGACCAAAGCCTGAATAGTTTAAAGCATTTGAATCTCCATAAACATAGTAGTCGGTAGTTCCTACCTTTACACTTCCCGTAAGAATTAATGCACCAGCAGGATTTACCAATCCACCTTGAATATTAATAGTAACCCCTTTGAATGAAGAGCCTGGGACAATAACAGTTCCAAACATACGTGCATCTTTACCAATGAAAATATCTTGTGGATTAGTGAATTTAAAATAAGGTTTTAATTTATTAAAGCCATTGTAATTATTGATGTCATCTCCTGTAGCAGTAAGAATTGGAGAGCTTACACCTGGATTGGCATAGCTTTCATAAGTGTCAATGAACTCTAGAGTAGGATTCATTCTTCCTGGACTTACAATCCCATTTTTTAATTGATTTGGAGTAAACCACGAATCATAATTATGTCCGTAATTGGTACCTGGAATAGTACGTCCTTTGATAAGTAAAACTTCTGAAGTTAGCGCTTGATTAGGATTTTCAAACAATGATCTATAATTTTCAGCAGCTTCTTCAGGTGTTGCAGGTGTTGGTTTGTATAAAGAAAATTTATTTGAATCCATAATAGCAACAGATGCATCGATAGCTTTTTGATAATATCCAGCAGCATCTGCAGGGTCTAATCCTATCAGTTTTGCAGTAACGGCATCTCCTACCAATGGGGCTTTTGGTCCAAATTTAGCAATAGAAGCAGCATATAATGCCGCTCTAGATTTTAATCCATAAGCAGCCCATTTAGAAGCTCTTCGACCATTAGGGTCAATGTCTAAAACTTTGATTGCTTCATCACATTCTGAAAGTACAAAATCCCAAGTTTCTTTTTCTGTATTTCTAGGTACTTTTAAAGCTTCTGCGTCACCATTATAAACTTGAGCTTTTTTAATAATAGGCACTCCTCCATATCTTTTCACTAATCCAAAATAAGCATATGCTCTAAGAAACGAAGCTTCTCCTAAATAAATGCTTTTTTGTTTTTCAGATACATTTAAAGTTGGAACTACATCTATAAAAAGATTGATGTCTCTAATTAACTTGTATGCATCTGTCCACCAACCATATTGCGACCCATTTAAAAATGACGTTGAATTTGGATTTGAATGTGTTGCTTCACCTGTTAAAAAGGCACTTACTTGACCGTTATTATTCGGGTTAGATCCATTGTAATTGAATCCTTCTTTAGGAAAGAAAGTAAAATCTTCAATAGGTAGACGATTGTACATATCGGCTAAATATAAGTTTGTACTTTCAGGTGTAGCAAATATCTCGGCTGCTGTTAACTTATCTCTCGGTTGAAGGTCAAGTACATTGTCGCATCCTACAAATAGTAATGCAATGAGTATTGGAAAATATATTTTTTTTATCGTTTTCATATTCTTAAATTTTATATTAGAAACTAACATTCATTCCAAAATTGTAGGTTGTAGTAAGAGGATAGGTAAAACCTTCTCCACTTCCGCCATCACTATTTGCCACTTTTTCAGGATCAAAAGGTTTTACAAATGGATCTGTTATAGTAAATAAATTAAATCCGCTAGCATAGAATCTTAATTTTTTAAGTCCTATTGTTTTCATAAACGGTTCATCAGCTTCAAAAGTGTATCCTATTTCAACGTTTTTAAGCCTTACATAAGACGCATCATTTCTCCAAACTGATGAATCTTTATAAAGTGAACCTACATCTCCAACATATCTTGAAGCTGGCCATTTACCTGGAATCCAAGCACTATTAGGATCGAATTGATCGGCTTTATGCCATCTGTCATAGAAGTATTCGGGTGTATTTCCTTTAAATGCAAGAATCTCGCCATAAACACCTGTGTATTTTACTGTGTATTGTGCTGAACCTTGTAATAAAACATTCATATCAAAACCTTTATATGAAGCATTCATGGTAAAACCAAAATTCATTTTAGGTGTTTCGTTATAAAAAAGTGGTTTTTGATCTTGACCATCTATTACACCATCATTGTTAATATCTTGATATTTAAAATCTCCTGGAAGTTCCTTTGTAATATTTCCAGTAGCACCATTTTGTAATGGAGAATTTAATATCTCTTGATCGTTTTGATATATTCCGTCATAAGTGTAACCCCATTCAATATCATTCCATCTGTATCCATTTTGATTTTGATATCGCGACAAACTGTTGTTAAAAGCCTCGCCTTCACGGTGTAAATTCTTTGTACGTGCATAAGTGAAGTTGCCAGAAAAATCATATTTGAAAGCTCTTGTATGATTTTTGTATCCAATTTCAAATTCAAAACCTTCTGTACGGTTGCTATTTAGGTTTTCTTGAGGAAGAACACCTCCATAAGTATTTGGAAGTCCAACACTTAGATTAGCTGGAATACCTTCTACTTGACGACGAAATACATCAGCAGTAAAAGTAAATTTATTCTGCCATAATCCCAAATCAAGACCGATATCCCCTGTTGTAGCGGTTTGCCAAGTAAGATTAGGATTTGCAGGAACTGGAGTTGCAACTCCATTTGTAAGGATATTATTTGCAAATTCATAAGAACCTCCAGAACCTAAAGTATATCCTTCAATATATTGAAATGCATCACCCGATGGTTGCGCTGTCGTACCATAAGATCCACGTAGTTTCAAGTTGGAAACTACACTTAGGTTGTTTTTCATAAAATTTTCTTTAGATACGATCCATCCCACAGATCCCATTGGATAAAATCCCCATCTGTTTTCAGGAGAATATCTATAAGAACCCATGTATCGTCCTGCCAATTCAATTAAATATTTACCTTCATAATCATAATTTACACGTCCTAAATAAGACAAATCAGCAGATTCGCTTCTAATCCCATCTGTAACTTGATTTAACTCATCTCCATATCTAATTTCGTCTTTTGTATACACTTGACTGTATAATTTTCTGATGGATGCAAATTGGCTGTTGGTTTGGTTTTGCTCAATTGCACCTAAAAAATTCAGGCTATGATTTGTGCCTAAATCAGGTTTGTAAGTCAACAAGGCTTGCAAATTCAATAAATTACTGTTTGTGGTTCTATAACTGATACTACCTTGACCAGATCTAATAACTACCGGTTTGTATATCTGAAGCACTTTATCATAACTATATAAAGTATAAGACTTACTTAGACTATTACTAACAAAATTATTTGCATCATAAGAAGCAATCCCTTTTAAAGACATTCCTTTCAAGAAAGGAAGATGATAATCTAATGAAAGTGTTGTTGTCAAATTTCTTGTTTGCTCATCAACATAACCCGTTAAATCTTTGTCTGATTGAGCTACTGGATTTTGGCCAGCATTAGGCGCAACAATATTTAGATAATCAGGATTATTGTTTGCATAAGGTCTATCAATAGGTTGTGTAGAACGTGTGCCTTTGAAAATATTAGTAAAACCATCACCTGGTTGGTCTTTAAAATCATATCTCCCCCCTATCAAAAGCTGAGCCTCAACATTTTTTGTCAATTTTGCCGTTAAGCTAGATCTAAGGTTATAACGCTCATATCCCATATCGTTACTTTTAAGCAAGCCTTCTTCATTTACATAACCAAGACCAATAAAATAGTTAATATCATCTGACCCTCCTGAAGCAGAAAGATTGTGCTGCGTTTGCATGGATGATTTTTTCATAGACTCAGCATACCAATCTGTACTTTCATACCCTGGTGCCTCATTAAAATATTTATTAATTTCATCTTGAGTATAAAAAGGGACTCCACCAGCAGGTTTATTGATAATCGCATCGTTAAACATGGTTGCAAATTGTCCTGCGTTTGACATTCTTGGCATATCAGTAGGAGTCATAAACCCAGTAACAGTACTATATTCAAATGTAGGTTTTCCTTTTTTGCCTTTTTTGGTAGTTACTAATATAACACCATTAGCAGCTCCTAATCCATAAATGGCTGCCGATGCATCTTTCAAAACAGAGATACTTTCGATGTCGTTTCCATTCAATCTTTGAAAGTCGCTTCCGTCACCTCGACGAATTCCGTCAATTACATAGATAGGAGTACCAAATCCTCTAATATTAATATTATTGTCAAAAGTTCCTGGTTGTCCCGTATTTTGACGGATATTCAAACCAGCTACTTTTCCTTGCAATTTTTGAGCTATACTACCACTAGTAGTAGTTTGAATCGCTGCACTAGTAATATTTGAAACGGCTCCTGTTAAGGATTCTTTCTTTTGTTTTCCATATCCTACTACTACAACTTCAGTTAGATTTTGTGTTGCTAAAGTCATTGTTATATTCACAACCGATTTAGAAGAGATATCTTTTTCTTGTTTCAAAAATCCAATACTGCTATATTGCAATACAGAAGCATTAGAAGGAACATAAATTTCGTACTTACCATCCATATCAGTCGTGGTGGCTTTAAGTGTGTTTTTTATTAACACGGAAACACCTGGAACAGGCAAATTAGATTCGTCTACTACAGTTCCAACTACTTTCCGATTTACTGCGGCTTTATCATTTTGAGCTGATAAACTAGTAAAACTAATAACAATAAGAAGGCTTAAAATGGTTTTTATCCATTTAATCTTTCCTGTGTGTTGTTTTTGGGTTATTATCTTTTTCATAAAATTTAATTCATAATTTGATTAGTTTGTAATTTCGATTAGTTATTCTTGAGGAAACTCCTCATTTCCATTTTCTATTTCATATTGTATTTTTGTTGATTTTTGTTAAAATTAGTTTCGTTAGTAAATAGCTTGTTTTAATTATGATACAAATTACCGATGTTAGTCTTAATTTTGAAATAATTAATGATAAATATTTTATTAATATTTTATTAATTCAATTATTTAAACAAGTTTTTAAACCACTTTAACACTAATAAGAATGTAATTAGTTTTTTCTTAATCAAATAAACTTCTTAAAATTCATCTTGTATAATGATTTTAAACAAAAAAAGGGCAGTACCAAATAGATCGCTATTGAATACTGCCCAAGGTCATTAATAACAACTTAATTATTTTTTTTGAATTCTTTTTTAAGAATAGACAAATAAGTATCTCCATAGCTTACAGAAGATTCTAGTTGGGTATCGGCATTCCAATCATTGAAAGAATCAACGATTACCAAATTGTGGACTCCTGAGGCTCTTCTCGCTACATTGCAAATACCTTCAAAATAGGCCACATTTTTAGGAAACACATAATTGGCGTCAGTAGGTGTAACTATTTTCCTGTTGAATGATGGCGAAATAGTAGGTACATATTCTAACTTCAAATCCAATAATCTTGTTTTTGAATAACCCCAAGCTTGATCACAGAATTTATTAAAAAAGTAAAACCTGTCGTATGATGCTACATCTATGTTATTATAAGTAGAATGTGTTACAGCATCAACCCCGTTTACAAATCTAAAATCCCAACGTAATGGAGGTGTCCACTCTTGTTGATTACCTATGATAAACAATTCAACCCCTACTGTCTTCATTTGTGCTCGCAATTGTTGATACAAACTAGCATTGTCGTTTGCAAATAAGTTATGAGCATCTTTAATGTACACAACACACTTACCGTCAACTTTCATGTAGTTTGTGGCTTGAAAAAAAGGTAGCATTAACATAAAATCATTCAGAAAAATAGGCACTTGCCCAGTTGGTTCAATTCTTTTAGTATCAGACAACGCCATACTACTAAAACTGTAGGATAAAGCAAATTTCTGAGTTGCAGCACTTGGCGCTGTTTGTAAAGTTTTTATAAAATTAACATCGGCAGTATTTTCAGTTGCAACTTTTGCAGATCTAAAACCAAAAATAAAATAGTCAATTCCTCCAGCTATGGCTTGCTTAACGTGCTTCTCGTAGGCAACTGGATCACCTAAGTTTGCAATATATTTTCCAGCGACCGGAACTTCTTTAACATTGGAATTCCAATTAAAACTTTTATAAAAAGTACCAACAGCATAATTGGCATTTACAGGTTCAATAGGCACTTCCTTGTATAAAAAGTTGTCTTCAATTTTTGGAGATTCTTCATTAGAACAAGAGAAAAATACCAAACCAAAAAGTGTTATAGTTATAATTTTTATTAGTTTCATAATTTTATTTTTTTTATTTAATTATTTTATAAGGCACCCCTGCGGCTTTCAAATCATCCTCAGAATATCCATACCAATAACTTGCAAACTCTTGATTATATTCAGCAGTAACAGATTCCCATTTTGTAGGTGTATA
>JBBQSZ010000117.1:0-9535 GCA_038234745.1 Flavobacteriales bacterium | reverse complement strand
CGTCATTTTAAGTTTTTCGTAAGTATATCTTAAGTAGGTCTTAAGCATTATTCTTATGGGAGGTACTATTTTTGTTACATTCAAATAGGAAAAAATATGCTGGAGAAAATCATCGCATTTAGTTTAAAAAACAAGCTAATTATTTTACTTTTTACACTCTTAATTATTGGTTTTGGACTTTTCTCAATTACCCAAATTTCAATAGGAGCTGTGCCTGATGTGACCAATAATCAAGTTCAAGTAATTACCACTTCTCGAAATCTTTCTACTCAAGATATAGAGCAATTTATTACCTATCCGGTTGAAATTGAGATGGCTAATTTGCCAGGTGTTCATGAAATACGGTCTATTTCAAAATTTGGACTTTCGGTAGTAACCATAGTTTTTGATGATAATCTAGGGACTTATCTTCCTCGCCAACTTATAGCCGAAAAAATAAAATCGGCTTCTGAGAAAATTCCACAAGGTTTTGGAACTCCCGAAATGGGACCAATTACCACTGGTTTAGGAGAAATTTATCAATATACTTTAGAAGTTAAACCGGAGTACAAATCCCAATATTCTGTTACCGATTTAAGAACCATTCAAGATTGGGTCGTAAAAAGACAATTGTCTGGAATAAAAGGAGTTGTGGAAATTAACACTTGGGGTGGCTATCTAAAACAATACGAAATTGCTATTGTTCCATCCAGTTTAAAAGCAATGAATATCACAACTTTGGATGTGTTTAATGCTTTGGAAAAAAACAACAGTATTGCGGGTGGAGCCTATATTGAAAAAACAAATCAAAGTTATTTTATTCGTGCCGAAGGGAAGGTAAAATCCATTCAAGACATTGAAAATATTGTAGTTAAAAATACAAATGGTTTACCTGTTTATGTCAAAAATGTGGCGCAAGTTCGGTACGGAAATGCCAATCGTTTTGGGGCAATTACAGGCAACGGCGAGGGCGAAAAAGTTTTGGGTCAAGTAATGATGCTGAAAGGTGGAAATTCTAAACAAGTAATTACAGATGTTAAAAATCGAGTTGCTGAAATCCAAAAACATTTGCCAAAAGGTGTTTACATAAACGGATTTTTAGAACGAAGTGAATTGGTTGGAAAGACGACTCTTACCGTTGCCGAAAACTTGATTTTAGGTTGTTTAATTGTAATTTTTGTTGTGGTTTTATTATTGGGAAATTGGCGTTCAGGATTAGTTGTTGCTTCTGTGATTCCGTTGTGTTTGCTTTTCGCTATTTCATTGATGAATATTTTTGGAATAGATGCTAATTTAATGAGTTTGGGAGCTATCGATTTTGGAATTATCATTGACGGAGCGGTAATTATAGTCGAATTTATTGCTTTTCAAATTGCTCACAAATCTATAAGTTTAGAGAGTTTATCCAAAGATGATTGTCAGATCGAGATTGACCAAATTACGTATAAAAGTGCTTCCAAAATGATGAATTCGGCTATTTTTGGACAATTAATAATTCTGATTGTTTTTATCCCAATTCTCTCATTGACTGGCATTGAAGGGAAAATGTTCAAACCCATGGGAATGACCTTTAGTTTTGCCTTAGTTGGAGCAATGCTTTTATGTTTTACTTACGTTCCCGTAGTTTCGTCACTGTTTTTAAAACCAACTGAAGAAAATCCAAAATCAATTTCCAACAGATTAATTCAGCTGATGCAATCTTGGTATTTGCCTGTAATTACTTGGTCTTTGGCCAACACAAAAAAGGTAATGTACGCTGCAGTAGGATTATTATTTATGGCAATGGCGTTGTTTGCAACAATGGGAGGAGAGTTTATTCCAACATTAGACGAAGGCGATTTTGTTATTCAACCCGTTTTAAAAACAGGAACTTCACTTTCAAAAACAATTGCCACAACTACAAAAATTGAAAAAATTATTCTCAAAAACTTTCCAGAAGTAGAACAAGTAGTGAGTAGAATTGGAGCTGCCGAAGTACCAACAGACCCAATGAGTATGGAGGAAAGCGACGTTATTGTCAAATTAAAACCAAGATCCGAATGGGTTTCTGCGTCAAGCAAAGACGAATTGGCCGACAAAATAAAAACAGCTATTGTCAATCAAATTCCTAACATGGATATTGAATTTACGCAACCCATCGAAATGCGATTCAATGAATTAATATCTGGAACACGATCTGATGTTGCTGTGAAAATTTTTGGAGAAGATTTGCAAGTTTTGGCAAATAAAGCTATTGAAATCAAAAAAGCCATTCAAAATGTCGAAGGCGCATCGGATATAATAATCGAAAAAACAGAAGGTTTACCTCAGATGGCAGTTACTTATGATCGTTCTAAAATTGCTCGTTATGGTTTGAATATTTCTGATTTGAATGAAATAATAGCACTTGGTTTTGCTGGAAAAACGGTTGGAAATGTATTCGAAGGCGAAAAACGCTTTGATATGGTCATTCGCTTAGATAAAACCAATCGTAGAGATATTGAAGATTTACGAAACTTATATGTTTCAGTTCCAAATGGTGAGCAAATTCCTCTTAGCGAATTGGCAAATATCGAATATACAGAAGGACCAGCAAAGATTTCTAGAGATGATACCAATCGTAGAATTGTAGTGGGAATTAATGTTAGAAATCGAGATTTGCAAAGTGTTGTTCTTGATATTCAACATATTGTAGATAGTAAAATAAAACTACCTGTTGGTTATTCTGTCAGTTATGGTGGCCAATTTGAAAACCTTCAAAGTGCAAAAGCTCGTTTGGCAATTGCTGTTCCAATAGCTTTATTCTTGATTTTTATCTTGTTGTATTTTGCTTTTAGCAGCGTCAAAGAAGCTTTAATGGTGTATTCAGCTATTCCACTTTCGGCTGTTGGAGGTGTGCTATTTTTATGGCTTCGAGATTTGCCTTTTAGTATCTCGGCAGGTGTAGGATTTATTGCACTTTTCGGAATTGCAGTACTCAACGGAATTGTACTTATTGAACATTTTAAAGAATTAAAACACAGTGGAATGGAAGATATGGATAAATTAATTTTGAAAGGAACAACCGATAGATTACGTCCAGTAATTTTGACTGCCGCCGCCGCTGCATTAGGCTTTTTACCAATGGCAATTTCATCATCTGCAGGAGCAGAAGTTCAACGTCCGTTAGCAACTGTAGTTATTGGTGGATTGTTTACTGCAACGATTTTAACGATGATTGTTTTACCCATTTTATATAAGGTTTTTGATAAAAAAGAATTTAAAAAAGCAAAATTCAAAATCCATAAGAACAAAACTTTTCTTGTTATTGGGTTGATGTTTACTTCAGTTGCTTTTTCACAAAATGCTAGTTTAGCGTCTAATACTAATGAACTTGATGTTATAATTTCAAAATCATTAGAAAATAACAAAGGTATAAAAGCAGCTCAGTTGCAAGTCGATAAAACAAAAGCCAATATTAATAATGCGTATTCGTTTGATAAAACGAATGTTTATTACCACTATGATCAAAACAATTTGGCGGCAAATGATAAACCGTTAGAGGTTTTTGGAGTGCAACAACGTTTTGCTTTTCCAACAGTTTATGGAGCGCAGAAAAAAGTGTATATAGCCGAATATGAGAAAGAAAAAAGTAGTTTTGAAATTCAGAAAAACAAACTCACTCTTGCTGTTTCCAATGCATATTATCATATTGTTTATTTGCAGCATCAAGAGAAATTATATCGTTATTTGGACAGTTTGTATCAAAATTTTTCCAAAGCCAGTGATAGAAGATTTGAACTTGGAGAAACTAATTATCTCGAAAAAATAACAGCTCAAGCCAAGTTTAGAAAAATCACTACCACACTTTTGCAGATTGAAAACGATAAGAAAGCTCAATATGAAATCTTGCAAGCATTGACGCAATCTGACGGAAAATTAGTGATTACAAACACTAAAATCGAACCAATAAAAAATTTAACTAATGAAACAAGTAAACTAATTTATTCGTCTTACTTAGAAAGTGTTACGAATAATTATAAGACTCAAATTAAATTACAAAAGCAACATTGGTTACCCGATTTAAACCTGGATTATTTTCAAGGAAAAAATAGTGGATTGTCACAATCTTTATATGGTTTTCAAGTGGGTATTGGAATTCCATTACTTTATTTTGGCAATAAAGCAAAATCGAAAGTTGCCCAATTAGAATTGCAGTCTTGGGAACAACAAAAACAAAATGAAGAGCAAAAAATAGAAAAATACATCAATCAAAAAAGAAATGAATTGGCCAAATATCAAGAAGCCATTAATTATTATGATCAATATGGAAAAAAACTATCAGAAGAGATTGTCAAAGTTGGTAGTCGAAGTTATAAAGAAGGCGAAATAGATTTCTTTCAATACATTCTAAGCTTAGAAAATGCAACTGGAATTCAAGTGGATTATTTAGACAATGTTTTGCTATTTAACAAAACCCAATTAGATTTACAATATCTTAATTTTTAATATGTTACCTATGAAAAAAATCATATATGCAATTGTCATAACTTCACTATTAATGGCTTGTAAAGAGTCTAAAACCGAAGAAGCAGGTCCAAAGGATAACGGTTTAATTACAGTTACTGCTACACAATTCAAATCATTACGAATGGAAATAGCGAGTCCATCGGAACAAGATTTTGATGTAACTATTAATGCGTCCGGCAAAATTGATGTGCCACCACAAAATAGAGCAAAAGTGACATCTTTTATTGGAGGCTATGTCAAAGCGACACAACTTTTGGTTGGTGATAAAGTAACTAAAGGACAACCACTTTTAACTGTAGAAAACACGGAATATCTTGACATTCAAAAGGATTATCTGGAAGTTGCTGAACAAATTAAATATTTGAAATCAGAATTTGAAAGGCAAAAAACGCTTTATGCTGAGAAAATAAGTTCCCAAAAAAACTACTTCAAAGCCGAAAGTGATTATAGAAGAGCTTTGGGAATGTATCAAAGTTTAAGAGCTAAATTACAATTGTTAAATATCAATCCAAGCAATGTCGAAAAGGGAAAATTGACTTCAATTGTTACTATTTATGCCCCAATATCAGGAGATATTGTCATTATGAATGCCAATGTTGGAATGCCAGTTTCTCCATCTGATGTGATTTTAGAAATTGTAGATACGAATCATTTGCATTTGGAATTGGCCATTTTTGAAAAGGATATTTTAAAGGTGAAAGTAGGACAAAAAATTAGTTTTATTGTTCCAGAAGCTACCAAAGAAGTTTTTGGTGCTGAAGTACATTTGGTCGGAAAATCAATTGAAGGAAATGATAGAACGATCAATGTTCATGGCCATCTTGACGATAAAATTAAACAAAAACTGCTTACTGGAATGTTCGTGGAAGCCAAGATAAAGATTACTTCAAAAAAAGGACTAGCAATTCCTACTGATGCATTAATAACTGAAAACAACAAAAATTTCGTACTTTTATTAGATAATAGCAAAAACAATCAATTCTCTTTCAAAAAAGTAGGCGTAACTATTGGCGAAAAGTCTGAAAAAGCTGTTGAAATTATTCCCAATGCTCAAATTAATTCTTCTTCAAAAATATTGACGAAAGGTGTCTTTGATTTGGCAAACTAAAAAGTAAACAAATGGATTTAAGTAAATTAAAAGGACAATTACAAACTGAAGTTGATACTTCATTTTTGTATGAAAGTATCGCAGCCATACAATCCGATGAAAATCTAAGTCGCGTTTTACAAAGTTTAGCCGAAATCGAAAAGGGTCACGCCAAACATATGTTGCAAAAAGTCAGAGAATTTGAACCGAATCACGAGATGCCATTAGCATCCTCAAGAGCCAAATTTCAACTGAAATCGGGAAAATTGTTTGGATATAATTCCATCATCAGCAGTTTGTCGAATGTCGAAAAGCAATTTGCTGTTAATGCCATCAAAACTAAAATCGAAAAAGGAGAGAAGCCAAACGGTTTCGAACATAATCATCTTAAAATTATTGAAGCTGTAAACAATAATACAGCTTTGAATGTATCGGGAGGTTTATTATCGAAGTTTGAAAGTCGCCACAAATCAGTAGGAGGAAACGCTTTGCGCGCTGCAGTTCTAGGGTCAAATGATGGATTGGTTTCCAATATGAGTTTGGTGATGGGAGTTGCCGGAGCAGCAGTTTCTAACAATACTATTTTATTGACTGGAATTGCAGGACTTATGGCTGGAGCAATTTCGATGGCATTGGGCGAATGGCTTTCGGTACAAAGTTCGCGGGAATTAAATCAACGCCAAATCGATTTAGAAACAGAAGAGTTAGAAGCTTCTCCAGAAGAAGAAAAAAAGGAATTAGTATTGCTGTATCAAGCCAAAGGAATGAACGCAATCGAAGCTCAAAAATTAGCGGATAAGGCATTTGAAAATCCTGAAACCGCTATAGATGCAATCATCACTGAAGAATTGGGAATCGATAAAGATGAACTAGGTGGTTCTGCTTGGGAAGCAGCAATTGCTTCTTTTATTTTATTTTCTATTGGAGCCATTATTCCATTATATCCTTTTATGATTTTGGATGGCAAAAATGCCATTTATTTAAGTGTTGCAAGTAGTGTTGTGGGACTTTTTGGCATCGGCTCAGCCATCACTTTATTGACAGGAAAAAGCATTTTATTTTCTGGACTGCGACAAGTAGCTTTCGGATTAACCGCCGCAGCAATTACTTATGGAATAGGAACGTTAATTGGAATTTCTTTGGCAGGATAAAAAAGTAAATAAAAATAAATAATAAGATTTTAAAAGTAAACAAAAAAATTATGAACGACGCACATTTACATTTGGTTGTAAACCATTTTCCAATTATCGGGACGATTCTTGGATTAGGAATTTTAATTTCGGGGATGATTCTAAAAAGCAATTCGGTCAAGAATACCGCTTTTAGTTTATTTATTGTAACTGCTATTTTCGCTGCATTGAGTATGGCAACAGGAGAAGGAGCAGAAGATATGGTGAAGGATATGCCCAATATCGGAAAGCAAATTATTCATGTACACGAAGAAATGGCAGAGAAATTAGCCATCGTTTTGTATGTTTTGGGCGTGATTTCACTTGCTGGATTATATTTGAATTTTAAAGAACACAGTAAAGCTAAATTAGTTTCATATGCAGCTCTTATTGTGGCTTTTGTCGCTGTATTCATTGCGCAACAAACTGGAACAACTGGTGGTGAAATTCGTCATACAGAAATTAGGGAAAACGCAGTTTCGGCATCAGGACTAAAACAAAATTCTGCTACTGGAGAAAAAGGAGAAAGAGCGGACAAAGATTAAATTTTCTAAATTATATAAGAATTTAAATCAAAAAAGAGAGGATTGTTTGTAAAAACATCCTCTCTTTTTTTTAAAATTAAAATAGTTTAAAATATTTTAAACTAGAAACAGTATTCATTTTCTGATACTAATTTTGTGGTAATCAATTCCCTTAATGCGATGATATTGGGCATATTATTGTATTTGGTAAAACGTCGTAATCCCATCAGCATCATGCGCTGTTCGTCACCTTCGGCAAAGGAAATAATACTTTCTTTTCCTTTTTGAGTAATCACATCAACAGCTTTGTATAAATACAATTTTGCCATTGCAATTTGCTCTTGTGCTTTAGATTCTCCAACAGACTTGGCTAATTTTTCAGTTCTCAAAATGGTGGATTCTGCCATGTAAATTTCGATTAAAATATCGGCAGCAGCCATTAATAATTGTTGATGTCCTTCCAAATCGGGTCCATATTTTTGAACTGCACCACCAGCAACCATCAAGAATGCTTTTTTCAATTTGACCAACATTTCTTTTTCTTCGGCAAATAATTCTGAATAATCAGGCGTATCGAATGATGGAATTCCCATTAATTCTTCCTGAACTTTTGTGGCTGGGCCTAACAAATCTACGTGACCTTTGAATGCTTTTTTGATTAACATTCCTACTGAAAGCATTCGGTTGATTTCGTTTGTTCCTTCATAAATTCTGGCAATTCTAGCATCGCGCCACGCACTTTCCATTGGAGTATCTTCTGAAAATCCCATTCCTCCAAAAATTTGGATTCCTTCGTCGGCACAATTCTGAATATCTTCAGAAACAGCTACTTTTAAAATAGAACACTCTATGGCAAATTCTTCAACGCCTTTTAGTTCTGCTTCTTGATGAGACGTTCCTTCGGCTTCACGAACGGAAATTCTATCTTCAATATCTTTTGCAGCTCTGTAAGTGGCACTTTCGCCAGCATAACAAGAAGTTGCCATTTCGGCTAATTTCAAGCGAATGGCACCAAATTGAGCAATTGGAGTATTAAATTGTACTCTTTCATTGGCATATTTAACTGCACCCGATGTAACTCTTCGTTGTGCGTCTAAACAAGCTGCTGCTAATTTGATTCGTCCCACATTCAAGGCATTCATTGCGATTTTGAAACCATTTCCTCTTTCGGATAGCATATTTTCAATAGGAACTTTGGTATCCGAAAAGAAAACCTGACGAGTAGAGGAAGCGCGAATCCCAAGTTTATGCTCTTCTTCTCCCATTGTTATTCCGTTAGTTGGATCATTTTCAACAATGAAACCAGTAATATTTTTGTCATCTTCGATGCGGGCAAAAACAATAAATAAGGAACAAAAACCAGCGTTTGAAATCCACATTTTACCTCCTGTTATCAAATAATATTTTCCGTCTTCGGATAAAACTGCTTTCGTTTTTCCAGAATTAGCGTCGCTTCCTGCCCCAGGTTCGGTCAAACAATAGGCGCCAAACCATTCGCCAGAAGCTAATTTTGGTACGAATTTTTGCTTTTGTGCTTCGGTTCCATACAAGGTTATTGGCATTGTTCCAATTCCTGTATGTGCTCCAAAAGCTGTCGAGAACGAACCCGTTGCTCCCGAAATATAATCGCAAACTAGAACTGTATTGACAAATCCCATTCCCATTCCGCCATAAGTTTCAGGGACTGCAACGCTAAGGAAACCTAGGTCACCCGCTTTTTTCATAGTTTCTTCGGTCAATGCGTAATCTTTGCTTTCGAAACGGCTTTTGTTAGGCCAAATTTCTTTGTCTACAAATTCTTTAACCGAGTCACGCATCATAATTTGTTCTTCGTTGAAATCTTCGGGAGTGAAGACATCTTCGCATTTTGTTTCTTTGACGATGAATTGACCACCGCGAGTTTTGTCGCTCATAGCTTTAATATTTTAAATTGTGAATTATATTTTTCAGAAAATTGTCATTGTGGCGAATAAATATATTTACAGAAGCTCGTAAATTCCCGCACTTCCTTGTCCAGTGCCAACACACATACTTACAATTCCATATTTATTTCCACGACGTTTCATTTCGTCGAATAATTGAACTGATAATTTGGCACCTGTACAACCTAGAGGATGTCCTAATGCAATTGCGCCCCCATTGACATTTAAAATATCTGGATTTAATCCCAATTCCCTTATTACTGCCAATGATTGCGAAGCAAATGCTTCATTCAGTTCAATCAAATCAATATCTTTTAATTCTAATCCAGCTTGTTTTAATGCTTTTGGAATGGCTTTTACAGGACC
>JBBQSZ010000116.1:0-9537 GCA_038234745.1 Flavobacteriales bacterium | reverse complement strand
GGTGTTTTTGGTAGTTGAACTCCATTAGGACTTGTAGTTGGGGTCAATTTCATAGGTACATCACCAAATCTGCTGGTGAGCATAAAATAATAATACCCTCTTAAAAATAGTGCTTCGCCTAGAATGACTTGACGCTTCCCTTCATCCATTACCGGTAGATTAATATTAGCAATCAAATCATTAGCTCTGTTAACTCCATCATAAAGATTACCCCATAAACCTGCAACTTGAGAATCACTTACTGTATAGTTATAAAATGACGGTCCCGCTGGTTGGGCGGTTCTAGCGTAATAGCCTTCATCTGTGCTACCTTCTAAAGATAACCATATATAGTTTCCATACAAATACTGTGAGCCTAGTGGATCATATACTGCAGCTAAACCTTGTGTTAAGCCCGCTTCATCGGTAAAATAATTCACCGCGGCAACTTTGTCTATTGGTTCAGTACTTAAAAACTCTTCGCAAGAACTAGATACTATCGCTACTAGAATTGCTATTATAAATATTTTTTTCATTAGAATACAATTTAAGGTTATTAAAATATGATGTTTGTACCCACAACTAAAGTGCGTGCACGAGGATAGGATGAAAAGTCAAATCCTGATGTTAATGCAGAATTATAATTATTTACCTCTGGATCAGATCCTGAATATTTTGTCCAAGTGATTAAATTTTGTCCTGAAACGTAGAATTTCATTGATTTCAGACGTAGTTTTTTTGTAAAATCTTTTCCTAAACTATAACCCAAAGCAACAGTTTTTAATCTTAAATAAGAACCATCTTCCACTAAAGAAGAGGAATAACCAGCCGCAGAACCTAAATACCCTTTTGTGCGCGGAATATCAGAATTTGGATTGTCTACTGTCCAACGATTTTCATAACTAGCATATTGGTTTAAATACTGTAGCCCATTTCTATTTCCATCAAAATATACTTTATTGGCATTTAAAATGTTATTTCCATAAGACCATTGGAAGAACACATTCAAATCAAAATTCTTGTATGTAAAGTTGTTACTAAATCCACCTGTGTGAACTGGTAACCCTTTCCCAATTACTGTATAGTCATTTGTGTTGACAATTCCATCTGGAACCCCATTTGGACCCGAAAGATCGGCATATTTTACATCTCCTGGTTGAATATTTGCTCTTGAATTTCCATTGGTAGCCACATCAGCTTTTAAAGTATAGACATTAGTAGTCGTATTCAAATCAAAATCAGCATATTTATAGGTGCCTAATGATTGCAATCCATACATTAATCCTAAAGACTCACCTATTTTTGAGATGTAAGCAGTAGTGTTTTGCCAACCGTTGTCCCAAGGAATTCTGCTATCATAGGTTGTTTGTCCTTCACCTAACGCTAATAATTTGTTCTTATTGAAAGCAATATTAGCACTAGTAGTCCAAGAAAAATCTTTATTGTCAATATTTTTTGTAGTAAGCGTTAGCTCTAAACCTTTGTTTTCGACACTTCCAATATTTTTAAAAGCAGTCGTAAAACCGGAAGAGGTCGGAAGATTCGTATTCAACAATAAATCTTTAGTTGTTTTTCTATAAACATCTGCTCCAATAGTAATTCTTTGTTTAAAAAATCCTAAATCAATACCAGCATCGATTTGCTCTGTAGATTCCCATTTTAAATCAGAATTCCCCAAAGCAGTAGCGACAACACCCGGTTGATAAACGTTATTGAAAGTATATGAAGCCCCTATTGGATTAAAATAAGTTGAGAGGTATGAAAAATCACCTACACGATTGTTACCAGTTACCCCATAACTTACACGCAATTTACCTTCAGAAAGGACTTTGCTGTTTTTAAGAAATTTTTCTTGATCAAATTTCCAAGATGCAGCTGCCGAAGGAAAATAACCCCAGTGGTTTTTACTAGGAAATCTAGACGAACCATCTGCTCTTAAGGAGGCGGTTAATAAATATTTAGAATTATAATTATAATTTATTCTTCCTAAAAATGAAGACATTGTCCAAACAGAATGAAGTGTGTCTACTCTAATTTGCACACCTTGGTCTAATCCAGCTAAACCCAATGCTTCATTAGGTAGTTGTGTAGCAGATTGACCATTACTCCAGCTATAACTTTTTTGAGCAGTAAATCCACCTACAACATTTATTTTTGATTTCTTAGACACTTTTTTATCCCACGTTAGTGTGTTTTCGTTCAGCCAGTTGCTTGAATTAATATGATCAATTCGACCGTTTACGCCATTGTTACTCCCGACGTATCCGTATTGCGTATTGGAATTGTTAAAGGTATTTTGTGTTCTACGGTTTTCAGTAATGCCGAACGTAGTTCTAAATTTCAAATCTTTCATGATCTGATATTCAAGATAGGAGTTTACACTTAGATTTCGAGTTGCGTTCAAACGATAAAGGTTCTTTAAATTTATCTTTGGATTAACTCTATAATCATTAGCTGGATTAATATCTGGATCTTGCAGTAAATCTAGATCTGCTGGATTAGTATATATAGGTCTAGATCCCCAAACAGAAACCATTATATTAGTGGTTGCGCTATTAGTTGATGTACCGGGGTTGATTCCTCTTTGTTCTAAAAGGCTAAAGTTAGTATTCACACCCACCTTTAACTTACTTGTAATTTTATAATCAATAACAGCACGTCCCTGGTATCTTTTGTAATTTGAATTCAACAAAATACCATCTTGATCCACTGTTGATCCAGAAAATAAATATTTCAATTTTTTAGTTCCACCTGATATCGAAAGGTTGTTGTTTTGAACTATCGCAGTACGCTGTGTCAAAGCTTGCCAATCTATACCTGGAACATTTTTATAATAATCTTGATAGGTATCCTTAGTTAACCCAAAAGGATCAAGATATAATTGAGTTGGAGAACTTGGCGTTGACACTAAAGCTGGATTCAATTCTAATTGGTACTTCAAGAATTCAACCGGACTCATCAATTCTATTGAATTAATGTTATCTTGCACACCTGTTGAACTGGAAAAAGTAAAGACCGCTTTTCCTTCCTTTCCTTTTTTTGTGGTTATTACAATAACTCCATTTGCACCTCTTGCTCCATAGATAGCGGTCGCTGACGCATCTTTTAACACATCCATAGATTCTATATCGGCAGGGTTAATCACGTTATTGTCAGGATTTTCAATTAAAAAGCCATCAACAACATATAATGGGCTATTGCCTTGAGTAACGGAATTGTTTCCTCTAATCACAATATTTACGCCTGCGCCTGGTTGCCCACTTGATGAATTAACCTGTACCCCAGCCACACGACCAGCTAATGCTTCGTCAAAGGAACGAACTGGAGCTTTGTTAAGTTCTGCCATTTCCACTTTTGCAACTGAACCTGTTAAATCTTTTCTTTTTACAGAACCGTAACCGATGACTACTACTTCATCTAAATCACTTGTCGTAGATTTTAGGCTAACATTAATTACCGTTTTAATTCCTACAAGAACGGTTGAAGTCTCAAATCCAACATAAGAAAAAACCAATTGATCTTTTGCTGTAGCGGTAATTTTGTAATTTCCGTTTGCATCAGTTAATGTTCCTTTTTGAGATCCTTTGATTGCTACAGTAACTCCTGGTAGTCCTCCGTTATCATCTTTGACCACACCTGATACTGCTTTTGTTTGTGCTTGCGCAAAAACAGAGGTTAGTATCATAAAAATACCAACAAATAAATGTCTAAAAGCAACATTATAAGGTTGATATTTCATTTTTAAATTTTTCATAAGTGTAAATTTATGGGTTAATATGTTAGTTCATAGTGCAATATTATACAATGGAAATCACATAAACAAGAGAAATGGCAAAAAAATGTGCTCGAGCACAAAAAATAATTCAAAAAGTAATAAAATTCCACTATTAAGTGGTTGATTTTTAATGAAATCGTTTTCGTAAACTACTGTTTTTGGGAATGATTCCGGTTTTTTCATATCCTGTTGATTCTTTATTCAATCGAAGTGATGTTGAAAATTTTTTTAGTTTCTGGAAATTATAACTATTTAAGATACTCTCAAATTTAAAACGTAAAATTTTATCAAAAATGGCAAACGTGATGTATGCAATTTATGTACAGACTATTCTTTAATGATATGACTTATAGTTGTCGTTTCATTTTTTTCAATCAAAACGACTTCGCCAGTTACTAAACGATTATTTACTTTGTAAAAATGGGTTGCTGGTACTGCTGAATTGTGAACAACCATTAACGTATATTCGGTATTATCAATGGTAAAATTAACAGCTTCCACATTTTTATCCATTTGTAAATTTCCATCTCTATTATAGACTGGTATTTTTTCGTACTTCATTTGAGTTTGCTGTGGAAAGTAGAGTAGTGTGATAAAAGAAGTGAAACCACTGGCTTTTTTGGAAAGTTCGGCTCTCCTATTTTCCTTTTTCAAATTATATTCTGGAGACCACCAAGAATCTGACAGCTTTATTGAGACTTCTTTCACAGGTTGTATTCTCAAGCTATTTTTTGAACTAATAGTTAATCCTTTATCTTGAACGGTAACATTTTTATCTGGAAAATTAAAGTATTGGGAATAGGTATGAGTTCCATTTGCCGAAAAGCTGTCAAATAGTATCCATACATTCGGTTTTATAAAAAGCATTCTTCGTTTCATCAAAACGGGATCTTCTAGACTTTTATAAGCGGTGTTTTCTGCTTCGGCATAATCAAAAAGAGGTGTTATTTTGGTAAAATCTCCTTGAGATCGCGCTTCAGTTTCATTAGTCCACGAATCCTTGTAAATACTATTTGGGAGATTATCTACGCCAAGTGTATTATGGCTGACATTGCTTTTGAAAAACTTTCTCCATTCGTTATCCACATAGGTGTATCGTCCGCTATCAATTAAATAATCCTGATTATTGGCAAACAAATTAAAATCCAGAAGATTATCATGACCATGTCCGCCACCTAGTTTTTTTAAATGAAAACCAGAGTAGGTGGCCTCTTCTTTCCAGGACGAACGCATATAAAAATCACCCGAACTATTTTGATAAACCGAGGTGAAATCAGGGTCTTTTGTTGAAATAGTTGCGTATTTAGTAAAATTACTAGCTCCTAAAAGGAAATAGGTTTCATAATCTAAGTTGGAATAGGCTCTTGATTTTAAAACGGAATCGTTGAATAAATAGGCGCTAAGCGTAAGAAGTCCTCTCAAATCGGTATCGTCACTATCTCCCAAAAGGGGTTGATGGTAATTCGGTTTTTGCCATTTTATATTGGCATAGGCCATATCTTTTGTTTTTTGCAAGATAGCTTCTGGCAGTTCTGTTTTTTTTCTTTGCGCTATAAGATTAACGTTCATAAAACAATGAAAAACTTCGTTATGGTACATTGGCGATTGTTCCCATTGGCTTCCATCATTTAAAACTTGAAGTTGGATACAGGTATTCAAATTTTCAATTGCCTCTTTTTTCCATTGGCTTGCAGATTTAAATTCCGAAAAGAATCTGGAAACTACGTACAAACCTTGGAACTCTATCACACCCCAATTGCTGGTTTTGGAAAAATCACTAAAATTTTGATTAATATAATCGCCTTGTTGGTACAAAGAATTTGCAAATTTTGAGAAAAAAGTAGGAGTGACGTATTTGGAATTCTTCACATATTCAAAGGCTTTAATCCAATTTTCGCAACGAATTCCTGCTTCTAATCTTCGCCATGATAATTTTTTTAACCTGTCTTCTAATGGATTTTTGTCTATCCAATTCGTGGCTTGTTTAACAAAACATTTGGCATATTTCTCATTCCCAGTGAGATAATAAGCCCGTCCTAAATCTATCCAGTATTTATGGCGATTGAGCATATAACACCATTCTTCATCGCCATTTGGAATAGCTGTCCAATCTATTTCGCCTTTAAATTGGTATGGAATATTTGTTTTTTCCATATCCCAATCGTTTCGGAAAATAAAATTGTTAGCCAAAACCTGATCTGCAGTTTGAATCGTTTTTTTTACTTCCTCAGGATAGTTCTTTTTGATAAATTCAAGATCTTGTTTGCCAATTTTTAAAAACAGATTTTCCTTCTTTCTGTAAAACTCCAATAGCTTGTTTTGCGCGTCATTCGGAGTTGCATTTTTCACTTCTTTTAATTCTGGTAAATCCAAATCGAAATGCTCCATACTATTTTTCTGCTGAGCAAAAAGAGAGGAAAGACCAATTAAAAAGTAAGTGTAAATGAGATGTTTAAATTTTAACATGGTCTGATAGATAAAATGTTCATTAAATGTTAAATGCAATTATCAAAAACATCAGTGCGAGTGTTTTTTGCGCAATGAAATGGAGTTAAAAATGTATCGAGAACAATTTTTGAATATGAATTTTTCTTGTTCTCGATACAATTTTCTGTCGAAAATCACTCGAACTGACGAATATTCTTCTTCTCGTTACAATTTTCTGTCGAAAATCACTCGAACTGACGAAAATTCTTCTTCTCGATACAATTTTCTGCCGAAAATCACTCGAACTGACGAATATTCTTCTTCAAAAATAAATGTAAGTAACGAATTTTATTAATTTGACTGCTAATCGTCATTTAATGATTTATTTCTTTCTCCAATAATTTCGATAATTCAGCTACTTTCTCGGGATATTTTTTAGCTAAATTATTTTTTTCACCTACATCATCTTTCAAATTGTAGAGTTGCGGTTCTGTTGAATTTCCAGTTTCAATCGCTACTAAGGCATCGAATGAAATACCATCATTGGCAGGAATAAATTTCCAGTCGTTTTGAATAATGCCTAACGTTCCTCCTTTTCCTAATACATTTCCGCCTTGTTCTACTAAAACAGTTCTTCCTTTATCTGATTTTCCTAAAAGCACATCTAAAGTTTGCATACTGTCGGGCGCATTTCCTTTTGGAATTTTTACATTTAATAATTTTGAAAAAGAAGCTAATAAATCCATTTGACTTAACAGTGCTGAAGAAACTCTTGGTTTAATAACTTTTGGCCACGTAATAATAAAGGGAATTCTAGTTCCCGCTTCGAGCACACTGTATTTTCCACCTCTTAAAATTCCATTTGGGGTGTGTCCATTGAGCATAGTTACCGCTTCATCTTGATAACCATCATCTAAAACGGCTCCATTATCACTGGTGAAAATAATAATAGTGTTATCGCTAATGCCCAAAGTTTTCACCTTTTTCATAATTTCACCTACTGTCCAATCGAGTTGTAAAATAGCATCTCCTCGTAATCCTAAACCACTTTTACCTTTGAACATTGTTGCAGGCATTCTAGGAACGTGAGGTTCTGTGAGTGCAAAGTATAGAAAGAACGGTTTTTTATGATTTTCATCAATGAATTCTTTTGCTTTTTCTAGGAAGGTTGTCGAAACTTCCTCATCGACCCATCTGGCTTTGTTGCCACCGCTCATATAACCAATGCGTCCAATGCCGTTGATAATCGTATTTTCGTGTCCTTGTCCAGGAGAAGATTTCAATTTTAGCAATTCAGGATGCTCTTTTCCTGTTGGATCATTGCCCACTTTGGTATTATAATTGACTTCGATTGGATCTTTTAGATCGAGTGCAATCACTTTATGATTTTCCATAAAGATGCTTGGAACGCGGTCAGCAGTTGCGGGAAAAATAAAGGAATAATCAAATCCTACTTCGTTTGGACCTGGTTTAATTTCGCCATTCCAATTTTTAGCTACTTGATCGCCTAATCCCAAATGCCATTTTCCAACATTGGCGGTTTTATATCCCGCTTGTTGAAATAATTTTGGCAATGTCATTTTATCCGTTGGAATAATCAAAGCAGCATCACCGGGCAAAATTCCAGTTCCTGATTGTCTCCAAGGATATTCTCCAGTTAGCAAGGCAAATCTAGAAGGCGTGCAAGTTGCCGAAGTACAATGCGCATTAGAAAACTGCACTCCTTGACTGGCAAGTTTATCTAAGTTTGGGGTTTTGATTTTCGTGGCTCCATAAGAACTTAAGTCGCCATAACCCAAGTCATCGGCATAGATAAAAATCACATTTGGTTTCGTGTTTTGCTGCTTTTTTGACGTAGTCTGAGCAAAAGCACACAGGCTAATTAGCGATAGACTGTAAATAAATATTTTTTTCATATTTTGGATAATTAAATTAAAAAGTAAGTAATTGTATATTTTAGTTTTATATAGGAATCAAGGATTGAAAATGTAACTTTTGATTTTCAATACAAATCTGACAGGTTTTTAAAACCTGTCAGATTTAACAACTTGAATAAGAGTTTTTCATTTCAACCCTTGATTCGCATTTGATATTATGGAATGACCGTGATTTTTAAATTTTCAATTTTCAAGTGATTTTCAACAGTTCGTATGCCAAAATAGCCACTGGAATAAGGCATTTTATCATTGAGTTCAAATAGTAATTCACCATCACGGAGATATTGTACTTGGGTTTTGTTGGCGATTAGCGTAATATGGAGTTTTTTATTCGGAACAATCATAAATTTTTTGTCACTTAAGTCGTGCTCCGGTAATAATGGTCTTTCAAAATTACCATCGTATCTTCTGAACCTCGTTTTGGTATTATCATGTCCGCCATAACCTACATAATATTGAGTTAATTCATGATAATTGGGAAAAAGTCCTTTTCTATTTTTCGATTCTTTGAAAAAATCATTAGGATTTTTAGGATCATTAGCCATCCAAAAGCAATTCAAATCCGAAACTCTGTCCAATATACCTTTTTCGTTGATTACTGTTGCATCGTATTCAATTTTTATAGGACCTTTTAATTTATGTTTAAACCAAATGGTAACCCCTTTGGCATCCGTAATTTCCATGACATTTTTCTTGAATTCCACTTTGCCACCGGGTTGTTGTTCAATTATCCAACTATCCGAACTAAGATAGGATTTATCATAAATAGTTTTCTCCCCTGATTTGCAGGAAAATAGGTTGAGAGCAATTAGTATAAAAACATACAGTTTAAAATATTTCATTTTAATTTATATCAATACGGTTTATCAAAAAGCGAGCTCGAAGACAATTTGCTGGTACTCGGCAAGATGATTTTTTTTAGAAATGAAGTATCATTTGTCAGTTTACACCAATCAAACAAATGGGTTCTAAATTGATCTAACGTTTTTACTTGTAATTTCGCTTGAGCCAAATTATTCATTTCTAATGGATCGTTTTCTAGATCAAAAAGTTGCTCTCGGTTTTTGCCCCAACTGTATAAAACGTATTTATAGCGTTTTCCAATTATTGCTCTTCCAGTTGTTCCGTAGGCGGTTTTTCCATCAAATTTTGTTTCAACTACTACATAATCTCGGTCTAAAGTAGTGTTTGGTGTTTCAAAAATAGCTTTTAAACTTTTTCCGCCTAGTTGTTTATGTATTTCAACGTTAGCATAGTCACAAATGGTCGGGTATAAATCCAAACCATTAGAAATTAAAGTAGTATTGACTTGATTGATTTTAATTTTTCCTTTAAAACTGGCAATAAATGGTACTCTAATAGATTCTTGAATCAATGCTGTTTTTTGATTCCAACCGTGTGACCCATTCCCATCACCGT
>JBBQSZ010000115.1:0-9697 GCA_038234745.1 Flavobacteriales bacterium | reverse complement strand
GATGTTCTAAAAGATAAAACATCCATTTTTGACGGAATTGATACATCTTGGAACCGTCTTTCCTCCTTTTACTCGGTTCCAAGATGTATCAATTCCGTCAAAAATGGATGTTTTATCTTTTAGAACATCCCCATTTATTTGTTCTAAATATTCGGTTTCATCACCACGAACTCCTGTAGTTCCAAAACCTTGCGATTGATGCGAACTGCGACTCAAAGCAGCAATTTCCTGATTCGATTTTCCAATTGTTGGATAATAAACACCTGTTTCAATACACACATAATTCGTTTTACTAGCTGCTGCAAATTTTTCTTTACTTCCAAAAAACCACCACGACGGATTAAAAAATTGCCGTTTCGTTTGCCAAGGCTGCACTAAACTCAGTTGTTCCGGAAAAATGGCTGGATTATTGGCTTTTTCAAAACTTTCGAAACTCAACATTGCCGAAGCCGAATGATGACCGTGCGTATTTCCAGAAGTTCTATGGTCAAAACGATTAATAATGATATCGGGTTGAAATTTTCGAATGGCAAAAATAATATCCGAAAGTACTTTTTCTTTGTCCCAAATTTCTAAAGTTTCTTCTGGCTTTTTAGAAAAACCAAAATCATTGGCACGCGTAAAAATTTGTTCGCCACCATCAATTTTTCTTGCCTCTATTAATTCTTGTGTTCGAATAACTCCCAATAATTCTCTAAGTTGCGGACCGATCAAATTTTGACCACCATCGCCACGAGTTAATGATAAATATGCTGTTCTTGCTTTCGTTTCATTCGATAAATAAGCAATCAACTGCGTGTTTTCGTCATCGGGATGTGCTGCAATATAAAGTACCGATCCCAGAAAATTCAATTTCTGAATTTGATTATAAATCGCTACCGAATTGGGTTTTTGAGGTTCTTGTGCATTTATTATTTGGAAAGAAAGAAATAAAATAACAAAGGATGAAATCAAAGTTTTATGCATTGTTCTAAAATTAAATTGGCAATTAGCCAAATATAGTAATTATACGTTGGTTTTTCAAAATAGGATAGAAATAGAACAGGGCAAACGCATGAGTTTTAAAAAATAAAAAAGTTGAATTAGTGATAATTCGTATAATTCGTGTCTGAAAAAAACTGGTGCGTTTGCCCTGATAAATAGAATTGTATACTGAATCAGATAATTAGTCCTTGAAAAATAAAGTTTTTTATTGGTAAATATTAAAAAGGAGAGCGTTTCCATAAAAAAACGCTCTCCTTTTAAAAAATCAGTATTTAATGTTTGTGCTTTTTATAGCCATTTCTATCGCTTTCGCGGTATTCATGATTTTCGTAGTCGTTACGATTTTCACGATATCTATTGTCATTATAACTATAATAATTAGAATAATTCTCCTCTTTATTATGCGAATTTCCTTTGTAGTAATTGTGGTATTTTGCTTTATGATTGTTGTAATAGACATAAGGTCTAGAACCATGATAGTCATTCAAAATCACTTTACGACCACGATACAAATCATAATCTCTATAAGGTCCAGGCAAATAACTAGCACGACACCAATTTCCCTGATTCAAATAAATGTACTGCGATGCTCGAATATCATAATACGCTTGAACATCTGGCAAATAATAATAATCTACATTGGAATACTGAACGGGCACTCTTACTACTGGCGTGCCAATGTTTACATTAATTGAAACTTGCGAAAAGGACAAATTAAATAGGAAAAGAAATATCCCTGCGATAATTAATTTTACTGTTTTCATGATTCTGACTTTTTAGTTTATAAATAAAATTACAAAATGAATAAGCCAAATATTATGCCAAAAAAAATTACTGGAATGTTAAAAGTATTTCAAATCTTATAAGAATTGACTACTAGAATTATTTATAAATCACGGTTCTTGGTTTATCCAATCCAAAATCTTGGAATCCAAAATCAGAAGTTTCAAACGTGTTTGTTTTCAAAACATTGCTGCCATTGCCTGGAATCGAAGGATAATACGCTATCGAAATCTGGAAAGTTTGAAACACTAAAAAATCATTATTGATAATCACTCCCAGACCAATTTTTGAAAATATGGGACTCTTGATTAGTCGTATCTCTTTATTTGCCAGCATCGCAAGGGTTAAATTAGCATAAGGATTTAGCCGAAAGCCCAAAAGTTTCCAAGGCGAATAAGTTTGAGTTTGAAAGGTTAACATAGCTTTTTGGTCGCCGTAAACAGCACTATTAAAACCCGAAATTCCATACTCTTCGTTAATGGATAATTGGTCTCCCACATAGTTGAGCCGATTGATTCCGATGGTTAATTGTGGTTTTACGAACTGTCTCAGTTTCCATTTTCCAAGATCGATTAAATTAGTAAAATAATTGGCTTGAAACGTAAATGCCGTTTGCTCCGTAACCGAATGATTAAAAAATGTTCCTAACTCGAAGTTGAGACTCAAAAATCCAAATTTGAAATAATTACCAAAAGACATCTGACTTCCTAAGTAGAAACGTCCGTTCTGGTTTTTATATTGGTAACCTCCTGTAAAACCAAATATTTTTCCAATCGGGACATCCTCGATTATACCATTTCTAAAGATGTATTTATCCTCCACATATTTTCGGGTTGAGATACCAATTCCGGAGAGGAAAAAGTGTTCTGATGAATAAAAACGATCAGAATCATAAGCAATTGTTGGAGTTTCAACATATTTTACATTCAAAAAACGCCCCGAAAAAATTAAGTTAGTTACTCTTTCATTTTCATCATTTCCGCTAGAAATCTTGAACGCGCGTCCTAACCAATAATCTTGTGTGTTGTATTTAAAATTTTGCTTTGCATAAACCAAATTGACATCTTGCAGAGAATCCGCTCTGAACTGTTGGTTCCAATTGATTCCACCTGCCCATTTTGCAAAAGGAGAATAAAAAGGTCGGTTTATAGATAGTTCTTTCACATAATTATCATCCAAATTTTTAAAATAATTAAGCTTGGTTTCAATGAAAGTATTATTGATATTTGGAACAATATACTCTAACCGATACGCATTTTTTCCATCTTCATATCTTTTTTGAATTCGAGTATTAAAAGTATGACCCGAACCAAAAAAATTGCGCTCATTGAATTGAAATGCAAATTTTGAATTCGAAACTGCTAATCTAGGTAATAAACTCCAAGAATCTAAAACTCGAATAGTGACATCAACTGAATCGGAATTTTTAGCAACCAGATTAGTAGTAATCGCCACTCTGCTAATGTATCTCTGAGATCTAATTAAACGCAAGGATTCTTTGACCAACAAGGAATCCAGAGGTTTATTTTTCCGAAAAAGCAATAGGTTTCGGATGGCTATTTTTTTAGTTTTTATGTGGATGGAGTTGCCGTTTTTTTCAGCCCAATTATTTGCTTTTTTAGTAGTGTCTATTTCGGAATAACCAAAGGGATCCAAAGTTATAATATTGATTTCCCGAATAATTTTCCCTTCAATTTTTTGATAACTAATTGGAATAACTCTTTTTTTATTTTTTTTAGGATTAATGGGTCTAAAAATCCACTTGTGCATCAAATTAGTAAATTTGTGCTTTTTAGAATAGGCTGCAATATTTTTATAAACTTCAGTACTGTCTTTTTTAGGTACTTTTACTTGAGAAAATACCTGCTCAAAACTGAGGAGTAGCAAAAGAATCAAAAATATCTTTCTATTCACCATTTCAAAATATTTATAAAAAGATTAAACAAAAAGTACTATTTTTTTTTTTAAATACGAACTATGTAAGTCACACTATTTAACCATCAAATGTCATGAAATTCTAATTCAAAAGTCTTATATAATTTATAGAAGTACTTATATAATTCGCACTATAAATTAGTCAAAAAACTCCACTTCTTTTGCAGGATGCTTTAATATCGAAATGCCTTTTTGCAACATTAAATTATTGGGATAAACAATTATTTCTCCCTCTTTGGTCTTTAAATAAACATGAAAAGCACCAATATCTTCAATTTCTGCTTCTATCGGAAAATCTTTATCATGAATAAAAATAAAGTCTCCAATTTTAAATGGAAATGAAAAAAATAATATAATTCCTGAGGTAATATTACTCAAAATCGACCATTGCGCCACCATTGCCACGCCTACAACGGTTGCAATCGAAGAAAGTGCGATAAAAATATCTTTGGTTTGAACTCCCCAAATGATAATCAAGGCAATCACAGCAATAATATTCATCAGCAAATGAATGTATTTCAACACTAATCGAGTCCTTCTTTCGACAGTATGACTTCTTTTAGCAAAACTTCGAACCAATTTAGAAACAATTAATCGCGACAAAATCACCAAGATCAACAAAATTCCTGTAGCAATTAATTCTCTTGAATAATTATGTATAAATTCCATAGTCTTTCTTTTATGCTAAATTAATCAAATATTCATACACTTTGTCGGTTGGCATTCCCATTACATTCGCATACGAACCTTCAATTTTAGAAACACCCACAAAACCAATCCATTCCTGAATGCCGTAGGCTCCAGCTTTGTCAAATGGTTTGTAATTTTCGATATAATAGTGAATAGCGTCATCACTTAATTCATTGAAAGTAACTTTGGTCAATTCATAAAAAACGTCAACCGTAGCAATAGTTTTAAAACAAACCGAAGTGATTACTTCGTGAGTTGCATTCGACAATGATTTTAGAATTTCAAAAGCATCCTGTGCATCTTTTGGTTTGCCCAACGCTTTGTTGTTGTGCCAAACGATAGTGTCACTGGTAATTAATATTTCGTTTGGTTTTAATTCTCCTTCGAAAGCACTTGCTTTTAGTTCTGCCAAATAATTAGTTATTTCTTCGGCCTTCAATTCGGGCGCAAAAATTTCTTCAATTTCCTTCAATCTAATTTCAAAATCTAGGTCTAAATCCCTGAAAAATTGCTGACGTCTTGGCGATCCCGAAGCCAATATGAGTTTGTATTTTTGTAATTTATTTTTAAGCATCGTATTTTATGTTTAGGCTGATGACGGCGATAGAAAGTATTCCAAAAAACAGAATCCATTTTAGAATCCTACTCAAATGATAAAAATCGTGTGTTTGTTTTGCCGACCAAATTTTTACCGAAAAGTAAAAAAGTGGTGCCAATATAAACACCAATCCATATAATGTTGCGTAAATCAAACCCGAGTTAAATAAGTTAGTATGGATGTAATAAACGATACAAATGATAGGAATAAAACTCAGTCCAAAAACTAGTTTTGTGGTTCGGTTGACGCCAAAAACAACTGGTAAAGTATTCATTTCTTCTTTAGAATCGCCATTTACATCCTGCAAATCTTTAACAATTTCCCGAATAAAATTAATGATAAAAGCAAATAGTGCATAATCTAAAAGGATGCCAAAAAGCAATCCCATTACGGGTCTATTTTCCTCGAAAGTTACCGGATACAAATCGAAAATTCCGATGATAATTACACTAATCGAAAGCAACAAAGCCACCACAAAATTGCCAATCAACAAACTTTGTTTCAAACTTGTGGCGTAAAAATAGAGGGTTGCTGCAATGACTATAAAAACCGAAGCAAAACTGGGTTTGTCGATTACATTCGACAAATAAAAGCCAATTGCCACGCCAATAAATGTAAACGCTACATATAAATTATATGCCTTCGTTTCAGAAATAAACTTGCCCACAATCACCGTTTCGGGTTTGTTTTCTGTATCGGTCTCGACGTCCATAATATTGTTGATAATGTAGCCTCCAGCAGCAATACAAACCGTTGACAAAACCAACAAGAAATACTGCCAATCGGCTAAAGCCAAAGGAATATTTTGCAATTCTAGAAAAGCATACCTAAAAATCAGCTGCATCAAAGCAAGCATAAATAGGTTTTGGTATCGAATGAGTTTTAGGTATTTCATATTTAGTAGTCAGTGGTCAGTTTAGTAGTGGCCAATTGTAGCCTATTTAAAAATGATCAGTATTTTAACTGAACACTCAAAAACTGAATAGGGAACACTATTTTTTAATCAAATAACGAATCACAGTTTCGGCAGCATACAAGCCAAACAATCCTGGCATATAACTGTTTGTTCCATAAAATGATTTTTTATAATTTGAACCATCCGTCATTTTTAAACTCGATTCATCTTGAATTTCAGACGAAAAAACGACTTTTAATTTGTCAATTTTCACTTGTTTTAATCGCCGTCTAATGGTTTTCGCTAAGAAACAATTTACGGTATTGGAAATATCGGCAACCTTCACTTTTGATGCTTCCATTTTTCCTCCTGCTCCCATCGAAGAAATAATTTTCACCCTTTTTCTTTTGGCAGCAATAATTAAATTCAATTTGGGAGTAATACTGTCAATGCAATCTAAAACATAATCAAATTCGTCCGAAACCAACTCAAAAGCTCGTTCTGGCGATAAAAATTCTTGAATTCTAGTCAATTTCAATTCAGGATTTATATCCATTAATCGGTCGCCAACAATGGTTACTTTTGGCTGACCAATGGTTGAATGCAAAGCAGGTAATTGTCGGTTAATATTTGTAATATCAACAATATCACCATCCACAATGGTCATTTTTCCAACTCCAGCTCTTACCAAAAATTCGGCAGCAAAAGAACCAACTCCTCCCATTCCCACAACCAAAACATTGGCCTTTTTCAATTTTTCTAAACCTTCTGTTTTAAATAAGAGCTCCGCTCTTTCCGTCCATTCTGCCATTTTTTCTTGGTTTATTTTTTCTGCAAATCAAAAGTTGCATTATAATTTCTGTTCACAATTTCTTGTAATTCGTTTAATTCTAATCCTTTAATTTTAGCTGCCAAGGCATAAACATCTTGAATCCCTTCCTCGATCATATCCGTTTCCAAAAAGAATTTATCATTTGGAATACTTTTAAAAACCGATTCTAAATTAGTCTCAAGACTTTTGGCTCGCAATAAATTTTTCCCAAACGAAACATAAAATCCTGAATCAATCAATTGTTTGGCTAATTCTATTTTCTTCGAAAATCCGTGAACCAGCATTGGAACACTAATTTTCAATTTTTTCTTGATTTCGATAAGTTCCTGAAAAGCGGCAACACAATGAATGACCACTGGTTTTTGGTGTTTTTCTGCCAAAGCCAATTGTTTTTCAAAAATCAATTTCTGAATTTCAAGAGGCGTTTCGCTTCGTTTGTCCAAACCACATTCGCCAAGCGCCAAACATTCTGGCAACGCCAATTTTTCATTCACTAGTTTAAAATCAGCATTCAAGCGATTTTCATCAATGTACAATGGATGAATTCCGATGGAATAAAATGGAATCAAAGCATCAAATTCCTGCGGATATTGATTGACCAACTCCAAGACATCGGGCTGATTGGTGTATTCGTGGGTATGTAAATTGAAGTATTTCATTAATCGGGAAATTTCTTTACACCGGCTTTAATTTCAATATTCAAATTGTTTTCTAAAGGCACTTTTGGGCAAGAATATCTATGACTGTAGGCACAATATGGATTGAAAGACATATTGAAATCAATGGGGATTGTGTCTCCTTTTGGTATTTTTAAATCAATATACCTGCCACCAATGTAACTTTCTTTACCACAAGTCAAATCAAAAAACGGTAAAAACAAATCCTCTTTACCTTCAACTTTTCCTTTAGAATCAAGACTTTGATATAAGTTCAATTTAAATTCCTTACCATTAATTTCAAAATGAGCTTCACCATATTTGATGAATTTTGGAAGTCTTGAAGTCGAGGTTTTCATTTTGAATGGCTTCTCGTTTTCTGATCTTATGAGTTTTGCTTTCACATAAAATTTCTCACTTATCGGATAAAAATCTAAAGATTTGAAAACCGCTAAATCTTCCGCCATCAATGGACTTGTTTTAGCATCGGCATATTCAGTATTTAAGTCTTTTTGAAATTTTTCGATAGCAGCATTGTCAAATTTTTCTTGGCTAAAACCTAAATTGAACAATCCTAAAAAAGTTACTATTAAAACTGTTTTCATTTTTATAATTTTAAGCAAAAATAGTTTAAAAGTTAGAAAGACACAACGTTAATATTTAGGAAGATTTCATTTTTAAGTACCAAGACCTAGCCCAGATAGTAGTGGAAATCCTTTTATTTTTTACCAAAAAATAAAAGATTGCAACGGATAGCTGGAAATAGCTCCTGAAAATCTTTGTAACTTTGCATCCTAGAAAATTCCGAAATGCTCAGAACAGGTCTTCGCACATATATAAGCAATTTTAAAGGTTTCCGGCGTGAAGTTTGGATCTTGGCGTTGATTACATTCATTAATCGAGCAGGCACAATGGTCTTGCCTTTTTTGTCGAAATATCTGAAGGAAAATCTACACTTTACTTACGGTCAAGTGGGTTGGATTATGGTCGCCTTTGGTTTAGGTTCTATGCTTGGTTCTTGGCTTGGAGGCAAAATGTCTGATAAAATTGGTTTTTATAAAGTCATGATTTTTAGTCTTTTTACGAGTGGTATTCTCTTTTTTGTCCTGCAATACATCACTAGTTTTTGGGGATTATGTTTCGGAATGTTTGCTATTATGGCTGTGGCTGATATGTTTCGACCAGCAATGTTTGTTTCGCTAGGTGTTTATGCCAGACCAGAAAATAGAGTTCGCGCTTTGTCTTTAGTAAGGTTGTCGGTCAATTTGGGTTTTGCTGCTGGACCTACTTTAGGAGGATTAATCATTTTAGGAATGGGTTATCAAGCCCTGTTTTGGGTAGATGGTAGTTCTTGTATTCTTGCTATTTTGATTTTCGCATTAACGGTAAAAGAGAAGAAAAAAATTACACTCTCGATAGAAGAAAAGTCACAAATATCCATTCAAAAATCGATTTACAAAGACAAACCATTTTGGTTATTATTGTTCATCATTTTTGTTGTTGCGATGGTATTTTTCCAATTGTTTACGACACTTCCATTGTATCATCACGAAAAATTTGGTTTAACCGAATTTCAAACCGGACTGTTGCTATCCTTTAATGGACTTTTGGTTTTCATGTTCGAAATGCCAATCGTAAGTTTATTAGAACGCAAGAAAGCGAACAGAATCAAAAATATCTTGTATGGCGCTTTGTGTGTTTCGGCAGGTTACTATATATTACTGCTCGATGCTTGGGTTTTTATTTTAGTAATTAGCATCGTTTTACTATCGTTTGGGGAAATTTTGGCATTTCCATTTTCGAATGCAGTTGCTTTAAATCGAGCGCCAAAAGGGCAAGAAGGACAATACATGGGATTTTACACAATGAGTTTCAGCTTGGCACACATTGCATGTTCTAAAACTGGATTGGATATTATTGCTCATTTTGGCTATTTAACCAATTGGATTTTTATGGGTTCGCTGGGAATGTTAGCAGTTTTTTGTTGCATTTGGTTGCAGCGATTGTTGGCTGCTGAAAAACGAATCATAAGTATTTAAAAGACCATCTTTTTATATCTTTGAAAAAAATTAATTATGTTCAAAATCCTAGCACGAATCAACAAAATTATTCTACCCAGTTTTACCAAAAAAAGAGTCGATTTGGCAAAAGCCAAAAAATGGCAAATGGCAATTATTGGCTACCGCTATTATGTAACTACAAGAGCATTAGATTGTTGATTTTAGAATTTAAAAAAAATACCTCTTTTTTGATTTTAGATTTGCACTATTGCAAAAAATCCCTATATTTGCACTCACAAAAAAGGCCACGTGGCGCAACTGAAT
>JBBQSZ010000114.1:0-9768 GCA_038234745.1 Flavobacteriales bacterium | reverse complement strand
TTTGATTATGCTGTTGCACCACTGGTAGTTTTGTTAATCCAGTTTTGGTTCCAAAGTTAGATATAAAAGAACTAATCTCGATTTAAGAAAACTGCTTAAAACTTTTGCCGAATACATACTGGAATTATTCTAAAAACTATGGTTTTTGCCTTTATAAAATTATTAGATGATTGATGTACAATAAAAAGGATACTTTGACTGCTTTTAGAAACGGTCGAACTATTATCGTTTGAAAAATATTTTTATTACAAACAAGAGCACAATAAATAAGGCAAAACCAATTAAAATCTTGAAATTCCCTTGGTAGAATACTTTGTGCAACTTCGCATCTTTTCGATAAGCATAAATCATGGCGATAATGAAAATAATAACAAAAAAACCTGCAAATAGCATTTGACCTTGACTAAACATAGTTTGATTTTTTTTTGCAAATTTAATGTTTTGTTTAATAAAACATGCTAATTTGCCAATTCATTTAATCAAATAATAGTATGCAAAAACAAATTAACGCAGTCAAAGAATTCCACACGGCTTTCAAAATTGGACATAGTGATAATCCAAAAGCCGATTTGGGTGAAACCAAAAACACGCTTCGTTACAATTTGATGAAAGAAGAAAACGAGGAATATCTTGAAGCCGTGCAAAATAATGATTTAGTAGAAATCGCCGATGCTCTTGGAGATATGATGTACATTCTTTGCGGAACAATTATAGAACACGGCTTGCAACATAAAATTGAAGCCGTTTTCGACGAAATTCAACGCTCGAATATGAGCAAATTAGGCGAAGATGGAAAACCCATTTACCGTGAAGACGGAAAAGTGATGAAAGGTCCAAATTATTTTAAACCTGATTTTTCTAAAATACTGAAATAGTGTTCAGCAATCATTTTCTTAGTATTCAATTGCAATTCAGTATAAAAAATCCCATTTTCTTTTGGAAAACGGGATTTTTTATACTGAACACTAAAAAACTGAACACTGCTAACTATACCTTAACTGTCCAACCAAAAGTGTCTTCGGCTAGTTTGTGTTGGATATTTGTCAATTTATCTTTAAGTTGTGATGCGACAGAATTTTCGATTGGAGTCAATTCATAATAAACATCTTGATAAGCGAATCCCTTGATAACGCTTACTACCGCTGCTGTTCCAGCTCCAAAAATTTCTTTCAAGCTTCCATTTTTTGCAGCTTCAACCAATTCCGAAACTAATACGGGACGAACTTCTACATTGAAACCTTCGCTTTTAGCCATTTCTATAAGACTTTTTCGAGTGATTCCATCTAAAATTCTTTCACTAACTGGAGCCGTTAATAAAGTGTCATTTATTCTGAAAAACACATTCATTGTTCCAGCTTCTTCCAGCTTGGTGTGTGTAGCATCATCCGTCCAAATTACTTGTTGGTAACCCGCCTTGTTCGCCAAATTTGTTGGATAAAATTGTGCCGCATAATTTCCTGCGGCTTTTGCAGCGCCAATTCCACCATTCGCAGCTCTACTAAAATGCTCAGCAATCAACACTTTTACTTCACCAGAATAATAGGCCATTGCAGGCGATAAAAGAATCATAAATTTATATTCATCCGATGGATTCGCAATTACGCCAGCACCAGTTGCAATCATAAATGGTCGGATATACATAGAATTACCTTTTCCTTTTTTTACCCATTCTGCATCCAATTGTAGCAATTGATGCAATCCTTCCATAAAGATTTCCTCTGGAACTTCGGGCATTGCCATTCTTGTTGCCGAATGGTTAAAGCGGTGGTAATTTTCTTCGGGTCTAAACAACCAAATAGCATCATTATCGTCTTTGTAAGCCTTCATTCCTTCAAAAATGGCTTGACCATAATGAAAAACTTTTGACGATGGATCCAATAAAAATGGAGCATAAGGTTTTATAATTGGTTTTTGCCATTCCCCATTTTTGAAATCACATTCAAATAAATGATCTGTAAAAATTTCTCCAAAATGCAAATTATCAAAATCGACATCATTTATTTTTGAAGTCGATGCTTTTATGATTTCGATTTTATTTGTGTGAGTTGCGCTCATAATATATTCTGCTATTTAAAAATATAATTGTTTAATTTTTTGCGATAATAGTGTTTGCAAAATTAAATAAAAATCATCAAATTAGTTGTCAAAAAAACATTAATTATGTCATTTAACTGAGATTTATTTATAAAGGAAAAAAATTGGAAAATGTGGAGTTGAATTTATGGATTATCTAACAAATAGGAAACTTTAATGCTTATACATAAATTACATTTAATTAAATTTGGCTTTTTAAACCCAATACAAATCAAATAAAACTCTTCTAATTTTGAAAAGAAATATAATTCAAACTCGAGATGGCTCTACGACTATACATATTGAAGAATGGGATGAATGTTATCACTCAAGATTTGGAGCCATTCAAGAAGCGCAACATGTTTTTATAAAAAAAGGACTTTCATTGTTCGAAAAGGAGTCTGTTTCCATTTTAGAAATTGGATTTGGAACGGGTTTGAACGCTTTTATTACCTTTTTAGAATACCCAAAATGGAATCAAAAAATAAATTATGTGGGAGTTGAAGGGTATCCCGTTACTTTGGAGGAAGCTTCCTTAATGAATTATGTTGCCGAATTAAATGCTGAAGGTAACAGATCTGTTTTCGAAAAACTGCACCAATGTAGTTGGGAAGAATCCCATGTTTTGAATGAAGATTTTATTTTCACAAAAAGAAAACAATTTTTTGCAGAAATCAATGATGTAAATAAATTTGATTTGATTTATTTTGATGCTTTTGGGTTTGATGTACAACCTGAATTATGGAGTGTTGAAATATTTACAAAAATGTTTAGCGCATTGAAAACAAAGGGTTTTTTAGTTACTTATGCAGCTCGTGGAGTGATCAAACGAAATATGATTGAAGCTGGTTTCACGGTCGAAAAACACGAAGGAGCTCCCGGAAAAAGAGAAATGTTTCGTGCTAAAAAAAATTAGAATTTAAGTAAAAAATAAAGTCTTTTTTACACAATATAAAGCTTCTTAATTCGTTGTTAATTTAATCTTTATTGTAAAAATAAAAGCATACTTTTACAAGGTTGAACGTTCAAGAATAATCCTAAATCTTAAATAATTATGTCTAAAGTAATGTTTGATTACACTAAATCGGTGTTGGAGAGAGTGAGTTTTGACGCCACACTTTTTTGTAAAGAGTTAGAAAAAGCAATAAAATCTCTATTGCCGTTCGAAATGGAGCAATTGCGAGAATGGTTATTAAATTTCATAATCGAAAAGCCAGAATTAAGGCAATGTCTGGTAATTGTAAACAAGTAAGTATAGAAGGCTGTCGAAAAGGGCAGCCTTTTTTATTTCTTTGTAATAGGACTAATTATTTGAACATTCTGAAAGGCAATGGCACCTTTCACAACTCCTGTAATTGTGTTTCGGAGTGCATTTATTATATGGATTTTTAATTCGCTTTTTGGATAAATCAAGCTTACTTCACGAGCTGGTTTGGGTTCTTTGAATTGTTTCAACTTTAACTTGTCTTTATCACTCAAATTTAAAGTGTGTAAATAGGGTAGAAGCGTTGTTCCTAATCCTTCGTCTGCCAGTTTTATTAGTGTTTCAAAACTACCACTTTCGAGTTGAAACGAATTTTTGTTAGCTATTTCCTGATTTTTGCATAAATTTAAAATACCATCTCTAAAACAATGTCCGTCTTGCAATAACAGAATTTCATCCAAATTCAGATCAGAAATTTCGATTATAGATTTTTCAGCAATACTATTGTTTGCAGGAATATACGCTACAAATGGCTCATAATATAGTACAATTTCTTTAATTTTTTCATCTTCTAGAGGGGTTGCTGCAATAGCTGCATCAAGATGACCATTTTTTAATTTAGTGATGATTTCGTAGGTATTCAACTCTTCGATTATAAGCTTTATTTTTGGGTATTTTTTGATGAAATTATTCAAAAACATCGGCAAAAGTGTTGGCATAATGGTTGGAATTATTCATAACCGAAATTCTCCACCAATAAATCCTTTTTGGAATTCTACGATATCTTTTATTTTGCCCGCTTCGTTGACGATATTTTTGGCCTGTTCTACAATTTTTCTGCCAATATCAGTTAATTGAATTGGTTTTTTGCTTCGATCGAAAATTAAAATTTTAAGTTCTTCCTCAATTTTTTGAATTTGCATGCTCAAAGTAGGTTGTGTAACGAAGCATTTTTCGGCAGCAAGTGTGAAATTTTTATATTCGGCTACAGCCAGGACATATTGAAGTTGCGTAATTGTCATTGTATAATATTTTATGATGCAAATATAAAAACAATCAATTTAATTTATAGCTAATTGCATTAATATTTCGTAAATTTGATAGAAATAAAAGTAATTAAATTTAAATGCTATGAAATTAAATAATATTGGATTACCGAGCCAAGAAGCTCAAGTAGTTGCAGAAGAATTAAATGTATTATTAAGTAATTTTCAAGTTTATTATCAAAATTTGCGTGGTTTGCATTGGAATATTCGTGGCAAACGTTTTTTCGATTTGCACATAAAATTTGAAGAATTGTATAATGATAGTCAAATAAAAATTGATTTAATTGCAGAGCGTGTTTTAACTTTGGATGCCATCCCACTTCACACATTTGAAGATTATATCAAAAATAACCAACTCGAAATTGGAAAAAGCATTCATAATGACGAAAAAGCGATTGAATTAATTGTTTCTTCATTGGGGCAATTACTTGCTATAGAAAGAGTTATATTAAAAAAATCGGCTGATATTGAGGACGAAGGAACCAATTCGATGATGAGTGATTTTATTGCAGAACAAGAAAAAACAATTTGGATGCTGAAAGCTTGGCAACAATAATATAATATCCGAATGGTATTCGGTTAATAAATTGATTATATTTTTCTATTTTTGGAAAAGTATAATCAATTTATAATTTATAGGAATGAGTGATTTCTACGAGAAAATATTAGAAAGAAATAAAAAGTGGGTGGAGGAGTCATTGAAACTAGATCCTAATTATTTTCAAGATCTTGCTAAGGGACAATCGCCTCCGCTGCTTTGGATTGGATGTTCAGATAGTAGAGTTCCTGCAAATGAAATTATTGGCGCAAAATCGGGCGAAGTTTTTGTACATCGAAATATTGCCAATATGGTGATTCACTCTGACATGAATATGTTGAGCGTTTTAGATTATGCAGTCAATGTCTTGAAAGTTCGACATGTTTTGGTTGTCGGTCACTACGGTTGTGGCGGTATCAAAGCGGCTATGAAAAATGAATCTGTTGGCATCATTGACAACTGGATTCGACATATTAAAGATATTTATCGCTTTCATCGTCGAGAATTAGACGCTATTGAAGATGAAACGCAGCGATTCAATCGATTTGTCGAATTAAATTGTATGGAGCAAGTTTATGATTTGGCTAAAACTTCAATTGTGCAAGCCGCCTGGAAAAAGGGGCAAGAATTGTCGATTCACGGTTGGGTTTACGGATTAAATTCCGGATATGTTACCGATTTGAATGTTAATTTTAGTTCGGATAAAGACTTGGATGATATTGATCAACTGAAGTTTTAAGTAATTTTAATAAACAGACCATTAGTTTTTTGTCTTAAAAAAAAGCAGCTTCTAATGTAGTAATTAGGTAGTTTTTTGGTGTGATTTTTTTTTATTTTTATAGTAAATGAACTTATTCCTCGCTATCTAAATTTTCATTAAATGAAGAAGGCAAAAGTGTTGGTATAAATTTGATAAAAATGGGCAGTAACAAACTTCCACCTGGTAAGAGAAAAATGGCCAAAGACGGTATTGATTTACAAATATCCAACAATTGTTTTCTTACTTTTTTCTTTTCTTTTTCATTCAAATCTCTTCGGGTCGAGTAGGCTAGAAGCACCATCAATTCTTTGCTTTCTAGAATTTCCTTGACTAATCTGTTTTTATTTCGACCTAGAAGTTTTACTACGGTTTGCGTGGTTTGGTCGTAAAAATGCTTAACCGGATTGGAGTAATTAAAATAGGGAATTTCTTTCTTGAATTTGGTAATAAATTCATTTGTTTTCTCTATACTATCGCTAACAAAATCATCTGGAACTTCCATTAATTCCGCTAATTTGTATAGAAAGTAAGCTTCGTTTTTTTCGATAATTCCATCGCTCCACAAAGCCATTCCAGCCATATCAACAAGGTATTGTTTTTCTAGAATTTGATTAAAATAATCTAATTTTAATTCGTTCATTCCAAAATGTTGAGATTGTACATTTACTTTCGAAAATTTACTATAACGAACTGAAGCCTCAAATAGTTTTATCAATAAATCATCGTATTTTGATTTCTTAGTTTTAGTTTTTAAAGCTAGGGATACGATACTAATAATGGCTTCTTCTATTTTTTTTAAATATTTCTCTGGAATTTCGCCGTGAATTAAATATTGGCGGAAAGCCAAAACGTCTATAAATAACAATGCATTGGTTACGATATGCGAAAAGTTTTTGCTGATAATATCAACATTTGTCTGAACTCTAGTATCAATAATTTTTTCTAAATTTAAAGAAGCGGAACCGTTAGATAATACTTTTCGGAACAAATTAAACCCTTGCGGATTCATTTCATTGTAGAATTCGACTGCTTTCAAAATAAATTTTTCAGAATTATTGTCTTTTGTAGTCAATTCGTAAACGGCATACAATGTATTGAGCAGCGCCAGTTTTGAAATTTCGTTTTGAAGCCAACCTTTGGTTTCAATTTCGAACGTCGTATCAAATGAAATAATATGTCCATAAATCAGCCCTGTTTCCCTAGCTTTTTTGTAAAAATTATGTGGGTTCGCTTCAGTGGGAAGCAAATTAGATTTTTGCTTCAAGAAAAATTTATCTATCCAACCGATTGCCGAAGGGTTAATCATTGCTTTATTTTGAATTGCAAAGCTATGCTATTTTGCGCTTCTGCAAATTTAATTGGACAAAAAAAACGCCTTGTTAATTAAAACAAGACGTTTTTGATGTTTTGATTTCTTTTATTTAATGATTGCCGAGCAAGCAACTCTAGATCCAGCATTTCCAGCGGGTTGAGAAGTGAAATCATCTGTTCCTTGATGAACAATTAATCCTTTTCCTAAAATGTTTTTGGTGGCATCTTCACAGCCAATACACCATTCGTCGGTGGTTAGAGTGATGGTTCCGTTTCCTTTTTCATCGGCGGTAAAATTGCCAATGTCACCTCTATGGTATTCTCCAACGCCCCATTTGCCGTGTTTTTTGAAGGTTGGATTCCAATGTCCTCCAGCCGAACTTCCGTCAGCAGCGGTGCAATCAGATTTTTCGTGAATGTGAATGGCGTGAATTCCAGGCTTTAAACCTGATAATTTGGCAACGAAAGTAACCATACCTTTCTTTTCGGTAAATGTGGCAGTTCCGCTAACATTGCTGTTACTTTTGGCTTCGAAAGTAAGGTTCAACTTCTTTGAATCGTCTGAATTTCCTTTTGATTTACAACCAATTATAAGGACTATTATTAGTGAAGCGGAGAGAAATATTTTTTTCATAATTTTTAGATTGCAGTGAATTACAATATTAATCATTCTAAAAGTATAAATAATTAAAGTTATCTTAAAAAAACGGTACAGTTTGTAACTAATTTAACTATCGAACTGATTTATATTTGTTTACAATTCCTGACAAAAATAGATCCTCGATAGTTTGAAGCAGGACGATATTGAGCTTGGTTTTATTTTTGTTTTGCCACCTAAATAGAATAAAAATAAATAATGCTTTTGGCATCCAATAATCGGTTCAAAACTTGTGAGCAAAGTATCGAAAAAGTAATTTTACAGTCGAAATTTAAAAATAATTAAAATTAAAATATTTTGAAAACGAATTTACTTAAATTGCTATTGCTGCTCGTTCCAGCAATACTTTTTGCACAAACGGTTAAAGAAAAAGAAGTTAATCAACAGTCTCAAACATGGGTTTCCCTGAACTCGGTTACCAAATTTAGCGAACATTGGGGCGTAGTTGGCGATGTGCATTTGCGAACCAATGATTTTTTTCACGACACCAATTTTTTCTTTTTAAGAGGTGGGATTTCCTATATTCCAAATTCTAAATTTTCATTTGTTGGTGGATATGGTCATATGTGGTTAGCTCCAAAAAATCCAGACTGGAGCACTTTTGCAGACGAAAATAGAATTTATCAACAAGTACAAATGAATACTAAATCAGGAAATGTTAGTATTGTTCAAAGGTTGCGAAACGAACAGCGTTGGCAGGAAATAATTGTCAATGATCAAGAAACGGGAAAAAATAAATTCTCCAATAGAGTTCGGTATTTAATTAGTACAACTATTCCCGTTTTCAAAAGTAAAACAGCACCTTTACTGGTTATTTCTGACGAATTATTAATTCAATTTGGCAAAGATATTGTTTATAATACTTTCGATCAAAATCGAATTTTCGTTGGAATTAAACAACGAATCAATCCTACACTAAGTTTTGATTTTGGATATATGAATGTCTATCAACAAAAATCAAATGGGTATCAATATGATATGAATCATACTCTTCGGTTGTTTTTTTACTTGAATTCAAGTATTGCAGCAGTTAAAAAATAGAGTAGTTCAATAAATTGTTGTCCTAATTATTAATAAAAGTACAGTTTAAAAAATTTTACAGAGCGAATAAAACTTTGTAAGATTTTTTTATTGTTTAATAGGAACCTAATTCAGTACATTTTATTTAGTGTGAAAACTATTTTTGATGCCTTTTTGGATTAAAAATGTATCTTTGAAGTTAAACAATTCAACTAATAATGACTCCATTTGAAAAGGCTAGCCGATATATTGATGATGAAAACTCAAAAGATCCCAATAGCGAAATATATTTATTAGAAACTTATCCCAAAGAGCTTTTATATTCGAATCGAATGTATAAGAGGTTGATGAGTTTTTATCCAAATGCTTCAGAAGCAGTTCAAATAGCATGTAAAGCCCAACATATTTGCCGATGGAAAATGCCTCGAGAATCTTATCCAATGGATCGAGTGGGGTATTTGAAATGGCGGGAAGAGTTGAAAAAATTTCATGCAACAACTACTGCAGAAATATTAGAGAAAGTTGGTTATTCAGAGGGGTTTATAGAACGAGTTTCTTTCCTTATCGAAAAAAAATTACTTAAAAAAGATGTCGAAACACAATTATTGGAAGATGTAATTTGTCTCGTATTTTTAGAATATTATTTTGATTCTTTTGTAAATAAACACGATAAAGAAAAGATGAAAAACATTATCCTAAAAACTTGGAATAAAATGTCAGAAGCTGGTCAACAAGAAGCGCTTAAAATCCATTTCAGTGATAAAAATTTGCAATTGATAAAAGAAGCTCTCGGTTTGTAATTTGATTTTATTTGGAGTTCGGTGGTTTAGATCTGATTTTTTTCAAGTAAGTAATTAAAATATTTTTATATAATTTTTCCAAAAGCAAACCCCTCGAAAGCTGCTGCTTTCGAGGGGTTTTTGGTTATTGTTTGGGTTTGATTACAGCGCTGTAATAATAAATTCGCTACGTCTGTTCATTTGATGTTGTTCTTCGGTGCAACTCGATTGGTTAGTAGGTTCGCAACCACAATCGTTTACTAATTGGCTTTCGCCGTAACCTCTTCCGGTTAATCTATCGGCTTTTACTCCGTTTTTAACTAACCAAGCGATGGTCGATTTTGCTCTTCGGTCGGATAAAACTTCATTGTATTTTGCG
>JBBQSZ010000113.1:0-10097 GCA_038234745.1 Flavobacteriales bacterium | reverse complement strand
AAAGGAATGGGTGGATCGATGCACATTTTCTCAAAAGAACACGGATTTTATGGTGGCCACGGAATCGTTGGAGCACAAATTCCAGTTGGAGCAGGAATAGCTTTTGGAGATAAATATAATAATACTGGCGGCGTAACTATGACCTATTTTGGTGATGGTGCTTCTAGACAAGGTTCCTTACACGAAGCTTTTAATATGGCTATGTTATGGAATCTTCCAGTAGTTTTCATCGTCGAAAACAATGGTTATGCGATGGGAACATCTGTCGAAAGAACAGCAAATCATCCTGATATTTGGAAACTTGGACTAGGATACGAAATGCCTTGCGGACCCGTTGACGGAATGAATCCTGTAAAAGTCGCAGAAGCAATGACCGAGGCTATTGAAAGAGCCAGAAGTGGCGGCGGACCAACATTTCTTGAAATGAAAACCTATCGTTACAGAGGACATTCAATGTCTGATGCACAATTATACCGCTCGAAAGAAGAAGTAGAAGAATACAAAAAAATTGACCCAATTACCCAAGTTTTGGATGTAATAAAAGATCAAAAATATGCTACTGAAGAAGAGATTGAAGCAATCGAGCAAAGAGTAAAAGCTTTAATCGAAGAATGCGTAAAATTTGCCGAAGAATCCCCTTACCCAGAAATTCAGCAATTATACGATGTCGTGTACGATCAAGAAAACTATCCATTCACACCTCATAAATTATAATCCAATTATGGCAACAATTATTACAATGCCCCGTTTGAGCGATACAATGACAGAAGGAACGGTAGCAACTTGGTTAAAAAAAGTAGGAGACAAAATTAGCGAAGGCGATATGCTAGCTGAAATTGAAACCGACAAAGCAACAATGGAATTTGAATCCTTTAATGAAGGAACACTTTTATATATTGGAATTAAAGAAGGGGAATCTGCACCAATCGATTCACTTTTAGCCATTATCGGAGACGAAGGTGAAGATATATCCGCTTTAATCGCTGGAGGCAAAGCAGAAGCTCCTTCAAAAGAAGAAGTCCCAGCTACGACGGAACCTAAAAAAGAAACTGAAGCTCCAGCAGCAGCAAGTGAAACAGCAGCTTTACCAGCAGGAGTTGTTGTGGTAACAATGCCTCGTTTGAGCGACACAATGACCGAAGGAACCGTAGCCACTTGGTTGAAAAAAGTAGGAGACAAAGTTTCAGAAGGCGATATGCTTGCCGAAATCGAAACTGATAAAGCAACCATGGAATTTGAGTCTTTCAACGAAGGAACTCTATTGTATATTGGAATAAAAGAAGGAGAATCAGCTCCAATTGATAGCCTTTTGGCAATTATCGGACCTGCAGGAACAGACGTTAGCGGCATTGTTGCTAGCGGAGGATCATCACCAGCTGCAATTCCAACTGAAGAAGTGAAAGCTGCTCCAGCTGCAGCAAAAGCAGAACCTATTGTTCAAGAAGCAGCTGCTGACGGACAAAGAATTTTAGCTTCGCCATTAGCAAAGAAAATTGCCAGCGACAAAGGAATACAACTGACGCAAGTGAAAGGTACTGGTGAAAACGGACGCATTACCAAAAGTGATGTCGAAAACTTTACACCACAAACTGCTGCACCAGCCGCAGCAAATACTGCACCTGCCAAATCAGAAGCTGCTGCTCCTGCTCCTGCAAAACCTTATGTTCCAGCAGGACAAATTGCTACAGAAGAAATCAAAAACTCGACAATGCGTAAAATCATTGCGAAACGTTTGGGAGAATCTTTGTTTACTGCGCCACATTACAACTTGGTAATCGAGGTTACTATGGACGAAGCGATGAAATCGAGAGTGATCATCAATAGCGTTCCTGACATCAAAGTATCTTTTAACGATATGGTCATTAAAGCAAGTGCATTGGCATTGAAAAAGCACCCAAAAATAAATTCACAATGGACTGCGGAATCAATTACCATCAATTATCACGTGAATATTGGAGTTGCCGTTGCTGTTGAAGACGGATTAGTTGTTCCAGTTTTACCTTTTACTGATGGAATGAGTTTGTCACAAATTGGAACCAGCGTAAGAGACCTTGCAGGAAGAGCCAAAAATAAAAAATTATTACCAACAGAAATGGAAGGAAGTACTTTTACTATTTCTAACCTTGGTATGTTTGGTATTACGGAATTCAATTCGATCATCAACCAACCTAATTCTGCTATCCTTTCTGTAGGAGCAATTGTTGAAAAACCAGTTGTGAAAAACGGACAGATTGTAGTTGGAAATACTATGATGCTTTCATTAGCTTGTGATCACAGAACTATCGACGGTGCAACCGGAGCTCAGTTCTTGCAAACTTTGAAAATATATTTAGAAAACCCTGTTACGATGCTTGCATAATCACCCGTTAGTTTATAATAGAAATCCCGTTTTGAGTAAAATCAGAACGGGATTTTTCGTTTTCAATACTTTAAATCCTTAATTTTGAAATCACATTCAAATTCAATAAATGAAACCAACCATCACAATAATTGGCGCAGGAATTTCCGGTTTAACTGCTGCTGTTTATTTACATAAAAAAGGAAATAAAATTCAAATTCTTGAAGCAGCTGATCGCGTTGGTGGACGAATCAAAACTGATTTAATAGAGGGCTTTCGGCTTGATAAAGGTTTTCAGGTTTTATTAACTGAATATCCCGAAACAAAAGCTTTATTGGACTATGAAAAACTAAACTTAAAACGATTTTTACCAGGAGCCACCGTTCTTTACGATGATGGACAATTCGAAATTGCAGATCCATTCAGACGTCCTTCGGCAACTTTTGCCACATTATTTGCACCAGTAGGCTCTTTGAAAGATAAAATAAATACCTTTTTCTTAAAAAATAAATTAGTTAAAATAGCAGTCCCAACTATTTTTAAGCAACCCGAAATAGAAACCATTTCACAGTTGAAGAATTATGGTTTCAGCCAAAAAATGATCCATCGTTTTTACAAACCTTTCTTTTCTGGCATTTTTTTAGAAAACGATTTGACTACCTCGAGCAATATGTTTGATTTTGTAATGAAAATGTTTTCGGAAGGCGATGCAGCTATTCCCGAATTAGGAATGGAAGAAATTCCAAAACAATTGTTGGCGATGCTTCCTGAAAATTCGATTCAATACAACATAAAAGTTACCGCAATCGAGAAAAATAAAATCACTTGCGAAGACGGGACAACTTTAGAAACAGATAAAATTATAATTGCTACCGAAGCCGTTGGACTCGCGGCGAACTATATTTCGAAGACAAAACAAAAATTTCATCAAGTTACCAATGTTTATTTTGAAGCTAAAATTGCTCCAACTCAGAAAGCGGTTGTGGTTTTAAATGCTGCCACTAATAAAAAATGGGCAAACAATTTGACTGTAATGTCGAATGTTTCCAATGAATATGCCCCAGCAGGAAAAGTATTAATTTCAATCTCCTATAATGGTATTCCCGAAATTGACGACACCACTTTGTCCGAAAACATGAAAACCGAACTAAAAAAATGGTATGGAGATCAAGTAAATGATTGGAAAATGTTGAAAGCTTATCGCATCCAATATGCGTTACCCAATCAAGAAAAAGTCACCAATGAATTAACCCATTCAGAAATTAAAATCAACGAAAATCTTTTTATTTGTGGCGATCATTTAATGAACGGCTCTATAAATGCTGCTATGAAATCAGGACGTATTGTTGCTGAATTGATTGATGATAATTTTTCAGTTTAGTAGAAAACTATACTTTTTTTAATTTTAAAACAAAAAGCATTTGCTTATTTATTCTTCTCCTCAATCCATCTGGACATATATTTTGTACTCATCAAAGTATGATGTTGCAACATGGCTCCTATAAAATTATGCAAACGATGTTGTTTTAAATCTTGTTGAATTTCTAAAAAATACTGAACAAAATCAGCTTCAAACAATGATTTCAAATAGCGCTTTTCTATGATATCAAAACCGTTTTCTTGAGATTGAATCCACTGTCTTTTATCTTGATATAATTCCACCGATTTATCAGCAAAAATCTGAGGTTCGTCAGCAACAAAACCATTCCAAGGCAAATCGCCACACATCGATTCGGATCCAATAGTTGTCGTTATGCTGGGCGTTCCGCATTGCATTGCTTCGAGTAATTTTCCTTTAATTCCAGCACCAAAAAGTAAAGGAGCTAAAACTATTCGGGTATTTCGAACGACTTCTAGGGCATCATTGGCACGACCTTTTATTAAAAAACCTTCCTTTACATTATTCAATTGCAACACTTTTTGCGAAGGATAAGCGCCATAAACATTCAAAATAGCTTCTGGCATTTCTTTTTTAATCAATGGCCAAATTGTTTCTTTTAGATATTGAACAGCATTCCAATTAGGTTCGTGAAGAAAATTTCCGATGAAAACAAAATTATTCCGCTCTTCAAATGAAGGAAGATTTTGAATGGTTGAAACGTTAATTTCATCTAACAACAACGGCAAATAATACAATAAACTGGAATCGATTTTAAAAACCGTTTGCAACAATTCTATTTCATATTCAGATATCATCAAGGAAACATCGCAACGCAAAATACTGGCAATTTCTCTTTTGGCAACCTCTTCTACTAATAAGTCATAAGTCGAAAATTCCCTATTCTCTTTGAATGCTTTTTGGCGAGCCAAGCGCAAACAATGTAAATCTTCGGTATCTAAAATCCGTAAAGCGTCAGGACAATTTTCGGCAACACGCCAACCAAATTGTTCTTCTATCATAAACCGATCAAACAAGACAATCGTCGGATTAAGTTCCTTTACAAAAACATCAAAACTAGAGCAATTTAATGCAATAGATTTCTTGGAAACGCCTATTAATGCTATGTCAATCATAAAATCACTATCCATTGCAGGACTAGCAAAAGTGACTTCAAAACCTTGTTCTTTAAAAATAGAAATCAACTGCACCATTCGTCCACCAGCTGCTGAAGAATTAGGCTCTGGCCAAACAAAACCAATAATTAAAACAGACTGAATTGCATTCATAAATTAAATTTTACAACGCAAAATAAGATAAATAAAACTGTATTTCAAGCTATTTCACCACAAATAAAAACCGTATTTTTACAATCAATCTACAAAGTAAGAAAAAATGTTAGGATTAAAATTAGTCACTGACCCAAAATGGGTAAATATTGTTGAATCGAACATCGAAGAAATCTTGACCGATCACGCTTGGTGCGAGCAAAAAGCAGCAACCAACATCATCACGATTATCACTTATAATTCGGAACACGAAGATTTAGTTACCGACTTGTTGGAAATTGCGAAGGAAGAATTAGAGCATTTTCAAATGGTGCACAACATCATCAAGGAACGCGGGTTGAAATTAGGTAGAGAAAGGAAAGACCATTACGTAAATGAACTTTTCAAATTTATGAAGAAAGACGGTAGCCGAAATGATGCTTTTATAGATAGATTACTTTTTTCAGCAATGATTGAAGCCAGAAGTTGTGAACGATTTAAAGTATTATCCCAAAATATTGAAGATAAAGAACTGGCGGAATTTTATAGAAAATTAATGATTAGCGAAGCCGGACATTACGCTACTTTTCTAGCATTCGCCAGAAAATATTCAGAGAAAGTGGATGTTGACAAACGCTGGGCGGAATGGTTAGGTTTTGAAGGTAAATTAATAACCAACTACGGGAAAAGCGAAACTGTTCACGGATAATTAATAGTTTGGCAAATTTTAAAACACTTCCGAATTAGATTGTTAAATTCCTTGCTATAAAAAAAAGAGGTTGTTTATTTTACTAAACAACCTCTTTTTATAATTATTTTTTAATTAATTTAAGCGTAGATACATTACCTTTAATAGATGTTGCTTTTACAAAATACATTCCACTTTCTAAATTGCTAACATCAAAGATAGAATTAGCTTCGAAAGTACCGTTGAATTGTTTAATAACTTTCCCTGTAACATCAACTACGAGGACATTTGAAGTTTCCATATTAATTTTAAATTCCTTTGAAACTGGATTTGGATACAATTGAAACTGAGTAGGATTGTTATCTATTTCAGCAATCCCTAATGGCGCACACGTTTCAACTAATAATGTTCCAGTTGACATATTATAACACGTATTCTGAGTCACACCGGTAATATCAGCCGTTTGCGGTGAACCTGTATTTCTTGTAAAAATAATATTCGTTCTAGCTATGTTAGTAAATGTATAGGAATAATAACCACTCGCATCTGGACCAGTCATTGTTTTCCCAGGCCAAGATGCATCTGCTAAATTTGCCGCAGGCAATGCACCCCAGTGATACACTTTAATTGGATCTGTCCAACTTGTAGGCGGTTTAAATCTCACAGTAATATCACCTGTCGATAAAAATGTGTAGGTTTGAGAGGCAACCCCTGAAAGCAAGCCGTCGGAATCTTTAACAATTGCTTTGATAGTTGTTGTTGAAGAAATATTTATTGGTGCTGTGTAAACTAATGAAGCATCAGTTGGAGTAGAACCATCTGTTGTATAATAAATAGTTGTCCCTGATTTATCATCAGTAGCAGTAATAGTTACCGATTGTGGAGAACCACTCAAAAACGAACCTCCAACTGGAGCAATTGCAACTGTAGGAGCAAAATTAATAGCATTTTTAGACCAAACCGCATAGTCTGTTCCAGAAGTATTTAAAATCCAACCTGCTCCAGGATTCCATGTTCCAGGTCCAATTTTAACAACTATTTTACCGTCAATTTCAGCCGAATAAAAAGTACTTGAATTTGAAATCACTACCGAACTATAAGCATTTATTCCATTAGCTTTGCGCACAGCCATTAGTTTATTTATGGCAGTTTCATTTGATGAATAGACAACAGTCACCCCATCCTTTTTAAAGGTTCCACCATAATAATGGGGAAAGAAAACACAAGGAATTCCGGGATGTGTAAGAATATAAGCATATGCTTTCATGATATTATCGTTGTTTGTAAAACTTCCTGGTTTTACAAATGTATCGTGATTATCTACAAATGTTACTGATTTATCAGCGTACCCAAATTGACCAGCTAAACCAGGATTACCAGTCAAAGCGCTATAATTGCCACTATTAAAAGCTGGACCTAGTGCGTTATAATACATAGGAAAATCAAAAGCAGCCGATTGACTTCCTGTCCCATCTATCCAAGACTTTAATGCACTAATATTACCATCCCAATATTCACCAACCGAGGCATAAGGAGTAGACGCTGTTAGATACATCCCAAAATAACTGGCTGAAAATCCTTTAGCTACATCCCATCTTCAACTATCAAAACCTAGAACTTTTAGTCGAGCTAAATAATCTTTCACACCGTTTTGAACTTGTAAATCAGTATGATCTAAATCTCTTGCTCCATTAAAATCTTCTCCTGTATCTGCATTACCACAAGGCCTTACACCAGTAATAGTTCCAAAATTTGCTTCATCAGTACTAGTTATAGAATGACAATCCCAAGTTGGATTTGTAAAATCGGTCCAGTTTGTTGAACCTCCTCGGTGATTCACAACAACATCTGCCATCGGGTGAATTTTTGGAGATCCAGTATTTAGACTAGTTAATAAAGCTTTTAATTGTGCTTCAGAACCAAATGTAGTTTGGCTAAAATTGAATAACTCTGTCGGAATATATCCTGTTCCTCCAGTAGATTTGCTTGGTGGTGGTAACCAAAGGACATTAAAACCCGAATTAGCCAAAGCTCCCGATCGATTGTTCAAATAATTGTACAATCCCCCATCAGCAATTACCGAAGCTTGAAGATGTACATCCCAACCAAATGCTTGCAACATAATATCATTAACATTTGCAGCTGATTGGGCTTTTAGATTCGATACGAATGTAAAACAAAAGAAAAAAACTGTAAGCAAGAACCTTTTCAAAAGTAATTTCATTTTCATAATTTTTTGTGTTTAAGCAATTTAATTTAAGAATAAAAAATGCAAAATATCCAATAGTTTTGCTGGGTTAGAATCAGAAATTATAAGGTTAATAAAACTTCTTTTGAAAACAAACATAATTATTTGAATGTTAAATATATACAAATAGTACAGAATTTCAACATATACAATTTTTAAACCCTAACGATAACGTAGTAGTGTTAATAAATACTTGATCGATATCAAAGATTTGTAAGGAAATATTAAAAAAAGAACTCAACTACCTTGCGAAATTTTTAAAAATTTTTCAGAAATAATTTCCAAGAAAAACAAAATGAAACATATGAATAGTTACAATATGAAATGCAGTAAAATATCTTTTTAATCTACAATCTATGGTAGAATAGTAAATTATAATACCTTTTAAATAATTCGAATCGAAATTGTTTTAACTATTTAACGAAACAAAGTATTTTATAACCTCGCTAAAAATCCAGTCAATTACATGTTAACAAGCAAAATACAATGACAAACTAATCCCTAAAAATGGCTTTAGTCTAAAAGTGTACCTTACCATTAAAAAATTATGTACAGTTTAATAAAACAAATGATTGTCCCGATTTAAGCTCTTATAATGGAAAAATTTAGGCGAAACGAAACCAACTATTCAATATATTATGCGGTTAATTTTTTCCATGTTTTAGAAAACACTGGAAGCTGATAACTCAACATACAGATCCACCCCAACAAGCAAGCTAAAGCAAACCCTTTTATCCCAAAACAAGAAGCGATGGAATAGGCTGCAATAACCCGAACAACAATTTGTACAAATGTGGCATTTAATGTAGTTTTCATTCTACCCAATCCTCTAAAATAACCCTGAATTATATTGGTTATTCCTGGTAATAGATAAAGAAAAGCCATTATTTTAAGATATTGAACTCCTTGAAAAACTACTTCGGACTCGCCAGTTTTTCCCATAAACAAGCCCATTATATCCTCAGCAAAAACAAAGATAAGAACCATCATAATCAAACTGTAAATCACTTCCAGTTTTACACCAACAACAAATCCTTTTCGAATACGACTAAAATTCCCTTTCCCCTTATTCTGCGCTAAGAAACCAGTAATTCCGTGACCTATGTTTTGCTGAACTATCATGACAAAATCGTCAATTCTAGTAACTGCATTAAAGGCTGCAATAGCAAATACTCCTAATGGATTGACAGCGCCTTGAACAAGTACCTTACCCAATTGCAACGTTATTTGTTGCATAGCAGCAACAAAACTATATCCCAAAATAATCCGCAGTAAATCAAAATCAAAAACAAATTCATCTCTTCTAAATCGCAAAAAGGTGACATTAAATCTAACATAAAAAATACAAAAAACTGCAGCGGTAGCCTCGGCAATAACGGTAGCTATAGCAGCTCCTTCAATTCCTTTCTTCCAATAAGCTACAAAAAGCAAATCCAATAGCACATTAAGAATAGCAGATGCTCCTAAAAAATAGAGAGAAACTATAGAATTCCCCATACTCCTTAAAGTAGAAGCATAAATATTATAAATAAACGTAAATAAGAGTCCGACAAAAATAATCTGCAAATAAGCCGTCGCATCATCAATAATTTCAGTTGGTGTATTCATCAAAGTGAGAATAGCATGTGAAAAGAAAAACCCTAAAATTACAATAACTAGTGTAAAAATTCCTCCTGCAATTAGAGAAGTAGATATTACTTTTTTTAAATTTTCTAAATCTCCATTACCAAAAAAATTACCCATCAACACTGACATCCCCAAACAAATCCCAACAATTAAAAAGAGCATTATATTCATTACAGGACTTGCAGCACCTAAAGCTGCCAAAGCATTAGCCCCAATAAAACGCCCAACTATAATAGAATCGGCAGCATTATAGGTTAAAACAAAAAAATTACCAATAATCAATGGCAAAGTAAAATGAATAATTTGAGGAGCAATTGTCCCTCTCGTCATATCCACAACATTTTTACTATCCATTTTCTGATATATTATTTTTAAAGAATTACTTATTACTAAAAGTGCAAGGTAGTGATTAAACACAAAAAACCCCTCATCGTTAGATGAAGGGTTTTTCAAAAGAAAGGCGACGACATACTCTCCCACATAACTGCAGTACCATCTGCGCAGGCGGGCTTAACTACTCTGTTCGGGAAGGGAAGAGGTGAGCCCCGCCG